>JBEBRW010000007.1:0-122939 GCA_040394635.1 Victivallis vadensis | reverse complement strand
GAAAAGAGCCTTGCCTTTTACCGCGAAGCCCTCGACCTGCGCGAAACCCGCCGTATTACCGCGCCGGACGGCTCCTTCATCATCGTCTATCTCAGTGATAACAGCAGCAGCCACCTTCTCGAGCTCACCTGGATGCGCGACATGGACCGTCCCTACGACCTCGGCGACAACGAGTTCCACCTGGCTTTTGAAACCGACGACTTTGAAGCCGCCAAAAAGAAGCATCGCGAAATGAACTGCATCTGCTACGAAAACGAAGCCATGGGCATCTACTTCATCAACGATCCGGATTCCTATTGGTTGGAAATTCTTCCGAAGAAATACTGAAAATTACATCGAGAAACAATCTGCGATTGTAAATAAGGAGCGATAAGATGCATAAAAATTTGTGTGGAAAAGTAATTTTGAATGAGATCATTTTGACGCTTGATGTTGAGACGATTCTGCAGCGGCTTCATGCGCTCGGCATTCCCGAACTGATGACGGTTCAGTCTTTGAATTTGCTTAATGGCGATTATATCAACCTGGAGTGCCGGTTGCCCAATGGCGCCATGAGGAAACTTCTTGACGACAACAAGACTTATTATGCCAATCAGGTGGAGAAAACCGGCAGCGACCGCTGTTATGGCGTTGCCGCCGACGAGCAACAGATCGCGGTTTACGAATATGGATGCAGCGGTACGGATGCCGAGCTCGTCGCCTGGGTCAAATACCAACCCGGATATTGTACGAAACCATCCATTTGAGGATTCCATATTATTGGTGATTCGCGCTTGAATTATTGTGTAGCGGCATTATATTTATACTCCTCAAAAATTATTTAACCAAGGTTCTATTATGTCGAATTCGTCTGCTGCTGATTTCACGGCCAATCCTGCGCCGCTCGGGCTCTGTGGTTTCGGAATGACCACGGTGCTGCTCAATATCCATAACGCAGGGTTTGTTCCGCTGGACAACACCGTTATCGCCATGGGAATTTTTTATGGCGGTATCGCCCAGGTGATCGCCGGGATCATGGAGTGGAAAAAAGGTAACACGTTCGGCACAACCGCGTTTACGTCGTACGGGTTTTTCTGGATGACTCTTGTGGCGATCTGGCTTTTGCCGGCGATCGGTGTTGTGGCCCGGCCCACGCCGGTTTCGATGGGGTGTTATCTGGCGATGTGGTGTCTCTTTACCGCCGGTCTTTTTGTGGGAACGCTCAAAGGTTCGCGCTCATTGCAAGTCGTGTTTGCGTCGCTGACGGTTTTGTTTGCGCTGCTGGCGCTGGCAAATTTTTCCAGCGGTCATACGGCGCATGATCTGCATACCCTTGCCGGTTATGTCGGTCTTTTCTGTGGAGCGAGTGCTTTTTACACGGCCATCGGACAGGTTGTCAACGAGGCTTTCAAGCGGAAAGTCATGCCGCTTTAACCCTTGTTTTTGATCGTCACTTTCAGGGGGGCTTTTTTGTTCCGGACCGGCTTGCCGGAGGAGGAACTGGACTGGCCCTCTTTCACGACTTCGATCAGCATGCCGGGAAAGAGAGCGGCAAGCTCTTTGTAAAGGGAATTGTTGTTCAGCTCCTGCAGGGTCTTTTTTTCCTGATATCCATTTGCGGCTGCGGCTTCGTTGATGAGGTCGTTCAGCAGGAAAAACTGGCGCGGCTGCGGGAGCTGTTTCAAACTGGCCGGATCGGATTCCAGCAGTTTGCGGAACTTATCGTTCAGCTTGAAATTGTGCCAGCCCAGCAGGTCGGCAAAGTCAAACATGGCGCAGACCGTTTTGCCCGGATTTTCCTTGAAGGCGGCGTTCAGGCAGTCGTCGAAAAGCTCGCTCTCCCGGTGAATACCGGTTGCCGTGCCCAGCAGATTCAGCTTGAAGTCACTGCGGCCGGTCTGCAACGCATCGATCAGGGCCAGTTCGATTTCGTCGTATTTCTGTTCGTGGAGCAGCAGCAGGTATCTGGCCTCGCGGGGGACCCTGGCGGAGTTCTTCAGTGCCCAGGCTTTGTAGGCGGGCAGGATGTGGCGGATGCCGTTCCAGGAGTGGCTCAGCGCCACCGTGCCGGGGTCGAATAACAGGAACGCGCCGCGTTCGAGCACCGGGAAATAGGTTTTTTGCACCTGCGCGCGGGTGGCAGGGGCTTTCCATTCCTGAACCAACCGTTCGGCGGGGGCCTCGGCCGGATTGCCGGCCCGGGCGGCTTTGCTGTTCTCAGCGGCCAGATCTTTCAGCACGGCCAGGAACACGGTATCATCCGCAACGGCGGTGCCCAGCAGCAGCAGACTTATTAGAATCAATATTTTCCGCATCGGATATTTCCAGGTTTATCATTCAACACCGCACAGAAAATAGCATTCGAATATGAAAATTCAATGGTGCGTTGCACGCTGCGACCTTGACTTTTCCGCGAAAAACGCTAAAATACTGTTTTAACACTCCAACTGACGGAGAAGTGAATTATGAAGAAAATTTTTGCGTTGATCATGCTGGCCGTGCTGGCGCTGACCGGCTGCCAGAACCAGTTCCGCCCGCAGAGCGCCAAGTGGTCGCAGGACGGCGTGACCGTGACCGCCGAATTGAAGAAGCGGGACGAAATCCCGGAGCTCGGCGCGCTCCTGTACCTGACGATCGCCAACCACTCCAAGTCCGATATCAGCATCCGCCAGACCCGTCCGATGGATGAGTTCAAGATTCTGGTCCACAGCACCGAGGAGCCGGCCAAGGAAATCGCATTGACCGCGGAGTGGCGCGATAAGATCAAGGAACCGGTCCAACGGCACAATTACCAGGTTATCGCACCCGGAGAAAGTTTCACCTATGATCCGGTCGTTTTGAAAGACATGTTCATGATCGGGCTCGGCCGTACGTACAAAATGAAAATCGCCGGTACTTTTTATGTCAAAGAAACCAAACAGGAAGAGATTTACCTGATCGAACGAATAAGGTGGTACAACTGAATGAATAAGGCATGTTTTCTTGACCGCGACGGCGTGGTCAATATGGAAGTCGATTACCTCTATGAACCCGACAAAGTGGTCATTGTTCCCGGCACCGTGGAAGCGTTGAAAAAGCTCAAGGCGCTCGGCTTCCTGCGGATTGTGGTGACTAACCAGGCCGGAGTGGCACGCGGCATGTACGGGGAAAAAGATATTCACGCCGTGCACGAGCGTATCCGCGAACTGCTCGCCGCCGAGGGCGCCGAAATCGACGATTTTTTCTATTGTCCGCATCACAGGGATTTCACCGGCGAATGCGATTGCCGCAAGCCCGCCCCCGGCATGCTGCTGGCCGCCGTAGCCAAGCATGATATTGACGTGAAAGAATCGTTCATGGTCGGCGACCGCCTGTCCGACCTCGAAGCCGGGCGCAATGCCGGCTGCGCCGCCGTCTATCTGGTGCGAACCGGCTACGGCGAAAACGAACTCGCCAAGGGCAACATCCCCCCGGAATATCCCGTGGTGGACGACTTGCTCGCCGCTGTAGAAGATTTTGTTTCAAAAGAAGTGTAACGGGGAAGAAGCCCTTTTTAAAAAAAGGTCCTTCTCCCCCGTGCCCCCTCTTGCCAAAAACTTTTAAAGAACGAGGCGGTTCAGGTGATTGTGTTGCAATCACCTGAACCGCCTGATTTCAAAAAGCTTATATGGTTTTCGGCGCGGCCGGGCGGCCGTTTTGTTCCGAGGACTTGGTGATGGCGAGCAGTAGCGCCAGGGCGTTGCGGCCGGTTTTGCCGTTGACCGGATTGCCTTTTTTGCCGTTGACCGAATCCACGAACCATTGATGGCTGTTGGTGGCGGCGCAATCGGCGGCGAGCACGGTACGGCTTTTGCCGTCTTTCATCTGGATTTCGCACGAGGCCATGTTGGCGGGTACGATGATCGAACCTTTGTCACCCCAGATTTCGAGGCTGTTGCCGCCGACCGGGAAGGTCCACGAGAGCTCCAGCACGCCGGTCGCGCCGTTGGCGAAACGGAACAGCGAGACGGAGTTGTCGATGACTTCGCCGCGCGGACGCAGGATCGAATTGCAGGCGGAAATACTTTCCACATCGCCGAAATACCAGTAAATCAGGTCGGCCATGTGGACGGCGATATCCATCAGGATGCTGCCGTTGGCCTTTTTGGAAACGAACCAGTCGGCGCCGGGCGACCAGCCGACGTTCGGGGCGGAGGTGCTGGCACGCAGGCAACGGATGTGGCGCGGCTTGCCGATTTCGCCCTTGGCGATGGTTTCTTTGATGAAGGTATAGAGCGGGAAATAACGGAATGACTGATTGACCTGCAGGTAACGGCGCTTGGCCTTGGCGAGCTCGATCATGGCATCGGCCTGACGGAGGTTCACGGCGGCAGGTTTTTCCACCAGCACATGTTTGCCGGCTTTGAGGCAGGCCATGGTCTGGGGGTAGTGCAGATTATTCGGGGTGGCGACGATGGCGGCATCGATGTCGGAGGCGAGGAAGTCCTTGAAATTGCGGCAGATGGCGCATTCGAAGTGATTGTCCTCGGCGATGACGCGGGCCTTGCCCTGGTCGACGTCGTAGAGCGCGGTAACTTCAACCTGGTCCTTCAGCGCGGCCAGTTGCGGTGCGTGCGAGGCTTTGGTGATCTGACCGCAGCCGATGATTCCGATTCTGACTTTTTTCATTCTTTGTTGTTTCCCTCTTTACTGACAGGAGTGTTTTTTGGCGGCGGATTGTAGATGATGACGATTTCACCCTCTTCGCACAATCCGAACCTTTCGCGGGCCACTTTTTCCACGGCGGCGGGGTCGCGCTCCAGCGCGGATACGTTGCGCCGGAGCTCGTTTACCGAGTCGCGTTTGCCGGTGGCCTGTTCTTTAAGGCGGTAATACTCGCTCTCCTGCGCCCGGTAATCCCGGTACGCGGGCCAGATCAGCATGACCGCGATAATCCCCATGATGATCAGAAAGAAATAAAACAAACTCCAGAGAAATCGTGCGCGTTTCGGGTTCATGCTATTTCCTCCTGCTTCCAGTTTTTATTGATAATTGTTCAGCGACAACAGGAACTCGATGTTGGTCGTCATCTTCTTGAGTTTACCGATCAGGAGTTCCATCGATTCCGCCGGCGGCACGCCGTTCATGACCTTGCGCAGGATCCAGAGTTTCTGGAGTTCATCGGGATGCAGCAGCAGTTCTTCCTTGCGGGTGCCGCTCTTTTCGATGTTGATGGCCGGGTAAATGCGGCGGTCGGAAAGGTAGCGGTCGAGGTCCAGTTCCATATTGCCGGTGCCCTTGAATTCTTCGAAGATCACTTCGTCCATGCGGCTGCCGGTTTCGATAAGCGCGGTGGCGAGAATGGTCAAGCTGCCGTGATTTTCGATGTTACGGGCGGCGCCGAAGAAGCGTTTTGGCTTGTGGAGCGCGTTTGCGTCGACCCCGCCGGAGAGGATCTTGCCGCTGTGCGGCTGGAGGGTATTGTAGGCGCGGGCGAGGCGGGTGATGCTGTCGAGCAGGATCACCACGTCCTGCTTGTATTCGACCATGCGCTTGGCTTTTTCGATGACCATTTCGGCGACCTGGACGTGGCGTTCCGGCGGCTCGTCAAAGGTGGAGCTGACGACTTCGGCGTCGGTGCAGCGCATCATGTCGGTGACTTCTTCCGGGCGCTCGTCGATGAGCAGCACGATCAGCTTGACTTCCGGATTGTTCTTGCGGATGCTGTTGGCGATCTTCTGCATGAGCACAGTTTTGCCGGTACGGGGCGGGGCCACGATCAGTCCGCGCTGGCCCTTGCCGATCGGAGTGACGAGGTCCATGATACGGGTCGAGAAATCGGTCGGATCGGTTTCCAGCACCAGGCGCTCGGTCGGGAAATACGGCGTCAGGCTGTTGAAGGGGATGATGTCCTTCTTGCGCTCGGGCACGTCGTGGTTGATGGTCTCGACTTTGAGCATGGCGAAGAAACGTTCTTTTTCGCGCGGGGTGCGGATCTGGCCGGCCACGAAGTCGCCGGTTTTCAGCGAGAAACGCTTGATCTGCGAGGGCGAGAGGTAAATGTCTTCCGGACACGGCAGATAGCAGTACGAGGGCGAACGCAGGAACCCGAAGCCGTCCGGCAGGAGTTCGAGGTAGCCGGAGCCGTACATCTGGCCGCATTTTTCGGCGTTGGCCTTCAGGATTTCAAAAATCAGCATCGATTTTTCCAGTGAGCCGACTCCTTCGATACCGAGTTCGGTGGCCATTTTCTGAAGTTCGTGCATGTCGCGGGTCTGGAGCTCGGCAATATTCATGCTCGGCCCGACTTTGTCGCGCTGAACTTCATTTTCCGCATCTACTTCGGCATTCGGGCGCTGCTGATTCTGGTTCTGCTGCTGGTTTTGATTCTGCTGGTGATGCTGGCCCTGTTGATTCTGATTCTGCTGGTGCTGGCCCTGCTGGTTCTGACCGTTGTTGGCATTTTTATTTTTCTGGAAATTTTTACGGTCCTTGAATTTCTGAAATTTGTTGTGCTGCTTGTTGTTATTCTCCTGGCGCTGCTCAGGGGGCATGGCTTCCGGGCTCATGCGCTCGGCGGGGGATTCGTTGGGGACCACTTCGCCGGAGGGGGTGACGATGTCGCGCGAAGCCGCTTCGACTTCAGGGGACGGGGTGGACGTGGTCTGCGCCGCAATCGTTTTGAATTCAACATCCTGCGCCGGAGGTGCTTCCGGGGCGGACGGGGCCTCATCATAATAAGGGATGAAGGGTTTCTGGACAACTTTCGGCTCCGGGGCCGGTTCCGCGGCGGGTGCGGCAGGGGCGGCGGGTGCGGCAGGGGTTTCGACGGGTTTTTCGGCAGCCGGGGCCTCGGCGGATTGGGCTTTTTTCGGGCGGCCGCGCTTCTTTTTCGGGGTTTCGTCTGCGGCTTCGGCTGCCGGAATCCCGGCCGGAGTTTCGTTGTTCAGCATGTCTTTTTCTTCCATACCATTTCCTTTATTTGCTTTGACAATTCTTTGCATTGTTCATATAGGTCATCAGGCGAGCCATTGTTGATCAGGCCAAAATCCGCCCTTGCCAGTTTTTCATCCGCCGTCATCTGATACGCCATACGACGCTCGATTTCGCCGTCGTCGAGGCCGCGTTTGTGCAGCCGCTCCCGGACCGTTTCCGGATTGCTCCAGATGCACACCACCACGTCGTAACGCCCGTGCCATCCGCTTTCGTACAACAGCGGGACTTCAAAGAGGTGGTTGCCTGCCGGATCGGCGGCGAAACACCCTTCGGCATGGTCACGGATGAGCGGGTGCAAAATACCGTTCAGCCACTCGAGTTCGGCTGCGTCGTTGAAAACGATTCCGGCCACGGCCCTGCGGTCGATAACGCCGTTTCCGTCGAAAATATGATGTCCCCAGCGGCCGCGCAACCCGGCCTTGAATTCCTCGCTGTTCTTATAGATTTCATGATTGATCGCGTCGGCGCTCAGGGTCTGCCAGCCGAGTTCGGCAAAATACTGCAGAGCCAGGCTCTTTCCACAGCCCATTCCGCCGGTCAACGCAACGATCATACTAATTTTACCTCTTACCAAAATGATAATTTCCAATCGAGCTGCAAGCGGGGAAACCTTTTTGCCGTGCCGACGATGCGGACAGTCAAAATTTCTGAAATAAATCTGGATTAAAACTGTTAAAGCATCGTTATCGGAGCTAAATTGAAAAGGACAATTGAATTTAATTTTGTCTATAATCATTTTAGCACATGAATTTATTTTTGCAAATTTAAAATCACGGGAAAAGTAAAATATGACGAAAAAAGTTCAGCTTCCGGACCGGAAAACGCTGGCGTCGGGCCGCTTCGTTGAGCTCAGCGAACTTGAGTTTACCGACCGTCGCGGCAAAGTACGTAAATGGGAGTGCGCCGACCGGGTGAATTCGCAGGGGGCGGCGGTCATTGTCGCCGAGATTGTGCCGGACGGCAAAATTATTCTGGTGCGCCAGTTCCGTCCGCCGGTCTGGGAATACGTGCTGGAATTTCCGGCGGGGCTGATCGACGCCGGGGAATCGGCGAAAGAGACCGCGGTCCGCGAACTTCGCGAGGAGACCGGTTTCGCAGGCGAAGTGATCCGGGTTTATCCGGAATCATGCAGTTCACCGGGGATAACCGGCGAGAAAATGACCATGGTGCTGATGCATGTGGACGGTGCGCGGTACCGTGATGGTCTTCCGCAGAGTTTCCAGGAGGAAAACGAGGACATCGAAACGCTTCTGGTTTCCAAATCCGAACTGCTGCAATTCCTCGAATCCGAAGCCGCCAAAGGCACCGCCATTGACGGAAAACTCCTGAACTACGCCATGGGACTGGTAAATTAAGAAAGAAAAAAGAAGAAAAATTCGCTACCGGGCGCGGCCGTCATAATATACACGGACGGACACGGACTTATACGGAAGTTTAATTCCCTAATTCTCCAATTCAGGCGCTTGCGCCGACCAATTTTCCAATTCAGCAGCCGATGGCTGCGGCCAATTCATCTGACATTCGCCGGTAGGCCGCGAAGGTCAGATGGGTGCCGTCGGGCATGGCGTATTCGGCGGCGAGCTGACCGGTCTCGTCCTTTAAGATTGTATGGTAATCCATGAAGCCGGCGGCGTGGGTGGCGCTCCATTCCTTGAGCATGGCGTTGACTTCGACGATTTTTTCCTGGTACTGGAAGCGGTCCCAGGGGTCGGGGTAGCGCAGCGGCAGAATGCTGCAGGCATATACGTCGATTCCGGCGTCGGTCATCCGGTTGGCCACGGACTGAATGCGTGCGACCAACAGCTTGATTTCGGTTTCGATGCCGTTAATGCCGATCATCATGAAAGCGCGTTTGGGGGCGTAGGCGATCACGTCTTCCTGGACGCGGTAGTTCAAGCCGGTGATGTTGTCGCCGGGGATTCCGCGGTTGATCAGCGACACGCCGGGAAAAAACTCATGCAACGGCCAGGCCCAGGTGATGGAATCGCCGAAAAACACGTTTTCCACCGGTTTGATGCGGCCGGTCAGGGTCCGGTATTGTAAAATATTTTTCCACTCGTCGCGGGTGTTGTAAAATTCCAGCAGGCCCTTCAGGTCGCTTTCGGGAAAAAGGTCGTTCATAGCGTCTCCTCGGTTTGATATCACGGACTTGATAAAAGTCAATCATATTTCAAGAATTTCAAGTACTTGAAATGTATAGTAATTATTATATAACATATTTATAATAATTCAATTATGCAATTGTAAAAAATTTGTCAAAAAAAGTGATTTCAAGCAGTTGACAAATCAAGCTTTTCCTGTATAATAATATGTATAGCCATTGAATGATAAGGGAAGCTATTTGAAATGATCTCGATGAAAGAAATAGGCAAAATTTGCGGAGTAGGCGAATCGACGGTGTCGAAAGCGCTCAACGGCCGCGCCGGGATCAAACACGCTACCCGCGAGCGAATCCAGGCCGTGGCCCGCAAGTACGGTTACCAGCCGAACGCCATGGTGGAATATGTGCAGACGGGCAAGAGCCGCAGTATCGGCATCGCCTGTAACGAGTTCCGCTGTCAATTCTCGGGAGCCATCATGAACGGCATTCACGAGGCGCTCCACAAACACGGCTATGATTCTTATGTGATCAGCTGGGACAAGCTGGTGCGCGACGAAGCCGATATGCTCAGCCGTTTTGCCCGCCGCCGGGTCGACGGTCTGCTGCTGCTGCCGATGGCCATGCCGCCGTCCTCCACTTATGTTTCTCAACTTTATTCGTTTCACAACCCGATCGTGCTGGTGGACCAGTACTGGGGCGTCAGTGAATTTGACTTCATCGGCACCAGCAACCGCGAGGCCATGGCGCAGGTGACGGAATATTTGATCAAGTGCGGTTACAAGCGTATCGGCGCGGTCAATTACTCCGGGGTCAGCAGCGGGCAGGAGCGCAAAGCGGGTTTCCTGGATGCCATGATCAGCAATCACTTGTCGATCAATCCCCGGCACCTGTGCGAAATCCGGGATTGCGATGCCGACAACACCGATATTTTGAAGAAATTCCTCGATATACCCGACCGCCCCGAAGCGCTGGTTTGCTTCAACGACTATCTGGCGGTCGACACCATGAATGCCGCTTTTGACCTCGGCATCAAAGTTCCCGAAGAGCTGGCGGTGACCGGTTTCGGCAATTTGCCGATCTGCAAGAAAATCCGCCCCCAGCTGACTACAATCGACCAGCACGCCGAAGAGATTGGCGAACAGGCCGCCGTGCTGCTGATCGACCGCATTACCGGCCGCGAAGAAGGACCGCGTCAGGAAGTATTAGTTCCTGCCGCGTTAAGAATACGGAATTCAACCAGAGATCTTTCAAAAAACAATGCAACCAGGAGGCAGGGAAAATGAAAGTCACAAGGTTTTTTACACTCATTGAATTGCTCGTTGTGATCGCGATCATCGCAATCCTGGCAGCCATGCTGCTGCCGGCACTCAACCAGGCCCGCGACCGGGCTAAAGCCACCAATTGCCTTGGAAACTTGAAGCAAATAGGCATTGCTTGCATTCAGTATGCAAATGACAACAGCGGCCTGATTCCGGCCGGTCAATTGAGAGGCAATTATTTCTGGTCGAACTGCATGGTCGACGAAAAATACCTTGCCGAAAGCAATGTATTTATCTGTCCGCTGCAGAAAACCAAAACCCCCTACAAAAACAATGCCGACGCCGTTTATACCTATGGCATGTGCAATGATATCGAGCGTGACGGTTCGGCTACAGCCCGTGGCAAGGCCGGTGGATACTACAATAATATCTTCAAGCAACGCAAGCCGTCTCCGTCTATCACGTGGTTGGTCGGCGACAGCGTACAGAATAAGGAGGCGGCACTTCCGCTGGCCCGTGGTTATGCGGTTGCATATTGGAACAACGGTACCGGGGATAATAGCGGCAAGGTCACGCTTCGTCATCAGCGCCGTGCCAACCTCGCATTTGCCGACGGCGGTGCCCGGGCGATTGGCGAAGAAAGCGTGCACAGAATCAATCCGCAACTTGAAGACTACTATATCATGGATGCTGTGCTTACCTTGAATTTGCCGAGCAGTCCTCTTTTCTAACCAGAGAGAATTTCAGTACGGCGGCAGAGACACGGTAGTTTTGTATAGAGTAATGAGGAAATAGAGGAGATTGCGATGAAGAAATTGATATTAAGTGTTTGCAGTGTTTTGGCACTGGCAGTTACGGCAGGTGAGGTGAATTTCCTGAATGGCTCGTTTGAGCAGGGAACCAACCAGTACTGGACCAACCAGCAGGGCATGGTCCGGATCGACACTACGGACTCCACTGACGGCAAACAGTGCCTCGTGGTCACGCCCACCGACGGTAAGCGCGTCGATATTGCGCAGGGCGTTAAGCTCGAGCCCGGCGCCGTGTATGTGATCTCCTTCGACGCCCGTTGCGGCGAAGAGGGCGGCACCCCGGAATTGACCATGCCGTTCATGCTGCAGGGCGAAAAGGGCCCGCTGAGCATGTTTGCGCCGCGCGGCGAACAGAAAAAACAGCTCGACACGCCTGCCGCGCTGACCTCCAAATGGCAGACGTTCACCTATGAAGCCGGTCCGTTCCCGGAGCAGTTTCAGGCCAAGGACGTCACCAAGATCATGATCTATTTCCGCGTCAAGGGCGAGGGCCGGGTTTATCTGGACAATATCAGAGTCAGCACCAAGGATGGCTCCGGCGCCGTGGAATCGCAGCCGAAGGCCGAAGCCAAACCGGCACCGGCTCCGAAAGCCGAAGTAAAACCTGCCCCGGCCCCGAAGGCCGAAACCAAGCCCGCTCCGAAAGCCGAAGCCAAACCGGCCCCACAGCAGCAGCCGAGAGCCGAAGGCGCCAACTTGCTTAAGAACGGTTCGTTCGAGCAGGGCGTGGCGAACTACTGGATCAATACCACCGGAGTCGCAGTCCCCTTTTCCGATGACGCCAGCGACGGCAAAAAGAGCCTGGAAGTCACCACCCGCGAAGGGCGCAACATCAATATCGTGCAGGGTTTCGATTTTGTCCCCGGCAAACTGTATCAGGTCAGCTTCGACGCCCGCTGCGACGCCGCGGAAGAAGTTCCGAATGTCAAGCTTACGTTCATGATGCAGGGTGCTGCCAAAGCGTTGGCATTCTATGCCCCCCGTGGCGAACAGAAGACCCTGCTTGACGCTCCGGCCACGCTGACCACCAGCTGGCAGACGTTCACCTATACCGTCGGCCCGTTTCCGGAAAAATACGGCGAGAGCGAAGTCAAGAAAATCATGCTATACTTCAACATCAAAGCTCCGGGCAAGGTCTACCTCGACAATGTCAATGTCATTGAAGTCGAGCCCCCCGCTCCGGATATCACCTTCAATCTGCCGAATCCGGTTCAGATTTATGACAGCCTGCCCGAGTTCAAAGTCGCGGGTCAGGTTGGCGAAGGTTCGTTGAAAGTTACGGTTACGGACGGCTTCGGCCGTCCGGTCCTTTCCCGCGAAGGACCTACCGGAGTAAACGAACTATTAGTAGCACTCCCCGGCCCGGACTATTACCTGCTCCGGGCTGAAATTATTAAGGGGGGCAAGGTCGAGAAGCATCTGGAAACCTCGATGATGGTGACCACGCCGCTTCCCGGCGATTATTATGAAACTGCCCACCCGGCTTTTGGCGTGTGGGGCGGTTTAACCCCGGAGCTGCGGGCGCTGGCTGGCGCCAAATGGGATCGCCAGCTTTTTTTCACCTTTTTCCAGAAGGATGATTTTCAGCCGACGCCCCCAACCCCTGAGAAGATTGCCGAACGCGAACCGATCAAAATCATTCGCTGCATGAACGTGATGCATCCCTTTAAAAAGATGGTTCCCTACACTCATGAGGAGTTGATGGTCCAGAAGGAGAAGCTGATCAAAGAAGTCGTTTCGCGCAAGGGCCTGGTCGACGTGTGGGAAACCCAGAACGAACCGATGGTCGGCGAGAACTTCCACGGCACCATGAACGACGTCATGGACATCATCCGCATGGAAAGCGAAGTCGTCCGCCAGTACGACCCCGGCGCCAAAGTCGCCGGCATCTGCATCAATCCGATGAATGCCAACCAGTACAACCAGTACGTCGGTTATTACCGCAACCACGGCATTGCCGATTATATCGATTCGATCATGCTGCATCCGTATATCCCCGGCGCGCAGAGCCCGGACGCCTCCGGTTACGTCGACATCCTGAACCGCCTCGGGCGTGAGGTTTCGGCACTGGCCGGGCGCAAAGTTCCCATGTATATCAGCGAAATCGGTTATTCGACCCGCCCCGGCGGCGAAGTCAGCGAAATCCAGCAGGCCGCCTATTTGGCCCGCGTGGTACTGCTGAACCGCCTGGTTCCGGACCTCGTGGCCTGCGTCTGGCACATCGGGCTGTGGAACGACGCCACCAGTCAGCGCGAACTCGACTTCGGCCTCCTGCGCAAGCACGGCAAGGGTGACGCCAAGCGCGAACCCAAGCCGGCCTTCGCCGCCTGGGCCACCGTGTCGCGCCAGACTTACAACGCGGAATTCATTCGTGAACTCAATATCGGCCGTCAGGTTCGCGTGCTGCTGTTCGACCGCCAGGGTACGCCGCTGATCGTGGCTTATTCGCTGACCCCCGACGCGGCCAATTTCCAGCTGCCGATCAACCAGTCCGAAGTGACCATTACCGAAGTCTGCGGCAAAACCTATACCCATCCGCTGAAGGACGGCATCCTGTCGCTGAAACTGACCGAGGCCCCGGTGTATATCAGCGGCGGTTCGCTGGCCGATTTCAACTCCGATAAATTCGCCGCCACCTTCAACCCGGAAGTCCTCCAGACCACCGCCGGCGTACCGCTGAATATCGACATCACGTTGCCGGAAGGGCTGAAAGGCAGCATCCGTGTACAGAACATGTCCTTCGCCGAAGCCGCCGTCAAGGGCAGCGGCCGCAAGTGGCAGGTCACCATCACCCCCGGCAAAGACGTCAAGCCCGGCATCAACGATATTTTCATCCGTCTTGACGACAACGGCAGCAGCCGCTATATCTGGCAGAAAACGCTGGAAATCCTGCCGCCGCTGAGCCTGAAAAACGTGGTCGCCGCCAATAATGGCAAGCAGCCTGCCATCAACTTTGAAGTCGCAGCCAACGGTGGCGCCGTGCCGCAGGCGAAGCTCGAAATCCTGGCCGACGGCAAAACCGTGCTGGCCACTACCCAGGTCGACGCCGGCAAAACTTATAAACTGCCGCTGCAGAACACCCGTTACGGCCGCCCGTTCACCTATCAGGCCCGGTTCACCGCTTCCGGCAGCAACATCTGGACGCAAAAGCTCCCGGCCGACATCCTGCCCGTGGCAATCCCGTATTGCCAGGACGCTCTGAACACCGCCATTGACAAATGGCCCGCCCGCGGCGAATACTCCATCGCCGACGGTACCCCGAGCCGCCACGCCATAAACGGCGAATTCGACCGCCCGGAAGGAACCATTCACCTGGCCTACGATGAGAAAAACCTTTACTTCTCGGTCAATACCAAAGACAAAACCGTCAGCACCCGCGACGGCGCGTCGATGTGGGATGGCGACTCGCTGCAGATTGCCGTCAGCGTGGCGCAAGATTCCATGATCCGCCCGAACAACGACGGAATTCAGGAAACCGCCTACGCCGAATTCGGTATCAAAGCGGACGGCAACCAGCCCGATTCCTGGGTCTGGGCCAGCATGAACCTGAACGAAATGCCGTTGAACGCCCCGATTCCGAATCTGGTCAGCCGCCACACCCGCGAGGGCGAAGTGACGCATTACCTTTTCGCGATTCCATGGCAGACGCTGAATATCAAGCCCTCTGCCGCCATGCATCTGGGCATCAGCATCCTGATCAACGACCGCGACGCAGGCAAGAGCCGTCACTGGACCGAATGGTACGGCGGCATAGCCGACGGCAAGGTACCCGCCCGCTACGGCCAGGCGGTACTCCTCGCCAAGTAAACAGAAATTCCATACGGGAGGGCTTCAGGCCCTCTCTTTTTTTATATGGATATCCACGGACTTATGCTGAATTTTCCCCAATTCACCAATTCAGCCACGGAGTGGCGGCCAATTCACCAATTCGAATTTACCGGTGGGGGTGGGCGTCGAGGATGCGGCGGATTTCCTGGGCCACGGTGCTCAGCCGGTGGGGCTTGGCGAGGAAGCCGCGGGCGCCTTCGACCAGCAGGTCGTTCACTTCTTCATCGGAGACATAGCCGCTGGAGAGGAGAATATTGGCCTTGGGGTCGAGCGCTTTGATTTTGTAGAAAGTCTGGTGCCCGCCCTGACGCGGCATGACCATGTCGAGGAGTACCAGATCGATTTGCGCAGGATTGTCGCGGTAGATTTCAACGGCGTCGAGGCCGTTTTCGGCCAACAGCACGGAGTAACCGAGCTCCTGGAGAGCTTCGATGAGGAAATCCCAGATCGTTTCCTGGTCGTCCACGATCAAAATGGTTTCATTGCCCCTCGGCATTTCGTTGTTGTCCGCCATTATCCACCTGCTTTGTTGTCTCTGCTGAATAAAATAACCATGATAACGATAAAATCAATGCGTAAATGTCTGAAAATTCAGATGTTTTTGGATATTTTGCAAATAACTCATTTTCAAAATACTGAAATCGGGCTATATTAAAAAGTAATTGTTTTTAAAAATCAACATGTTTGGAAGGAATGATATCATCGTGAAAGAAATAAAAGTAGGGATCATTGGTTTCGGCACGGTAGGGGCCGGGGTGGCTGCGAATTTACTGCAACACAGCGACATGATTGCCACGCGTACCGGCGTGAAACCGGTTCTGGCCGGCGTGGCGGATATCGATATCACCCGCGACCGCGGCGTGGATGTGCCGAAAGAACTGTTGACAACCGATGCTTCGGCGGTGATCGCCAAGTCCGACGTGGTGGTCGAACTGGTCGGCGGTACCACCATCGCCAAAACCTTTATTCTCGAAGCGCTGAACCAGGGCAAGTCCGTGGTCACCGCCAACAAGGCGCTGCTGGCCAAGCACGGCGAGGAAATTTTCGCCGCCGCCGAGAAGTCCGGTGCGGAAGTCGCTTACGAGGCCAGCGTGGCCGGCGGCATCCCGATCATCAAGGCCCTGCGCGAAGGGCTGGCCGCCAACCAGATCAAAAAGATTTACGGTATCATGAACGGTACCTGCAACTATATCCTGACCCGCATGGAGCGCGAAGGACTCGATTTCGAGCCGATCCTGAAGGACGCCCAGAAGCTTGGTTACGCCGAAGCTGAACCGTCCCTCGACATCGACGGCTTCGACACCGCGCACAAGACCGCGATCCTGGCCTCGCTGGCCTACGGCAAGTGGTTCGGCATGGACCCGCTGTACATCGAGGGCATCCGCGACATTTCGCTGATGGACCTGCGTTTCGCCGATGAACTCGGCTATCGCATCAAGCTCCTCGGCATCATCAAGCAGAACGTCGACGGCGACATCCAGATCCGCGTCCATCCGACGCTGATTTCCAAAAACGCACTGCTGGCCGACGTGTCCGAAGTCTTCAACGCGGTCATGGTCAACGGCGATTATGTGGGCAACACCATGTTCTACGGCCGCGGCGCCGGACGCGAAGCCACCGCCAGCGCGGTGGTGGCGGATATCATCGATATCGGCCGCAGCATGTCCGCGAATTGCAAGAACCGCCTGGCGGCGTTCCGCCCCGGCAAGCTTTTCCGCGACATCCTGCCGATGGACAAGACCGAAAACCGCTATTACCTGCGGATACAGGTCAAGGACGTGCCGGGCGTGATCGCCCAGATGTCGGCTATTCTCGGCAACAAGAAAATCAGCATTTCCAGCTTTATCCAGAAGGAAGGGCAGTCCGAGGACAACGTTTCGCTGATGATCCTGACCCACCTGACCCGCGAGGAGCTGATCAAGGGCGCCATCGCCGAGATCGAGGCCATGAAGGAAGTCTGCGAAAAAGTGAAACTTTTCCGAATCGAGGATATATCATAATATGAGTTTAAGCAAGCATACCGTAGAGAAAATCGGCGGAACATCGATGTCGATGTTCGGTGACATCATGCGCAATGTCATCATCGGCAACCGCAAGGGCGAAGAGTTGTACAACCGTATTTTTGTGGTGTCCGCTTACGGCGGCATCACCAATCTGCTGCTCGAAGACAAAAAGACCGGCCAGCCCGGCATTTACGGCAAATTCGCCGACGACGAAGAATGGCAGAGCGTCCTGGAGCAGACCCGGGCGAAGATGATCGAGCTGAACCGCACCTTTGTCGACCTCGGACTGGACCAGGCGGAAGCGGATGCGTTTGTGAACGAGCGCATGGACGGGATCAAGTCCTGCCTCGAAGATCTGCAGACGCTGCGGACGTTCGGGCATTTCCAGCCGAAGGATTTCCTACCGGCCACCCGTGAATTTCTCAGTGCCGTGGGCGAAGCTCACAGTGCGTTCAATTCGGTGAAAATCCTGCGCCACCACGGCATCAACGCCGAGTTCGTGGACCTCTCCGGCTGGCGCGAAACCATCGTGGGCAGCATCGAGGACAACATCCAGCGCAATCTGTGCATCCTCGACTTCAGCAAATGCATGCCGATCGTCACCGGTTACGCCAAGTGCGCCGAGGGCATCATGAACCGTTTCGACCGCGGCTACAGCGAAATCACCTTCAGCAAGATCGCGGTGGTGACCAATGCCCGCGAAGGGATCATTCACAAGGAGTTTCACCTGAGCACGGGCGATCCCAAGCTCATGGGCGTGAACAATGTCCGGATCATCGGCAACACCAATTTCGACATCGCCGACCAGCTCGCCGACATGGCCATGGAAGCGATCCACCCGAAGGCTTCCAAGGAAATGGAACTGCGCAACATCCGTATCCGGGTGAAAAACGCGTTTGACCCCGAGCACCCCGGCACCTTGATCAGCAAGGATTACGTGTCGCCGGAGCCGCACGTGGAAATGATCTGCGGCCGCAGCGACGTGCTGGCAATCGAAGTTTTCGACCCCGAAATGGTCGGCCAGAGCGGTTACGACTTCCAGTTGCTCAAGAGCTTCGACCGCTTCAAGCTCAGTTATATCGCCAAAAATACCAACGCGAACACCATCACGCACTATGTGGCGCAGAAAAACAAGAACATTCCGGCGTGTCTGGCCGATATGAAGGTCAACTTCCCGGGTGCGGAGATTTCCACCCGCGAGGTGGCGATCGTCTCGGTGATCGGCTCGAACATGAAGATTCCGGGGTTTCTGGCCCGTGCGGCGAATGCCCTGGCGGCAAACAACATCAACGTGCTGGCGCTGGACCAGTGTATACGCCAGGTCAATATTCAGTTCATGATCGAACGCGAACATTTCCAGAAGGCCCAGGTCGCGTTGCATCGGGAGTTTGTCGAAAAGGAATAACCCAACCGGAAAAAGGGTGCTATGAAATTTAATCAATGGATATTCAGCATTTTCGTGATGGCGGCGGTGCTGCTTAGCGGCTGCCAGTCCCCGGAATATTACCAGGAGCGCGCCGTGAATCGCGCCCGCGAATATCTGCTGAAAAAAGCACCCGGGCTGAACGCGATGCAGCGTGAGTACGTCAAGTTCAACAAGCCGTACATCATGTCGAAAAACATCGTCGGCAACCCCTATGGCGAGGATGACGGGGTGATTTCTCCGCACGCGCTGGTGCATTTCAACATCGCCTGGGTGATCCCCGGCAAGGATGAGGTGTACCTGGTTTTCGGCGTCAGCGAGCCCTCGATGGCGATGTGGTTCCCGGAACGGCTGATCGTCAAGGAATTCATCCAGCCCGACAAGAAAAAGGAAGGTGCCGTCAAGGCCGGTCAGAGATACGCGCTTAATACGCTCCTGAACCTGAAACTGGCGGATATGAACCATGTCCGGTTTGTGGTTCCCGAGTTTTACGTGACCAATTACGTGTTGGACCTGAATCACGAGGACCGCGGCATTACCGAGCAGCAGTCCGAGGCGCTGATGAAGCTGACCCAGATGTCGATGGTCTGGAACAGCAAAACCAAGCCGAACGAGAAGATCGTGGTCATCGGACTCGGCCAGAAGGATCTGGGGGGCTGGAAGCCCTTTGCCAGTCTGCTCAGCAGCGAAGACGAGTTCATGAAGCATGTGGTGACCGATATTCCCGAGCTGGAACAGCCCGCCGTAGAACCGGTGGAGGGTACGCCGAAGCCGCCGCCGAAGAGCGCCATCGAAAAGCTGCTCGAAGAAATTGTCGAAGAAAACGAAGGCTGAGCACTATGAAAAGCATGACAGGATTCGGGCGCGGCTCCGCGGTTTCCGCCGACGGTCAGACCACGTTCGTGGTGGAAATTTCCTCCATCAACCGCAAACAGCTTGAAGTACGGGTCAATCTCCCGCGCGAAATGAGCATTTTCGAGCCGGTCATGCGCTCGGCCATTGCCGCCCGGATCAGCCGCGGCAGCATCGCCGTCCGTGTCCTGGTGGAGGGCGAGAACAACGTCCTCAGCGTGCCGAAGATCAATCGCGGCTCGCTCCTGAAACTGATCGACGAAATCCGCCAGATCCAGGCCGAAACCGGCGTGCCGGGCCAGATTGAAATCCAGCACCTGCTCAGCGTGCCCGGGATCATCGAACCGGTCGCCATGGACGCCTCGCAACCGTGGTTCGAGGAACTGCTGCTGAAGGCGTTGGAGTCGGCCATGGACAATCTGCTCGAGATGCGTTCCGCCGAGGGCAAGTCGATCGAAGACGATTTCCGCCAGCGCCTGGCGAAGCTTGAAAATATCGTAAATGAAGTTGAGCCGATTGCGGCAAACCTGCCCAACGTGATGCGCGACCGCATGTACGAACGGCTGAAAAGCGCCGAATTCGAGATCGACTTGAACGACGAGCGGTTATTGAAAGAACTGGTCATTTACAGCGACAAAACCGATGTGACCGAGGAACTGATCCGCCTCCGCAGCCATTTCAGCCAGTTCCATAAGTTCGTCGATACGGACACCCAGCAGGCCGGGCGCAGCCTCGATTTTCTGGTGCAGGAAATTTTCCGCGAGATCACCACGCTGGGCAACAAAGCCTCCTGCAGCGAAATCACCCCCATGGTGGTGGAATTCAAAAGCGAACTGGAGAAGATCCGCGAGCAGGTCCAGAACATCGAATAGTTTCGCCTTTCAGGCGACCAGCGTATCCGCCGCTGGACCGCGTCCGGGTACGACCCGGTGCGATATTTCTTTTGCTATTTTCAATTTTTAATTTATATTACGACAAAGGAGATTTAAGATATGAGTACAGGTAAAAACAGCTCTCCCTTGCCGCGTTTGTCCGGCGGGAAACTCAGCGCTTTGGTCGAGCGGATTTGCGATACTTACGAGGATAAAGTCGGCGTGAACAGCGCCGAAGAGGATAACCTGCCGCGTTATCAGGAAATCGTCGACCTGGTCAATAAAATCAATGAAATCGTCTTCCCCGGGTTTTATACCGAGGACAGCTACTCCATGGCCGCCATGCCGTATCACACCGGTCATTTGCTGACCGAGCTTTACGGGCTGCTGCTGGACCTGACGATTCGCGCCTGCCGCTTCGACTGCGGCGAGTCCGACGACGTCAACTGCAAGGTGGTCGAGCGCAGCGAACAAGCCGTGATCAGCCTGCTCGAGAGCATTCCCGAGCTGCGTCAGAACATGAAAGACGACATCGAGGCGGCCTACGCCGGGGACCCGGCGGCAAGTTCGCTGAATGAAGTGATTTTGAGCTATCCCGGGGTGCGGGCGATTTCGATCCAGCGCTTCGCGCATCTGCTGTATCACAAGAATATTCCGTTGATTCCGCGCATGCTCACCGAGTACGCGCACTCGCAGACCGGCATCGATATCCACCCCGGCGCCCATCTGGGCAAGGGGATGTTCATCGACCACGGCACCGGGGTGGTGATCGGCGAGACCTGCCATATCGGCGACAATGTCAAGATTTACCAGGGTGTAACCCTCGGCGCGCTGAGCTTCCCGAAGGACGCCTGCGGCATGATCATCAAGGGCAACAAGCGCCATCCCACGCTGGAGGACAACGTGACGATTTACGCCGGAGCCAGCGTGCTCGGCGACATCGTCATCGGGCACGACTCGATCATCGGCGGCAACGTCTGGCTGACCGAGAGCCTGCCCCCCAACACCCGGATCGTGATTTCCCCGCCGGAACAGCAGATCAGGACCAAGCATCACAAGTAAGGAGGGCGTCATGGAGTACGTGGAGCGCCAACTGAAAGAGATGTGCGGCGCGGTCCGTCAGGCTGCGCTGGCGGCCCGGCGCGAACCCGCCGGGGTCAGACTGATTGCCGTCAGCAAGACGTTTTCCGTGAACGACATCCTGGCGGCTTACGAGGCCGGGCAGCGCGATTTCGCCGAGAACAAAATCCAGGAGCTGGAAGGCAAGGTCGCGGCCTTGCCGCAGGACATCGTCTGGCACATGATCGGGCATCTGCAGAGTAACAAAAGCGCCAAAGCAGTGGAGTTCGCCTCGTGGATTCACTCGGTGGATTCGCTGAAACTGCTGCAGCGCCTCGACCGACAGGCCGGCGAGCTCCGCAAGCGCCCGAACGTCCTGATTGAAGTTAATATTTCCGGCGAGGCCAGTAAGTCCGGCGCGACCGTGGCCGAGGCCGAGGATATGATCCGTTACAAAGCGGAAAACCTGAATGTGGCCGGTCTGATGACCATGCCGCCCTTTGACGCGGAGGAAGCGGAACTGCGGCGGCTTTTCGGCACGTTGCGCGAACTGCGCGATCGCTGGCAGCAGCAATACAACATCGAACTGCCGGAGCTCTCCATGGGCATGAGCGGCGATTTCGCCATTGCCATCGACGAAGGGTCGACCATGGTCCGGATCGGCACTGCCATCTTCGGCAAAAGAAATTACCTTAATTGATAATGGATAATGGATAATGGATAATGGATAATGGATAATTAGGGAGAAACAATGTATATGTGAAAGCAACTGTCAAAGAGGGTCAAAGGGATTCTTCCCTTTCCTTCATTATCAATTATCCATTATCAATTATCCATTAAAACAGAGTGACTTATGTACAATAACCGTAAATTAAGAGTATTGGTGGTCGGCGCCGGGGGCGTCGGGGCGTATTTCGGCGGACGGCTGGCGCAGAGCGGCAAGGCCGAGGTGTCGGTGGTGTGCCGTTCGGATTTCGAGGCGGTCATCAGCGGTGGTTATAAAATCAAAAGCATCGCCGGGGATTTCGATTTCATGCCGGCCGGAGTGTTCCGTACCCCGGCGGATTACCGCGAAGAACTTGACCTGATCGTGGTGACGACCAAAGTGCTGCCGGGCATCGACACCCCCACGTTGATCAAGCCCGCCGTGGGCCCGAATACCGCGATTCTGCTGATCCAGAACGGCCTCGGGATGGAGGAGGAAATGGCGGCGGCGTACCCGGACAATCCGTTGTTCGGGGCCATTGCCTATATCGGTGTTTTCCGCGAGGGCGACGGGCGAATCGTGCACCAGGGCGGCGGCACGCTGGCCATCGGCAAATTTCCGCAGGGTGAATCGGCGCTGCTGGACTGGCTGGTTTACACCTGGAACAGTGTCGGCGTGGGCACACGCAAGAGCGACGATATCATCCTCGACCGCTGGAGCAAACTGGTCTGGAACGCGCCGTACAATCCGGTGTCGATTCTGGCCGGCTGCGTGGATACCGGCGTTATTTCCGCTGATCCGCTGCTGGACGCTTTGTGCGGCGACCTGATGCGCGAAGTCTGCGCCGCAGCCAAAGCCGCGGGCAAGGAATTGCCCGCCGACGTGGTGCAGAAAAATCTTGATTATACCCACAATTTTCCGCCGTACAAAACCAGCATGCTGCTGGACCATGAAAACAAGCGGCCACTGGAAGTCGAGACCATTCTCGGTTCGATCGTGCGCAAAGCCGACGAATTCGGTGCGGACATTCCCCGCCTGCGGACGATGTACGCACTGCTGAGATCTGTCAATCGGCAAAACCAGAAGTAATTAATAATTAATAATTTAAAGAAAATAACTTGCCGCCGGGTGCTACCCGGACGCGGTCCAGCGCGCGGACAGCGCTGGTCGCCTGCAGGGCGAAAAAAAATGTAAGCCGCGTAGCGGCGCTACTTAAAAAAGCTCACAATTCACCTGAGAGCGAGGTTTGCGAAAACAAAGATAGCGGAAGCTCTTTGTTTTTGCAAACATTGAGCGAAAGGTTTCAACTTGTATTAATGGAAAATTGAGAATGGAAAATTGAAAATTGAGGAATTAACAGCTAAATTGTCGGTAGATTCATTGTAAACAGGAGTTGTTATGAAAAATTTTTTGCGATTGTTGATTCTGGCGCTGGCGGTAGTCTGCTGGACGGGGTGCCTTTCTTTCCGTTGTTGCGAGTTTCCGCCGATGGAAAGACTAGAGATTACGCCATCGGTCAATTATGCTGACGCGGGGAACTGGGTGATGCTGCCGGAGGCTTCGGCGGAAGTGCGCGAGGTGGATGTTTTTTATATCTACCCGACGCTTTTCAGCAGTAAAACCGAGAAGTTGATGCGCTGGGATACCGACAAGATCCGCGCCAAGGCGCGGACTATCGCCGGACAGCAGACCGCGCCGTTCAAGATCGGCAATATTTATGCGCCGTTTGTGCGGCAGACGGAGCTTTACACAGCGCTGGAGGATATGAAAGCTGAGCGCATCACCGGTCCGTCGCAGTACCAGGGGGTTGCCGATACCATTGAGGCGTTCCGCTATTATATGAAGAACTATAATAATGGGCGGCCGTTCATTCTGGTCGGCCACAGCCAGGGGGCGTATGACCTCCTGAAGATGATGAAGCTCGAATTCAAGGACGAATCGCTGCAGCGGAAACTGGTGGCCGCCTACCTGATCGGTTTTCCGGTCACCGCGGACGATTTCGAGGAATATCCGCACCTGAAACCCGCGCGCGGCGAATACGACACCGGCGTGATCGTCAGCTGGAACACCGAAGCGCCGGACGCGGCGAAATCGGTGTTCACGGGCCGCCCCGGCACGTATTGCATCAATCCGCTGAACTGGAAAACCAATATGACCCCGGCCACGGCGGTGGAGAACCTCGGCGCGGTACTGTTTGACTACAAAACCAATACCGCCAAAGAATACCCGAACTTCTGCGGCGCCGCGATCAATCCGCTCACCGGCGCGCTGATTGCGATTCCGCAATACCCCGGCGAATACGACAGCGATTTCCTGGGCAAGGGGATTTACCATGCCAATGATATTTACTTCTTTTACCGCAACCTGGAAGTGAATGCCAAAGCCCGGGCGTCAGCGTATTTCCGGTAAGGGGATTTTCAACCACGGAAATCACGGAAAAACACGGAATTTTTCTGATTTTTTCCGCGTGTTCCGTGTATTTGTGGTTAATATTATACTTTGATTACGGTCAGCAGGCAGCTGCGCGGGGGAAGGGTTTTCCGGATGACGCCGTTGGTGATTTCCACCGGGGTGTCGTACCAGAAATCCACCGCCGAAGTGGCCTCGACGCCGTTGGCCTTCAGGTCGAAGCACATTTCGCAGGGTTGGTCCTCCCAGTTGATCAGCAGCACGCGGTAACCGTCGCTGATTTTCTGCAGCCACCTGGCCGGTTTTTCGCTTTCGAAGAGGTCCAGCGGAATGGCCGGTTCGCCGGACTCGGCGGCCACCACGCGGCGCGCCAGGTTCAGCCCCTTTTCGTTCAGGCGCGGCATGTTGTCGGAGAGATTCACCGCGCCGGCGGCCATCAGTACGATGCTCAGCAGCAGCTCGGACTGCGGTTCCTTGATGTCGACCATGACGAAGTCGAAGAGATCCTTGTGCGGCGAATCTGCTTTGGCGTACACCAGGCAGGGTTTCAGGCGGACGATATCCGGGTCGTTGGAGGTGTCGAGGGCCCGCGCCAGGGCGAAGTCCGGGTCGTTGACCCACCAGCGTTTGTTGCTCCAGAAACGCGCCGCCACCGAGATTACGTTGTGGCAGATGCCGTTCCAGGTGGAGTGGATGTCCGAGCCGATACGGGCGGCGTCCACATAGCGGTTGCCCGCCTCGAAATTGTAGTTGCAGCCGAGGATGGTGGCGCGGCCCTCGACGGCTTCGGCGATCGGTTTCACGATCATGCGGATGATTTCCGAGCGCGGCACGGTGCGGTCGTGGAACTGCCGCGCCTTCAGCGTCTGCCCGAGGAAGTCGAGCTTGAAATATTTGTAGCCCATTGAGGCATAGCGGTCAAAGAGATCATACAGGTGTTTCTGGACCTTCGGTACTGTCGGGTCGAGTACGAAGCCGAAGCGTTCCATGCAGGAGTAGCACAAGCAGGGATGTCCGCCCTCGCTCATGGCCAGCATGTCGTAATCAAGCTGGGCGATCCGGCAGTGCGGCTCGACGATCGTGGGGGCAAACCACAACCCCGGTTCGAAACCCAACTTGGTCAGTTCTTTGGCCAGATACTCCATGCCGTTCGGAAAGAGCGGGTTGGCATCCCATTCACCATAGCAGTACTGCCAGCCGTCGTCAACGATGATGCGCTTGACGTGTTTGGAGAGCACCGGGTCGGCGGCGATGAATTCGGCGTTTTTCAGCACTTCATCCTCGGTGATGGTCCAGCGGTAATAATCCCAGCTGTTCCAGCCCGGCTTGACGAGATTGGTGAAATCCTTGCGCACTTCGGTATTGGTCTCGGCCCAGGCAGTCATCATGGCAAAGGGCTCGGCGGAGGAATAGATTTCGATGGGGTCGGTATCGATTTCCAGGTTGTCATTGTGCAGCGTGGACGCGGAGGCGATCAGTTCTTCGATGCCGTTCTGCATGATTTGGGCGGTGAAATTGGTGGTGATTTTCTGGCGCAGCGGGTGGGAAATCTGCAGGTGCATGCCGCCACGGGAGAGCATCAGGATGTAACTGCCGTTCATACCGGTTTCGTTGATGTCGGACGCCGGGAATTTGACCGAGCGGCAGCGGCCCATGGCGACGCCCTGGCTCAACAGATGGTCGAGTTGCAGTTCGGGCAGCGTCAGCGGGGCGATGCGCAGTTCGCGGCAGGGTTTGGCAAGTTTTCCGCTCAGGCGCACCGAAACGCCGTTGAGTCCGTCGAGGTTCTGGACGAAGCGGAATTCAAGGTGCCATTCGCCGAGCGAGTTGCTGCCGCTCAGGATCATTTTTTCGTGATCGGCACATTCGGTTTTCCAGCCCATGGCGATTTTGTCGCCGTTCAGCCACAGGGCCGGGGCGCAGTTTTCGAGCTTGAAACCGGGGAGGCTCAGCGAATAGACATTATTGTCGAAGTCGACTTTGACGGTGTTGTTCTTCAGAGTAGCCACTTTTTTAATTCCTTTAAATTGAAAATTGAAAGTTGAAAATTGAAAATGAAGGAAAGGGAAGAATCCCTTTAACCCTCTTTATCTCCGTGCATATAATCAATAGTTTGGTAAAAGATGAATTCTCTTAATTTTCCATTTTCCATTTTCCATTTTCCATTTTAATAAATGGATTGATTTTCGGAGTAATGCGGGGTGTAGGGGCAGCCGCAGCTGCCGCCGATATGGAGACGCGGGGGAAGCCGCAGAATTTCGCCGTCGGGCTCCTCGCCGCCGAGACGGCGGAGCATGAGTTTCACCGTTTCTTCGCCGAGTTCGCGCACGGGCTGGGTGACCGTGGTCAGCGGCGGCGAAAAATAATCCGCAAAGCGGAGACCGTCGAAACCGATCACCGCCGCGTCCCCGATGCCCAGTCGCTTAAGCTCGGACAGGACATAACCGCCAAGGAAATCGTTCAGGGTGAAAAATGCGGTGACGCCGCTGCTGTACGCGCGTTTCAGTTTGGCGCTGAAGGTATCGGTTGATGCCTGCAGGTACCAGGCGGGATTAAACTCCACGCCGCACTCCGCCAGTGCGTCCGCCAGGCCCTGACGGCGCAGCGGGCCGGAACCTTCCGCGTGTCCGACGAAACCGATTTTGCGGTGGCCGTGCCCGATCAGGTGGCGTCCGGCGATCAAGCCGCCCATCTGCAGGTCCGTGCAGATGTCGTAAATCTGCTGGTTGTGCGACACGGCGACCTGCGGGACCTTGATCAGCTGACGCATTTTCGGGCTGGTGGCGTTGAACAGGATGATGCCGTCCACGCCGCGCGACTCGAATTCGGCCGCGATCTCTTTTTCGAGCTTGAAATCGCCGCCGTGGTCACCCAGCAGCACGTTATAGCCGTGCAGGCGGAAACACTGCATGATGCTGTTGATGATCGCCGTATGCACCGGCACCGAAAACACGCTCCCGATGACGCCGATGACGCGGGTGGATTTGCCGCGCAGCTGCAGTGCCGAGTAATTCGGCCGGTAACCCATTTCGCGGGCCAGGCGCAGTACCTCCTGCTTTTTGGCCTCGTTCAAATGAGTGGTGCCGGGGTTGTTCAGGACCATCGACACGGCGGGGCGCGACACCCCGGCTTTTTTTGCAATATCTTTTAACGTTACCCGCATGATTCAAACCATGTTACTCGTGTTACATATTAATATAACCACTCCGCGGCGTTTGGCAAGAGGCAATGCGGTAAATTTCCGGAAAAAGTTAACCTTTGTTTGCAAAAGCACGTGATGATGCTATAATATTAAACAAATACCAGAAGTTGGATTACTTATTCATGAAGAGTCTGTTAGGCCTCATTAGTGTTTTGATTCTAGCCTTATTGTTCTGTGTTTTGCAGGCAGCGGAAAAGGATGATACCGGGTGGTCCGCGCCCGGGCAAAGCATCTGCATTCACTTTCACAGTGAAGCGATTCTGGAGGAAAGCGAAAGCGCCGGTCAACGGCTGGGCGGTTCCTTGAAGCTTCTGACGGAACTGGCTGTACCGGCGGAATTCATCGTGGTCCCGGCGCGGCAGAAGCCGCTGCGGGAGTTTGCCGAATCATTTTTCCACCAGTTTATTTACCGGTCCTCAAGTGGACGGTCGCCGCCTTGTCCGGCGGCCTGATCTTATTTGCCACGCTCCCCGGAAACAAACCATTCATTTACAAAGGTCGGAAAAATGTACCCCGATGATCATTTCACAGGCGCCAACTTCATGGCGCAAATCACTGTCAGCAACCGTAATGAGCTTTTTGACCAGCTCTGCCGCCAGGTTGTCGAAATCCCCGAAATCAAGAGCAGCAAGCTCAGTTATGAAACCATCCGCGCAGCCGTCAGTGAACGGGAAGCGCAGGGGGCGACCGCCATCGGCAACGGAGTAATCCTGCCCCATGCCCGCATCCCCGGCCTCGAACAACTCGGCGCGGTCATCGCCACGCTGAAAACACCGCTGGAAAACGATAATCCGGACCATTTCCCGATCCAGATCGCCTGTCTGCTGCTGATTCCGGCGGGCAAGCCGATGGAAGGGCTGAAGTTCATCGCACGCTTCGCCAGTTACGTCCGTATGCCCGAGCTGCGCGAAAACCTGATGTGCGCCAGGACATCCGACGAAATGCACAAGCAGTTGATGCAGCTGAATAAACTGTCGCGCAAAGTGGTGATCGCCGGCGACATCATGGGCAAGTGCTGTCTTTCCCTGACCGTGGACCAGCCGCTGAAAGAGGCCACCGCGCTGATGGCGAAGCACCGCACCGCCGTGGTTCCGGTGCTGGACGGCAAAAAACTGGTGGGGCAAGTTGTCTGTTCGAACCTGTTTACGCTGGGATTCCCGGATTTCTTTGCTCAGCAGAAAAGCGTCGGCTTTGTCCGCTTCTTCGATCCGTTCGAGAAATATTTCAACATCGAGGCCCAGTCGACCGTCGGCAAGGTCATGAGCAAGGATTACGGCAAATTCTACGAGGACGCCACGCTGATCGAGGTGGTTTTCGCCATTTCGGTGCTCAAGTATCCGCAGGTGTATGTGGTCAACAAAGAGCAGGAGCTGCTGGGGGTCATCGACCAGACATTGCTGCTGGAAAAAATCATCAACTTGTGATTTTTCATAAAAATTCAATATTTTTTTGTATTTACTAAAATAAAAGCTATCTTTGTGACGTTATGGTATTGTTGAAATAGCTTTTAACAATAAAAATAAGGGCGCAATCATGCTGAAACGGATTTTATGGATACTGCCGCTGCTGGCATTGACCGTGACACTGTTCGGTCAGGACCAGCAGGAGAGTACAGGAGGCGGCGAAAACCGCAGCAATCGCGGCCGTGGCAACCGCGGAAACGGTGGCGGACCCGGAGGCGGAGGCCCCGGCGGGGGCGGCAGCGGTTTCGAAGCCATCCGCGAGGCAATGGCCAAGGCGGACGCGCAGATCAAGGAAAAGTTGCCCGAGGAATATAAAGAGCTCGAAAAGCTCGATGCCGCCGGCGACCGGCGCGCCGCCATGCAGAAGCGCCAGGAACTGGCCCAGAAAGCCGGAATTGAAATGCCGAGCTTCGGCGGCGGACGTGGCGGACGCAACGGCGACCAGCGCCGTCCCGATGCCGCGAACGAACAGAAAAATGCCCTCGAAGAGTGGACCAAGGCCGAAAACGCCATCAAAGAAAAATTTCCCGATGAATATGCTGAAATCGCCAAATTGCGCGAGACCGACATGGCCGCTGCTTTGGTCAAGCTGCGCGAACTGGCCGAAAAAGCCGAGGTGAAGTTGCCCGAAGGCGAACCGCCGGGCAAAGCCGTGGCCCCGCGCAACGTCGCCCGGCTGGCCGTGGAGCGCGCCAACTCGATCCTGCAGCGCCGTTACCCGGAGGAATACGCCGAAATCGTCAAATTGCGCGACGAGGACCCGGAGCTGGCCCGCGAGAAATTCCGCGAGCTTTTCCAGAAAGCCGGGCTGAATGCGGAGGATTTGAAGAAACAGGTCGTGGCCCGTGCGGCTTCGACCCGGGTGATTCAGGTGGAAGTGCCGCAGCAGAACAACAACAACAATAACAACAACCGTCGCCAGGGCGGCTGGGGCGGCCCTCCCGGTTGGGGCGGGTAACGGGAAATTAATCAGATGATTTTATTTTCTGCACCTGAATATGCAGTCATAACCCTGGCCAAATCCGGGCAGTTGCGCGGAGTGGTGATGCAGCGCCGCCGCAAGCAGCTGACGGTTCTGAAGACGGCGGAGTACAACGCGGACGGCATTGAGCTCGCCGACGCGCTGGGGGCGATGGCCAAAGAACTGGACGTGGGCAAGCGCCAGATCCTGATCATCGGTTCGGCGCTGGACGGCGGATTTTTCTTCCGGACCAGGGCGCCGGAAATGTCGAGCAAGGAAATGGCTTCGGCGTTGATTTTCGACGCTCAGGAGCAGGTCTTGCAGTTGCCGGCGGACTTCCGTCTGCAGTTTACCACCGGGGCCGTGAGCGCCGCGGAGGAGCAGGAGGTGTCCGTGTACGGGTTCCCGGCCGGGGCGCTGCTGCCGCTGTGCAATGCGCTGGCGAAGCGCCGCCGCCGTGTCGACGCCTTCATCTATCCGCTGCTGGCTTTGCCGGAACAGGCCGGGGCGGACAAAGTTTTGCTGCCGGAGCTGGAAAGCGATTTTTATTGGAGCAATAACTCGTGGCACCCGGCGGGCAGCGGCTCCGTCGAATACAACACCGGATTGATCAAATTCCTGAAAAACGAAGTGACGCTCGACCCCAGGTGCGGTACCGATACCGAGAAAATACTGCGGAAATTCATTACTCCGATCATGTTGGGCCGTTATGCCGAAAATGCCGACTTCCGCAAACAACAGGCCGGGCTGGCGGTACTGCCGCCATTTCTGCGCCCGCAGCGCTTCCGCAATCAGATGCGGCTGGCGGCGCTGCTGGGAGTGATCCTGGTGGCGCTGTTCGGATTTTCCTTTATTCGCAACCTGGCCGATTACCGGCAGGAGTACAAACGGCTGGACAATCAGATCAGCGGTCTGGCGCGGCGGACAAAAGAAGCGCAGGATACGCTGCGCAAAAAGGACAAGGAATACAAGGAAATGGTACGCGTGAACGAGTTGAATATCGGCGACCATGATATGCTGATCAACCTCGCGCGGCTCTCGGAAGCCATGCCCGCACAGGCGCTGGTGACCAACCTCCGCTGGAGCGAAAGCACGGTGGATCTGACGATTCAGACCGCGCAGCAGAACCTGGATATGGTTTCGACGCTGCGGCGGGTGCCGATGTTCAAGGTGAATTCGTTTCAGAACCGGCAGATGAATGATACGATTATGATGGTGACGCTGCGGCTGGGGCGCGTCGAACAACCCGCCAAAGGAGCTACCGGTGGCAAATGATATGATCAAAAAATTCCGCAGTTCCAAGAAGGCGCAAGTATTGTTCATCGCAGGCGGGTTGGTGTTCTGCGGATTGTTCCTGCTCTGGCAGATGGGCGGCAGCATCGGCAGCATCATCCCCAGCAAGTCCCGTCTGGAACAGCTGAGCGACAAGCAGAAAAAAGCCGCCGCCGACATGGCCGCGCTGGAGAAGAAGCTGAAAGACGTGGAAACCGCCGAGAAGCTCTACAAAGCCAACCTGGCCGGCTTCTGGAAAGAGGAAGTAAACGGCAACGCCGACGTGGAACTGCGCAAAAAAATCGAGGAAGCCGCCCAGACGGCGGGTTTGAAGTTGAACAGCATCGGCACCGTCCGGCGCAGCCGGATCAACAACGACCTGCAGTTTCTGGAAATCGACATGGGCGGGGTGGAGACGCTGGAGCTGCTGACCAACTTTTATGAAGAAATTTACAAGGTGACGCCTAAGTTGTATTGGAAACGCGTGGACCTGCGGCAGGAGAGTCTGCAGAACTCCGACCGGCTGTTTTTCACCGGCACGCTGCGCCTGATCGCCGTGGAACCCGCGTCCAAATAAAGGAGAAGGAGACGAACAATGAAAATATTCCTGACATTGCTGAATATCGCGTTGATCGGCATCGTGATCTGGAGGGTGTCCGGCTTCTTCAAGAGTTCCGGTGAGGAGGAATTCACCGTCGGGCGCGACCGTGCCGTGAGCACGGAAACCGCGACCAAGGTTACGGCTCCGGCGGCTACTCCGATGAGCGTGAGCGAGGCCGGGACTCTGGTCACGCGCTACAATCTTTTCAATCTCACGCGCTGTCCGGACGCGGTGGCGGGGCGCGGCGCCAGCCGCCCGCAGATGACGCTGCTCGGCATTTACAAAATCGGCAATTCCCAGGGCGCGATCATCCAGCAGCGGACGCAGCAGCGAGGGCCGGTCCGCGCCGGAACCAACCAGCAGCAGGCGGAAAAGCTTTATTTCCAGGTGGGCGAAGTGATGAGCAACGGCTATACGGTGGCCGCCATCGACAGCGGCAAGGTCACGCTGAGCCGCAGCGGCAGCACCTTGGAGCTGCCGCTGGAAACCGCCGGGCGGAACATCAACACCACCGGCCAGACCCAGACCAACCGCCAGCCGAACGCACAGCAGATCCAGCAGATGATGATGATGGGCCAGATGCGGATGATGGGCCAGATGATGAACCAGCAGAACCGCCTGATGCAGCAGCAAATGCAGCAGCAACAACAGCAACAGCAGCAGGGCCGGCAGGGTCAGGTCCCCGCCCGCAATACGGGCACAGCCGCCGCCCGCGGCAGATAACTTATGAAAATTAACCTATTCAAGGAACACGATATGAAAAACAGTTTACGGGAAGTTTCGCGCCACCGGATCTGGATGCTGCCTGCGGCGGCGGCCATGCTGCTGTTGAGCGGCGCCTGCGCCGATTTTTTTACCTCCGGGGTCAAAGAGGAAGATCCGGACGATAAATACGACTTTATCCGGCGCAACGAAGAGCGGAAATTCGTCACTACCTCGAAGGATCATAATCAGGACGGCATGGTCGTGCCCGAAGAAGACGCCAACGTGAGCGAGCTGAAGGCGCAGGCCGAAAACCTGTCCCGCGACAGCCGCAAGGCGGACGGCAGCAAACCCCGCGGCAAATCCTCGCCTTTTTATGAGGATTTCATCCTGATCGACGCCGACGAACCGGTGGAAGTGATGCTGATTTTCAACACCGTGGCGCTGATCGATACGCTGCCCGCCTTCGCCGATGTCCTCGGTTTCAACTTCACTGCCGATTCGGACCTGAAAAGCGTGGTCACGCTGAACATCAACTCCACCATGACCCGCCGCGAACTCTGGGAAGCCTTTGACGAAATGCTGAAAATGGCCAACGCCGGCGTTGTCCGCAACGGTCAGATGCTCAAATTCATGCCGGCGGAAAAAATGCCCCAGCAGGGTGCTCCCCGCAACGGCCGCGCCCGCAACCGTTTCGGCGCTACCAGCGAGCTGATTTCCTATGCGCTGCTGAACGCCAGTTCCAAGGACCTGGTCAACCAGCTGAAGCCGTTCCTGTCCAAGGAAGGAACCATCGTCGAGTTGAGCCGCCAGAACATATTGATGATTTCCGACCACACCGACAATATTTCCAAGATCCGCCAGATTCTGGAAACCGTGGACCAGCCGGGGCGGGCCAAGTGGCCGCGTACGGTTTTTTACTGCAACAATGTTTTGCCGTCGCGCGTGGGCCAGGAGCTCTCCGAAGTCCTGCCGGTCATCGGCTTGCCGGTCGTATTGGTCGACGGCAACACCCAGACCGAGGACCCCGGGGCCGTCCGTCTGAGCTCCGTCGACCGCCTGAATTTGCTGGTGGCCACCGCCGCCACCGAGGAAACCCTGACCGAAATCCGCGAATGGATCCGCATCCTGGACAATGCCGAGGCCTCCACGCAGGAGCGCGCGTATGTGTATAAAGTAGCGCACAGCAAGGCCACGGAACTGGCGCAGGCATTGTCTGTCATTTTCACGGCGCAGGGGTCTTCGATCACCGTGGATACCACCAGCCAGTCCGACACCAGCCGGACCACCACCGAGCGCACCGAGTCGCTGGCCTCCACCACCAACCGGAATCTGACCTCCACGACCAACTCCAGCATCGCCAACCGCAACTCCACCAACAACCTTGAAAATACCAAGATCGACAAGGTTTCCGGCGTGTTCGAAAAACCGGTCCGGATCTTCGCCGACGGCGTCAACAACCGCCTGGTCATCCGTACCACCGCCCGCACCTATGCCACCATCAAGGCCCTGCTCGACAAGCTCGATATCATGCCGGCGCAGGTGCTGCTGCAGGTGCTGATCGTGGAAATCGGCTTGACCGACAGCAATGAATTCGGTATCGAGTTCAATACCATCGGCACCACCGGCAATACCGGCACCGAAATCGGGACCAATTACAATAACCTCGACCGGGGCAATCCGAACGCGGAAGGATTCAAATTCGGCATCTTCAATCCCAATAACCCGGACGAAAAGTTCGGTTTCCTCCGCGCGCTGGCCGGACGTCAGAAGCTGAAAATCATCTCCAGCCCCCAGGTCGTGGTCAGCAGCAACACCGAGGCTCTGGTCAAGGTCGGCCAGCGGGTGCCGCTGTTGACGCAGGATATGACCAGCGTGAACACCACGGACAATATCGTCCGCAGTTACACCTACGAGCCCACCGGGGTCAATCTGACCATCACCCCGCAGATCACCAGCACGAACCTGATCGCGCTGGACCTGATTCAGGAAGTTTCCGAGGCGGTAACGAACACCATCACCTCCGCCACCGACACCCCGGTCATCAACCAGCGCATCCTCCAGACCTCCATGACCGTGAGCAACGGCAGGACCATGATCATCGGCGGCATGATTCAGGAAAAACTCAAGGACAACCTGCAGTCGCTCCCGCTGCTGGCGGATATTCCGCTCATCAACCGCCTGGTCGGCAGCACCGATATGTCCACCACGCGCACCGAGCTGCTGGTCATGATCACCTGTTATATCATCGATGAAAAGAGCCGGGTCGAGGACATGATCCAGCGTTACAACGAGTCGGTCAAGACCCTGAGCCGGTTCGAAAAAGCCATCGAAGACGAGGAAGTCGCCGATCAGGTCCGCGTCAAGATCATCAAGGGCATTGAAAACAGCAGCAAATCGGAGAAAGAAATCTGATGGCTTCGACGATTTACAACGATTCCAGCAATCTTGCCGAGCAGCTGAAAACGCTCGAGGCCCGGATCGTCGAACTGGCGCCGGAGTACCCGGAGCTGGCGGCCGAATTGGGTAACCGCGCCGCCGACCGCCGTCTGGTCGAAAAGGGCACTTTCAGCGAGCCGGAGCTGGTCAAACTTTATACCGAAGTTCTCGGCGTGGAACCGATGGACGAGGAGGAACTCGAGCAGCCGGAGTATTACCCCGGGCTCTCCCACGAGTACCTGAACGCCAATTTGTGTTTGCCTTATGAGTGGGGCGAGGGTACGATGCGGATGCTGGTTTCCGACCCGTACGATATTCATAAACACATGTTTCAGGTGCGGCAGGCGCTGCAGCTGAAGTGCGAATTTTCGTTTGTCCGGCGCACGTTCCTGGAGCGGCTGCTCAGCCGCAGCAACCAGGCCGAAGTGGAAGAAAACGAAGCCGGCATGAATTACGAGGACGAAAACACGCTGCGCTCCATGGCGGGCGAGGCGCGGATCGTCCGGCTGGTCAACGATATTTTTAACCGCGCCATCGAGCTGGGCGCCAGCGATATTCACGTGGAGCCGGGCGAGGAACACGTGTCCGTGCGCTGCCGCGTGGACGGCGTGCTGACCGAGATCATGAGCGTGCCGAAGTCGCAGTTCCCGGCCATTTCGTCGCGTATCAAGCTGATCGCCGGGCTGAACATCGCGGAAAGCCGCCTGCCGCAGGACGGCCGGACCAATTTCCAGCTCGGCCGCACCAAGCTGGACATGCGCGTGAGCACCATCCCGATCCTGACCGGCGAGAGCATCGTACTGCGTCTCTTGAACAGCGAAGCGATCACTTTTGACCTGAAAACGCTGGGCTTATCCGACGCGCATCTCGAGCAGTTCCGCGAACTGATCAAGATCCCGCACGGCATGATCCTGGTGGTGGGCCCCACCGGCAGCGGCAAAACCACCACGCTTTACAGTGTGATTTCGCAGCTGAATGACAACCGCAAAAAGATCATCACCATCGAGGACCCGGTGGAATACAAAACCCCCGGCCTCTGCCAGATGCAGGTGAACGCCAAAATCGGGGTGACTTTCGCCTCCGGTCTGCGCTCGATCGTGCGTCAGGACCCGGATATTATCCTGGTGGGGGAAATCCGCGACCAGGAAACCGCCGACATTGCGATTAACGCGGCGCTCACCGGACACCTGGTCCTGAGCACGCTGCATACCAACGACGCGGTGGGCGCGGTGACGCGGTTGATCGATATGGGCATGGAGAGCTTCCTGGTGGCGTCCGCGCTGTACGGCGTATTGTCGCAGCGGTTGGTGCGCAAAGTCTGCCGCACTTGTCACGGCTCCGGCAAGGACAGCGCCGAGGCCAAGTGCCGCACTTGCAACGGTACCGGTTTCAAGGGCCGCTGCGGTATTTTCGAACTGTTGCGGATGAATGACGAGATTCGCCGCGCGGTCAATAAGAACCTGCCGAGTTCCGAAATCGAAAAGCTGGCCGTGGCCCACGGCATGGTCACGCTGCTGCAGGACGGTCAGGCCAAGGTCCGCGACGGGGTGACCACCGCCGAGGAACTGGCGCGTTCCACCGCTGAAATGTAAGGAGAGGACTTATGCCGCTCTATAAATACATCGCCACAGCACCCGGTCAGAGCCCGCATGAGGTGGTGATCGAGGCCGAAAACAGCAACGAAGCGCTGAGCAAACTGCGTTCGAGCGGTTTGCGGCCGGTGCGCTTCTGCGGCGAAACGGACGGCGAAAAAAGTACCGGGGCATCGCTGTTGCGCCGTTCCAAGGTCGATGTATATGACTTCACCAGCCAGCTCGCGCCGCTGCTGATCGCCAATATCCCGCTGGAGCGCGCCATGGCGATTATCATCGAGAGCTGCGTCGAGCCCCAGCAGCGGCAGTTTGTTTCCGCCCTGCGGCAGGGGCTGCACGAGGGCAAGCGGTTCTCCGAACTGGTGCGTTCCTACGGCAGCGTGTTTCCCGGGTATTATGCGAACCTGATCGAAAGCGGCGAGGAGTCCGGCAGCCTGCCGGAAGTGGTCGAGGAACTGCGCAAGTTCATGGACGACAGCAAAGAATTGAAGGAGTTCCTGATCACCAGTTCGATTTATCCGGCCGTAATTCTGTCGATCACCGGCATCGTGGGGATTGTGCTTTTTACGGTGCTGGTGCCGCGTTTTTCCCAGATTTTCGCCGACATGGGCCGGGAAAACCCGCCGTCGATGGTGTTTCTGATTTTCATGGGCAAGGTGGTCCTATGGGGACTGATCCTGCTCGTTATCGGACTCTGCGCGGGCGTAATCGTTTATTACCGGGTCGGCCCGGACAAGGTCCGCGAATGGCGCAACCGCATCGCGCTGAAGCTCCCGATTTTCAGCAAGCTGATCAATGAGATCGAGATGCAGCGTTTCATCCAGACACTGTCGATTCTGGTGAAAAACCATGTCGATATCATCAAAACCGTGCGGATCGCCGTGCGGGTGATCCAGAATCAGGTCATTCGCGAGAGCTTCAGTAATATCGAGGGCCGGTTGAAGGGCGGGGAAAAGCTCTCCGCCAGCCTCAGCGGCAACGAATACATCCCGGCCGGCACCGCCTCGAAAATCCGTGTGGGCGAGGAGTCCGGCTACGTCGGCGAAATGCTGAGCCGCGTGTCCGAGCACCTGGAAGTGGCGACCAAGCGCCGGATCAAGCGCATGCTGAGCTTGTTCGAACCGGCGGTGATCATGTTTCTCGCCGGCATGGTGCTGGTGGTGGTATTGTCGATTTTCCTGTCCATTATGGAATTGAATAAAATTTAACCTATAGGAGTGTATTATGAAACAGCAAAAGAAATTGTGCAAAAGATTTTTTACCCTCACCGAACTGGTCGTCGTGATCGTGATCCTGGCGATTCTGGCCTCGGTGGCCACCCCGATTTACTTCCGGTACGTGGCCGACGCCCGGGTCAGCAAAGCCAAAACGCAGATCAAAATGCTCGACCAGGCCCTCGAAATGTTCAAAATCGACACCGGCAAGTACCCCGAAACTTCGGACGGCCTGCGCGCGCTGATGGAGAACATTCACCAGGAAGACAAGTGGAAGGGCCCCTACCTGAAGCCCGCCGTGCCGAAAGATCCGTGGGGCAACGATTATGTCTATGTCAGCCCCGGTGAGCACGGCGATTATGACCTGAGCAGCTACGGCGCCGACGGCCAGCCCGGCGGCGAAGGCGAAAACGGCGACATCAACAACTGGGACGTTCAGTAAAATTGAGAATTGAGAATTGAGAATTGAGAATTGAAAGTTGAGAAGAAAATTTATTTTTCATCAATATGTGGAGATGGAGGGTTAAAGGGATTTTTCCCTTTCCTTCATTCTCCATTCTCCATTCTCCATTCTCCATTGAAAAGACGAAACTTTACTTTGATTGAAGTGGTTGCGGTGGTGATCGTGGTCTCCATCGTGGTCAGTATTGCCGCCGTGAGTTTGCGCTCGAGCAGCGATTCGGAGAAGTTTGAGCAGGCGGCGCGGGAGTTTACGGCGTTCGTCGGGCGCGCCCGGTTTCAGGCGCTGGAGCTGGGGCGCGACCGGGTCATCGTGTATCATCCGGGCGAACGGAAGTTTACCGCCTCGGACCCGCACGCCACCGACGAGCGCGATGAGGACAGCATGAACATTCTTGAACTGCCCGAGCGGCTGCGCAATTATCACGAAGCGGACAACTATCAGGAGCCGGAGAATTTCACCAACCTCAAATGGGTTCTGCCCGAAGATTATGAGCTGGAAACGGACAGCAACGCCATTTACAGCGATCGCGGACAGGGCGTGGAAATGTTCCGTTTCTACGCGGATGGCGGGGGTTCGGGGAACCATAAATTCATCCTTCAGCACCGCGAGATGAAGAAGGTTTTCAACATTTCGCCGTTGACCGGGCTGTTGACGGAAGTCGAGGAGAAGACGCGATGAGACATTTCACCCTGATCGAAGTCGTGGTGTCGCTGGCCATCCTCGGACTGAGCCTGGTGTCACTGCTGGCGCTGGCGAATACCTCGCAGCGGCGGATGATGCTGGCGCGGGACCGCTGGCAGAACACGCATATGATCTCGCAGGCCGCCGAATATTACCTGCTGCACAGCGACGAGAGCCCGCCGTACATCGGCACCGATTTTTTCGATTACCCTGGCTTCACCGTCAATATCCGTTACAATGACGCGGAGGGGCTTCCCGACGAGTTGAACCAGATCGAGAACCAGCAGCCGCTGCGGAGTTTGTTCATCGAGATTTTCAATTCATCCGAGGCCAAAGTCGTCGACAGCATCACCATTGATCGGATCAAATATAGTGAATAACGGCACCAGACATCATGAGAGCGGATTCTCGCTGACGGAAATGATCGCCGCCATCGCCATCCTCGCGCTGGTGGGGCTGCTGATCGGTACGTCGCTCAGTCTGTTTCACCGCAGTTATACGCAGATGCAGCGCATCGGCAACGAACTGAAACGCAACCAGGCCATCGACCGCATCGCCGAGAGTTATTTCGTCAACGCGGTGCCGTTTCAGTGGGTGGACGAGAAGGACGAAACGAAATTCGTTTTCCTGGGCGATGAAAGCGAACTTTACCTGACCGTGCTGCGGCGGACCTATGCCGAAAACGGCAGCGCGTTGTGGTTTATCCGCCTTTACCTTGAGGACGAAGCGCTCAAATGCGATTACGCCCCCACGCCGCTCCTGCCGTGGAAAAACATCTACGACCACCGTTACGAAACGGAGATCGTGGCCGAGGGCGTTCGCAAAATCTCTTTTCTGTACGCGGAAACGCGCGAGAGCGAAATCGAGTGGGTCGATACCTGGATCGATGCCGATCACAACGCCATTCCGCTGGCCATTCAGTTGACCGTGGAGTGGGTGGACGGCTCCAAAGAGCGCTGGCTGCGCCGTACCGCCGGCTCCAGCGGCAACTCCACCTACGGCAACCGGGAGGAACCGAACTGATGAAGCACAAGAACCAGGAAAACGGGGTCGCCCTGATCGCCGTGCTGTGCCTGATCGTCACCGCCGGTATTCTGGTGAGTTCCATGACCATCATCGCGCAAATCAGCACGTACAACGTTTATTCCGCCTCGGACCTCATCCGCTCGCGCTATATCGCCGAGGGCTGCGCCAACCGGATTCTGTTCCTGATCGAGGCGGACCGCGCCACCTATACCGCCAACACCGGCACGACCGAGACCGATTACAGCGAATACGACCACGACCGGTTCCTGCCGGACGGCGTCGACCACGAGATGGAGTATTACGGCTCGATCGTCAAATTCCGCATCGTCAACGGCGCCGCCGGGCTCCCCATGCAGAGCAATTACGCCAACAGTTTGAATATTTTCCTGAGCGAACAGAATCCTCCCTATACGCTGGAGGAGAAGATCAATAAACTCGTCAAGCTGATCGACGACTACGTGGATGAGGACGACAACATCAGCGAGGACGGCATGGAGCGCGGCGGTTACGAAGATATCGGCATGATGAACCTGCCGCGTAACGCCACGATCCAATTTCGCGAAGAGCTTCTCTGGATTCCCGGCATCACCGATATCCTGCCGCTGGACCGCCATGGCCGCTGGTCGGCGGTGCAATTGGCCGGCATCAGCTCCAATAACATCGATTTTTACACCGTGAGCTATTCGCTGCTGCGCCGTTACGCGCAGTTGGACGAAGACAAAGCGGCACTGGTGCTGAACGCCCGCGAACGCTGGCGGCGCGACCGTCTTTCCTTCGAGGACCAGCTGGACCCGGAACTGCTGCAGACCATCCGCAGCAATTTCTCCTGGACGCCCTCGAACTATTACACCGTACTGATCGAAAACGCCGCCGAAGAGGGCCGCCCGTCCTCACGGCTGGCCTTCACCTTCCAAGCCTCAGGCGTGGCCGGCCCCACGGACTATCTGGTCCGTTATCTCGAATGGCTGAACTTCTGATCTTCTAGGCACAGGGGAAACGAGAGGCTGACGCAGCCTCTCGCGCTCTCCGCGGCAGACCGTATTGGCCTGCACCTTTGGACTTATCCGCGAGTTTTCGACTCGCGGCTGCTGCCCCTGGCCCCTTGTATTCATTTTCCCGATGCAAAATTCGTATTCGATTAAAATGAACTTTTTAATCATACTGTTTTAGTCGGAAAATAGACTTTTTTAGATTTTTGATAAAAATCCATATATTTTTGAAAATTACTCATTTGCAATGATGTTTTTCTGTATTATAAATCCATATGTTGAAAGTATACATTAGAGGAGATGAGGGTGAATGTGGTAATATGAATAGATAGGGTTTCGGGAATCGTTAGAATTGATATTTTTATATTTAATATGCTTAAATTAAGGGTATTATGAATTATTAACATATATTATACTTAAGAAATCTGAAAGAACTTAGATTAAGAAATTATTTTTTGAAAAAGTTAAAAAAAGCTTGAAAAGTATAGAACTTATGATATAATTATAGTGTCCCAAATAAAAATCAATATTCAGGACGAATATAAACTTTAGAAAATACCAATGATGAGTGACGAAAATGAACTTATCATTTTTTTATACTCAGGATAAAAAATAATATAGAGATGAGGCGCAAAAACAAGCTCAAAGAGCATTGCGTAAAACAGATTTAGAAGGATAGGTAAGGGTAAGAATATGAAAAAGAATAAAAGTATGATGGAATTTTTCAAGCTGGAAGACCGTGTATTGTTCGAAGCCGCCGCCGCCGCCGAAATCGTAGAGGCACAGGAAAATGATCCGAATGCCAATATGAACCAGGCCGATCAGCAGGCGCAGGATGCCAAAAACGCGATCAAGAACGCTCCGCCGGAAAGCCTGGCCGAGGCCGCTGCTGCCCCGGAAGTTGCCCAGCCCGATAAGGTCGGCGATATCGACGCGCAGATTCAGGCGCTGGTCGAGGGCGAAATCGGCTTCGCGGGCGCGGGCTCGGATGTATTCGCGGACGCGGTGAATGGATTACTCAATGACTTCGGCGCGGATGCGGTGAGCGATACCATTCACGATGCTTTCGCCGAAACCCAGCAGGATGGCGCGACCGACGTCAATATCACTGTGGATGCGGCCCCCGAACTGGTCGTGATCAATTCCTCGGTCAAGGACGTGGACCAGATCATCAGTTCCCTCGGCGCGAACCAGGAAGTATTGATTCTGGAAAACGGCAAGGACGCCATGGCGCAGATCAATGATTACCTCAATGCTTCCGGTCAGGAATACAGCGCGATCCACGTGGTCAGCCACGGCAACGCGGGCTATATCACGCTGGCCGGGGAACGTTTTGACGCTTCGAATTTCGATGCGGCCGAGTGGGCGGCTGTGGGCGAGCACCTGACCGCCGACGGCGATATTCTGTTTTACGGCTGCAACCTGGCGGAAAACGAAGCCGGGCAGGACTTCATCGCCATGGTGGCGGACGCCTCCGGCGCGGACGTGGCGGCCAGTACCGATGCCACCGGTATTTCCGGCAACTGGGTATTGGAATACACGCTGGGCAATGTCAACACGACATCGATCACCGTCGACGGCTATGACCGGAATTTGGTTAATGGCGAGGCTTGGGATTATTGGGAACTTGTTGATGCCATAAATGCCGGTGAGCAGAATATCGAGATCAAAGATGTCATTTATTTCGAGAATACGATACAAGTTAAAGATGGTCAGGTTATAACGATCAACGGCAGTGCATTGTATGGCGGGAATATTACCAAGCCGATGTTCGATATCGTTTCCGGGAACATTACCTTTGACGGAATAACGATCGACGGCGGAGACTCCGCGCAGATCATGACCATCGGCACTGGCGGCACTGTCCATTTAGTAAACACCGAGATATCCAACGGCGCAGCGAATTTCAGCGGCGCGATTTCCAATTCCGGTACATTGACCATTGAAGGAGGTTTCGTCTCGGATAATAACGCGGTGAATGACGGCGGCGCGATTTGCAATCTTGGTACGCTGACTATTGACGGAACAACCTTCGAGAATAATACTGCAGGGGGGAACGGCGGTGCGATTTTCAATAGCGGAATACTGAATATTTCGAATGCGGAATTCAGAGGAAATGTCGCTGAAGGCACTGCTGGAGTGGATAAAAATGAGGGTGGGGCCGGCGGTGCGATTTATACCGGAGTCAATGGCGGCAACAATAACAGTTCATCGCTGGCTTTGAACAGTGTTACGTTTACTGGTAACTACGCAAAGGGAAGCGGCGGCGCCATTTTCCATGCCGCCTTCGGTATGAGTTTTGATGGAGAAATGGTTTTTGAAAATAATACCGCTGAGGAATTTGGCGGCGCGATATGTTTCAGTGTTAATGCAGTCGTTACCGAGGGAACTAGTGTACAGTATAATTTCGAGGGAAATGAAGCAGAATACGGCGGTGCAATTGCCAGCGGTACGACCTTAAGCCTCACCAATGCGGAATTCGCCTATAACACGGCGTATACTGACGGCGGCGCGATCTGGAGTTCCAAAGGGACGGTTAACGGTAGCGCCGGGCTGACACTCACCGACAGCAATTTGTCGAACAATTATGCGCTGGAGAATGGCGGCGGGATTTACTTGAATGCCAATTCAACGCTGCTTATGAAGGGCAACAGCAGTATTTCCGACAATTACGCATCGGGCAATGGCGGCGGGATTTATGCTGGCTCCAATTCTTCTGTTGAATTGAACGGCACCGAAGTTTCCGCCAACAAAGCGTATGACGGCGGCGGCATTTACCTTGGACGTAATGTTGAAATCTACAATAGTGGGGCAAAACTGACCCTTGCCAATAATGCAAGCATTTCCGACAATATCGCGTCGCGCGACGGCGGCGGGATCTATGCGATGCTCGGCTCGACCTTGAGCCTGACTTCCGCCACGATTTCCGGCAACTTCGCCGGTTCCTATACGGGCAACAGCAGTCTGGTCAGCGCGACCGGCGGCAACGGCGGCGGGATCTGGAGCGCGGTGGGCTTTACCATCGGCAGCAATGTGACCATCTCCGGCAATACCGCCCGGGCAGCCAGCGGCAATGTCAATGGCCTTGGCGGCGGGATTTACATGAGTGCCGGCACTTTGACGCTTGACGGCGCCATGATTGGCGGCGCGACGGCGGCGCTCGGTAACAAAGCATATAACGGCGGCGGTATCTACCTCGCCTCCGCAACGGTCAACGCGACCGCTGGCACGTTCCAGAATAACCAGGCGTTGAATAGCGGCGGCGGTATCTATACTGCCGGTAATCTGAAGGTGAGTAATCTTAAATTTTTCAGCAACAGCGCAGTTGCCGACGGCGGCGGTATTTTTGCCGGTTCAGTCGAGGTTTACGGTAGCCAATTCGGCGACAAAGATATCGAGGGCAGCGGCAACAGCACCACCTCAAACATCTCCAGTGGCGGCGGCGCGATCTACGGGTTCTTCTCCGTGACGGTCGGCGCGGACTCGACGGGAAAACGCAGTGAATTTTATCGCAATACAGCCGGCTACAGCGGCGGCGCGATCTATGGGGAGTTGAGCGTGACGGTCACCGGCGCGAAGTTTGGCGACAAGGATATCGAGGGCAGCGGCAACAGTGCTGTCACCGGCGGTGCGATTAGCGCGCACGGTCCGGCTATGGAGGGGAAGGTAACGATCGACAGCTATGTTGACGCCAATGGTAATGTTATCCGCAGTGAATTCTACCGCAACAGTGCCAACGGCGGCGGCGGCGGTGGTGCGATTTATAGTGGCATAGGCATGAATATGACGGTCAAGGGGGCGATTTTCGGCGACAAGAACGTCGAAGGCAGCGGCAATACTGCTTCCCTCGGCGGGGCGATTTGGACTGATAACAAATTGACGGTCGATAGCGACGCGTCTGGTACCCGCAGCGAATTCTACCGCAACAGTGCCGAGTGGGAGGGCGGTGCGATTTTTGGCGGCATGGCTATAAATATAACGGTCAAAGGGGCGAAATTCGGCGATGCGGCAATTGAGGGCAGTGGCAACAGCACCCAAGGAGTGGGCGGCGCGATTGATGTGGGAATGGCTGTGTTGACGGTCGACTGCTATGTTGATGCTTCGGGCAACGTTATCCGCAGTGAGTTCTATCGTAACAGCGCGGATTTGGGTGGCGGTGCAATTTCCGCAGGTAATGCAACAATCATCGGAGCGAAATTCGGTGACAAGGATATCAAGGGCAGCGGCAATACGACTGTCGACTCCGGCGGCGCGATCGGTGCCGGAACGCTGACAATCGACAGTTATCTCGGTAGTAATGGAAAAGTTGTCCGCAACGAATTCTACCGCAACAGCGCCGTGTGGCAGGGCGGTGCGATTTCTGTTGGCGGAACGGCAACGATCAATGGGGCGATATTCGGTGACAAGAACGTTGAAGGCAGCGGCAATACGGCGAAAGGTGTCGACGATCCGGATGGAGGCGGCGGCCACATCAGTTCGGGGAGCGGCGGCGCGATTTATGCGGTTGGCGAGCTGACAATCGACTCGGACAGTTATGGCACCCGCAGTGAATTTTATCGCAACAGTGCCAGGGATGCCGGCGGTGCGATCAGCACTTATACCTCACTGCTGACAGTCAAGGGTGCGATATTTGGCGACGCATCGACGGAAGGCAGCGGCAATACTGCCAAATACTGGGGCGGCGCGATCAGTGCCGGAACACTGACGGTCGGCGCGGACGCGGATTACAACCGCAGTGAATTCTACCGCAATGGCGCCATAACGGATTATAACACGAGCAGCGGCGGCGCGATTTTTGCTGATAAGGCAACGATCATCGGGGCAAAATTCGGTGATGCGGCGATCGAAGGCAGCGGCAACATTTCCATCGGCAATAACGCCGGAGCAGGCGGCGCAATTTACGCCTACACACTGACGGTTGACAGCTATATCAATGACCAGATGGAAGTTGTCCGCAGTGAATTTTACCGTAACAGCGCCACGAGTGCCGGTGCGATTTATACTTGGAATGCAACAATTAAGGGCGCGAAATTCGGCGACAAGGATATCGAAGGCAGCGGCAATAGCGCTGAATACGATGGGGGAGCGATTTACGCGACCAGCATGATGAACGACACAATGCTGACGGTCGGCGCGGACGCATATGGCAACCGCAGCGTATTTTATCGCAACACCGCCATGGAGGACGGCGGGGCGATTTTCGCATGGAATGCGGCGGCGATTTCCAATGCCGACTTTGCCGGCAACATCGCCGGCCGCGACGGCGGCGCAATTCACAAGGGGCCCTATGGCGAATTCACCATCTCCAACAGTACGATCACCGGCAACTACGCCGGTACGGTAATTGATGCCCAAGGCAACAAAATGGCCAGTACGACCGGCGGTAACGGCGGCGGTATTTCGAGCAAGGTCGACTTCACCGTGGACGGCACTGTGACGATTACGGGCAATACCGCGCGGGCTGCCTACATCGCGGCCCAGGGCGGGTATTATACCAACGGCAAGGGCGGCGGTATCTATATGGGCCCCGTCTTCGAAGGCATAGGCGCAGCCAAGCTGACGCTTAACGGCGCCACGATCAACGGCAACAACGCGTATGACGGCGGCGGTGTTTATATCGCTTCAGGCGGGGCGCTGGAAATGACCGATTCCAAGGTTATCGACAATATTGCTTCGCACGATGGCGGCGGTATTTATTCCAAAGGTGCCCTGATACTGACCAGCAGCACGATTTCCGGTAACTACGCCGGTTCCAACAGTGCTACAGCGGTCAGTGCGACCGGCGGCAACGGCGGCGGCATTTACAGCGAAGCAGCGTTGACCCTCAATAATGTTACGGTCAGCGGGAACACTGCGCGTGCCAATAGTAGCGGCAGTGGCAACGGCGGCGGTATCTACATGAGGGCCGGTACTTTGACGCTGAACGGCGCCACAATCGGCGGCGCGACGGCGGCGCTCGGCAACAAAGCGATTTCCGGCGGCGGCAGCGGCTACCTCACTTCCGGCGGCGGCGTCTACCTCGCTTCCGGCGCATTGTTGGTGACCGGTGCAAACGGCGGCACGTTCCGATATAATTATGCGGATAACAATGGCGGCGGGTTGTATGCCGCCGGCACGGTCACGGTGAGCAACCTTGAATTCTTCACCAACAGCGCGATGTTCGGCGGTGGAATTTACGGTGCTTCCGTGCTCAATGTATTCGGATCGAAGTTCGGTGACAAGGATACCGCCGGCAGCGGCAACAATACTTCGGGACATTACTCTCACTTCGGCGACGGCGGCGCGATCTATGCAATCGGCGCATTGACGGTCGGTTCGAGCGCGACGGGCAAGCAAAGCGAGTTTTACCGCAATACCGCCTATAGCGTCGGCGGTGCGATTTATGGGCAATCCACCGTGATCGTGTATGGCGCGAAATTCGGCGACGCGGAGGTTGCCGGCAGCGGCAACAGCGTTTATGGAAGTTCCGGTGAGGGGTCTGGCGGCGCAATTTACTCATACGGTGCGTTGACGGTCGACTCGGATACGGCGGGCAAACGCAGTGAATTTTACCGCAATACCGGCAGTCCCAACATAAAGAGTGTCTATGGCGGCGCGATTTCCGGACAATCCATCGTGACGGTGTACGGCGCGAAATTCGGCGACGCGACGATTGCCGGAAGCGGCAATACCAGCTGCACCATTGGCGGCGCAATTTACTCATACGGTGCGTTGACGGTGGGCTCGGACGCGACGGGCAGGCAAAGCGAGTTTTACCGCAATACCGACAGCGCGATCTACGGGTGGAACGCCGTGACGGTGAATGGCGCGAAATTTGGTGACGCGACGATTGTCGGCAGCGGCAATACCGGGTCCCAAGGCGGTGCGATTTACGCAAAAGGCACGTTGACGATCGGCTCGAACACGGCGGCCCGGCTCAATGAATTTTACCGCAATACCGCCGAAAATTCCGGCGGCGCAATCTATGGAGAATCTGCCGTGACGGTGTATGGCGCGAAATTCGGTGACGCGGTGACTGCCGGCAGCGGTAACGTCGCCAACTGGTATGGCGGCGGCGCGATTTACGTAAAAGGCGCGTTGACGGTGGGCTCGGACGCGAAGGGCAGGCAAAGCGAGTTTTACCGCAATACCGTCACCGGGTACGGCGGGTACGGCGGTGCGATTTACGCCGCGAATTCAGCCAATATCAGCAATTCCACGTTCACTGGCAACATCGCCGGTGCGGACGGCGGTGCAATTTACAAGACGTCCGGCGGAATGCTCACAATCTCCGGCAGCGCGATCACTGGCAACTTCGCCGGTACCGATGTTATCGACAGCGCCAAAGCCAGTACGACCGGCGGTAATGGCGGCGGGATCTGGAGTGCGGTTACGACTATGATCGGCAGCACTGTGACTATTTCCGAGAATATCGCCCGGGCCGATGCTTCCGGCCGCAACGGTAACGGCGGCGGGATTTATATCACCGGCGCACAGTTGACGCTGCAGAGTGCGACGATCGGCGGTGCTGTGGGCAATCAGGCGCGGAACGGCGGCGGGATTTATCTGGCTGCCGGAGCTGAATTGATCGGCATTGGGAAGATCACTAACAACATCGCGTCGGGCGACGGCGGCGGCGTATATGCGGCGGGCACGGCCAGAATTGAGGGAATGAATTTCTACGGCAACAAGGCCACCGGGGCCGGCGGCGGGTTATTCGGTATGGGAGACCTGACCGTTCGCGGCTGCGATTTCGGCAATGGAACCTTGAGTGACGGAAATACGGCTCTCCTCGGCGGCGGTATCTACAGCACAGGTACGCTCGATGTGACCGCTTCGCGCTTCTCCTGCAACGTGGCCAATGCCCAGGGCGGTGCGATTTATTCCAACGGTATCTTGAGGATTGATACCACTTCGGACGGTGGTTACAGCGAGTTCTGGTGGAACACCGCGAACATGGATGGAGGCGCGATCTACGGAGCAAGCACGGTGACTGTGGACCGCGACATTTTTGGCGGCAACAGGACGCTATATGGCAACGGCGGCGCGATTTACTCGGTCGACAACCTGATGGTCACGGATTCGAAGTTCCAGAGCAACCTGGCATATGGCAGCGGCGGCGGGATTTACGCGAATAATGCGGCGGAGATCTCCAATTCCGACTTTACCGGCAACATCGCCGGCAGGGACGGCGGCGCGATTTACAAGGCGGCCAACGGAGCGTTTACGATCACCGACAGCACGATTACCGGCAACTTCGCGGGGACGGACGTGAACAATTCCGCGAATGCCAGCAGTACCGGCGGCAACGGCGGCGGGATCTATAGTGAGGTGGCGTTGAGCCTCGGCAGCGGGATGACGGTTTCCAATAACATCGCCCGCGCCATCTATGTCGTCGGCAATTACATCGGCGGTAACGGCGGCGGTATCTATGGCGCTCAGGCCATCACGCTCACCGGCACGGTCATGAACGGCAATAATGCCGGGTGGTGTGGCGGCGCGGTTTACGGGAAGTCCACGGTGACAGTCATTGGGGCGAAATTTGGCGAGGCGGGAACGGATGGCAGCGGCAATATTTCACGAAACTGCGGCGGCGCAATTTACGCCGTTGGCGAGATGACGGTCGATTCCTATATTGACAGCACGGGTAAAGTCGTCCGTAGTGAATTCTATCGCAATATCGCGCAGGGCGGAGGCGCGATTTACGCCGAATCGACCATATCGATCAAGGGCGCGAAATTCGGTGATGCGGCGACGGACGACAGCGGCAATACCGGCAACCACGGCGGCGCAATTCTGGCTACTGCTTTTAGTGTTATGACTGTCGACAGTGACGCGTCCGGCAACCGCAGCGAATTCTATCGTAACTCCTCGTTAGTTGCGCAAGGCGGCGCGATTTCCGCTTATTCATTGACGCTCAAAGGCGCGATTTTCGGCGATGCGACAGAAGATGGCAGCGGCAATACGGCCGACGGTAGCGGCGGCGCGGTTATCGCAGGCGGAGCATTGTTGGTCGACAGTGACGCGTTCGGCCATCGCAGCGAATTCTATCGCAATACGACTGGAGGCTGGGGCGGCGCGATTTATGCCTGTAGCACGGCGATGATCAAGGGCGCGAAGTTCGGCGATGCGGCGGAGGACGGCAGCGGCAATACCGCTAAAGGTTACGGCGGCGCGATTTTCGCCGTTGACGAGATGACGGTTGACAGTTATGCCGATGCAGACGGCAATGTTTTCCGCAGCGAATTCTATCGCAATACCGCGAATGGACAGGGCGGCGGCGGCGCGATTTTCGGCAATAACAATTTGACGGTCAAAGGCGCGATATTCGGCGATGCGACAGAGAATGGCAGCGGCAATGCCGCGGCAAACGGCGGTGCGATTTGTACCACCAACTCCGTAACGGTGGTCGAACGTGACGCGTTCGGCAACCGCAGCGAATTCTATCGCAATAGTGCGTCAAACGGCGGCGCGATTTACACATCGTCCACGTCGACGCTAACGGTCAAAGAAGCAAAATTCGGCGATGCGGCGGAACTCAACAGCGGCAATAAGGCCGGGCTGAACGGCGGCGCGATTTACGCCGCAGGCGACCTTATGGTCACGCATTCGGAATTTCGGTACAACCAGACAAACGGCAATGGCGGCGGCATTTACGCGGGCGGAACCAAAGTCAATATGGACAATACGTTGATTGTTGACGGTTCGGCGGTAGGCAACGGCGGCGGGATTTATTTCGCCAACATGTCGGTGGATGCGGTGCTGACCAACCTGACCATCGCCAACAACACGGCGGCGGCGGGCGGCGGCATTTACGCGATGAAGGGGACCTCCTTTATCGTGGCGCCCAGCTCCAATATCCGAGTCGAAAATACCATTTTGTGGGGCAATAAGGCCGGCGGCGTGGCCAATCAGTACGTCGGGCTCAATGAAGCGCTGGTGTTCAACAGCGGTATCGAGGGCTGGGGTCTCAGCGGCAATGGGAATATCAATCTGGAAGCGGACAACACCGGCAGCGAAAGCGGCAAATATTACGTGGCTTTCGAGAACCTGAAAACGGCGAAGGTGGGCGACCGCGACTATCATTTGAGCAAGGCCTCGTTTGCGATCAATCGCGGCAATAATGCCTATGTGGCGGATGGCGAAGTCGACCTCGACGGCAAGGCGCGTATTCAAATGGGCATCGTCGACATGGGCGCTTACGAATCCGGAAACAAGGGCAACCTGAACGTGACGGTGGACGCTGTCGGCGATACGATCATCTACGGCAATGAGGGCAGCGTGGGCGCGTCGCTTTTGGGTATTGATTCATCCGTCAGTGGAAAATTTATTTTCGAAGCGGCGGACGGGACCTACATCGAGCTCACGGGCGCCAAGGTGCTGGCGATCAAGGCCGGCGGCAACGTCACGGTGACGGCGACCTTCAAAGTAGACGGCGATCTCTGGAACGACGTGAGCGGTACCGCTACCGTAATTACTCTGGTGCGCCAACTGACGATTACCGGCGATTCCACTGTGCCCGACGGTATTACCTATGACGGGCAGTATCATGATTACAGCTATACAGTAGGTCCCAAGACGGCCAATACCGGTCTGGTTTTCGGCGACCAAATCACCGGGATCGACAAAGGAACCAACAGCTACCGCAATGCCGGAACCTACTCCAACCTTCAGGCGAACGCGGTGATTAACAACAGTGCTGACGACACCGGCAACTACATCATCAGCTATGTCGCCGGTACCGTAATCATCAACAAGGCGACTTTGGTGGTCAACCGTGAGGGCGTCGACAAGGTTTACGACGGTAATACCAATGCACAGTACACGTTCACCGGGTTCGGCGGCGGCTACGTGGCCGGCGACAATATCACCTACAACCGCGATGCCGCGAGCGCCTCGTTCGCTGACAAGAACGTCGGCAACAACAAGGCCATCACGATCACCGGCGAAGTCATCGGCGGTACCGATCTGGGCAACTACATCGTCAGCTATTCTGATGTCGATGCAGATATCACCAAAGCGACTTTGGTGGTTAATCGTGAGGGCGTCGACAAGGTCTATAACGGCAATACCGATGCACAATACAACTTCACCGGGTTCGGCGGCGGCTACGTGGCCGGCGACAACATCACCTACAATCGCGATGCCGCGAGCGCTTCGTTCGCTGACAAGAACGTTGGCAACAACAAGGCCATCACGATCATCGGCGAAGTCATCGGCGGCAGCGACCTCGGCAACTACATCATCACCTATTCTGATGTCGATGCAGATATCACCAAAGCGACTTTGGTGGTTAACCGTGAGGGCGTCGACAAGGTTTACGACGGTAATACCAATGCACAGTACAACTTCACCGGGTTCGGCGGCGGCTACGTGGCCGGCGACAATATCACCTACAACCGCGATGCCGCGAGCGCCTCGTTTGCCGACAAGAATGTGGGCGAAAACAAGGCCATCACGATCACCGGCGAAGTCATCGGCGGCAGCGATCTGGGCAACTACATCGTCACCTATTCTGATGTCGATGCCGACATCACCAAGGCCACGCTGACGGTTGACCGTACCGGCGTGGACAAGGTTTACGATGGCAACACCAGTGCCGATTACAGTGGTAAGCTGAACGGCGTATTTGGCAACGACGACGTGACCTATATCGAAGGTTCCGCAATGTTCGGTGATAAGAACGTGGGCGAAAACAAGGCCCTGACGTTCAGCGGCGAACAGCTCTATGGTAGCGATCTGGGCAACTACAGCATCGTCTACAACGACAAGGGTGCGAACATCACCAAGGCCACGCTGACGATCACCGCTGCCAGCGACCATTTCACCTATGACAGCCAGAACCACAGTTACAGCTGGACTTCGCAAAATGGCCTGGCCGCCGGCGACCGCATCGCCGACGCCACGGTGAACACCTTCCGCAATGCCGGCACGCACGCCAATGCGTTGACCAGTGCCACCATCCGCGACGCCGCCAATGCCGATATGACCGGCAACTACGAGCTCGTTTTCGTGAACGGCTCCGTGGTCATCGACAAAGCCGTGCTGACGGTTGACCGTACCGGCGTCGACAAGGTTTACGACGGCAACACCAGCGCCGACTACAGCGGCAAGCTGAACGGCGCGTTCGATGGCGACAAGGTGACTTATACCGAAGGAAGCGCTTCATTCGGCGACAAGAACGTGGGCGAGAACAAGACGCTCACATTCACCGGCGAACAGTTCGGCGGCGACGATCTCGGCAACTACGAAATCGTTTATAACGACAAGGGCGCGGACATCACCAAGGCGACGTTGACGATCACCGGCGCCAGCGATCACCGCACCTATGACGGCAAGACTCACAGCTATAGTTGGACCGCGCAGAACGGCCTGGTCGACGGCGACAAGATCACCGACGCCACGACGAACACCTTCCGCAACGCCGGCACGCACACCAATGCGTTGACCGACGCCGCGATCGTGGACGCCGACGGCGCCGACATGACCGGCAACTACGAACTCGTTTTCGTGGACGGTACCGTAATCATCGACAAAGCCGTGCTGGTCATCGACCGCGACGGCGTCGACAAAACCTACGACGGTACCACCGACGCCGACTATACCTTCGACTTCGATGCCTTCGAGGGCGACAAGGTCGAATACAACAAGGGCGACGCCTCGTTCAACGACAAAAATGCCGGCACGGACAAGGCCGTCAACATCACCGGCGATTCGCTCACCGGCGAAGACGCGACCAACTACGATGTGGTTTACAACGACAGCGGCGCAGATATCAACAGGGCCAACCTGATCATTGTCATCGATGACAAGGGCAAGACGGCCGGCGCGGCCGATCCGGCCTTCACCGGTACGGCTACCGGCCTGGTGGGCGGCGACACCGTCGACAGCTACAACCGCACCGACAAGAGTGAAACCGCGGGCAGACACGCCATCGACCAGTTCCAGCTGCACGATGACAACGGCGGCCAGAACTATAACGTCACGGTCGTTAACGGCACGTTGACGATCACGGCTCCGGTTGACGGCGAAGCCCGGATCAACATCTACATGGATGCGGCCTCGAAAAACTACGTGATCAACGGCATGGACCATGCCTCGCTGGTACAGAATGTATCGGTGATGACGGCCAACCGCGAAGCGGATGCGGTGCTGGACACCGAAACCAGCGGCAACGCCAACAGCGTGTCCCACCAGACCTCGACCCACGCCGGTGAAAAAGCCAAGAGCAACTTCAAGGAAAACAGCCAGAAGAAGCAGTTCGAAGAAGCCGACCAGAAGGTGGTTCAGCAGCGGACCAACAACGCACTGAAAACCGATATCTTCTCGGAAAAAGGTGAAAAGAGCAGCATCGTGGAATCGCAGTACAAAATGTCCGGCGGCAAAGGCAACGCGAAAGTGGTGGCGCCGGTCAGCGAATACAGCAGCCAGAACACCAGTTTCGAGAGCGATAACCCGATGCACACCATGCCGTCGGATATCACCATCGAAGCGACCGGTGTCAACGTGGTGAACTTCCACAGCGTGGATTTCGCCGACGTGACCATCATGGAAAAAGCCGACAACCTGAAAGACAAACTCGACATCATCCTCGAAGAAATGATCACCGTGTAAAACCTCAATTCATAACAGCAGAAGCCCGGCGCGGAAATTCCAAGCCGGGCTTCTTTATGCCGGGGTGGTGTCGCGCAGGACCAGCGAGGTGTCGTGCACGGTCTGTATCGTCTGTTTGCCGGCGCGGTATTTCTGGTCGATGAGCTTTTTGATCGCGGTCCGGCCGATCTGCTCCATCGGCCAGTCGATCGTACTGAGCTTCAGGGGGCCGTCCATGCAGTATTTTTCGAGGTTGCCGGAGCCGATGATTGCTACTTGTCCGGGTACATCGATCTGCTGCTCGAGCATGTATTCGGTGATGAGCCGGGCGATCAGGTCGCTGTCGCAGATGATACCGGTTTTTCCATGCGTGCAAAGCCTGGCCAGCGCGGGCAGCAGCGACTGCCGGTAATCATCATTCGGCTCATAACACAATTCTTCAAACGAGCTTTTCCGCCCGTATTCCGCGCAGGCTTTTTTCATGCTGTTCCGGACCGAAATCTGGATATTGCTGAAAGGGAAGCGCGGCTCGAGGTTTACGAAGATCAATTTCGTATGACCGTGCTCCAGCAAATAATGTGCCGCCTGCGACGCGCCCGATTCGTAATTGCAGCAGATGGAATCGCAATTCACCGGCATGAAGTACGAACCGATCATGATCACCGAAACCCCTTCGTCAACCAGCCTCGCCAGCCGCATGTTCAGCTCGATGCTGCCGAAGGGAAATCCGATCACGGCGTCATAGTTCCCCCCGGCGATTTCCCGGCTGAACATTTTTTCGCCTTCGTCAATGGTCATGCCGGTGGCGATACAGGAGAGTTCCATGTTGTAATCTTTGCACTCTTCGCTCAGGCCCCTGTAGAGGCGCTTGAAAAGCGGCGTGTTGGTATTGTAGTAAAATACCCCGACCCGCCGGTAAGAATGATGAATGCGCTCCTCGGCCGACAACACATAGGAGCCGGAGCCGATTTTGCGGACGATCCATTTTTCTTCGGCCAGTTCGCGCAACGCCCGGGCGATGGTGGGATAACTCACCCCGCCTTTTTCCATGAATTCGCGTTCGCTCTCCAGTTTCTCGCCGGGGCGGTACACGCCGGCCTGAATCGCTCCCCGGATCAATTCCTTGAATTGCCGATACATGGGCGGAGAATTTTTCGCTTTCCACAAAACCTGTAAATCGATTTTCATTTGAGTTCCCGGAGTTTTCTTTACTTATATTCCATTGCCGCCAGAAATCAATCGAAATAAATAAAAAAATCAATTTTGTTGAAACAGGGTATTGCTTTTTTCCGTCATTAACTGTATGCTTATAGAAAAGAGAAAAAATATATGCATTTGTAAATCCATGAGGAATCAATGAAATATTCAGTCCTGATCTTCTCAGCGTTAGCCGCCGGTACATTGACCGCTCATGCCGGAGCCTGGTTCGACTCGTATTATCAATACCGGATTCCCCTGAAAATTCAGGTGAAACAGCCCGGCGCGGCCCGTATCAAACTGTCGGAAAAAGATATTTTCGCGGCGGTGAACGCGGGCGGCGAATTCCGGTACCGCGATGAATTTTTCCCTTACAACAATGTGATCATTACGGAGCGGAAAGGCGACCGGGAAACGCTGCTGAAAAACGGCGGCTGGCACCTGGCCGTAACCGGGGAAGAGCTGATTCCGCGGGATTTCCCGCTGCCGGCCGTGGGCGGCGGCGAGAACGCCAACGAGGAGCAGGGAAAGCTCGACCCGGCCCGGAACAGCAAATTCCTGCCGGTCAAAGTGGATGCCCCGGGAGCCATGTATTACTGCCGGTTCACGAATGAGGGTGGCGGCAGTTCACCGCTGTTCATTTACGAGCCGATTTTTCCGGATGGCAGCCGGATGCGGACGCATAATTGCAAAATATCCTACATCCCGCGGCTGTTGAAACAGGCGAAGACGGAATACGAAACGCTGCTGAGCCCGGACCCCGGAGACATTCGTTTTTATTACAGCGGGCGCTTCACGGGGCAGTTGTCGGCATTGTCGCTGCGCCGGGCTCAACCGGTTCTGACTGTGGAGTTTGACGCCCCCGGAGAAAAGGAACTTTACCTGTATTTCCAGCCGACCAATAATGCGATTTACCTGACGGTTCCGGAGCGAAAAATTTCCGCCCTGCCGTCACAGGAATTATCCTGCACCGCGGGGCCCGCCGAAACACTGGCGGGCGGGAATTCGGGAACGCTGGCCGATCACGAATTCTATACGCTCGGAACATTTCCGCCCACCGCGAAACTGACGCCGGAAACCGCCTCGCCGGGTATTTCCCTGAAAGAGGTAAAAATCGCCGCCGCCGCCAATGAAAAAGAATCGTTCCAGCTGACGATTCATCCGAAAAGAACATTTGCCATCCGCAAAATCGAGGCGGAAGATTTGCGCGGCGACAAGTCCGCCATTCCGGCGGGTATGGTGAAAATCCGCCGGATCGAATACGTTCCGGTCCGGCGCAGCAGCCGCATGACCCCATGGGAATTCCGTGGCCTGATCGGAGATCCGCTGACGCAGCAGACCACCGGCGAAGTGCAGAAGGGCAAAGGCAATTTCCCCCTCTGGGTTACGGTGCAGATACCCCGGGGCACGCAGCCCGGAATTTATAAGGGACGGATTAAATTGACGACGGACCGCGCGGGGGATATCGACGTCCCGTTGAGCGTGGAGGTTTACGGTTTCGAACTGCCGGAGCGGCCGTCGTTTGTGACGAATCTCGGACTGCAGTTTTTCGCCAAAGGACCCAGGCCGCTGGCGTATTACCACGGCATCAGCGGCAAGGAGGATTTGAAGCGGCTCGCCCGGGCGTATTACGAGGAAATGGCGGCCAACAAAGTCGCTCCGAAAAATGTCGCCCTTTATTCGGAAATCAAATTCAAATGGGAGCCGCCGCCGCAGGGGCTGAATGTGGACGGAGAAAATAATTTTTTCCGGCTGTACGACTGGGATTTCACCGAATTCAATCAAACGCTGGATCATTTCGTCAACAAGCTGAAAGTGAACCAGTTCTGCATCTATCACACCAACGCTATCGCGGCCAATATTTTCCCCCAGCTGCCGGGGCGCGAACTGGAGGGCTTCAACCTGTCGTCGCCGTTTATGAGCATGGGCAACCAGACGTTCCGGGAAATGAAGCTGGTCGGTTATAATATCGACCCGAAAAGCTCCTACGCCAAGCTCGCCGAATCCATCACGCAGCAGCAGTTCGACCGCTTGCTGCTGGATTACCTCCGTCCCATTGCCGAAAACCTGCAGAAACACGGTTTCCTGCAGTATGCGACCATCCTGATCGACGAGAGCGAAAACGACCAGCTGCTGACCCATTTCCTGAGGCTCCTGAAAAATGATCCGCTGCTGAAGCAGATCAAAGTCATGGGGTGTATCCAGGGCATGCAGTACTATTACAAAAAAGATGCGCAGGGGCAATACATTTTCCGTGACCTGATCGATACCTACGTCCCGCAAATGGATGAAACTTATGACCGTACCGAGCCTTATTATTTCACCGACTACGGCAATCCGCCGAGCCGTGAAAAACTGCTGCCGTACCTCGTATATACTTCGCGCCTGAATATCGATGCGCCGGGGATCAACAACCGGCTGGTCGGCTTCGATGTTTTCCGGCGCGGCGGCTCCGGCATACTGGACTGGGAAATCGCGCTTTACAATCCGAACCGCCCGGAGGGCTCGCAGAATCCCTGGAGCGAACCCTATGCCCTGGATAATGGCGCAATCTGTTATTTTTATCCGCCCTCGCGCTACGGCGCGGCCGATAAACCGGATTTCACGGTGACCCCTTCGCTGCGGCTGGAATTGCTTCGCGAGGCTGTGGATGATTTCGAGTATGGGGTCATGCTGGAACGGCTTATCCGCGAGGCCAAATCGCAGAATATCGATACCGCCGGTGCGGAGCGGCTGCTGGCCGGGCTGTCCGCATTCTTCAACAATGCGGTTATCTGGAGCCAGAACGACGTTTATCTGGATACCGTCAGGACCGGCATTGCCCGCGAAATCGAAAACTTGAAACGGAGAATCAAATAATGCGCAAACTATGGTTGAACGTGTTCTGCTGGGCGGTTATTTCCACCGCTGCCGGGGATTGGGCCGATGACTTTTATCAGTATCGGATTCCGGTCCGTTTTGAGATCCCCGCGCCGGGTACTTATGAACTGCAGATCGATGCCGCCGGCATTATCGAGCGGATCAATGAAAACGAGATTTTCAAGTACGACGTGAATACGTTCGCCTACCCGAACCTGCGGCTGGCTGTCGACGGCAAGCTGACCGAGGCCCGGTATCAGATCAAGCATGGCCGCGAGCTGGTCAAAAACGGCGATTTCGCGCGGTTGAAAAATCCGCAGACGCCGGAGGACTGGGGCTACAGTTCGAACGCCGCCGCGGCTAACTTCAAAATCGTGGCCTCGGAGTCCGGCAATGTGGTTGAATCGAGGGGCGCGAGCCGCCATTCGCTTTCGCAGATCATCCCGACCGGAAACAACAAATGGTACTACTTCAGTTACAAGGTCCGAGGCATCAGCGCGCCCGCTCCGATGATCCAGCAGAAAAACGATGTCGCCATGAATCCGGTTCCGGGCAGTTATCACGACCCGTATCTCTCCGTGGATAACTGGACCGAAAGCGGCTATTATTTTTATACCGGAGACAAGTCGAACTGGACGTCCGATCGCCTGGCCATCCAGATATTGAATTTCGATACCGATGTGGCGATGGCTTCATTGAAAGAATGCGAGGTTGCATTTACCGCTGAGTTTGCGCGGGCCGGTAAATTCACCGCGCATCTGTATTATGTTCCCCTCGAAGGACCGTCGCAGAACCCGCCCGCATTGACCGCCGGGCCGCTGCCGGAGAAAAAGATTCCGGTCGAGTTCGAGGGCCGCGCCGAACTTAACTCATCCCATTCGGTCCTGGCGGCAAATGGTGCGGGCACCTTCTGGAGCGCTCCGACTACCGCCAAAATCCACCCGGACATGAAAGCCCCGGTGCGGAAAAGCCGCGAAATAACCATTTATGCCGCCCGCAACGAGCAGGAAACCGTGCAGTTGGTTTTCTCCCCGGCCAAAGATGTTGAAGTCACCGGATTCGAGGTTTCCGTGGATGGCCTTGCGGCGGAGCATATCCGGCTGTTTAATCCGCAGTATGTCACGATTGACACTCCCTCGAGCTATGCGATGGGGCGCCGGATCGACCCGGGCCGCTCGACTTACACCGGCAAGCTTCCGGACCCCATGCCGGTGTTTGCCCCCGCCGCCGCCAAAGCAGGCGAGAATTTCCTGCTCTGGTTCGAAGTCGCGGTCCCGGCGAATGCCAAAGTCAAATCTTATTCAGGCAAAGTCAAAATTACCACGACCGGAGGAGTTGCGGAAATACCGCTCAAATTGAATGTCTGGAATTTTGCGTTACCGGAAAAAAGCTCATTTCATACGATGCTGGCATTTGACCTGTACGCCAACCAGTTCCTTTTTCCGTTTCACAAAGCGGAAAGCCGGGAGGATAAGTATCAGTTGAGCCGCGCCTATACCGCCGAAATGGCCAGGTACCGCCTCAATGCCAAAGCGCCGACTTCGGCCGGGGTTTACCTGCCGGATGTCCGCCCGAATAACACGGTGGCGGCCAGTTTCTTCAAGATTTATGAAACGGAGCTGCCGTGGGCCCTCAATGATTTGAAGCTCAATTATTATATTCTGCGCCACTACAGCGGACGCCAGAAACACACGGAGGAGACGGCGGAAAAGGAAGCTGCGTTCATGGACGAACTTGCCGCTTTCCTGGACTCAAAAGGATTGCTGAAGGGAGGCATTGCCCTGGTCGATGAGCCCATGATCAGCGAATACGGTTACCTGAAAATATTGCGCGACGCCTACCGGTCCAAACCGCATGCCGCCAAGATCCCGTTTCTGTGCGCCTCTTATCACGGCTACAGCTATGAGAAAATTCAGGGGCTGACCGATATCCTGGCCGTGCTGGACAATGAAAACTATTCCACGGTTTCGCGGCGCGGCAGGGAATTGCTCGGCAATGTGGAGTTCTGGACCTACCTGACGCGCAGCTGCACGCTGTGGATCGACACCCCTGGCATCAACAACCGCTTCATGGCGGCGCGGAACTGGGCGGATGGTTCGCGGGGGTTATTCATCTGGGGCACCAACATCTGGTGGAGCCGTCCGAATGATCCTCATAAGCAGTTCAACCCGTGGGAAAATCCGCTTTCCTCCTGGGGAAACGGCGCGGTGGCGTTTTTCTATCCGCCCTGCCGCACCGGTAATGCCTCGGCGGAGCGCGATATGACGATCACCCCTTCGCTGCGCCTGACGCTGTACCGGGACGGTATCGAGGACTATGAGTATGCGGTGATCCTGGACAGCACAATCAAGAAAGCGGAAAGCCGGAAAATCGACGTCAGCAACGCCCGGAAACTGCTGGAGGAATACAACCGTCAATTCCCCACGCCGCAAAACTGGAACGTCAATGATTTGCACTGGGCGAAACTGCGGCTTAGAATCGGCGATGAAATCGAAAAGCTTCAAGATAAATTATAAAACATGGAGAAGCAAATGAAACGTCATTTCACCCTCATTGAACTCCTGGTTGTGATCGCCATCATCGCGATTCTCGCTGCCATGCTGCTGCCGGCGCTGGGCAAAGCGCGGGAGCGGGCCATGGAAACCCAGTGCATCAACAATTTGAAGCAGTCGGGTTCCGGCTTCATGATGTATGCGGGTGAGAACAACGACTACCTGATGCAGGCGAGCAACCTTACCCGGACCTGGGACCAGTTGATCGGCATCATGCTCTCCGGGCTGGTGGTCAAAGCCGGGGAGTTTCAGCCCATGCCGTATCTGTATTGCCCGATGATGAAAAATCAAGGCTATGGCACCACCATGAATGCACTGAACGCCACTGCCGCCGCTTACAGCAGCAATTATGCGTTCAACGCCGATATGATTTCCATTCCCGCCGCCGGTATGTTCCGGATCAGCCGCCTGAAGAAACCGACCGAAACCGCCTTGCTGGCCGATTCCAGGCCGTTCGCCGATACCAGCGCCGGATTCAAGTGGGGACCGTATTTTTACCGGAAACAGGATATTCAGTTTTACAACGCCAGCGGCCTGTATACCGCCTCGACGTATCTGACCATCGGCGCGGTTCACGGCGGCGGCTCCTTCGACCCTGCTTTCCGGAATAAATGCAACACGTTGTACATGGACGGGCACGCTGCGGGATTTCTGTTGAAAGACGCCCGCAAGGGTGGCTATTATGCGCCGTTTGCATATCACGACACAACCCCGGCAAATGCCTGGGACGCCAATATGTGGGAGTAAAAAATGGGCTTGAAAAGTCAGATGGAACAGATTACCGGTATCGTCAGCAATATCGCAGCCGACAAAAATAAAATCATTCGCTTCGCCGTCAAGGCCGATCCCTGCCGTCCGCTCGATTCGCGCGATAAACTGCCTGCGTTGAGCCTGATCGACTGCGACAGCGTGGACTTCTGGACCTATGAGGACGCCGGGATGGCAACCGGGGCCTTCCTGGCGGCGGAATCGCTGCGCTCCGAACTGGACGGTGCGCCCGGGGCCTTTCGCAACGCTCAGAATGCGTTTGAAGGCATCTGTTATATTTACCGGCTGGGCATGAAAAAATGCGAGGGCTTTTTCCCGAAACCCTACGGCGGCAAGTACAGCGAACACTTCAGCCGCGACCAGTATTTGATGGTGATGGACGGCCTGGCCCGGTTTCACCGGATCGCCAATGCCGAACAGAAAAAACGTTGCACCCGGATGATCTGCGCCATGAGCGATTACTGGCGCCATATCGATTACAGCCCGGATTATTTTTCACTGGGGCGCTCCTCGCATTTGCGCGACCATATCGGCGGCATGTTCCTGGGGGTCGCCTATATCCCGTATCACCTGACTCGGCAGCAAAAGTATCATGACGAATTCATCCGGCTGCTGGAGCAGGAGAACCTCGGCAAGCGGATGGATGTGACCCTGCGCTCGCTTTTCCGTTCGGGGCAGACCTATGACAATGCCATGTATTTCCGGCAAAATGAAAACGCCTGCATGCTGAAATGCATCGCGCTGGATTACCTCTGCCGCTATGATCTTGAGCACCATGGACTTTGGCGGCAATGCCTCGAACATCTGCTGGCGCAGGATATTTTCATCGAGTCCTGCGAGGAAGACGGCTTGAGCTATTCGATCATGAAATATGACCCGGTTTCCGATGCGGTGAGTTTGACCGAACCCGGAGTCATCGAGGCCCTTGCCAACCCTCTGAATCTGTCATTTCTGACCTGGGGCGGGCGGCGGCGCAACCCCGGCAGCGCCCAGGCCGCTTTTTCCGCGCTGGTGGCCGCCTCCTGCCTGGACGACGCCGCGGCGCTTGACGAAGCCGCGAAAACGCTGGAATCCTTCACCATGAAAAAATTTGCCTCCATGACCGTCGACAGCCCGGCCGATATTCCGCCCGGCCGTGAGTTCGAACTCGATTCCCTGCGGGTCAGCTGCATGGCATTTTATCTGTATTCCTGCCAGTTGTTGCGCAGCATAACAGCAAAAGTACCCGCTTGCCCTGTTTGATCAGGGGAGCAGCCAGCCGTAATCATCCGGGTTGTGGGCGCCCAGGACGAAGATGTAGCGCAGGGGCTTCGGCTGAATCCAGGCGATGGTGTTTTCGCGCCCGTCCTTTTCGTAGGTCCGTTCGATATTGATGCGGAGCGGCTTCGGCGGGCCCTGCTCGCTGCCGAGGATCGACAGCGGGATTTTCAGCTCTGCGTGCCAGCCGGATTCCGACTTCGTGACGATGGCGCGAATGCCGTGTTTGTCGTGTTTGCAGAGGGTTTTGCCGTCGGCGTAAACGGTGATGATTTCGGGCCAGGCCAGTTTCCGGGTTTCGAGATAGATGATGAAGCGGTCCCTGGGCATGGGGGTTTCGGCATCGAGAAACAGAGTCAGTGCATGTGCCCCGTAAGTGGCCCGGAAACTGGTTCCGGGGGCCCGCTGGTTGTCGAGGCGCACGAAATCAAGGTTCGGGTAGGCCTCCTTGTAAGTCAGCGCGTAATAGCCCAGATTGGCGATATCGGCGGATGAGTTGTTTTTCAGGGTCAGGCCGTCCGGGGTTGCGCCGGTGTATTCGGGGAAGAGCGGCTCGCCCCGCCGGATTTGCCGCTCCACGTCCTTGAAGTCGTTTTCCAACAGACTGTGAAGTGAGCCGATGCGCTCCCGGAGCGATTCCGCGTTGAATTTGTAGCCCTCGGCTTCCGAGTGAAATCCCAGTGTGGGGTCGTCGGCGCAGAGCTTCAGCATTCCGGTGGAATAATCGATTTGTTCGCGGACCAATTTTTCCATCTGGCGCAGCATTTTCAGGCGCGGGGTGCCGGTGGCGAAAATCATTTTTTCACGCAGCCGGTAGAACTTGAAAATCCCGGCGGCGGCGGCGAAAAGCAAGCCGACGGCCTCCGCCACGCCGAGTTCGCGGCGGCGCTCGCGGGTATCGGCCGCGCCGTACAGCGGATGCATGGCGCGGACGCCTTCGGCCCAGATTCGGGCCATTCTCGAGGTCAGTTTGATGATTTCATCGAGGCTGAAACTGTCGCCGACGCCGAGCGTGGAGGAGATGCATTCGAGAATGCGGTCGCCGGGCGCGGGGAAATCGCTCAGCCAGGTGGGCGTCAGGCGCCTGTTCACCGGTTTCAGGTGTAGGTGCCATACCACACTGTCATGCATCGGCCCGATGTAGCCGAGTTCGTTGGAAAGCGGATAATTGTTATAGGCTTTGCTGAAAAGTTTCCAGGCTTTGACCGCGGTGGCGGTGTGTTCCTCACCCCAGTGCATCGCCGCGAGACGGGTCAGGAATTGATCTTCGCTTTGCGGAAACGGTTCAAAGGCCAGCATGCCGGCCGCCTGCGTCATCAGCGACGGATACGCGCCGAAGTACCAGCACTGCATGACCCCGGACACCCCGAGCCGGCGCATGGCGCGGTACTTGTGGTAAAGATTGGCCGGTACCGGAATATACTGCGTGGTGGCGCATTCGTGGGAACAGCCGACCTGAAGTTTGGCGAACATCGGCGTACCGGCTTCGCGGGCCCGGCGGGCGTTTTCCCGGAAAAACGGACTCGGGCCGATATAGGAGAGCCAGTAGTCGGAGACCGTGCGCATTTTGCCCAGCTGTTTTTTGCCTCCGAGCGACTCGAAGTTGTGCATCAGCGCCGCCCGCAGCGGCATGTGCGAAGCCGCCTCGGCGGATTGGTCGTAACCCCAGCTGAATACCTGCGTATAGGGCCAGGAAACCAGTTGCGCGCGCGGATTGGCCCGGTGCATTCCCTGCTGCAGTGCCTGCAGTGACATGGCGAGCACCTTGTGATGCGGTAGATCGCTGCAGCGCGGGCAGGGCGCCAGCGCCTCCGGCCCGGTATTGCAGCACAGCGTGAACCACTCGCCGACGCTGAGGACGATCATCCCGGCGAGGTTTGGCGCCGCCGAAAATATGCTGTACGTCGTCTCCTCGAGGTAACGCTGCGCCGTGGCGGAATTCGGGCAGAAACCGTATTTGCCGGGAATCCGGCTTCCGGCGAGCTCTGGGTATTTCTGCAGGATCGGATCGTTCTCGTCGAACGCGATCGGCTCGGTACAGAAGAGGTAAATGCCGATGCCGTAACGGCGGCAGGAATCCACCGTCCGGCGGAGCTTGGCCAGCCGTTGCGCGGCATGCTCATCCACCGGCAGAACCCCGGAGTTGCCGAGCGATTTGAAATCGATGGTCAGCCACAGGCCGTTCACCCCCTCATGCGCCAGGCGGCTCAGGTACTCCGGCGGATAGTAATCGACGTCGTCCATCAGCTCGTCACGAAAATACGGCGGACGCTTCAGCGGACCGAAAAAGCAGCGGGAAATGCGGCTTTTCACGAACGGTTCGCGTTCGAGTTTCAGCGGGCGCAGAAACGGCCCCCCGGAGATGGTCAATTCGTCTTCGAGATAATAAACCGCCCGCCGGATGCCCTCGGTGTCGGCGGCCTCGACCACGCAGCCTTCGCGGCCGACCTCGATCCGGAATGCCTCGAAACACGGTGTTTCCGCCTGCCGGAAAACGATCGGATAGCTTCCTCTATCATGCGGAACATTGCCCTGCCGGAACACCTGTTTCAAATCGTTGAAAGCGGAGTCCAGCAACTTCTCCGGGTCCGGGAAATCGCATTGCAGGCGGACCCCGCCGCGCAAATCTATTTCGCCCGGCAGCGCGGAGGCCCGCTGCAGATTCACCTGCCGGGCCTCACGCAATTCATGTAGAAATAACCAGTTCTTTTCAATGTCCATGGTCACGGATTCCTAATTAATTGACCGGGAGCGATGCGCGCTGCGGCCAGTGGCGGTCCTCGAGGAAACGCAGGTGCCCGACGTTCAGGGCGTTGGTCCCCTCGATCGAGGCACGGTAAGCGTCAAGCTTGCGGATTGCTTCGGCAAGCGGTTTGATATCGCCGTTTTTCTTGTATTTGCGACACTCCGCCTGCGCGGCGAGGGTCAGTTCGACATTGGTCAGGCCGCTGATCAGGAAGTCGACGCGCTGCGCCTCTTCAGCGGAGAGGTTGGGCGTTTTACGGGCCGTGGCGAGCATCGATTTGGCGCTCTGCATGACCCGTGGAGTAAAGATGGTGTCGGCCACCAGCAGGATGTCGATGAACAGGATTCCGCCTTCAAGTGTGTCATTGAAAGGATCTTTGAAGCCGGATTTCATCGAGGCCTGTTTCATCAGGTCGAAATAAGTTTTGACCGGGTTTGCGGCGGGCCCGAAGGCGGTGAAGAATTCGTTTTCCAGCTCCGCCAACGGGCGCTCGGGATCATGGTTCAGTGAGGCGATCACGTAATTCACCAGACCCTGCGCCGCATAATGACCGGTCAGGCTGTCCATATCCGTGGCCACCAGGCCGTGTTTGTAGGAAAAGGTGAACATTTCATAAAACGCATCCTGGTATTGTACCGGGAAACAGTTGCCGTCGAGCGTGAAATTCGGGCGGAACATCAGTTTCGCGCCGGTGTTTGCCCAGCCGCCCCAGATCTCTTTGTATTCACGTAATTTCCGGTCGGTCCACGGATACATGAAGGGCGGGCAGAAGCGCAGCGTAATGCGCTCGTTCAGTTTGATTTTATCACTTGGCGGCTGGCTGTAATTGGCATAAACCAGCCCCATGATGTGGTGCTCCGGGTCGATCAGGTCGGCCTTCTGCTGTACGGCCAGGTAGAACCGGGAGTAGCGGTCGGATACGGAGCCCAGTTCATTCTCCCAGCCTTTTTCCTTGTTGTTGAAACGTTTGGTGGCCCTCTCCAGACGTATTTTGTCCGGGATGGAGGAATTATCCGCCGCCAGGCAGGCCGCGCAGACGCAGCTGCCGGAGGAATCGTTTTCGTTGAGGTTGATGGTTTTCGGTTTCTTTAGTTGCCAGTTTTCGACGATGCGGTCGTGCAGGCCCGGGTTGGTTACGCACATGCTGACGTGTTGCGGGTGACCTTTGCTCCAGTTGTATGGATTTGAGCGGCGGGTGCCGTCCGGCAGCAGATTGAAATACTCGGGATTGCTTTGGCCGTAGCGCGTGAAATAATCGGTGAAGGCGTGACCATGCATGAAGGACGCACCGTCGCAGGAAAAACGGTGGCGCTTCAGCCACAGCAACTGCTCCTCATAATATTTCGCCATGTTTTCTTTTGAGTTCCACGCTTCATCTTTGGAGATCGGTTTGTGGCGCCAGTAGCTCGACGGAATTTTCGGTTTGGTGTCGATGACGGCTTCGGAGATGGCCAGGTTTTTGTGCTCCGGCACGACCTCGCCGAGTTCGCCGGGCCAGAGCCATTTCACGCCGAGGAATTTCTCCAGAAATTCATAGGCGGCGAACAGGGTTCCGATGCTGGCGTCTTCGCGGGTGAACACATACGGGCTGTCTTTGCCGGCGATATGAATGGCGTTCGCGGTGATCGTGATCCGGCCGCAGTTTTTGGCCCATTCCGGTACGGCCTGATTTTGACTGCATGCGCCCAAAAAAATGTATTGGCCCGGCTTCAGTTCGGCTGGTTCGGTGATCAGCGGAACTTCAGTGCCGGTGGATTTTTTCAGGTGGTGGACCAACTCTTTGGCGGCCTGTTGTTCCGAAGACGTCGCATTCGCCGCCAGGACAATGCCATCCAACTGCAGTTTGCCCTCCTTGATCAGTTCCAGGGCTTGAATCGGGCCCAATAATGCGGCAGCGAATAAAACGGTCAAAATCTTTTTCATTACTAAATCCTTATCCTTTATTAATCGGTTACCGGGCCGGCGTCATGAGCACCTTTCGGGTAAAAAATCCACTTGAAATCCGGGTTCGCGGTCACATCGCTGCGCAGGGCTTCGGGGATGAGCATGGTTGTGACATGGCCGTCCGTATGCAGGAAATTGGCCGACCGGCCGGAATGATTTTTCAAGCCGAGATTGCGGTTGGTGGATTCATTGTTCCAGTTGAAATATATCTGTGCCGCATAGTCGGTTATCGAGTTGATCCGGCGCTCGGCCAGCACGCAGAACGCGCTCGGGTGTTTCAAACGGGTGACCTTGCGGATCCGGTACCAGTAATCGGTGGTGGTGGAGTAGAAGAATCCGGCTTCCTGGTTCGGCAGGTAAGTGACCTGCGCACCGCTGTTGTACGCCCTGATTTCGCAGTCCGGAGCGGGACGCGGGTCCGAGGGGCAGGAAAACAGCTTCGGCGGCTTGTCATTGATCGGGTGCAGCCCCATGTACAAGGTCGGGAAAGCGACCTGCCAGCCGTGAGCAGTGGTCATGCCGGAGTAGGTATTGACGGTTACCGGCAGCACGTCATCGTAATCCTGCGTGTAAAAACCGTAAAACGTGCCGATTTGTTTGAGGTTGGCCGAACAATTTGCGCTTCGGGCCTTTTCGCGGGCGGAATTCAGGGCCGGGAGCAGCATCGCTGCCAGGATTGCGATGATGGCGATCACGACCAGGAGTTCAATGAGTGTGAAATTTTTTGTTTTCATATGTACCTCATGTTTGGAATTTCGTATCCGATACTATATATTATAATGTAGTTCAACGCTAAAACATGGCAAAAAGTTAGAAAAATATAGTAAAATTAAAGTAAAAAAGGCATAAAATACAGATTTTATGATTGACATGGTGAAAAATGCCCGGTTGGCGGTGAATGTGGCGCAATTCCTGGAACTGGATGAGGGCTGGCGGACGTCGCGTTTCCAGAACCGGCTCTCGATGATCCCGTACGGGCGGCTTTACTTTCCGCTTGAGGGCGAGGGGTATGTGCTGTTCAACAACAAGGAGCTGCACCTGCGGCCGGGGTTCATGTATCTGATTCCGCCGTTTGTTTCCACCGAAGTGCACTGCCCGAAGCGGCTGGTCAAATACTGGACGCATTTCAATGCTTTTCTGCTGGATTCCGAGCTCGATATTTTCACCCTCGGCAATGCGGACAACGAGATTCTGGTGGCGGACCCCGGCCGGGTCACCGGGCTTTTTCAGCTCCTGGTCCGCTCCTACCGGCTTCACCCCAATTACCGCAAGGCCCCGGTTCCGCCGATTCGCGAGCTGGAGTGCAACGCGGCGCTGACGTTGCTGCTGGTTCCGTTTTACGAGAGTTTGATCAGCGCGGCCGCGCACAACCCGGGCGTGAACGAGCGTTTCCTGAAAATCCTGCATTACGTGGAAGCTCACTTATCCGGAGCGCTGAGCCTGAAAGAGCTGGCGCGGGAGGTGCATCTGAACCCGACTTATCTCTCCAATATGTTTGCCGAAAAAATGGGCATTCCGCTGATTCAGTACTGCAACAACCGACGCATTGTCCGCGCGATCAATCTGCTGCGCAATACCGATTATTCGCTCGAAGAAATCGCCATGCAGCAGGGCGCGGAAAGCACGGCGGCATTTTCGCGGCTCTTCAAGCGCCGCACCGGCATGTCGCCGCGCGCCTACCGCAAAATGATCGAAAACGAACACCTGCAGTATTGACTATTCCCCGGAATCTTTCTGGTCGAAGGAGAGTGTGGTTATGATGGTCAGGATTTTCATGCGATGGATTTGCCGAGTTTGTAAGCTTCCGCGAGTCTGGGGTTGTTCTCGATATCGCCGAGATGCAGTGCCCCGCCGATCAGGACCTGGCCGAGATCGCGCCAGTTGAGAAATTGAGTCATGGTTTCATAATAAGAGACCATCGGTGCAAAATTCTCCGCGCTTTCGTCTCCGGCGGCAATCAGCATGGCGCATGCCTTCTGCGGACTCTGCCAGTTATTCGCCTCGGTGACGGCAAAGAGCCGGTCGATCGCGATCTTCAGCTGGCCGCTGAAACTCCAGTAATACAGCGGCGAAGCCAGCACCACCACATCGGCCTCGCGGTAGGCGGCGTAAACCGGGTCCATATCATCCTTCTGGGTGCACGGTGAATTCGGATTTTTGCCGCCGGCCAGGCAGCCGATGCAGGGGCGGATATTCATCTGCTGCAGATTGAATTCCGTGATACTGTTTCCGGCTTCTTCCGCGCCCTTGACGAATTCACGGATCATGGCGGCGGTGTTGCCTTTTGCCCGCGGGCTTCCGTTGAGGATGACGATTTTTTTGCTCATGGTTTGCGCTCCTTGTTTTAGTGACTTCATGAATTTGCCAGCATTGCCGCCAGCGAGTCCATGTAGTCGCGCCAATAAACGATTTTCCGGTCTTTGACTGTGATAATCGAACAGAACCGGTTGTCATATGCTTTGCCGGTACCGGGTATGATTCCATGCACTTCATATTCCAATACAACAATGCCGCCTTCTGCCTTGTAAACCCTGAGATTATCGGCGGAATGAAGCTCATTCGGGTAACTCTCAAACCAATTCATATATGCGTCGCGACCCTCGAATCTGGTGGTGAATCCGGGGAAGTGATACTGAAAATCGAAAACCGCGTCCTCCGCGACAGCATCCCAGAACGATTCGCCGTCCACCTCGCCTTTCAGCCCTTCCATAACGATATTAAAAAATGCTTCCGTTCCTTTTTTATAACGGACCATGAATGTATCTCCTGTTGTTTTATGATCACTAATGTCAGGCAGCTTGGTATCTCGGGTTTCTGCGAGGACGAGAAGCCGAAAAAGCGTTAATCCGCCGCCGGATAATGCGCGCACCAGCCGGGTTCGGACGCGTGGGCGCCGTCGCAGAAGGGTTTGTTGCCCGAGCGGCCGCAGCGGCACAGCGTCTGCTTCATGCGCACCTCGTAACACTGGCCGCCTTCGCATTCGACGCGGATTCCGCCGGTCACCCAGATCGGGCCGCTGATTTCCAGCGCGACATCTTCGAGCAGGCTGACGCCGGGGGGCAGTTTGCTCTCCAGCGTCCTTCCTTCTTTGTCGAGGATAACCAGCCGGCCGGAGGGGCAGAGATCGGCCTCGCAGATCGCCTGCCGGGTGGCTTCTCCGCCGCCGGTTTCGACCAGGCTCCAGATTTCGCCCTCGGCGTCGCAAAACCGCGCCAGGGCGCATAGTTTCCGGTGGTCCAGCAGCGTGACGTCGGGGCCCTCGATGACCATGGCTTCGTCGGCGAAACAGGCGAAACCGGCGGTTTCGCAGCCCTCGAAACGCTCGGGCTTGACATGCTCGGCGTCGCAGAACGGCGCATTTTTCGAGCGGCCGCAGCGGCACAGCGCCAGCGGCTTGTCCGGCTTGATTTCAAACGTGCGCCCATCGCCGTAACCGATCGAAAATCCGTCGTCATCGGCGAGGATCAATTTCTGTTCAAGTTTTGTGATACCGAAAACCAGATAGGGGCCGTTTTTCGTTACTTTGATATAGGGTTCTTTCTCTATCATTTTTTCCCTTTCTTCTCGCAAGTCATACTGCAATATAGCATTGTTCTGCGGCGAATTCAACGATTGAATTTTGCCTTTCCGGTGTTACCTTAGCAGAATAAACCAAACTTGAGCGTGAAATAATGAGAGAATTACAATTTATTCCGGAGGAAACGGCGATGCCGCCGGGCAGTATCGGTGCCGCTTACGATAAAATCGCCGAGTGGTTCGCCGATGCCCCGTCGGTCGAGCACGGACGGAGCTATCTGAATTTGTTCATTGACCATATGAAACCGGACGGGCGCGTGCTCGACCTGGGCTGCGGAGCCGGGCGCTGGAGCGGCGTGCTGCAGGAGAGCGGTTTCGCCGTGACCGGGGTGGATGTTTCCGCGAAACTGCTCGATATTGCGCGGAGCCGCTGCCCGCGGTGCGAGTGGATTTGCGCCGATGCCGTCACGTTTGAACCGGTGGAACCGTTCGACGGCGTGGTCTGCTGGGATTCGCTGTTTCACCTGCCCTACGCGGAGCTTGAACCGGTACTGAGGAAGTTTGCGGCGCTGCTCCGCCCTGGCGGTATTCTGCTCTACAGCTGCGGCGATTGCGACGGCACGATCGAGGGCGAAATGCAGGGCATCCGCTTCACCTACGCCGCGCTGGACGAACAGGAAAGCCGCCGTATCCTGCAGGAGAGCGGATTTGAAATCATCCGCTGCGACCACGACCAGCCGGGCGAGCACCACCTGGTAATCCTGGCCCGGAAGGTCTGACTGGTGTGTCAGCAGGATAACGGTTTCTGCTGGAACATGTTGTTCCAGAGCTCGATCATTTTCAGGTCCGGCAGGATTGCGTAGACGTCCGGCAGGTCGAAGTCTTTCAGCACGCCGTGGAGCATGCAGGACTGCGGCCACAGCGTGATGGCGTCGCGCAGCATCGAGTCCCAGGATTCGGGGGCGTTGTACAGCGTCACCGCTTTGGCTGCGCCGGATATCGCGGCGGCCAGTGCCGCCGGAATCGCGCCCTGTCCACGACCCGCAATATGAATTTCGCCGTAGCCGCGATCTTTGAGCAGCGCGATGGCGCCGAGGATGTCACGGACCTTGGCCCCCAGATACGATTCGCCGAGCATCAGGTGACACGACGCATAGTGGTAATCGTGGGTGTACGGAGCGAAGAAATAACGGTCCCACTGGTCGCAGCCGAGCGGCGTGGTTTCGCCGACGCCACGGACGTCCAGCCCGAATACCGTGGCGTTCTCATCGAAACTCATATTCGTGAGCTCGTCGACGCTGTCCAGGTGCGGGATATAGAGAAAGGCCTTTTCGCCTTTCGGCAGGTGGTAATAGTCGGCGGTGGACATCAGCTTGAGAACGGCGGGAATCTTCGGTTCGACTTCGAGAGCGAAGCGTGAGAAAAATTTCTGTTGCGGCGTGCCTGCGTTGGTTGCCTGTATCCGGAGGACACGATAATACGGCACTTTGGTTTCGCCGGTCTGCAGGCGGTCCGCCAGCAGTTTTTTCAGTTCGGCAGGGGAGCGCTTCGGACGGGCAGCGGCACAGGCGTCGGCCTGTTCGCGGGCGAAGTCGCGGATCATCTTGCGTCCGGTGAGGTATTCGACCTGGCCGACCGGCAGGCACTGGATTTCCTTGTCGGGGGCGGGCTCGATTTCCGGTTCCTTCCAGGCGCCGCCGCGCCCGGACATGGTGTTGAAAAATTCATACATGTATTCGCGGTGGTAGATGGCGAATCCGTGACCCAGGGGGCCAACGCCGATTTTGATTTTGTCGCCGGCGCCGAGGAGGTCGTAAATACGCTTGACTTCCTCGTAGGTTTCTTCCGCGCCGCGGGCGTCGAAAAAGTCGTTGCGCTGGGCCATGATCATGAACGGGCGCGGAGCCTGCGCGAGGATGAAGTCGCCCATTTCGCAGCCCATGGCGGAAATTGCGGGGGGCATCTGCTCGATGTCGGCCGGGATTTCGTTTTCGATGTTGCGCCGCCAGGTGGTGACGTAGCAGCTGGCGGCCGCCATGGTCAAGCGCCCGTCGATGGCGTTCACAAAGGTGGTCATGGTGCCGCCGCCGGAGCAGCCGGTCAGGCCGATGTGGGCGGGGTCGATGTCATCACGCCCGAGCAGCAGATCGATGCCGCGGATGGCGTCCCAGGCGCGCCAGGCCCCGAAAAAATCGCCGCTCAGCAGCAGCTGTTTGCCGATCATATTGTGTTCGCGGGTACAGAAGCCGCTGATGGAGTTGGTGTTGGGCTCATTCAGGAACTGGTAACGCTCGCCCTGTCCGGCGGGGTCGAGCGCCAGCACGATATACCCCTGCATGGCGAGGCCGCGGCAGCCGGTCTGGTAATACGGCGCGGCCTTGCCGTTCTGCGAGTGGCCGCACAGGAAAACCACGCCGGGGGCGGGTTTGTCGAGGTTGTCCGGGATGTAGAGGTTGGCGGTGACGGGGAAATCGGGGCGGCTGTAAAAAATGGTCTTTTCCATCCGGAAACCTTCGTATTGCACGGTGCCGGTGCAGACGGTGTTCAGCGGCGTTTTTTCCTGCGGCAGACAGAAGGCGCTTTTGATTTTGGCGCGGACGGAGGCGATGTAGGCGAGGGCGTCTTCGCGGGTTTTCAGTTCTTCCAGGCGCTGACGGCGTTCTTCGTAAACTTCCCTGAACCTGCCGATGAAATAATCCTGGATCGAATTGCCGAAAGTGGGTTGAAAAGCAGCCATTTTTTGAGCTCCATAATTTTCTATTTTCAATTTTCCATTTTCAATATTTAAATAATGTACCAGCTCAAAAGTGATTGTCAATATGTGGCAAGGACAAAGATTTCTCAAATTGGCGGTTTATTTTTCCGCAAAGCATATTAAATTATAAAAAATCAAACGGAGGAACATGATTATGATCAGATTGGCTTTGTCGGGATTGTGCCTGCTGTTATTGCTGGGTTGCACGAGCGGAGAGAAGGGCGAGGAAATCGTTTTGAAACCGGGGGACACGTATACCATTATGCTGGAGGAGAACCCGACCACGGGTTACCAGTGGCGGATTTACCTGCTGGACCTGCGGGTCATCAGCGTTGTGGAAAATGAGTTCATACCGCCGGTGGTGAAAGACGGACGAGTCGGCGTGCCGGGCCAGCGGAAAATCGTGGTCCGGGGGGAAAGAACCGGGCGCGGCGAGCTTGAATTGCACTACATCCGTTCGTGGGAAACCGACAAGAAACCGGAAGACAAGAAACTTTACCTTTTCAGGGTTTATCCGCAGTAGTTTTGACCTTAAACACCCAGAAATACCCCATCTGAAATTCGAGGTGCAGCAACTGCTGTTTTTCGAGCTCGGAAATCAGGTTGGACAGCTGTTTCGTTTCCTCGTCGAAATCGTCGATATGGTCGAGGTTCGCGCTGGTCGCGCCTACCAGGACGTAACCGGCGCCGCTCCGGCGGATGGTTTCGTAAACCCCGGCGGCAGTGGCCGGGACCGGGGTCAGGTATTTGCTCTGGAAATAAGGCGCGGCGATTTCATAGCGTCGCGGTACATACAGGCCTCGACGCTCCAGGATCAGCATGACGCTGGCGTCCGGCGGGGTTTGCTCCTCCAGAAATGCCAGGGCCTCGATGTAGCCGGGATCGTTAAAGGTCCGCGTGAGGAAAAATTCCGTGTTGCGCGGCGCACAGGCGATCTGCCAGGAGGTTTTGAAGTGCCGGACATTGACCCAGTGTGTGTTGTATAGAGTCGCAAACAGCAGGACGCCGAGCAGGAAATTGGCGATTTTGGGCGGCAGCTTGGGCAGGAGCCTGCCGGCCAGCAGTGCTGCGAAGAGATAGCCCGGCAGGAAAAACCGCGTCTGCTGCGAGGTGAAATACCAGAACACATAAAATACCGCCAGCATGCACAACAATGCCGGCAGCATGCGGTCCTGCCAGCCGCGGCGGTAATTGATGTAACAACCGGCCGCGCCGGCCACGGTCAGCAGCAGGAAGGACCAGCCGAGCGGGATACCGTCAAAAAGAGCGTTCTGGTCCAGTGCATACAGGTCATACACAGACGCCAGCACCGGGCCGGTGAAAAACGAACTGAACGTCTTCAGCCCGAAATAGCGGTCGCCCATGGCATGATGGAACTGATCGACCAGTTGATCCGCCTGCGACATGCCGAAAAGCGAGGTGAAAAACGGATAAAACGGATTGCCGGTATAGACAAACGTCCGCAGGTAAAACGGCAGCATGAAAAGAAATGCCGCCAGCCCGAACCCGCAGGCGAGAAGCAGCAGCTTCCGGGGTTCGCGGCGGAGCTCCGGATTCATGGCATAGAGCATGATCAGTACCGGCGGCACCAGCCCGGCCCCGGTGAGCTTGACCGCCATGGCCGCGCCGCAGAAAATACCGCTCAGAACCCAGAGTTTCGTCAACCTGGGAAGTTGAATGGCGGCAGGCAGCAGGAATATCGCCGTCAGGTTGACCAGCATATGCGGCTCCGCATAGGTTTCGCGCATCATGATCATGAATACCGGCGAGAGGAACAGCGCCGCGACGATGATCAGCGCATTCAGCTTGCTCGAAAAATTCGTCAGAATACAGTACAGCGACAGGAAAAACACCCCGTACAGGATACAGCAGATAATCCGGCTCATCAGGATGCCTCCGGCCTCGAGCCCCAGGCGCGTGATGAACTGCGGCAGCGACGGAAAGGCCGAATACGGATTGTCCATGAACACCGCCAGCGTGCCGGTATTGATCCAGCGGTACGGTACCGCCACCTGATAGGAGTTCTCGTCCCAGGAATACGGATAGCACAGCGCCGAGCCCAGAATCAGCAGAAATCCCAGTGTCAGCAACACCGTAAACGGGACATTGTCCCGGGCGAAATCCCGCAATGCCCGCAAGACACCGCCACCGAGCACCACCGCGACGCTCGGGACCAGCAAAATACCCCATACGGTCACGGGATTGAGCAAACCGAGGCTGCCCATGCCGAGCACGATCAACGCGATCAGGTCCAGTCCCAGGACAAATGAAACCAGCCCGTGAGCCAGATGGTTTACCGGTTGAGTTCTGAACACATAACGCATGACGGCGAGCCCCAGCCCCAGCGACGCCGTCACGATCAGGAGCGCCGCCGGCAGGGCCATGAATCCGTAATTCAGATGTTCCAGGTAGTTATTCATGTATTATTCCGTCTTTGATATCGCTCAGAAGAAGCTGTGCTTTCAGATCGTACAGCTGATTTTGCCGCAGGAAACGCATGTGTTGCGGTTTGAGGTTCTTCAGTTCCATCGATTTGTCGCGTTCCTTACGGGCTTCTTCGGCTTTGGCGGTTTGTCCGGTCGCGTCCAGTACCTGACTGTAAAAATCCCAGTTGAGAATGCTGTAGGGATAGATTTCGAGTTCCTTCTGGAAATATTCAAGGGCCTTGTCGGTTTGCCCTTTGACACTGTAAATACGCGCCAGCATGCCATACATGCCCATATAGTTTTTCCGTCCGGTCTGCCCGGGAATACGCTGGAAATACTGCAGGGCCTGATCCGGGTTCCTGGCGTCGAACAACGAGATCAGCCCGGCGCGGTAGAGCGGCAGCGGCTCCGGCTTGATATCGACCGACTTCGACAGCAGCCGCAGGGCCCCGGGGCCATCTCCACGGTCGTAATGGATCTCGGCCTGTCGATAGAGCCAGCTGGAGTATCCGGCCAGCACCGCCAGGTACACCATGGCACAGAAAGAGAGCGCGGCCATGATTTGGAAACCGTTCCGGAAAGGGGCCGTTTCCGTGGGTTCCGGCGGCTCCGTCTCGTACCAGAAAATTCCGGCGATGAGCAGAAAAAAGTACTTGCACGGCCAATTCGCCAGCGTCACATCCACCATGCCCGAAACCAGCATGATCAGGAAGCAGAAGAACAGGATCTTTTCGCGCCACAACCCCGGCGCGGTCAGCCGGGCGACGAACGCCGGAACCGGCCAGAAAATCAGATACAGCCACGCCAGAAAAGCCGGCAGCCCGTAGGCGACGGCGATGAACAGCAGTTCATTGTGCGGGTGCGGCGAGCGCTCGGAGACGAAGCGCGACAGGAAGTAGGCGGGGTCGAATGCCTTCAGCGCGTAACTTTCATAAAGTTCGGGCGAAATTCCCACCAGCGAATTCTGAGCGGCAATCCGCAGCCCACCCGGAATCAGGTGATATCTGGCATCGTTGCGAACGAAATCAAATAACGGCGAATTGAAGTTCAGGTATACGAAAACGCCGCCGGCAATGGCGGCAAGCGGTATCAGACAAAGTAAAATTTTGATCGCTTTCGGCTGGAACCTGTATAACCATATCAGCAGGAACACCCCCGCCGCCACGGTCAGCGCCAGAATCGAACCGCGCGAAAAACTGAACAGCATATGGAATTGACAGACTGTGCCAAGCAGCAGAAGCAAACCCGCCGCGATTTTCAGCGCAGGTTTGCGGATGTGGTGGTAAATCAGGTAAAGGGCGGCGGCGGTGGAGGCGAGCAGCAGGATATAGCTCCAGTTCCAGTTGCCGGCCAGGCCGTGCACTACGCGGCTGCGTCCATTCACGATCATGGGGTGCGTCGCTATGCGGAGTATCAGCACCAGGTTCAGGAACCAGCATACGGCCAGCGCCGGGAAAATATATTTGCGGCATTCCGCGCCGTAGAGCCAGGCAAACACGATCAGCACCGGCGGCAACAGCGCCCCCAGCACATAGTCGATCCGGAAAAAGGAGAGCTTGAAGGTTTGCAGGATCACCGCAGCCGTCATTACCGCGGCGGCGGTCAGCAGCGGGAGCATTTTGCGGTAATTGATTTCGGTTTTCAGGAAAATCAGAAATAACGCCAGCGCGGCGATGGCTCCGTCCGAAAAGATTTCCAGCGTCGAATGATGTGGAACCTGCGCGAAGCAATACACCGAAGCCAGCGGCATTTTCAGGAATACCGCCACAAAAACGGCGATAGGGCCAAAGTTGCGGATTTCCTGAATTTTCACCATAAACCCCTGGAGTTAAAATTAGCTGTTCAGCAGCCGCAGGGCATTGCGGATCAGGTTCTCCAGCGTGCATTCCGCTTCCGGCAGCGTGGAGGTCAACTCGTTGATGGCCTTGGTGATGCGGTCGCGTTTGAAGCCGAGGCCTTCCAGCGCCCGGATGGTATCGTTGACGGTGTCCTTGATTCCGGCGGGGACGTCCGGCGTGGCGACCGGTCCGGCGGCGATGGCGAGTTTGTCGATCTTGTCGCGCATTTCCAGAATCAGCCGTTCGGCGGTTTTTTTGCCGACGCCGGGGATCATCTTCATCGAGTTGACGTCGCCGCTCATGATCGCCGCGCAGAACGACGCCGGCGGCATGCCGCTGAGGATGGAGAGCGCCAGCTTGGAGCCCACGCCGTTCACCGTCAGCAGCTGTTCAAAGAGATTTTTCTCGGCGGCGGTGGCGAATCCGTACAGCGAAATCGCGTCCTCGCGCACCTGGGTATTGATCAGCAGCGTGACTTCGCCGCCCGCCTGCGGCAGCGCGTCGAACGTGCTGACCGGGATAAACACCTGGTAGCCGACGCCGTTCACGTCGACGATGACCTCGTCGAAAGTCGGTTCCAGCAGAATTCCTTTTAACCGTGCGATCATTTGCCGCTTCCTCCCGTCACGATGATGTCCATGGAGATATCGGCCGCCTTGACCGAGTGCGTCAGCGCGCCTACGGAAATGAAGTCCACGCCGAGCTTGGCGATAGAGGGAATGCGCTCCAGTGTGATGCCGCCGCTGGCTTCGAGTTTGGCGCGTCCGGCGTTGATTTTCACCGCTTCGGCCATCTGTTCGTTGGTCATATTGTCGAGCATGACCCAGTCGACATTGCAGTCGCAGGCGCGGGCGACTTCGTCGAGGGTGTCGGCCTCGACCTCGATTTTCAGGTTCGGAAACTTGGCGCGGGCGCGTTCCACGGCCAGCGCGATGCCGTTTTCGCCTTCCAGTCCGGCGAGCTCGCGGTGATTGTCCTTGATCAGGATCATGTCATACAGCCCGATGCGGTGATTGGTGGCGCCGCCGGCGGCCACGGCGTATTTTTCCAGATTGCGCCAGCCGGGGATGGTTTTGCGGGTGTCGAGGATCTTGCATTTGGTGCCGGCCGCGGCGGCAGCGTATTTGCTCGAAATGGTGGCAATGCCGCACAGGTGCTGCAGGAAATTCAACGCGGTACGCTCACCGGTCAGCAGCCAGCGGGCGTGCCCCTCGGCCCGGGCCATGACCGTGCCCTTCGGGCAGAAATCGCCTTCATTTACCAGCGACTCCCAGCGGGAGCCCGGGTCAATGGTCTGGAATACGCGCTCCGCCACCGGCAGCCCGGCGCAGACGCAGTCTTCCTTGCAGATAAATTGCGCTTTGGCTTCGGTATGCTCGCTGATTACAGAATTGGTGGTGGCATCTCCGGTACGGCCGAGGTCTTCATCCAGCGCCAGATTGATCAGGGCGTCGACCCGTTTGAAATTGATTTTCGGCAACTTTTTTTCACTCATGGTTAAATTCCTCCAAACTCGTCCGGTTCATAGATCCGGGATATATTTTTGATTGCCGTGGCACGGCCATCGGCAACATTGTAACTGATGATGACGGCATCGAGCCGGACCGGGGTTTCCGCCACCGGCAGCCGCCGCGGCATGCCCGAACGGAACTTGTCCACCACCGATTCCACAGTGCGCCCGAGGATCGAATATTCCGAGCCGACCATGCCGACGTCGGAAATGAACGCGGTGCCGCCGGACAGGATTTTGGCATCGTTGGTCTGCACATGGGTGTGGGTGCCGAGCACCGCCGTGACCCGGCCGTCGAGAAAATGCGCCATAGCGGCCTTTTCGCTGGTGGCCTCGGCGTGGAAATCCACGATCACGGTCTTGACGGTCGGCAACAGCTGCCCCAGGATTTCATCCACGGTCTCAAACGGGCAATACGCACTGTCCTTCATGAACACCTTGCCCATCAGATTAATGACGGCGATGTCGCCGCCGGCAGGATTGCGAAACACCTTCCATCCGCGCCCCGGCTGGGTCTTTTGCAGGTTCGCCGGACGGAGGACATTGGGGATGCCGTTGATTTCGAGTTCAAACTCTTTCTGGTCCCAGACGTGGTCGCCGCTGGTGATGACGTCGACACCGTCGCCGAGTTCGCGGAGACATTTGGCATTCATGCCGGAACCGGCAGCGATGTTTTCCGCGTTGACGATGGTGAAACTGCAGTTGAATTCGCGGCGCAGGTCCGGGATCATTTTGACGACGGCTCTACGTCCGCCGCGCCCGACCACATCGCCGATAAACAGTAAATTCATAAATATCCTAAACGTTGATGAGGTTAAGATAACCTCGCACGCGCGAAAAATCAAGTTCAGGAGTCTATTTTTTTATGGACCTCATGGACGGAATGGACCTCATGGACAAAATGGACAGCTTTTGAGCTTGATTTATCTGTCCATAAGGTCCATGCTGCCTTATTTCAATTCATAAAACTTCTCCAGCAGTTCGGCCGCTTCCAGGCGTTCCCGCTGGAGAAGGTTGAAGTCGCGCTGGTATTCCGTCAGGGACTTGACGATCCGGTCCGGGGCCCGCAGCGCCTTCTCCGCGCGTTTGAGCCAATCGGACGGCATGGCGGTCGACGATGCCGCCGCCTTGCTCAGCATATCCCAGTAAAAGTAATCTTCCAGCCCGTCGTTGATGTTTTTCAAGCGGAGCGACGGGATCGGGCCGTCAGCCGCCGGATAGGTCCAGTTGCCGTCGCCGTTGCTGTTTTGCCAGGAATAGCCGGGCCAGTCAGTCAGGGGGGCGCCATTCATGTATTTTTTGCGCATGGAAGCTTCCCATTTGCCCTGATCGTTTTTGTGGTAGTCGCGCCACATCGACACGCAGTAATAGAGGAAACCTTGCGGACGTTGCTGCAGGCTCATCATCCCCATCAGCAGGCGGCCGTCGATGGCGGGATATTCGATCATCAAATTGGCATAAGGAGCCAGCGGCGCGATACAGACGTACCACCAGATTTGCCGTCCGCGCTCCCGGGCCCGGGCGGCCGCGTCCAGCGTCAGGGGGAGTTTGTCCGACAGCGGCACCCAGATATCGACATAGCGGTCCAGCTCCGAATCGATGCCGAAGGAATTGTCATAAGCGGTGGTCATGATCGGGATATCCGGGTATTTCTCCTTGATCGCCCCGAAGATGTCGCGCATGGCTTCGAACATCGCCGGCCCGGCTTCGTCGAACCCGTAAATATAGGCGCGGTCCAGAATCCCGGCTTCGGCATATTGAGGGACGACCCGTTCCAGCGATTTCAGGATGCGGCTGCGATGGGGTTCCGGGTACTTGCCGGATTCGTCTTTGCCCGGTTGCACGTAGATGATATTGAACATGGTGCCCTGATTTTTCAGGATTTCGCGGGCTTCGGCCACTTCCGCCGGGTGCCAGCGGTAAATATCGTCGGGGCTGATCCGGTAATCCAGCAGCAGTTGGAAACATTTCTTCCGGTATTCAACCCTCCCTTCCGCGGTGGGAGGATAATGTTTGCCGAGGCTGACCGCCCCCTTGGACGTGGCCAGCGGATACGGTGTCCCGTCCGGCAGCGAAAAGCCGAATACCCGGAGCTCGAACGGCAATGTAACGGCATCGATTCCGTCGGCATTCAACCGTACTTCGCCTTTGTACACGCCTTTCGGCGCATTCGGCGGCAGCTTGATGTCCAGATAGTAGGACTGGTATTTACCGGCTTCCAGATCCATCGAGGCGGCGTATTCGCAAATCGGGTCCGGCATCCAGCCCGAGCGCCCGACCGGATACGACGGTTTTTCGCACCAGACATAGCCCACCGGGTGAATCGAAACGGCCGCTCCGGACAAACCCGGAATGGCGGCAGTTTCGACACGGACATTTTTCAACTCTTTCAGCGGATAAACGACCAGTTGAATGCCCTCGCGCTCATTGCCGGCGGCGGCCAGTTTTCCGGTTCCGACCGGTTCATCGGCGAAAATCTGTTCGTTGCGGAATACCTTTTCGGTGGGGGGAACCCAGCCCGCCGCCAGCGCGTCGCCGTGCTTCAGGGCCATGAATGCGGACAATTGGCGGTATTCCTGAAGAATATGGATCATTTGCAGCCCGGACTTGACGCTGTCCAGTACCGACGTTTTGCTGCTTTTGAGTTTTTGTTCCAGTTCATTCAAGCGGTTGATATTTTCTTGAGCCTGAGTTTTCATGATCGTGTTCAAACCGGAAAAATCAGCTTGTCGAATTTCTTCGGCCTGCCGGTAGAAACGCTGCAGATATTCCTGCGGATTTTCGAACTCAGCCGTCATGTCGCCGATGTAGAAAACCTTTTCGGACTCCGGACGGGTCATGAAATAGTTCAGGGTAGTAATGTTGTTCAATGGAATATCCGCAAACGCCTCGCGCCCTATGACAATGGCATTGCGCCCGGCTTCCAGGGCAATATTGTAACTGACGCTCTTCGCCTTGCCTTCGGCGTCCGCTCCGCTCACGGACAAGCGGATGAAGCCGCTTTTTTCCGTATAAATCGTGACCTGCAGCTCCTTCAGAAAGCTCCAATCGGTTTGTCCGAGGTGAGCTGCCGGCAGGTCGATGGCCGGCCACTGTTCGCCGCCCGGCTGGAACTTGCCCAGGGTCAGTTTGCCGCAGAAGCCGGGGTTGCCGTCGGGCCAGTTGGCCAGTTCCAGTGCCGCGCCGTGGCGGACCTTCCAGTTCTGCAGAAATTTGGCATCGGAGAGTTTGGCCATGTCGGCCCCGCTCAGCAGGACCGGCAACGTGAGAATCAGGATCAGTAAGATACGCATGGTTTAGCCTCAATATGTGATTAGAATTCCGGGTCCCACACCGGATGCAACGTATAGCGGGTATAGATGGAGCCGATGATCTCTCCGCGCTTGGCTGTTTCCGTATGCAGATCGCCGCGCAGCGTATTGGTCATCTGGCTGTGGCGGTACGTTTCCACGGAGAAATACGGATCACGGAAAGCCACATCGTTGTTAAAGATCAGCCGCTGGCTGTGGTCGGCGAAAAGTAACAGCCTCGACGGATTTTTGGATTTGCCGTTTTTCTTTCCCACCAGCATGGTGTTCATGCCGTAGCTGCTTTCCCAGTTGTACTGGTAATTGATTTTCGCCGAGGCGCAGAGCAGGAACGGAATCTTCTGGTTCCACGGCGTAGTTGAATAATGCAGGTACGAAGCAAATAACGTGATCCATGTCTCCGTATAAGTTGTGGACCAGGTCGAATTTACGCCACTTTCTTCCGGGTAGAACCCGCCGTTGTCTTCCAGGTACAATACCATGCCCGTGCCGATTTGCTTCAGTTTCGAAACGCAGTTGCTGGCGTGGGCCTTTTCGCGGGCCTTGTTCAGCGCGGGCAGCAGCATGACGGCCAAAATCGCGATAATTGCGATCACAACCAATAACTCGATAAGTGTGAATTTCTTTGGCTCTTTATTCATGAGATAACCTCCTGTTTGATCATTGGTTTGAACGTTTCGCGTATAACTAATTCGGCGGGAACCCGGATGGTGACGAGCTCCGGGCTCGGGCGGTCGATTTTCTCTTCAAGCAACTGGATTGCGCGCTCGATGATTTCGCGCTTCGGGAAGTCCAGCGAGGTCAGCAGCGGACGGCCGAACGGCAGCAGCGATTCGTCTTCGAGATTGTCGAAACTGATCAGGTGAAAATCCTCGCCGGCGATCATTTCTTCCTCGAAAAAGGCATTGACGATGCCGAACGAAAGAAAATCGCTGGGCGAAAAAATAACGCTGCCCGGCTCGAAATTTTTCAACAGCTGACGCGCCATCCGGTAACCGGTCAGTTGACCGAAATCCCCGTGTCCGAATGGGTTGCAGAACATTTTGATCGCATCATCCGGAATCCCTTCCCATTTGGCCGCCTGGCGGAATACTTCCACGCGGGAGCATGAGGTATAGTTGTCCGTGTAGAGAACGTGAATCGTCCCGCAATTGCCTTCGCGCAGCAACCGGGTGATTTCAAGGAACCCGCCCAGAATATCCGGTATTACCTGATGAAACGGGTATTCAAAAAATGATGAATGCTGAACCACGGCCACCGGCAGTTTTTTCCCGGCCAGCAGGGGAATGGCAGCCTTCGGAATATTGGAGGAAGCCAGCAGGGCGTCGATCTGGTATTTCCGCTCGAACTGCGGATCGAGGAGTTCATTGACCGTGAAATCGAAAATATCGTAACCTTTTTCCTTCAAAACGCTTCTGGCGTGAAAGGCGAAGATGCCGAATGCGGAGAAGCCGTTGGCAGTATCTTTGCGGTACAGATCGTCGTCGAAGCAAAGCCCGAAGCGGCGCTTGGGCACTGCCGGAGTCAAATCCGGCGAGACGAATGTCCCTTTGCCTTTGATCCGGTTCAGGTAGCCTTTTTCGCCGAGTTCCGCCATAACCCGGTTGATGGTGATATATGGAATGCCGTATTTATCAGACAGTTCCTTTGCCGAGCCGATAGCCTCGCCCGGCGACAGTTTCCCGGTCTTTATATCATTAATGATCATGCTTTTAAATTGATACGACTTCATGCCTTCAGCCTTGATTTCCGATTGCTTCATATCAATTATTATAATGTTTCCCCGGAAAATGACAACAGGGTATTTATTAAATAAACCTCATTTTATGATAAATGCAATGATAAATGCTGTTGAGCAGAGGACGAATGGGATGTGTCAAGCCCGGGATTTGAAGGTGATTCGGGGGTCGACCAGTACGTAAAGGATGTCCGCCAGCAGGATTCCGGCCAGCGTCAGGCCGCCGCCGATGCAGAAGAGCGCCATTTGCAGCGGATAGTCGCGGCTGTTCAGCGAGAGTAGCGAGAGCGAGCCCATGCCGTTGATGTTGAACACGTATTCGATGATGATGCTGCCGGCGATCAGCCCCGGCAGCAGCCCGGCGAAAAGAGTGATGAGCGTGATCAGTGCATTGCGCAGTGCGTGTTTGAAAAGAATCACGTGGTCGGCTACGCCCTTGGCCCGGGCGGTGCGGATGTAATCCTGGTTGATCACCTCCAGCATGCTGCTGCGGGTATAGCGCGAAAGACTGGCGAAACCCGCGTAACTCAGGCAGGTGACCGGCAGGATATAGTGATGGACCGAATCGCAGATGATCTGCCAGGTGGTCATGCCGGTGTAGGGGCCCGTGGACATGCCTTTCAGCGGGAACCACGAGACCCAGCCGCCTTCGCTCAAGGTCGCCTGGAACACCAGCGCCACCCAGACGGCCGGCAGCGAATAGAGGAAAAACAGGATCAGCGTGGTGACCCGGTCGAAGGAGCCGTCCGGGTACACCGCGGCGTACATGCCGAGCGGAATGGCCAGCAGGTAGGTGATCAGGATGGCCCAGAAGTTCAGCGTGAGCGTGACCGGCAGGCGCTCCAGGATGATTTCCAGCACCGGCCGCCCGGCGTCGACCACCGCGGAATCGCCGAAATCGCCTTTGGTGACGATGGCGCTGAACCAGTAAAAAAGGCCCATGTAAACGGGCTTGTCCAGGTGCAGTTTCTCGCGCATGGCGCTGTTCTGGGCGAAAACGCCTTTGTCCGAGGAGAGATTTTCGCCGCCGGTTTCGCCGATCAGGCTGCTGCGGGTCGGGTCTCCGGGGGCAAGGCGCAACAACACATAGCTCACCGTCATAATCACCGTGATGGTGAGCAGAGCCAGCGCTATGCGTTTGATCAGGTAGTTCAGCACGTCAGAACAGTCTGCTCGGGTCCGGGTTATAGATCGCGTAATTCTTGGAGGCGTAACGGGCGATGCCCTTGGCGGTTACTGCGTCGAAGGGACCGCGGACGATCACCCATTCGTCATCCTCGTCCGCCATCGGGTCGGGGATCAGCGAGGTCAGGTATTCGCCGTCAAGCAGCATGGCGACTTCGCGGCCCTTGAACTGGATCGCCATGGCATGCCAGCGGATCGTGCCCGAGCGGGAGAAACGCAGACGGATATTGAAGTAATCGTCGTTATTCGGCAGCTTGATCAGATTGGCGTCCATGATGTCGCTGGAGTGAACGAACTGGTTGATGTTGATATAGACTTTTTTGCCGTCAAGGGTATTGATCGGTTTTTCGATATCGCTGGCACGGGGATATTTGATAATCTCGTGGAAGCTGATCACATACTTGGGTTTTTTGGCGTCGAAAAAGGAGGTTTTTTCCTTGTTGTCGACTTCGTCTTCGTTTTCGATTTTCAGTTTTTCGCAGCCGCACATGCAGGTAAACAGGACTGCGCCGATCAACATCAGCAGGTACTTCATTTCACTGTTCCTCTTGTTTTATAGGATATGGGTAATATAAACCCGATATCACCGGATTACAATTATTTTTTCTTACTCTTTTGACGGAGCTGTCCGCAGGCGGCGTTGCTGTCCGCGCCCTTTTCCATACGAAGCGTGACGGAGACGCGGTGTTTCTCCAGCGTGTTGAGAAATGCGCGGATGGTGTTCTTCGACGGGCGCTTGAATTCGTCGGAAACGGCATTGTACGGGATCAGGTTGATTTTCGCGTGCTGTGCGGCGGCGATTTTCGCGAGCTCCACGGCGTCTTCGAGACTGTCGTTGATCCCGGCCAGCATGGTGTATTCAAAGGTGATCATGCGCCCGATTTTCCGGCGGTAGTAGGTGCAGCCGTCGAGAATTTCCCGGATGGGGTAACGGAGCTTGTCCGGGATGATCCGGCTGCGGATCTCGTCGTTCACCGCGTGCAGCGACACCGCCAGCGTGAACGGCTTCTCCAGGTCCGCCAGCTGCCGGATGCCCGGCACGTAACCGCTGGTGGAAACCACCACGCGGCGCGGCGACATGCCGACCGTGTCCGGCCCGGTAATGAGCTCCAGCGCGGCGGCGAGATTCTTGAAATTCAGCAGCCCCTCGCCGATGCCCATGAAAACGATGTTGTCCGGCAACCGGCCCAGTTTGCGGGCGCCGAGGTAAAGCTCCTCCATGATTTCGGCGGTGTCGAGGTTCCGCACCAGCCCGTCCGCGCCGCTGGCGCAGAACCGGCAGCGCACCGGACAGCCGACCTGGGTGCTCAGGCAAAAGGTCATCCGCTCGGGGGAGGGAATCATCACCATTTCGATGCATTCGCCGTCGTGAAGCCTCAGCAGCAGTTTTTCCGTGCCGTCCGGGGAGCCGACGCACTCCTCGACGGTGGAGGAACACGGGATGGTCTCGTTTTTCAGGTAATCCTTGAAGCCGCGCGGCAGATTGGTCATTTCTTCGGGATCGAGGACCTGGCGGCGGTAGGTCCACTCGGCGAGCTGGCCGGCGCGGAAAGCGGCCTGACCGGCGGCAGCGGTCAACTCTTTCAGCCCGTCCGGCGTCAAACCGCTTAAAATTGGTTTATTCGCTTTCATTTTCGGCCAGGATCCCCTGGTAAAGACAGAGTCGTTTGTTGCGGTATTCCATACGTTCCGGCAGGAGGTTGCGCCAGCGGCGCTCGGGCATTTGCGGAAATTCGGTACTGATCAGGTAAACGGTTTTCTGGCCCGCCGGCAGGTCGCTGAGCGACGAAATTTTGCGGATGTTCCCGCCCAGGTAGTAACATTCATTGTAAAGGTCGAGAATCCTCGACTTGTAGATGATTTCGTCGGCCGGCACGCCCTCCTGGTTGAGCGCCTGGCGCATTTCCAGTCCGAGGTCCTTTTTCGGGTGCTCCTGCGCCCGGTACGGGGTCATCAGACTCCACGAAAAGAGCGAGAAACAGCTCGTCAGCAGCAGTATCCAGACCCAGAGCGGCCGCTGCCGCCCGCCGATGACCAGATAAAACGAGATCAGGATCATGATTGCCGCGTAGGTCACGCCGATGATCCGGTGGAGCAGGTCCCCCCGGAAGTCCAGCCCGTAATCGAGGCGCAGGTGCATCAGGCCCCATTCGGCGGGGACGAAGTAAAAAAGCACGATAATGGCCGCGGGGATGATCAGCAGCCAGGCCGGAATCATCATGATCCGGATCAACCGGTCGCCGTAGCGCCGCGCCAGAATCCAGTAATTCAGCCCGGTCAGGATCGACAGCGCAGGCATCAGGATGATCAGGTCGCGCGGCTCGGCCAGCGGGTTCAGCCAGATCACGAACAACAGGGAAATGACGATCGTCCGCAGGAAGCGGCTGAAAATCGGCGTCGAATCCAGCGGAAACAGCGCCACGCAGAAGGGCGCCCACGCCAGGATGGACCACGGCAGCGTCCGCGTCGCCACGTCAATCGGAAATTCCAGCAGGTGGCTGGGGTATTTGCTCAATTGCTCTATGACCGGCAGCGAGGTGATGGGCAGTTTGTCCGAAAGCAGAATGTAGGGAATCCCCCACAGCAGAATGAAGCACGCCAGAATCCCGAGCCCGAGCCAGAAGCCGGAATAATTGAGTTTGCGCCAGATGCTCAGCGGACGCCGCATGAAAATGAACGGCACGATGTAATAAATGATGGCCTGAAATCCGCCGGTATAAAAAGCCAGCCCGCCGAAGAGCATCGACATCATCCACGCGTGGTTCCAGTCGCCCCGGCCGAAGCCCAGGCTGAACCAGATCAGCCAGCCGGAGAGCAGAAAGACCACCATCAGCGTCTGCGGATACCCCTCCGGTGCTTTGTCGACGGTGATATTGCTGCTGAACATCATGGCCGCGGCCACCAGCCCGGCGGTCACGCCGCCCGCGGTCCTGGCCCCTCGCCAGACAATCAGCGTGCAGATCGCCAGCGCCAGCACCGACAGCCCGCGCAGCGCCGTTTCCATCGGGATTCCCGGGATGTTCAGTAACAGCGAAACCAGCCAGGGATAAAGCGGAAAGGAATTGTTGACCACTTCGCCGTGAACCACCGCAATCGGCAGCGCGGACGGCATTTCCAGCGCCTGCGCGGCGTAGTAGCCCTCCTGCCAGTAAAGCTCGCGCTCACTCAGTTGCAGGGGGGAATAAATAATCAGGAAAACGACGGCAAGCAGCAGCCCCCCGCCGATTGCGCTGAAACTCTTTTCTTCACGCAGCATTTCTGGTCAACTTCAACTCAAAAATCGTCGTTGTCCAGGTCGATCATCAACACACCGGCCACGAGGTCCACGATTGCTACCGGGTGCACGTAAACGGCTACGTCGAACAGCAGCGCGAAATTGGCGCCGATGGCCCACGGATCGAGGGTCCCGGATTTATAGCGGTCGTCCGACAGCGAAACCACGTTCATTGCGGAATCCGCCAGTTCGAAGCCCTTTTGCCAGCCGAGCGGTTCACCGATGCCGTAAAAATCGCGCTTGAAACAGCCCAGCCCGTAGGTGAAGCCATTGAAAACTCCGCCGCCCCACTGGCGCTTATGGCCGGTGCTGAGAAAACCGAATTCGCCATACTGCCCCTGAAGCTGGCAGTATTCAGTGATCTGGAACCCGGCTCCCACCGTGCCGCCCGCACCCAGGCGAATCGTAAAAAGGTCCAGCACGTCGCAAAGACGGTTCGGCACATACATCAGCAGTCCCCAACCGAATTTTTTGAGATTGCTGTCGAATTCACCGGTCATGCTGGCATCGTACGCGCCGGCGGTGGTTTCCGTAACCCGGCGGGGCTCGGGAATCGTTGCCGCCTGCTGAGCAAAAATACTGCCCGTCATACCGGTCACCAGAATCAGTACAGCCAAACTTTTTTTCATAATCCAGACCTTCCTAAAGGATTTACGTTTATTATCATACCTGATTGGTAATATAATACGCTTGACACATTCTTCAATAAAAATTATCAAATTATTTGAAAATCGCAGATTCACCGCCCGCCCGGCGGGGTTGTCGCCTGAATTTCAGGATGAAAATATTCTGAACAAAATTTCAAACGGAAGTGTTGACAAAATCACAACCCGGCTGTATAATATCTGTATCGAAAAAAGGTACAGTTGTAAAAATGGCAGAACAGACTTTAAAAACCAGGCGCGCCGATAAGCTGGTGCAGTTCCTGAAGGACCGCGCATTGAATATGCCTGACGGGGAACGCTTTCCGTCGGTACGGCAGATCATGGACGAGTATACGGTCAGCCAGTTTACCGTCAAGGAAGCTTTGGCGCGCCTGAGCGAGTCCGGTTGTATTTATGCCAAGGCCCGCAGCGGTTATTTCGTCAACCGTCAGCGGCGCTCCGGGATCATTGTTTCGCTGCTGCCGAACTATAATCTGACGTACAACGTATCGTTTACCGGTGAACTTATCCAGCATATCAGCGAAATATCGGCGCTTCACGGGTTCAGCCACAAGACGGTCTATTACAAAGATAATGCCGAGGCTTTTGAGAAGATGAAAAAAATCAAGGCCGACGCGATTGTCTTTTATTCGATGAACAGCGATTCGATTACCGCGGATCAGGTTTCCTGGTTAATGGGGATGCCGATTCCGGTGGTGTTCATGAACTGTACGATTCCGATCGAGAACTGCCGCAGTGTGGACAGCGACAACACGGTGGGCGGCATGCTGGCCGCTTCGCATTTGCTGATCAACGGACACCGCAGGATCGGACTGCTCAAAAGTGAGCCCGATATGGCGGTGGTCCGCCGCCGCGTGAACGGCTTTGTCAAAACCGTGCAGGCGCACGGGGCCGAACTGGATATCCTTGAGTGCGACATCAAATCGGGTGATCCTTCCCACGAAAAAGCCTATGAATCGGTGATGCGTTATCTGGACAGGGGGCCCCTGAATATCAGTGCTTTGTTTGTAATTTCCGAGGGCTCCATGAGTGGCGCACTGAATGCCCTGCGCGAGCGGGGGGTCGCGATCCCCGATGAATTGAGCCTGATCACATTCGGGCGCAGCAATCCGCCATTTTTCACCGACATCGACATGACCGCGGTTGACGGCTGCCGCCGCAAAATTGCCCAGGCGACCATACAGATCATAAAGGGATATTTCGAGGAAAAAACGGATACCCCTCAGTATATCGAAATTGACCCCGAAATATATATCGGAAACACGGTAAAGAATCTTTTGATAAAATAAAAGGAGGACAGGATGATGAGAAAAAGAAGAAACAATTTTACACTTATTGAGTTGCTGGTTGTGATCGCCATAATCGCTATTTTGGCCGCAATGCTCCTGCCGGCTTTGAATAAGGCCAGAAATAAAGCGAAAGCTACTCAATGCACGACCAACCTGAAGCAGGTGGGGACGGCGCTCGGCATGTACGGGCAGGACTTCAACGGCTGGCTGATTCGTCCGAGCGGAGATGCGAATGCGCAAAGGAACAAATGGTGGATGCTGCTGTCGTCTTTTGAGGCGCATTCCGGGCGGAGACTGGGCTATGTAAGCACTCCGGTTTATGGCAAAGCCTCCATTTTTGTTTGTCCGGCTTCCGAGCCTTTTGTCTTTACCGAGCCGCTGCAGGACGATCATACGCATGAAGTATACGGAATATACTGCCGGGATTGGAATGTCGGCTTGTATACGCGCTATGATTCGGAAAAGGACCCCAGCACGTTTGTCCTGGTGGCGGATTCCCAGCGTGCGACCGCGGTCCAGAGCTGGCGCCAGAGTTATTATCTGGATATCAACGGAACGCGCGGCGTGATGCAGAATGCCGCCGGACCCGGTTCGCCCAAGGCGATTGTCCTGCGGCATGATTATACCGCCAATATCTTGTTTGCCGACCTGGGGGTGCGGAAGCAGACCGGCAGAGAGGTGGGCATGTATGGCATCCGCTGGTGCCCGCCCGGCCTCTAACTTTTAATGGATAATTGAAAATTGAAAATTAAAGGGAAACCTTAATTCTTAAAGTATTCAGGAGATCTTATGACAAAAAAAGTATGCTTCGTTATTGCCTTGTTTCTCGCGGTGGCCGCGGGGTTTGCGGGGCCGGTGATCACAACACGTGATGGCAATGGCGCCGACGCTCAACTCGACCACGGAAAGGGAAATGAGAATTTCGGCAAAAATCCCGTCATGGTGCTGAAGCGCGACGTCAATTCCGCGCCCAGCCTGGCCCGTCACGCGATAATGCGGTTTGACTTGTCCGGGCTCACGGAACCGGTTACTGATGCCGAGTTCAATATTACGCTGGCGGATCAGGGCAAAGATGGCGGCAAATGGAAATATGAGTTCAATCTTTATGCGCTCAGCGAGCCGGCGGATTGGCAGGAGAACACGGTCAGCTACAGCAATGCACCCGGCACCAGCAAGGATTTTCCCCTGAAGCGCGATGCCGCTCTGCCGCAGGGCGTCGAATTGCTGGGCAAGCTCGAGCTCCCGCTCAATGCCAAACCCGGAGACATCATCCGCTTCGAGGAGGATACTTTGCTCCGGGCCCTTAACCGGAATAAAGGCAAAAGCATAACTTTGCTGCTGGTTCGCCAGACCGAATCCACTCAGATTCAAGCTCTTGCCAGCAAGGAAAATACCGCTTTTCCGCCGCCGACCCTGAAAATCAATATGAAACAACCCGGCCACGCCATCAAAGCGGAAAAAATCACCGTCCGTTTTTCAGAGAATGGAACTCCTGAGGAATTCATTTTCGGAGACAAAAAACTGGCTTTCGACAGCAAAAATTTCTGGGAATTCTCCGTTGACAATAAAAAATATCATCCGGGCAACCTGACCCTGGTCGGCAGCGAGGCTGCGGCCGATTCGGTCCGGAGCACCTACCGGACGCCGGACAATGCTTATACGATCGTCATGAATTTCAAGGTTTTGAAGTCGGAAGGCGACCGTTTGCGTTTCAATTATGAAATAACCGGCCCGAAAAACAAAGAAGCGCTGGCGGGCTTGCTGCTCGGCCGTTTCACTTCTTTGCCGGGAGGGACCGACAGCCGGATCGCGTTGCCGTACCGCAGCGGCAGGCTTTTCCGCGGCGACCGGCTGAGCCGTTATTATGAGCATCCGGCGCCGGGTCATATGTGGATGCAATTCGTCGGTTATTACAACGATGATTTCGCCCTGCTCAGTTACAATGAAGACAGTTACGGATTTCTGAAGTTCGCCAACTTCGGCCCGACCAGGCAGAAGACGGTCAATATCCAATGGCGCGAGCGGATTTATTTGAACGGCAAAGAGACTTATACCATTCCGTTCGATTATGTGCTGATGCCGTTTGCCAAGGCTGATTATCATGACTTCTGCCGGGTATATGGGCAGTGGGCGCGCCAGCAGGAATGGTGCTCCATGTCCGCCGCCGAGAAGCTCGAAAAATTCCCGGGTTTGAAGAATGCGGTTTATGACGGCAAAATCAAGATCGCCGGTTTTGAGGGCTACGGTTCCGAGAAGAAACATGTCAAACTGGCGCATAAGAAAGAAACCGCGCGCCTCTCGGTCAGCTTTGAACAGGCCATGCAGATCCTGCCCGCGATCGAAGCGATGTACGGCATCAAACCGGCTTACCGTTACGACGGCTGGTGGGGGGCCTTTGACGTCGGTTACCCGGATCTCTTTCCGGTATCCGGGCGAAACGGCGGCGATGCGGCTTTTGAGAAATTCGTCAAATTCACCAATGACACCAAAACGCCGGTTTCCTACTACACCAATCCGGTCAATTTCGACGAAGAATCCGATACGTTCCGCATCACGCAGTCCATCCGTCAATTTGATGGAGAGCTTTTAAGGTTCTCGGTCTGGAGCTGCTCCCGGCTGCGCATGGTTTCGCCGTCATTTATCGTGCCGGGCAACAAGCGTACCTGGGATACATTTGACAAAGTCGGCATTTACGGCGGCCCGTTTGTCGACCAGATCGGCGGCATCTCGCCCTATCTGGATTTCAATGACTTTGCCGGATACGAATATTATGGACGCGACGCCAATTTCCAGGGTTATAAAAAGGCACTGGGCGCCCTGCGCGCCAAAAATACCACGTGGATGATCGGTACCGAGGACGGTCAGGAGCAGCTTCTGAATTACTTCGATTTCGCCGATAATTTCCCCCGCGATTTTAACGTGGGCGAGGCGTTCACCATGGACAAAGAAGCTACTTATCTGCCGCTCGCCGAAATGGTTTACGGCGATAAATATTTCAACATGCTCGGTATCATCGGCAACAACCGTTTGACCAATGACAGCATGCGCGTGGTGCGCCGCCTCTACGGCACGACGCAGGGTTTTACGATCCGCAGCATGTGGGATTATCTTCCGGTGTTGCAGCAGGAATTTGAAGCCAACGATGTCTTTGCCGAAACGGCTACCAAATGCATGATCCGCTATGCCGAAAACGAAGCGGGTTACCGCTACAGTTTCTGGCCGAACGGGCTGGTGGTCGGCAATACCGACAGCAAAGAACCGCTGGATATCAAACTGGATTCGCCTTTCGGCACCGTGGAAATCAAAAAACTGCGTTTCAACGGTTATGCGGCCCTGACGGAAAACGGCAAATTCATCCTCTGGGGCGCCGGCGAACTGAAGCTCAACGGCAAAACCGTTGTCGCCGTCAATAATCCCGATGCACTGATCATCAAAAACCGCCGCGGGGTGACCTTTGCCAGCTACGGATTTGTCGGGATCGAAAATCTCCTCGAACCGTATAAATTCTTTGACCGCGGCGACTGGGAAGTCAAATTGCCGGGCCTGAAAGGCGGCAGTTGGGTCGAGTTGCCCGCCCGCACTCCCGCACAAGTCAAGGTTTCCGGGGATACCATCCGTTTCCCGGCCCCCGGCAAAGATAAATCCGTGAGATGGGTTTTGCCATGAGGCGCATTCTGGCGATAACCGTCCTCACCGTCTCAATGTGCCTGAGCGCCGCTTCGTTTGACTTCGTTGAAGCCATGCGGGCGGCCGCCCCCGTCAAAATCGACGGCGAACTCGAGGATATCTGGCTCGACCGCGCCAATGTTTACAATATGCGGCACTATGACGGCAGAATCGACAATCAGCTGTGTGTGGAAAATTATCTGACCATGGTGCGGCTGCTCTGGGATGAACGTTATTTGTATCTGAGCTACGTCTGCTCCGACAACGAAATCACGGCGAACTTCACCGGGCGCGACGATCCGCTTTACCGCGAGGACATCTGCGAAGTCGTGATCAAACTGCCGGATTCGCGACATCACCTGGAGCTCTCCATTTCCCCGAAAGGCGTGATTTACGATGCCCTGTTTCATTGGGACCGCGACAATAAAATCAATGTCGATACCTCCTATACCCTGAACGGCCTGCAGTCTGCGGTCAAGGTTCGCGCAAACGGCGATAAATTGATCTGGACCGTGGAGCTTGCCATACCGTGGGCCGCCATCAAGGGATTCGAACCGCGTACCGGCGCCAGGCTGAGCAGTAATTTCCTGCGTTATGAACAGATCACGGTACCGGACCTGAAAAAATTGAACAGCAACAGCAGTTACCTCCCGTTATCGGTTTTCCCGACGGGAATCCGCGGCTGGCCCGCCGGTCCTTCCAGCCTGCGTCCGTTGATCCTGGCGGAATAGACTCCGACTACAAAAACTGCTGCAGAAATGAATAGGCTCTTTCATGGTGATGTGGCAGAAAACAATGACCTTCGCGATGGGTAATAAGCTCAAACTGATTTTCTTTGCCATATAAAGCGTAAACTTTTTTGACATTATCACGCAGATTGGCAAAGGCTTTTTCAAGTGCCTTGAGTTCAGCCTCATCCTCGCCATACTGATAGTCGTACAGCGAGGTTATGTTCAGCAATGGCCTTGGGGCCGCCATGGCCAATTCTTCCTGGGCCTGAGTCGGAAACTCCTTGCCGGTCAGGCAATACGGGCGCAGCAGCGGCCTGCCGATCCACCAGCCGGTCCGGGCGGCATTGTAGGGATTTTTCGACAATCGTTCGGGCCACCAGCCGCAATTGGACACTCCGGCTTTGATCCGGGAATCAAGCCCCATGGCATGGACGGTAATGCCGCCGCCCTGCGAATGCCCCATGCAGCCGATCCGTCCGGGATCGATTTCCGGCATGGTCTGCATGACGTCGAGGGCAATTTTCACATCATGCAAATCCTTGCCGCGTGCCGACCATTCGGGATAATGCCGGTAAAAATCCGCGGTATCAAAGGCCCGTGTCCCGGGAGCGCGGCGTTCATTCGCGCCGGTCAGGTCAAAGGCGAAAGTCACAAATCCGAGTTTGGCCAAATCCCGCGCATAACAGAGGAGTTGTCCCGCTTCGGAAGGGTCATTGCCGATTACCTGTTCCCGGCCGAATTCGGTCGTCTGGTGCAAACACAAAACCGCCGGTCCGCGCCCCGGATGATTGGCCGGAATCAGCATCGCGGCGTTGATTCGCTCGTTCGCCCCGGCGTTGTAGCTGAGTTTGCGCAGGTTGTAGCCGTCAAGATATTCCTCCCCGTGCACCTGGATGTCCAGCGGAAATATTTCCTTGGGGTTGATTCCGAGCGTGGAGGTGAAGAGCGTCCGCAGGGCCGCCGCCTTTTCCTCCCATTCCGCTGTGGATTTTGCCGCTTCCAGATATGATTCGCCGCCGCCCATTGTCAGACTGGGCCCGCCTTTGCGGATCAGCGGCAAATCATCGAAATTGATATCACCGATATTCATGATAAATCCTCCGTCATGCATTTAATTATATACATGGGGCGCCCTGATTGCAACCGTACATCGAAAGATTCCGGATAAGTATTTGTTATTCATTGTATATAAATAGCTTAAGCCTGTTTTGTCCTGCTTTGAATGCAAATATGGTCAATATTCGAAATCGGCACATCTTGATTTTGATGAAAAAAAAGATATAATAGTTATTGACAATCATCAGGAATCAGCCATGAATCAGAACAAATATCGACAATTGTCTGCAACACTTGAAGACCGCATTCATAATGGCGAGTTTGATTATACAATTCCCTCAACTCGCAGTCTGGCTTTTGAATACGGAGTTTCCAAGCAGACGGTGACCAATGCGCTGAAACCGCTGATTGAATCCGGTCTTTTGAAGTCGGGGCGCCGCCGGGGCATGTATATCAATTATTCCCGGAAAAGCCAGGGGCTGATCGGTACCGTATATTATGGACGTATCGACGGCGTTCCGGAAGATACCTGGCTCGGGCCGGGCCTGAAACAGATGAAGTCGGATGGCTACGAAACCGTACTTATCAATATGCCGCAGAGAAGGCTCACTCCTTATATCTCAAAACTTTTCAGCAATAATTTCGCCGGCCTGATTTTCATTCACAGTACCTTGACCGAGGAGATCGCGGTTTACCTCGACCGGAAGAACGTTCCGTTCATTTCCTGTAATAAACAGCCGATAAATTCATCGGTGAATTACGTGGAATACGACCATGAATATATTTTCGACAAGATTCTGGGCGGGCTGAAAGAAAAAGGGTATCGCTATCCGGCACTTTTTTTCTACAGTCAACTCGATGGTTTTTGCGACATGATTCAACGCTGCTGGCGTTCCCGGAAGCAAAAGCATGACTTGACGTGGGAAAAGTTCGATCATTTCATCGCCGGCAGCCTGAGCAATTGGGATGTGGCCTCGAGCCGCTATCTTGACTTCCTGGCAAAGTGCCCGACCCTGCCGGATGCGGTTGTTTATTGGGGCACGATGGGCGCCAGTAAAGAATTTTATACATTGGCAAACTCAAAACTGCCGAACGAAATTTTGTGGCTGCACATCAAGAATCAGTCGTCGGACCCGCCGGGAAATTTTATCGGATTGGAGGAATTCGACTCCAGCCCGCTTTATCTCGAGGCTTACCGGTTGTTGCGGCAATTGATCCTGGTGCCGGACAGTCATCCCATCCATGGCAAAATCACTTCGGAACCTGTTTTCAAGCATGCGATACCGACGAAATCAAGTCTCCGGAAAAAAATGAGCAAAATAACTCTGGAAAAACTGGCCGAGTTATCATAAAACAACCAATAAACAGACAATGGAGAATACAAAATTATGAAAAGATTTACACTTATAGAGCTCCTGGTCGTGATCGCGATTATCGCGATTCTTGCGGCAATGCTGCTTCCGGCATTGAATGCGGCACGGGAACGGGCGCGCTCCACCAAATGCATCAACCTGTTGAAACAGCAGGGGCTCGCGATGAGTATGTACGCGGGCGACTACAAGGAATATTTTCCGATCAATGTGACCGACGGTTCGCCTATCCAGGGCAATTATATGCAGTTCGATCACCGCCCACCCAAATTGCTGATCACCGGGGGCTACCTTGGCGAATCGGGGATCACGACTCACGGGGAAGCGTTTTACAAAGCCGTGGAGCGCCATTTCAAATGTCCTTCCGACAAAGGTATTTTCAATTTCTGGGAAACCGGCGGCTATGGATTCCTCAGTTACTGGTTTTTCTTCATTACCGATACCACCATCAAGGGCTGGTACCTGCCGGGGGATACCGGTAAGCGCGGACGCAATATGCTGTCCGGAAACAATATCTCGCCTTCCAACTGGATTATGGCCGATGGCAATACTCCGTACAACAATGTCACCACCCAGTTGCTGAACCATGGGAACAACATCAATGTTCTTTCGGTCGGCGGACATGTGAAAACCGTCAAGCGGAGCAGCATGCCGCCTGTCGATTTCGCCGGCGGCGCCCTGGCGAATAATCTGGCGATTCTGGAAGTTCTCGATAAATAACAGGAATTTGGTTTATGTTTCTTCGTATTTCAATGTTGATTGCAGTTTTGTCCGGGTCCAGCCTCTTTGGCCAGGCGCCGATGCCGCGTAAGAATTACGTTGCGGACGGCAACTTCGGCGCAGGATTGAAGCAGTGGCATTTTTTCAAAAGCCGCGCCGGGGAAGTCATCGGCAAAGGCGGGCCGAAGGGTCAGAATTGTTTTAAAATCTCAGGTGAACAGAATAACCATATTTATTTGTATAACAAGGGCGCCCGGTCCGGTTGGGGCGTGAATCTGGAAGAAGGAAAAACGTATACGTTAAGTGCCTGGATGAAGACCGAAAACCTTGATTTAAGTAAATTCCATCAAGGCAAGGCACTGCATGTCATCAATTACGGCTGGACCAATTCCGCGGGTTTGGGCCCGGACGGTCCGAACAGTCCATGGAAACACTACAGCATCACCTTCAAAGCTCCGGCGCAAACCCGGAGTTTCGACCATACCGCAAACGGGTATTCGCTCCTCCTCTTCTGGCCCCACGGCGCATCCGGTTCCCTGTATGTGACTGATATACAAATCGAGGAAGGGGCCAAATCCAGCGAATTCACGAACTTCTGGAATCTGCAATACACACTGGCCCTTGAGAAAATACAGAATCTGACCGCCAGAATCAAGCGGGCGCAAGCCGAAGCGGCCTCCGCAAAATCATATGCCGCCAGATTTCAGGCATTGATGAACAAACTGAACACCGTGAGCCGGTTCCTGGCAGGAAATCCGAATAATAACGCCTATGAAAAAGCATTTGGCGAATTCGAAAATATCGAAAAAGAACTGGCGCAACTCATTACTCCGGTATGGTTGAAAAATCCCCTGCTTTTTCCGCACACCACCGATTTGCCGGCAGAACAGAACTCCCCGCGCCTGTTGGAGCTGACCATGTTTGCCAATCAAACCCGCAGTGTTGGGGTCATGCTGACGAACTTGAGCGGAAAACCGGTTGATTTCCGGGTTGGGGTCCAGCCTCTTTATGAGCAGAATTCGAGCCATCGGGTTTCCGCGGGCGATCTTGCGAAGATATACAATACGCCGTTATTGCGCGGCCACGCTCAGCGCGATGAGCTTTTTTCCGACCTGTTGACGGAAGCCGGGCCGTTCGGCCTGGTCACGGTTCCGTCCGGAACCACCAGGCAGGTTGTGGTCACTTTCGACAGCACATTTCTGCACCCCGGCATATATAACGGCTCCATCGTCATCACCAATCTTTCCGATTACGGGGATTCCGCGGAATTGCCGGTGAAACTGAACGTTTGCGATGTGGCGCTGCCGGACCGGATCGGACTGGATGTCGGTGCTTTCGGGCTGGATACATTGCGCCGGGAAGAGGTGGAAAAATTAGCGTTGAATATGGTTCAACTCGATTACGGGTCCTTTGCCGGTCTGCTGGACCGGTCGGGAATTCTGGCCCCCACGGATTTCACTTCTTTGGCCGGGAAGATCAGACAGGTTCGCAGTGTCTCGCCGCGGGCCCGGTTCATGGTGAATTTCAGTGCCGGTATCGCCTTTGTGCGGCAGGCGGAGAGTCATGGACTCCGCTGGCCGGATCAGCGCATCAAAGATGGCTGGCAGGCATGGCTGAGAAGTTTTTATCAGGTTCTTGAAGCGAACGGCGTCAGCCCGGCCGATCTCTATCTGCAGGTGGTGGATGAGCCCAACGAAGGCGATATGATTCTGGCCATTGAACTTCAGAAGCTGGCCAAAGAAGCGGTACCGCAAGCCCGCTTGACGACCACCTTGACCACCGTTAATCTCAACAACGAACGGCAGAAGGAATTTCTCCGCAGTGTCGACTATATCATCCCGCTGGTGAACACCGCGCGTAACCCGGAGATCATCGAATACTTCCGGCAGCAGGGCGCCAGGCTAGGCATTTATGATTGCGCCGAGGCCGGGGAGTCGCTGCAGCCGGTCAGTTATTATCGCCTGATGCCGCTGCGGGCATGGAAGGACCGCCTTGATGGAATATTTTTCTGGTACCGTGACGATCGTTTCCCGAACTTTGAACGGGTCAAATACATGTCGGTCATTTATCCCCGGCGCGACGGAAGCCGGATCGTGACGGCAGCGCCGGTCCGCGAAGATGAGGGCTACGAGATTTCACGCCGTTATCTCGGGCTGGCCGCCGGCATTCAGGATTACAAAATTCTTACCCGGGTGAAGTCGATCATCGATTCCGGCAATGCTTCTCCGGTGTTCGATCAACTTAATGATTTGCTGGCGCGCTACCCGGATGTGGTTCTGGCACTGGATGATGCTGCCGGGTATCCGCGAACGCTGGCCGCCGGTGCGGACCCGGATCTCCCGGACAAGGCGAATGAAACCACCGCCGCACTCTGCATGGAATCGTTGAAAAATGACGACCTCCGGGCTATTACCAGACCGTCGATTCATGGAAATCAGTTGCAGCTTGCCTTCAACCGTCCGGTGAAAATCAGGATCGAATACCGTGTCGATGGCGGCGAAACCCTGTACCGGCAAGCCATCGGCGATATGTCCGATCATTTTGCCGTGACCCTGCGGGAAGGGGAAATCAATTATTGCCAGATCAAAGCGACTGCGGAAAATGGCAAAGTCATTGTCGTATCGCCATTTGTCAAACGCTCGGTAAAAGTTAGCGGCACATTTCCCGGTTATGATTATCAGTGCCTGGTTGACGGCATCCGGGTGCCCGGCTCGCTCTATGTACCCGGACAATCGTGGCTGTCCACGGCGGAGAACAAAGAACATGTGGTGGAAATTTCATGGCCGGCGGAAACCGTTTCCAAGGTAAATCTTTACTGGATGTCTCGCGGGGGGCTGCCGCAGCGCTACAAACTTCAACTTCACTGCGGCGGAAACTGGACCGACCTTCTTCCGGAGGGAACCAGAGCCGCCGCCGGTGCGGTCGAGACCATTGCTTTCGAACCGGTTTCAGCCGATGGGCTGAAGGTCATACTTGAGCCGGGCGGCGGCAATCTCCAGCTACCGTCCATGTTCGGTTTAAATGAGATTGAAATTTATTGATTGCCAATTCCCGACAAATTGAGAAATTGAATTGGAAAATCACTCAAAGGGCACTAATGTAATGTTGAGAATAAACATAGATGAGGTGCCCCTTGAATCTGCATGTTTTTACCAACTTCGATGGTGCGCCGCCGGAAGGACGGGTGCTCCGGCGCGGCAATGATTTTTTCGACATCAAAGCTTTTTCCGAGACCGATTCGGAAGCGTTGCGCCTGGAAATCGGTATTGAAAACCGGGCCGAGACGGGCGAGGCGATCGAACTGCAGATCAATTGGCCCTCCGTGCCGTTTTCCGACCTGCGTGACTGCTTTTACTGGAGCCACGAGCGCAGCGATGACTGGATACCCGTGGTGGGCGAAACCATTCCCGGCCGCAGTACCATCCATATGGAAATTCCGTCCGGCTGGGGCCTGTTCTGTCTGCAGCCGCGCTATGGCGTGGAGGACCTGGAAAAATACATTTACCGCCTGAAATCGCCGTTTGTCACCGCCGATGCTTTCGGCGAATCCGAATACAGCCGCCAGCTGACGCTGCTGCGGATCGGTAATCCCGGCGGCAGGCGCTTCCTTTTCACCGCCCGCAATCACCCGGACGAAAGCGCCGGTTCGTTCTGCATCGAAGGCATGATCGATTTCCTGATTTCCAACGATCCGCTGGCGCAATACGCCCGCCGCGAGATGTCCTTCAATTTCATCCCCATGACCAACCCCGACGGCGTGGCCGACGGCATGTCGCGCTACTCCTCCGTCAACGGCGCCGACATGAACCGCACCCCCGACTGGAACCGCGCCAACCGCCGCAACTACAAGGACGACGTGGTGCTGAACGCCTGCTTCGCCTGTTACGACGAGCTGCGGCCGAATATTTTCATCAATTTGCACAGCAATCTGCTGCGCTTCAAAGACACCATCCGCGCCGCGGACGCGGGCGTGATCGAGCGCTTCACCCGTTTCATGCCGGATCAGATCGAATACGGCAAAACCTGGGAGAAACTCATCGATCCCCAGCAGGATATGCCTACCGGATATTGCGCCGAAAAATTCGGCACGGTGCCGCTGCTGCTGACGATCCCGTGGTTCATGCGCAATGCCGCCGCCATGCGCGAAACCGGCAAACAGATCATCAAATCCCTGATCCTGATGGAACATTGAAAAAGCTACCTCCGGAAATTTTTCCTGCGCAGCATTCTCGAAGTCGCACCGGATTTGCACTGAAATAACCGGAATTACAGGTTGATTTTCTGGCTGTCCGGGTCGCGCGACTCCGGCAGGTCGATGTTTACGCGGTCCGGCAGCGCCCACATACAGCCGGTGAAGCCGTCCACCGCAAACCCGAAGATCGTGACGAAGTTGCCCCAGTACCACGGGCTGAGCGTGGCGGTAATGGTGCGTTCCTTGCCGTCGTCGAATTTGACGGTATAGATTTCGCGGTTGAAAAATTTGCTCGACTGGGCGCGCAACGTGACCATCATCGGGGTTTTGCCCATGTGGACGTATTCGCCGTCGCGGTTATAGACCCGGAACACACGTTCCTGGTTCTGGCTGGCGCCGATATTCACCGTGTACTGGTTGGTGGACATGGACGTGGCGCATCCCTGCAGCAGCAACACTGCCAGTCCCGCAAGCAAAATCATTTTCTTCATCTCAAAATCTCCCCTGGGTTTCGCCCGCGTGCGGCAACGTGCCGCTGCGATGATCTTCATGTTCCAATATATTTCCAAACGGCCGATTTGCTAGCCGGGAGGCGATTTTTTCGCTGAAATCGCGTTTGGGGGTATTGACTAAATTCTAAATGGCGTTATAATATATGATATGAATTCCAATATATAGAATTTGTGGAGATTTATGAATAATACATTACAGAACGGATTCATGATCCTGGAATATCTTTCGAAAGACGCCGAAGAGTGTTCGGTGAAAGAGTTGGCGGAGCACTTTGCCTTGCCGAACAGTCACGTCTGCCGTTTGCTCAAAACCCTGACCGAGACCGGTTACGTGGAGCAGATTTCCGGCAGCCGCAAATACCGGGTCAGCCTCAAGATTCTGACGCTTTCCAATGCCCGGCTGCAGAAATTGAAGCTCCGTAATATCGCCCGTTCCTATATGCAGCAGCTGGCGCGCGAATTGAAGCGCCCGGTTTTCCTGACCTCGAATTATGACGGTTATTCGCTGATTATCGGCACGGAGTACCCGGAGCACTTCACCGGCGACGCGGGGCTGGCGATCGGGCAGATTCATCCGGTCAACCGTTCGGCCTGCGGCAAAATCTGCGCCGCCTATGCCTTGGAAGAGCGTCTCGATGAATTGCTCGAAGATTGCGACTGGACCGCCGCCACTCCGAAATCGATCACTTCACCGGAAGCGTTCAAAAAAGAGTTGAAGCAGATTCGCGAGCGCGGTTACTCCCGGATGGAAGGGGAAAGCAGTCGCGACGTGGGCGCCGTGGGGGCACCGGTCTTCAACGCTTCCAAACAACTGATTGGTGCCATCGGCGTGGTCATGCCGGAAAACGCTGACGAGTGGACCCCGGAAACATGGGAAAAATTCACTTCAAAAACCAAAAAGTGCGGCGAGTCGATCTCATTCGCACTCGGCTTGCCTCTCGATCATTAAGTCTATCAAACAAACATCGCGGCGGCACGTTGCCGCTCTTGCATTCTAACCTGAGGGAAAAGGAAAATGAACGCATCGCAAATCAAACAGTTGGCGAAGGAATTCGGCGCGGACCTCGTCGGCATCGCCCCGGTCGAACGGCTGGCGCAACTGCCGCCGGAGAGCAACCCGAGAACCCTGGCACCGAACACCAAGTCGGTCATCGTCGTGGGACACCGCATCATGCGCGGTACTCTGCGCGGCGTTGAGGAAGGCACGAACTTTGGTTCAACTTATAGTTGTTATGGCTTCAATTGGATGGAAGACCAGTTCCTGACCCGGACGGTTTACAACCTCACCTGCCGCCTGGAAGACGAGGGAATTGAAGCGGTTCCGGTCATGTCTTACAAAAAAGCGGATGAGAAATTCGTGCCCGACTACATGGCCATGGGCAGGGCCGCCGGGCTGGGGGATATAGGCAAGGGCGGGTTTTTCCTGACACCGCAGTACGGGCACCGCCAGCGCTTCGCCTCGATCTTCGTCGATATCGAGCTGGACGGCGACGACATGCAGGAGCTCAATCTCTGCGACGGTTGCCGCGCCTGCATCGAAATCTGTCCGCTGAAGGCTTTCGACGCCGGCGGCAAGCTCGATCTGAACATCTGCAAAGAGTGCAGGAACGGCGCATTTTCACCTCCTGACCGTTCGGACACGGTTGACCGTTACGCCGCAATCTGCGGGCGCACCTGCATGGTGGCGCTGGAAAACAAAGTCGGCAACCGGTTCGAAAATAAATTCCGCAAGCGCGGTTTGTGGAGCATCGGGCGCGAAACGGATGCAGTTTTGCAGGGGAAAAAATAATGAATACGCAAGAATTAAAACAGGCGGCGAAAAATTTCGGCGCGGACCTGGTCGGCATCGCCCCCGTGGAGCGGCTGGCGCACCTGGCCCCCGAGCACAACCCGCTGTCGATTTTTCCGCAGGCGAAAAGCCTGATCGTGGTCGGGCGGCGGATTCCGCGCGGTGCGCTGCGCGGCCTGGAGCAGAGCACGGAGATGAAGAATACGTTCGACCATTTCGGGCTGATGTCACTGGAGGATAATTACCTCGCCAAAACGACGTACGATGTCTGCATCTGGATCGAGGCGCAGGGCTTCGAAGCGGTGCCGATGTTTGGCTACGACGTGGAGGAGACGGTCAAGTACCCGCTGGCGTGCCCGGTGTCGCCGGACAAACCGGCCCCGAATGTTTATGTCGACTGGCGGTTGGCGGCGCAGGCGGCCGGGCTGGGCGAAATCGGCATCAACGGCCTTTTTCTGACCCCCGAGTACGGCACCAGACAGCGCATTGCCATGCTGCTGAGCGACTTCGAATTTGTCGCCGACCCGGTGATATCGCCGGATTTCTGTGCGAATTGCCGCGCCTGTATTGAAGCTTGCCCGTATCAGGCGCTCAAGGAAAACAGCCGTGACAACGATGTCTGCCGCAAATGCAAGTTCGGTGCCATCCAGACCAATTTCGGCCGCTTCGAAACCGTGGATCGCGTGGGCGCACCCTGCGGACGCGGCTGCCTCGCTTCGCTCGAGGAGCGCGGTTTGCTCAAACAAAAACTCAACCGGCCGTTCCGGCAGGCATAATACAGGTGATAACCATGACTAAATTAACCTCGCAAATGATCAAAGACCTGGCCCGCAGGCTCGGTGCCGGCGGCGGCGGCGTGGAAGTCGTCGGAGTCGCCAACATCGAGCGCTTCGCGGAGGCCCCGGAGCGCATGCATCCGAAAAATATTTTCCCGGACTGCAAATCGGTCATCTCCATCGTCCAGCCGATTCCGCGCAGCACTTACCGCGGCATTACCGAAGGCACCTACTGGCCGAATTATACCTATTACTCTTATAACCGCCTGAACACGCTGTTCCGGCCGATGGTGACCTACGAACTGGCGCGTTTCATCGAGGACCACGGGTTCGAAGCCGTGCCGGTTTATCCGGGTGTGCCGGAGATGTATCCGCAGAACCCCAAACCGATGGCCCCCGGCCGCCCCGTGCCGGAGATCAACCTGAACATCCGTATCGCCGCCATGGCCTGCGGACTCGGCGAAATCGGCTGGTCCAAGGTGTTCATCCACCCGGTATTCGGCCCCCGCGTGCGCATCGGTAATATCCTGACCGACGCCGAGCTCGAGCCGGATGCGGTCATCGAGCCGAAAACGCTCTGCAAACGCTGCATGAAATGCGTCAAAGACTGCCCCGGCAACGCCATCCCGAAACAAGGCGAAATACCCACGATCAAGATCCACATCGACGGTCGCGAATACGAGTGGGGCGACGTCCATATGGGCCGCTGCACCGCCACCCACCACGGCATCAATTGGAAAGCCTCGCCGTTCATGAAACGCTATTTCCCGGGCTTCAACCTCGACATTACGCAGACCGACATGTCCGAGGAACTGGCCTACAAGATCGGCTACACCTTCGCCGGTGCAAACTGGGGATGCCGGAGTACGGAGTTTCCCAGCAACTACGTGAATCCGTATTACAAGCAGATCATCACCCATACCGGATATTTCGCCGTCTGCGGCGCCAAGGGCTGCATCCGCGCCTGCATGGAGTTCCAGGAAAAGACCAGAAACATCGGGCAGGACAAGTTCAATACCCCGGTGTTTCCCGGCCCGAAATGGGAACTTGATCCCCCGGAAAAGGACCGGACCGGTGGCATGGTGGAAAAGAAATCGCTGCAGGAACTTTTCCAGACCCCGGACGTCAACGCCGGCAGCTGGAAATAGCGGGGGAGAGCAGCCAGAGCGCGGCGCGGGTGGTTTGGGCGATCAGCGTGCCCGGTACTTCCGGTAAATCGCCGCCGTCGAAGCTGGCAGTCAGCAGGTATTTCGCGCCGTCCGGGGTAGCGTATTCCATGCCGGATTTGACCCGCTTTGCCTGCCCCGGACGGTTGCCGACCATCACGGCGGCGCCGCAGTCGATGACCACCGCGCCGGGGCGGTAGCGCTTGAGTCCCGGCGTGAAAACGCTGCAGACTTCGTCGGCGTACAATGAATGCAGCCACGGGCCATATTGCTTGCGAATGATGATCTGCGGCTCGGCGGGCCGGTAAAGTGTCAGCTTGCTGCTGCCGTAGACGTTCTGCACGCTCAATTCGCCGTCAATGATCAGGTAGTCGGAATCGATGGTCCGCGAGTCGTCTCGGCCGGGGTTGCCCGGCAGGACTTCATCGAAATCATTGCCTTGATAGTGCCGTTTGGAACCGTTGAAAAGGTCGTTCGGCATCTTCAGGCACAGCCCTTTGATCAGCTGCAGTGTGACTTCCTTGGTGATGACGGCGTAGTCCATGACCAGCATCGTTTTGCCGTCCGGCAACGCCGCGCAAACGGTCTGCTGGCGGGCGTAATGGTATTCGCCTTCGCCCTCGCCGAGCTGGGCCAGCTGGCGCCACTCACACTCGCCGCTGTTCAGGAAGCCGCCGGCGAAAAGCTGGTGTTCGTGCGGGCCGTAGACCGGGAACTGGTTGGCGACCGTCCGGATTTCGCCGCGCAGGTTGCATTGCCATTCGGCCATGTCGCTGCGGTGCGGCGGCACGCAGATGGCGGTGGCCCCCTGTCCGCCGTGCCAGACCCAGGAGCGGATCGCGCCCGGTTCACGGAGCACGGTGGCGCCGTGGTATTCGTCCTGCCAGGTGAATTCGCGGGGCTCGGTTCCGGTCGCGCCCAGGTCGAATTTGCGCCGCCAGTATGCGCCGTAGGAGAGGCAGAGGATCATGTCCGATTCGAGGCGGGTGAAGTAGAAATAACTCTTGTCGCGGATATTGGCCAGCCGGCGCGAGTAGAAACTGCCGTCGCCGGCATGTGCGGCCTCGGTGCGGACCTGTTCCAGCCAGCGGCGTTCGAATTCGACCGCGTCGGCGTCGCCGAAGAGATCGGCGGCCAGCAGCCACGCCGGGATCGCGTAGTTCTGGCAGTAGGTATAGCGCGAGCGGGTGTCGCCGCCGATGCGCAGCAGCCGTCCGTCGTCAAAGGTCAGTTTCTTGACCAGTTTCCACAGTTCCTCGAGGTGCCAGTAGAGCTCCGGCGGCGCCTGCTGGCCGCGCTCCTTGAAATTGAAATGCAGCATCGCCAGGTTGGAGAGGCAGATCACCATATAGCCGACATTCAGGTAGCCGTGGTGGTCGAGCGAAAAGTTGGCGGTGAAGTTCGGGGCGATGTGCCAGTCGCGCACTTTTTTGCCGTTGAACACCGTGCCGCATTCGGCGTCGGTGGGGTAGGAAATGCCGTTCAGCATGAACCGCGTGGCTTTTTCCAGATAACGCCCGGCGTTCGGCGCATCGGGATAATCGAGCGCGGCGCGCATCAGGAAACCGCCGTTCCAGATATTCGATTCGGGCTTGTTGCCGGGCTCGTACATGCTGGCGACGATCTCGTATTTCTCCAGCAGGAAATCGGCCTCGGTCAGGAGCATGCGCCGCAGGTTCTGCCGGTCATCTGCGGTCAGGTAGCCGCGAATGGCATTCACACCGTGCGCCATGCGTTCCAGCCCCAGCACGCTGATCCAGTGGCAGCCCCACTGTTTACCGTCCGAGGCCAGGTCGCTGCCGCTCACGTGCGTGGACATGGTATAACGCAGCAGTTTCAGTGCGGTCTCGCGGCATTCGAGGCGCTGTGCCTCCGGGAGCGCCGGGTCGGTACCGAGCACCGCCAGCGCGGCGAACAAGTTGCAATTGCTCTGGATGGGCCAGCTGGCGCTTTCGCCGGTGCCGTAGTAAGTCAGTTCGGGGTTGTACTCCGAAGTGCGCAGGAAGTCCGGCAGCACTTTCAGCCACGGGAGCATCAGGTTGGTATAGGCACGGCTCTCAAGATTCGGCATGATATTATCCTCAGATTTTTAGTTGGACTGTCTGTTGATAATATTATACGCTTTTTTGCTGAATTTGGAATGGTTTTATCTTTAACTTTCATGTAAATATATCTTGCCAGCAAGATTATTTGACATTAATATTTACGGGTGGCGGGTTTCTTTTTTGTGCAATTTGCGGTCAAAAAAAGAAATAAAAAAAGCGGGCCGAATGGACCCGCTTTAATGAATCATCTATTATGAATCAGTGGCGACGCTGGGCAGCTTTCCGCTTTACCTCGCTGGGCTTCTCATAATGTCTGCGATTCCGAAGCTCTTTCAAGGTTCCTTCCTTGTCGAGTTTCTTCTTCAGCCGACGCAACGCGCGATCAATCGCTTCGCCCTTCTTTACGCGGACTTCAGTATCCATAGCATTCACCCCCTTTTCCGGACAGTTAAATTCTTATTCATACGGTTTAATCCGTGGCGAAACCGGCTTCATCAGCCAGCAATGATTTCAATTTGGTCAGAGCCTGATTCTGGATCTGGCGGACACGCTCGCGGGTACGCCCGATTTCCTGGCTCACTTCTTCAAGCGTCTTCGGACGGTTGTTTTCCAGCCCGAAACGCATTTTCAGGATCATTTTTTCACGTTCGTCGAGCTCTTCGAGCAGCGAGAGCAGACGGCGCACCGATTCCACGTCGGCCATGATTTGGTCCGGGGTTACTGCGCGGCGGTCCGGGATGATATCCTGGAATTCGCCGTCCTCACCCTGCTGGATCGGATCGTGCAGCGAAAAGGTCCGCAGGTCCGCCAGGCGCAGCCCGGCCACGGTTCTTTCGCTGAAATCGAGGCTGCCGGCGATTTCCGCATCGGTCGGCTCGCGGCCGAGTTCTTCGGCCAGCTTCATTCGCACCGACTTGATCTTGTTGATCTTGCCCGCGGACTGCACCGGGATACGGATGGTCCGGCTCTGGTTGGCCAGTGCGCGGCGCATCGACTGTTTGATCCACCATGCCGCGTACGAGCTGAATTTGGCGCCCTTGGCGGGGTCGAATTTTTCCACTGCGCGCATCAGACCGATGTTCCCTTCGGAAATCAGGTCGAGGAGCGGCAGGCCCAGGCCCTTGAAGTCGTGGGCGATTTTCACCACCAGACGCAGGTTCGCCATGATCAGCGTGGAACGGGCCTCTTCGTGCGCATAGCGGTCATCGCTATGGATCTGGGCGGCCAGTTCGACTTCTTCACGTTTGGAGACCAGCGATATCTGACCGATATCGTGCATATAGGTCTTCATGGTGTCGTTTTTCGGTCCGGCACCGGCGTCGCCTTTATCGTCCTTGGCTTCGGCGGTTTCGATGTCCTTTTTGCGGACTTTCGTGCGCTTGGCCGGGGCTTCTTCTTCCTCGGCGGGGGCGGCTGCCGCCTTGCCTTTGCCTTTCTTGCCGCGCGGTTTTTCCTCGGGCAGGTCCAGCGGAACCTCAAATTCTTCTAAGTTGTCGAAACCGATGCCGCCAACGCTGTCATCGTCTTCTTCAAAAATAATGACCTCTTTTTCGAGGATCTTTTTCTTCTTGCCTTTGAAGGATTTATCCGGCTGTGCAAGCTGGACTTCCTTTTTGCCCTTTTTCGCGGCTTTGGGTTCTTCGACCTTGACTGCGGCTTTTTTGACCGGAGCTTTTTCGGCTTTCACGGGTTTCACCGGGACGGCCTTTTTCGGTTCGACTTTTTTCACTTCCGCTTTTTTCGTGGGCGCAGCTTTCTTGACCTCGGCTTTTTTGGCCGGGGCCGCGGTTTTCTTTACTTCGGCTTTTTTCGGAGGCGCAGCCTTTTTCACTTCGGCTTTTTTGACCGGAGCGGCCTTGGGGGCCGGGGCTGCGGCTTTCTTCGGTTCCACCTTTTTCACGGGAGCGGCAGCCTTTTTAACCGGGGCTGCGGCTTTCTTCACTTCGCCTTTTTTCGGTGAAACGGTTTTCTTTGATATGTCAACAGGCTTTTTCACTTCTACTTTCTTAACTGAAACAGGCTTTTTGGCAGGAGCGGTTTTCTTCACTTCAGCTTTTTTGACCGAAACCGCTTTCTTCACTTCCACTTTTTTTGCCGGAATGGCTTTCTTCACTTCCGCTTTTTTCGCCGGGACTGCTTTCTTTGCCGGAACGGGCTTGGCGGCCGGGGCGGCCTTCTTCACTTCCACCTTTTTCGGCGGAGGAGATGCTTTCTTTGCCGGGACGGCTTTTTTCGCAGGGGACGATTTGCTGGTTGAAACGTTTTTCTTGGGTTCAACCTTCTTTGCAGGAGCGGCTTTCCTGGCAGGCGCAATGCTTTTCGCCGGAGCGGGCTTTTTCACTTCCGCTTTTCTGGTTTCGACTTTCTTCGCCGGAGGGGCCGGTACAGCCTTTTTGGCCGGAACGGCCTTGGCGGGAGAAGCGTTCTTCACTGCGGGTTTGGCGGAAACTTTGGCAGGTGCGGCCTTCGGGGCTGCTTTCTTTGCGGAAGCACCCTTGGTCACAGCTGCAGTTTTGTTTTTTGCCTTCGAAACGACCGGTTTTACTTGCTGTTTTGCCATCGATTATATAAACTCTATGTTTTAATACCACTTGCCAAGAACATTAAGTCCATTAAACTAAATAATATACTGTGCCATTCCTTAAATGTCAATATTTTTTTTGTAATATTTAAATATTTATTCAAAAAAAAGAGTTGAAAATTTATTTGACCTATGGTACATTACTTTCTATTTTGTATTTTCAACAGGTGGAAAAACATATGTCAAAACTGAATACTACTACGGCAAATGACGATATCAGCGTCAAGGATTACCTGGAAACGGGTTATCTGCGTGAACTCCAGCTCGACCGCCTGCAAAAGACGGTGCAGCGTTGTTACGATCATGTCAAACTCTTCCGCGAACGCATGGACGAGCGGAAAATGAAACCCGGCGACGTGAAGAAACTCGAAGACATCGCCAAATTGCCGTTTTCCACCAAATTTGACCTGCGCGACACGTATCCCTTCGGACTGTGCGCCGCGCCGATGAATGAAATTGTCCGTCTCCATGCCTCCAGCGGCACCACCGGCAAGCCGATCGTGGTGGCCTACACCCAGCATGACCTCGACGTCTGGACCGAGTCGATGGGGCGCAGCATGGCGATTTGCGGGCTGAGCAGGGAAGACGTGATCCAGGTTTCCTACGGTTACGGACTTTTCACCGGCGGGCTCGGTGCACATTACGGCGGCGAGTTCCTGGGGGCCACCGTGGTCCCGACTTCGTCCGGCAACACTCAGCGCCAGCTCATGGTCATGCAGGATTTCGGCGTTACCGCCATCTGCTGTACCCCCAGTTACTTCACGTACCTGATGGAAAAGGCCGCCGAGGCAGGCATCGATATCAAGAAACTGCCGCTGCGCGTCGGTATTTTCGGCGCCGAGCCGTGGACGCAGGAAATGCGCCGTCATATCGAAGAAGGCAGCGGTATCGCCGCGCATGATATTTACGGACTTTCGGAAATCTCCGGCCCGGGCGTGGCCATCAGCTGCAAAGGCGGCGAAGGTCTGCACGTCTTCGAGGACAACTTCTATCCGGAAATCATCGATCCCGACACCTGCGAAGTGCTGCCGGACGGCACCCCCGGCGAACTGGTTTTCACCACCATCAACAAAACCGGCATGCCGCTGGTCCGCTACCGGACGCGCGACATTTCCTGCATCCTGCCCGGCAAGTGCGAATGCGGCCGTACCATCCGTCGCATCCAGCGCATCAGCAGCCGTACGGACGACATGATGATCATCCGCGGGGTCAACGTTTTCCCGTCGCAGATCGAATCCGCGCTGCTGGCGGTGGAAGGCACCCAGCCGCATTACAATATCATTCTTTTCACCGAGCACGGCCTCGACCAGATCGAAGTCGACGTGGAAGTCACCGACAAGATGTTCAACGACCAGATCCGCGAGCTGGAAAAGCTGCAGCATGAGATTTCGTCGTCCATCGAACACGTGATCGGGCTGCGCGTCAGGGTCAAACTGGTGGCCCCGCAGACCATCCAGCGCAGCGAAGGCAAAGCCAAGCGCGTGATCGACCGCCGCGAGCGCTGACGTGGACTACTCCAACAAAGCCACGCTGGATGATATCCGGGAGCGTTTCGACAAAGACGTCGAGCGTTTCTCCAATCTGGAAACCGGGCAGACTGCGACCATCGACGCGCCGCTGGCCATGGAGCTGATTACCCAGGCGGCGTTTCACGCCACCAAACCGATCCGGCGCATTCTCGACATCGGCTGCGGCGCGGGCAACAACACGCTCAAACTGCTGGAACTGGTGCCGGACGCCGACTGCGACCTCCTTGACCTGAGCGAACCCATGCTCAAGCGCGCCGTGGAGCGCGTTCAGCCGGCGACCACCGGCAAGGCGGCGGCGATTCAGTCCGATTTCCGTACCGCGCCGCTGGCGAATGAATCCTATGACGTGATCCTGGCGGCGGCCGTGCTGCACCACCTGCGCGACGACGCCGACTGGGAAGCGGCCTTTAAACGGATTTACGACCTGTTGAAACCCGGCGGCTCGGTGTGGATCACCGACCTGGTCAGCCACGAATCGCCGGTCATTCAGGAGCTGATGTGGCGACGCTATGGCGAATACCTCTCCGGCCTCGGCGGCGCGGAATACCGCGACAAAGTTTTCGCTTACATCGAAAAAGAAGACTCGCCGCGCCCGGTGACCTATCAGCTCGAACTGCTGAAAAAGGTGGGCTTCGCGACCACGGATCTCCTGCACAAAAATTCCTGCTTCGCCGCCTTTGGCGCAATCAAGGGCGAATAGGCCTTCTTGGTTTGGGTGCGGGCGGCTGGTTCAACAGGATTTCGGCAATCCTTTCATGGTTCCCTTTGACCGCTCTTTCGATACCGTAGTAGTTCATCACGTAAATATCTTTGCCGCTGAAAAATGCGATCAGCAGCTCAGTATCCGCGTATTTCACCGGCACGGAGTGTGTTTTGCCGTTGAAGGTGACGTGCCATTTCGTGTACGGAGGGGGAGGCAGTTCCGCATTTTCCGGTATCGGTATATCACTGGAAACACGGAGAATTACCCGCCAGCCCTTTGAGAATTCTTCCATTGTTTCGTATTGTGGATTCAGTACCGGCTGTCGACAGTTTACTTCGCCGATCTTCCGGTACTCTTTACCGGGGCCGATCCGGACATCGCACTTCTGTTCGCCCTTTTGTCTTTTGTGATTTACTTCGACCCAGAATTCCGGAAATAATATCCAGGTTTCTATATCGCCGGAGAGAATCATCCGGATTTTGATGTCTTTGGTCAACTTGACTTTGAGGCCATTCCACTTATAGTCCATATCTTCAGGGAGCCCGGTGAAATACAGTTTTTCCTGAAATATCCGCTTGTCCGGGTTGCATTCCGAACAGAAGTCGGTGTCGTCCAGCACAATATTGCTGCACAGTTTCCGCAATTCCGGGTATGAGGCACGGGCATAAGCCAGCAAATCCAGCGCTGAACCGTCTTCCCAGGCGCTGTGGTAGGTCTCTTCGCCGCATTTCGAACAGGTAAACTTCCGAAGCAGCAGGCGGGGGCTATCCGCATTATAGCAGCGTACCGAGTTCGATATAGGCGGGGGCCCCTTGGATTCACGCAGTTCCGCCAGCTTGCGGATGACTTCATCGCGCGTCAGCTCCGCGGCATTCGCCAGGAGCGCCGCCACCAGTAAACCACAGATGCAGATTAATTTCACCATAATATCACTTCTTTGGTTCGGGCGGCTGGTTCAGCAGGATTTCCTGAAGCCGTCCCTGATTCCATTTGACGGACTCCACGGTGTCGCGTCCGTCTTTGTAGGTGTCTTTACCGCTCAAAAATGCAATCAGCAAACGGTCGTCGCAATCTTTTGCCGGTACGCGATGGGTTTTGTTGCCAACCGTGATCACCCATTGCGGATGAGGAAGCAACGGCAGTTTTGCATTTTCCGGAATCGGAATACAGTCCAGGGCACCGACCAATATCCAGCCGTTGCGGGTTTCCTTCGGTAACTCATGACCATAATGAAAAGTGACTCCACCCAATTCGCCAACTTTCCGGTACTCTTTTCCCGGCCCGGTCCGGATATCATAGCGTTTCTCCCAAGACTCAAGGGAATCAGGCTCACCGTATTTCGCTTCCGCCCAGAATTCAGGAAATAGCAGCCATTGATTCATATCGCCATATAAAATAACCCTGATCTTAATATCTTCCGTCAATTTCACCTTCAAATTTCCGGGAAAACCGCGAAAACTATATTCCTGCTCACCCAGAGGTCCTTTGAAGTATAATTGTTGCTGAAACAGTCGTTTATCCGGGTTGCACCTGGAGCAGAACAATGTATTATCCAATTCGATATTGCTGCTTAATTCGCGCAGTTCTTTAAGCGAATTCTGCAATTCAATTGCCAGGTCCAGTGCCGAGCGCTGCTCCCAAACATTATAGATGGTTCTTTCACGGCATTTCGAACAGAAAAACTCCCGCCTTTTCATCAGGGGACTGCCCATATCATAACAGGAAACAAAGGGACCGAGGCCCTGCGGCGTATCCGACTTTGCCAGTTCCGCCAGCTTGCGGTTGATTTCGTCGCGTGTCAGCTCCGCGGCATTCGCCAGGAGCGCCGCCACCAGTGAACCGTAGATACAGATTGATTTCTTCATGATACTGTTTCCTTAAGCAAACAATATCATGAATTTCGCGAAATTCCAGAGCCTGTCCGGTTAATTTACCTGCGTCATGCGTAGACTGAGGCGCAGGGATTGTTCTCCGCCGCTTTGCAGCTCAGTCTCGGGAGAGATGAAAATCAGGTCCATCATCCGGCCGGTACCTTTGGGGTTGAAATCATAGCGGTCGTACATGTAAGAGGCTGTTCCGACTTGCGCCGGGTCAAACTCGATTTCCAGAGCGATTTTGCCGGATTCCGCTGTTAAAATCATTTTGCCGTTGGACTCGTTCAGGTCCAGGTTGCCGGTCTGGTACCACATCGTGCCGACTTTGCCGATTTCAAACTCACTCCAGGTGCCGTCTTTGCGGCCGATTTTCAGTATCGGATAGATGCCGAAAACGTCCTCATTCAGGTTCAGCATCGGCACGGTCCGGATTGTTCCTTTGATCGCTTTCGACGCCTTGAAGATGGTTTCCTGAGTCAATGCGCCGTTTCCCTCCAATTTATAGGTCTTGCGAATATTGCCGGACGCGTGATTGGCCCGCAGGGCGATGGAGCTTGGGTCCTGTGATTCGATCCCGTACGCCTGCGGCTCATTGTCGTAAATAATCTCCTGCCAATAAGCAACCCGCGGATATTGGAAAATCAGCATTCCCCAGCCCGGTTTGAACGGACTGCTTTTGACGCCATTGGCATAATACTCCACCGGTTTGCCGAAGCAGCCGGGAACGATGACCGCGCTGGCGCGATTATTTTTCAGCTGAACCGCCGGATAACTTCGGGTCATTCCGTCCAGCATGAGCTGGTTCGGATTGAGCCCGACACCCAGACGCAGTGCCCCAGCCTTGTTATCGAGCATGAATTGTTTGATTAATTTGCCGTATTCCGCGCGCTGTTCACGGTCGCTCATCGGAATGCCCCAGCTTTTGGCGGCGGCCTGGTACTGGCCCAGCCCCTTGATACCCGTCCAGAAATCCGCCCACAGCCATGGCAGGCAGACATAAGAGAGACGCTTTTTCAGGACCGGATCGGTCTCCTTTTCCCAGGCGGCTTTCAGGGTCCGGTTCCATTTCGGCGTCAAGGCGGTATCGAGATAATATGGGGCCATGAATCCGGGTGTATCGGATTCTTTCGGCACAATGCCGTTTTCCACTTTGCGATGCATCTCATCAATCATCCGAAATACCAACGCGCCGTGTTTGCCGTAATAGCGGCTGCAGAAATCACGTGCCAGCTCCACCGGATCGAGCGAGGGGTCCCACAACAATTTGATATACAGCCAACTGCGCAGGTGGACCAGTTCCCCGCCATCGCCCGTGCCGACGCCGAAAAGTTCCTGATGTACCCCTTTTGCCCCGAAGTCCGCCATATATTTGATGTTGCGCGCCTGGGTATACAGGCACGGCGCAGGGAACCATGAGGAATCAGTCGGGTAGCTGTACAAATACGAATCGAACAGTTTGCCGATCTGCTTCCAGCCGCGGAAATCCGCCAGCACATCTTCGGAATCCGGCGTCCCAAGAGAAGCGAAATAACCGGTCGTGGCGCAAAGCATTACCATGACATTGTCGTGCAGCCGGAGTCCTGTCGGCGCTTTGCGGGTCCAATGGTAGGCCAGCATTTTCACTCTCTTTTCCGGATATTTTGCTGCTACCTGTTCGGCCAGTTCGTTGGCCAGAACCACCATCAGACTTGACGGCGCATCGCCGTGCGCGGCGTAGAATTTTGTGCATTCGGCACACTGGCAGTACGGGGAACCGTCGTTCTGCCCCACCCATACGTCGGTGATGGCCGGATTTTTCGCCAGATAATCCATGGTCCGGGCAACTAGGTACTGACGCAAGTCCTGTTGCGAAAGGCATACGCCCCAGTGATGATTGGCGATTTCCACCTCGCGCTTGCCATTGATTTCCGCCGCCCATTCGGGATGATTCTTGAATTCGGCAGGGTTCAGGAAGCGCCAGAACGTGTGCATGTCCACCCCCTGTTTGATACCGCCGCCGTACGCTTCGCCCGGATTTCCCCAGACAATGAATGAATTCATCCGGTTGCGGGCGCACCACTCCGCCGTGACGCCGTTGCCGGGTACCTGTGTTCGCGAGATAAAAGGTGAGGTATGGCGGAATACTTTGACCTTAGCGGAAACCGTCGGCCGTGACGGAATATACGTCTCCTGCGGCGTGAACCAGCGGATGCCCTGTTCCTCCAGGAAATGATACACCGCGTAGAGTGCGCCGCGCGGCCGCCCGCCCGCCAGTAAAATGGTATCGCCATGACTGCCGATGATGATCTCCTCTTCACCGGGATTGGGGTAATTTCCGGCCTGCAATTCCTGCGGCAATTTGGAATTGAAGCCGACGGCCACTGCCGGGCCGCGATCGTATTCGGCGGCACGGATTACCGGCAGTTCCGCGCCGCTCATCTGTTTCAAGTGGTTCTGAAGCTCGGCGGCGGCGGTGATTTCGGCCGGGATGGCGTCGTCCGGCAGGACAATCCGGTAAGACGATTTACCGTTTTCGATCAGGTTCGCGCCGCAGAGCGGTCCCCATAACAGGGCCGACAAGAGAATGAGTAAAATCCGCAAATTCATTATTCGTTTCATGACCATTTTCCTTAGTTTTGTTCTTTAGATGGCGGCCCAGAAAACCCACCAGCGATGATTACCGCTGGCTGGCCAGGCCAGACCGCTATTCGACGGAATCTGGCCGGTTTCGACATGGCCGTCAACAAATCCTATGTTCATCCGTCCACCGCCAAATTCGGAAGTTGCGGCGGTCACTGTGCCTATATCAGGGTGGCGGTATTTAACGCCGCCGCCAGCACTGAAGATATTCCAGGGATTGCAGTTGAGGTCGGCGCCGGTCTCCAGAATCAGCGCCGTTAATGACGGCTTACCGAAATTTGGAACTTCGCCATTGATCTTCCCACTCATGAAGAGATTCATGGAGTAACTGCCCAGCAAGCTCGCAGGACCGTTATCGGCGGGACACAGCACGACTCCTCCGCGCTGCAAAGTGACGGAATCAATGATAGGTGCATTGATATACCCGTGATCAATCAGCTTCGCCATCCAATATTTTGCTGTATCCGGGGAATAATCGTAAGACGGTGGGAAATGGCCGTAATCGTTGGCGTACATGACCATTGTCATCGAAATCTGTTTGACATTACTCAGGCATTTGGTCGTTTGCGCCCTATCCCTGGCCTTGTTCAATGCCGGGAGCAGCATGGCCGCCAGAATCGCGATAATTGCGATCACTACCAGGAGCTCGATAAGTGTAAAATTCTTTTTCATGTTTTTCTCCTAAATTTATTGTTTAACGTTTAGCATATTTAAATGAAAAGATTCAATCCCTGGAACAGGATTCACCCCAGACGATCACCGCCGGAAAGAGTTCGATGGAGGGTCCTTTCCGCTCCGATTCATCGAATTGGTTTTTCAATTTACTGTAAATGGATTCCGCCAGCTTCGGCGAGTCGTAATCGAAGCCGGAAAACGATGGCTGCGCCGCCTGCGTATACGAACCGAGTTCGGCGCTGAACAGCGCGATATCATCCGGCACCTTGAGCTTTTTCTCCTTCAAACAGCGCAGCGCCCAGAACATGGCTTGTTCATTGCCGGCAATCATCGTGTCCGGCTTCAGGGCCAGCGCTGCTTCGATGTCGGCCATGGCTTGCGTCTCGTCCTTCCAGCATTCGTTCGTACTTGTGTACCAGAACTCGTCTTTATAAGGTATGCCCGCCTCGCGGTAAGCCGCCCGGATCGCCTCCTGCGCCGCGAGGTAAGAACGGTCCTGATATTTGCTGCGGAAACAGACGATCCGCTTGCGGCCGCGTCTCAGCAATTCACGCACCGCCCGGTAATAATTGCCGTAGTGATCCGTGGCCACCACCGGGAAATCCGTCAGCGCCAGCGGTTCCTCCAGAAATACCACGTGCTTAAAGACTTTAAACAATTCCGGTACTTTGGCGCCAAACTCCGGATAGTTATGCGCGGCACAGATCACGCTTTCGATATTCGAGGCGGCGAAATCGTCGACATACTGCCGGATCGAGTCGAAATTGTTGTGGACCAGTCCGATCTGCAGCCGGTAACCGTCCTCAAATGCCATCCGCTCCAGCCGCATCATCACGTCGCGGTAAAACCACGGCGACATGCTGTCGATCAGTAGCCCGATGCTGTGATTTTTGCGCGTGACCAGTTGCCGGGCCAGGAGATTGGGACGGTAATTCAACCGTTCGGCCGTGTCCAATATCAGCTTGCGGCTCTCCGGGCTTGCATGGTTTAATTTCTTGCCGTTCAGGACATTGGATACCGTCATGATGCTGAATCCGGCTTCCCTGGCGACATCTTTCAAAGTTGCTTTCATAATAATACAATCACCGCTATGTTTAACGTTAAGGATATTATAACCACAAACCCCGGATTTGTCAATACCCCCCATTGAAAATTTCTTTATAATTAACCAAAAGGAATACGGATTCGCTTTCCTGGTTTTGACTTGTCCGACGCGTCCGACCTGTCCGACTGGTCCGACAAAAACCCTTCATTTTTAACAATGAAAATGGGAAAATCGTGAACAGGCGTTATATTTTGCTGAATATACCTGAAATTCGGAGAATTGAATTATGAACATAAGAGAACGGATGAAAAGCGGCAAGCTGTATTTCTGCACCGACGCGGAACTCGCCAGAGAACAACTCGAATGCCTCGATAAACTGTATGACTTCAACCATTCGCGCCCGTCCGACATGACGCGCCGGATGGAAATCCTGAAATCCATCCTGGCCGAAATGGGCGACAACGTCTATATCGAGCCGCCGCTGCATGCAAACTGGGGCCGCAATACCCATGTCGGCAACAATGTTTACGCCAACTTCAATTTGACGCTGGTCGACGACACCGACATTTTCATTGGCGACAGCGTGATGTTCGGCCCGAATGTGGTCCTGGCCACCGCGGGGCATCCGGTGGACCCGGCGCTGCGCCGCAAAGTCGCGCAGTTCAACCTCCCGATCACCATCGGCAACAATGTCTGGATCGGCGCCGGTGCACTGGTCATGCCGGGCATTACGATCGGCGACAATTCGATCATCGGCGCGGGCAGCGTCGTGACCAAAGACATCCCGCCGAATGTCGTGGCCGTGGGCAACCCCTGCAAAGTTCTGCGCGAAATCGGCGAACGCGACAGGAAATTCTATTACAAGGATCTCGAAGTCGACCTCGACTGACCGGGGGAAATTTTAATACACGATCTCCGTGGTTTATATTTGTATTTTGGAAACCGGGAAAGTATATTTTATGACATAAAACAAGGTCAGGTGAGATATGATACAGCGCGATGATGTCAATGAAATTCTGCAGAAGTTGTATTTTATTACCGGCGCGGATTCGTTTTTCGACCCGCCGATCATGAAGATTGCCGCCGCGGATGACCCGTTTTTCCTGAAATTCAAAAAGGTGATTGGCGAATACCACTGGACGCCGGAAGAAATCGTCACCGGGGCGAAATCGGTGATTTGTTATTTTCTGCCGGCCCGCCGGGACGCGCGCGAAACAAATGCCCGTGAAAAAGAGTTTCCGTCGCTGCTGTGGGCGCGGGTGCGCTCCTATGGCGAACTGGCCAATGAGCAGATGCGGCATCAGCTGTGCCGCAACCTGGAGGGGCGCGGATACGCGGCAGTGGCCCCGCATTTGCTGCAGATGAAGCAGAAGGTCAATACGACGGCATTGGGTTATTCGTCGCACTGGTCGGAGCGGCATGCGTCGTTTGTGGCCGGGCTCGGCACGTTCGGGCTGTCGGCGAGCTTGATCTCCGAACACGGTGCGGCGGGGCGTTATGGTTCGGTGGTGACGACGCTGGAACTCCCGCCGGACGAGCGCCCCTATGGCGATGATCCTTTTGCCTGGTGCAACCGCTGCGGCGCCTGCATCCGGCGCTGTCCCGCTAACGCCATTGGCAAAGAAATCGCCGACCGCGACAAGCCCGCCTGTGCCATGTACGCTTACCAGAAAGTCGAGGCAAACCGCCTGGAACGTTATGGCTGGGAAGAGCTGGCCCTTGGCTGCGGCCTCTGCCAGACCGGCGTCCCCTGCGAAAACAAGATTCCGAAGTTCCCGTCAAAAGTCGGGGGAAAGGACTGAAACGACGCAAAGGACTGTTCGATTTTGAGCAGAAACTGTCCTTTTTGTCCTTAATGTTTTTCCGTTTTTTGGCTTTGGGGGCATCTATTCCATGGGCTACAGTAAAATAAAAATTCGACTTTTTTAATTTCTATACTTGTTGTATCCAGGTTGCCGGATTACATTAGTCCGTCTAATTAACTTTTTCAGGTATCGTATGTTAGCTAAAACATATTCGGCCGCAATAGTCGGCATTGACGCATATCCGGTAGAGGTGGAAATTAACGCCACCAAGGCCGGGGAGCAATCTATCGTCTCGATTGTAGGCCTACCGGACGCGGCGGTCAAGGAAAGCCGCGACCGGGTGAAATCAGCCCTGCAAAGTTCCGGCTACCCCCATCCTCAAGGTACTACCGTAATCAACTTGGCTCCTGCCGATTTGCGCAAAGAGGGAACCGCTTTCGATTTACCGATTGCTATGGCGATGCTGGCCTCATCAGGGGTCATCAACCGCGAAAAACTGGAAGAAGTAGCCATGATCGGGGAACTGGCCCTGAATGGCATGGTTCGTCCGGTTCGCGGCGTTTTGCCCGTAGCCCTGCGCATGCGTAATGAAAAGCATATCAAAGCCTTACTCGTCCCCGAACCCAACGCCGCCGAAGCCGCTCTGGCTTCTGGCAACACTCCGGTTTTTCCAGTCAGTACCCTACAGGATGCCGTGGACTTTTTCAGTGGCAAACCGATGCTACCGTACCAGCCGGGCGAATTATCGAACGGTATGCTCCATGCCCGAATGCCGGACTTTGCCGATGTCAAAGGTCAGAGCCTCGCAAAACGCGCGATGGAGA
>JBEBRW010000006.1:0-127995 GCA_040394635.1 Victivallis vadensis | reverse complement strand
CGGCCCCGCACACCGGAAACAGGCCCATTTGCGTAAAGTTGCCGTTGACGTGATTTGAGCATGCTTGAGTTATATTGACCAGCGTAAACCTTCTCTTGTTCTATAGTTGAAATACCACTTCAGATGAAATTGATTCAGAAAAAGATGTTATTTTCAGAAACAGGGTATTGACAAAAAGAGAGGCTTGATGTATAATTAGGTATAAATAGAAAGTTTAACCTTATAAATAAGTATAAATCATGCCCATCGATCGCAATAGTCATGTTCCCGTATACCTGCAGGTCAAGGATTGTATTGAGCAATACATTGTTGACCACAATCTCAAAGAGGGCGATCCCCTGCCGACGCTGCATGAAATCTGCGATATGACCGGTGTAAGTCTTCGTACCGCCCAGACTGCCGTCAAGGCTATGCAGGAGGGCGGAACCGGCAACCGTCAGGGCAAGCGCCTGACCGTGGGGCAAAAATATTCGCAGGAGCAGGCTCCCCGGAAGGTTTATATCATTTGTCCCGGCGTCAAGGTCAGCGAGGACATCCTCTCGACCCGGATTCTGGATGGAATCCGCGAGGAAGCCGGGTGCGACAACAGCAGTGAAGTGGTTTTCACCGGCAGCGACCCGGTCAGTTCGATCAATTATTACCGGCAGAACAAGGCGATGCAGATTTGCGGCGTGATCATGCTTCACTGGCAGGATCGCGAGGCGCTGGCGAAGCTGGCGCGCAGTTTTCCGGACATGCGTTTTGTCCATACCAACTATTACCTGGAAAAGATCGAGGAACTACCCGAGAACATTTGCGGTGTATTCAACGACGACTTCGGCGGAGCCTATCAGGCGGCGGAGTATCTGATCGGGCTCGGCTGCCGGTGTCCGGTATTTCTGGAACTGGAGATTCTGGACCAGGTGTACCGCGAGCGGCGCGCCGGATTCATGGCCGCGCTGCAGGACCAGAAGCTGGAGGGACATGCGTTCGTCCAGAAAAACAGGCTCGATATCGCGCTGTCCACGCGGATGCGGATGTACCGTCAGTTTTTCACCTCGATCCTGCATGTGGACCGGGATTTTGACGGCGTGGCGACGTGTAATGACTCCATGGCGATCGCCGCCGTGAATGTCCTTCAGGAAATGAATATGGATGTGCCGGTGATCGGCTACGACGATTACAGCGAATGCAGCGACCGGAAGGTCACCACCATGGCAGTGGATTATGCGGGAATCGGCCGCGGTGCGGTGCGCCAGCTCAACAGCCGTCTGCCGCGTTTTCACAAGCTGATGCCCCGGCTGAAAGTCCGCAAAATCAATGCTCCGGATACCAGTGAATTTACCTTGAATATCGTACGGGTTGTCAATAACTAAAATGAAGCAGAAGGAAACGGAAAAGATGGAAAGCAGAAAAAATTTCACACTTATCGAGCTATTGGTTGTCATTGCAATTATAGCGATACTGGCGGCGATGCTGCTGCCGGCCCTGAACAGGGCACGGGATAAAGCGCGCGCCGCCCAATGCGTCTCCAACCTCAAGCAGCAGGGTACGTGCCTTTCGCTGTACCTGGGTGATTATGACGACCGGATGCCGCTTGGTTATACCACCACGGCCACCAAGGACAGTGCCTGGCACATTGCGGTACCGGCCAATTCCAACCGGCCGTACTTCAAGGAACTGGACGCGGACGGCGACCACGAACCGCGCGACATCTGGACCTGTCCGGCAGCAAAGAAACCGGCTCCCGGCAATATTTATTACTACTATTATACCTTCAACAATACCTTGTCCGGAATCAGTATTCACAAGCTGAAGGATGCCGTCCATGCCCTTGACCCCGCTTCCCACAACGAGGGGCCCTCCCGGACCCCCGTCATTCTGGAATCCAAAGGCTACCGGAACGTCGCCTATTACAACCAGAAACCGTATGCGGACAGCGGCAACGGCATAGCCCGGCGGCATAGCAACAATATGAATCTGCTCTTCCTCGACGGGCACGTGGTTTATTTCCTCAAGGTGCTCGATGACAATAACTCCTATGGCGCCGCGGGCCTGCTGTTCGGCGTGTTGGAATTTTAATGAAAGGGTTGAAGATGCGTTTATTTTTCCTGACAATGATGTTACTGAGTTTGATATTGGTTCATGCTGCTGAGCCGTGGTTTCAACGGAACGAGGCATTTACCGGCGGCGGTCCCGATGAAAAACTGCAGATTCCGCTGACGCGGCCATTTCCGGTCCAAAGCGGTTCCGTGACCATGAAATTCCGGCTGAACAGTGAATTTACGCAGGGCTCGGCAACCCTCTTTGACTTGCTGGGGACACCGGTCTGGTATGACCGCTTCATACTGCGGGTCAATCCGAAAGGCGGCGGCAATTACGACCTGGATTTTACCGCCACCGAAACCAACCGCCAGCGCTACGGCGGCTATGCCACCATCCGGCAGCAGAAACTGGTTCCCGGGCAATGGCACCATATCGCCGCCACCTGGGACAACGTCAACAGTTCCGCCAGCAATGCCGAGCTCAAACTTTATCTGGACGGCGTATTGGTGGCCGAAACAGCCAACCTGGAACTGCAGATGCTGAATACGGCGAAACATTTCCTGATCGGCGGCGCCCATAAACCGTTTGAACCGGGTCCGTCAAAAATCGTCTCAATCAGTGATTTCGCTTTATGGGACGGTGCGCTTCCCTCGACCGCAATTTATGCGCTGACCGGCACGAAACCACGGTCCATAGCGGCATATTCGGAGGCGGCCGTTTACAAAGCTCCGACGGCCCTTGCTCCGTTTACCGTCCGCCCGGATGGAACATTTGCGCCGTTCCCGACCCAGGTTGAAATGAGCTGGTCCGGGGATAAGCTGCATATTTCGTGGAACGCTGTTTGCGAGGGCTTGCCTGCAAGCAAATTCAAAACCCGTGATGACTCCGTCTGGTACGATGATTCCATGGAACTGTATTTCTCTCCCGACGGCAAAGAATTGGTTCACTTCATCGGAAATTCCCTCGGAACGGTCTTCGATGAGCGCTCCTTGGACGGCGGAAAAAATTATGACAGTTCCTGGAACGGCAACTGGAAATACACGGTCGAAACCGCCGCCGGCAGCTGGAGCGGAAAACTGGAAATCGATTTGAGGGCCAACGGTCTTCCGGCAATCAAAAACGGCGACATCTGGTTTTTTAACGTTTTCCGCAACGGCTTCACGCCGCAGGTCGAGAGTTCCTGGAACCCGGTCGGCCTTGGCAGTATCCGGGAAGCGGACAAACTGGGCAGGATTCATTTCCACGACCAGGGGCGCAGTATCAATATTGCCGGGTTCCCGGAGTTGTATCAGGGCCGGAACACCATCGAATATACGGTATCGGGGGCCGGGGAAGAATTGAAATTTGAGCTTGCCATGCAGCGGGAAAATCAGGAATGGCGAAGCTCCCGGGTGCTGCCGCCCCGCATGTCCGGCAGTCAGGCTGTGGAGGTATCGCTTCCGCACAGCGGCAGCCATACCGGGGAAATGCGGCTGACCGATGCGAAAGGCAAACTCATTCTGGTCAAGCCGTTCTCTGCCGAGGTCGCACTGCCGCTCGGAATAACTCTGAAACCCGATTTCCCGGCGGATTGTCTGAATGTGCTCATTGATTTCTCGCGGATCGATTCCCCGGTTGACGGGGGGCTCCTCAAGCTTGTTTCGGACAACAAAGTTCTTGATGAAATTAAATTTGACCGGACCCGGAAACAGCAGCTCAAAGTAGCGTTGAATGACCTGCCGGAGAATGATTATATCGTTCAGGTCGAGTTGTACGATTCCACCGGCCAGGCACTGGCCCGGCGGCAGGAAAAGTTCCACCGCTACATCCGCCCGGCGGCAATCGATTCTCAAGCCGGCCGGAAGACGTATTGGGGCGACCTGACGCCGTTGACCGTGGAAGGGCAAACCGTCAACAGCTGGAACCGTAGTTACCGCTTCGCCGACACCATATTTCCGCAGAGTATGAGAGCCGGCGGCGAGGACCTGCTGAAAGAAGCGCCGGTATTCCGTTACCGCATCGGCAAACAGAGTTTCATGCTCAAAAATGCGCAGCTTCTCCTGAAAGAGAAGACCGATGAGAAGGTTATATTGTCCGTCAATGCCGGGAACAGTGATTTAAACGTGGCCGGAACAGTGGAGCTGGAATATGACGGGGCCGTCATCTATCAGCTGGATATCGCGCCGAAGCGAGTCGGGCTTCATGATTTTTCGCTGAATATGGCCCTGGACCCGCGTTGGGCGCAAGTCATCTTCGAAGGCACTGAAATGACCTTCACGGAAGCCGGAAACGTCATCAAGGGCCCCGGCTGGAAACGCAGCATGCCGTTTCAGTCCAAGTTCGGAATCGGCAACACCGACCGCGGGCTTTTCTGGTTCTGCGAATCCAATGAAAACTGGCTGCCCTATGAACGCGAAGACGTCATCAACATCGAGCATACCGGCCAGAGCGTCAATGTAACATTCCAGATTACGGCACTCAATACTCCGGTCAAACCCTTGAAACTGTCCTGCGGTTTCATCACCACTCCGGTCAAGCCGGTAAAATTCAAACTGGCTGACCACCAATCGGTCTTCTACTGGCCGGGCGGACCGTTTTTCAGCAGCGATCCGCAGGATTACAGCCGTTTCAGCATCCGGGATGCGCATAAACTCGGCGCCAAGGTCATCGTGGTTTTTGAATGGTGGCCCCTGCAGTACGGCGGTTCACAGCCGGCTAATCCGGAAGACTTGAAACGCCTGGTCAACGAGGCGCATGAGCTCGGTATGAAGGTGATTGTATACCGTTCGCACCTGGCGTCGCCCAATGAACCGTCGCAGGCGTTTTTCGGGCAGAAATGGCTGACTTATCCGATGATCGGCTATACCAAGTACAACGGATTTGCGCGCAATGACATGAGCGGTTTCACCCGCTGTCCGCACGCCCCGGAATACATCGACTGGTTTGTCGCCGTCAATCGGAAACTGTTGCTGGATTACGGGCTGGACGGGTTTTATTATGATATCGCGGTTACGCCCTGTGCCAGCGGCGCTCACGGCTGCGGTTTTGCCGCGGGCGGCAAATCGTTCCAGCAGAAAACCATCACCGTCGGGATGGACCCGGTGAATACGGAAAATCCCTATGCGAACCGCCGTCCGTCCTGGCCCATTCTGAGCGAGCGCGAGTTATGGAAACGCATGTACAACATGGTCAAGGAAATCCGCGGGGAAGAAGGCCTGATCAATGTCCACCTGAGCTGGACCACTGAGTTCATGTACTGCGGATTCGCCGATACCGCGGCCCATTCGGAATATGCCGCCTGCCGCTGGGACGGCAAGGTCCTGCCGTCGCTGGAACTGTACCGGCTCTTTTTCTCCAAGCAATTCATGGGGTTGCCGGGGGATTACCTGTGCTATACGGTGGAGCAGCAGTCTTTGCTGGGAATGGCGCTGCTGCACCGCGAATGGTTCCGGATCAGGACCTACGGCGACCAGGTGGCGTTTCAGTCGGATAATTACCTGAAACCGCAGAAACTCTGGAAAATCCTCGAGGAATTCGGCGTTGACGCAGCGGAATGGCACCCTTATTACGAAAAATCCGGTATTATCAAAATCGACCCGCCCGGACAGGTTTACTGCAGCTACTGGCAAAACGGCGACCGGCTCCTGGCGGTAGTGGCCAACGTCACCGGCGAAGCACGATCCGTTCAACTCTCCGTACCCGGTTACCGCCAGGCCGCCGCCAGATGGGATACCGCTCCCGCCGGCGGCAATGGAAACTGGCAAATGAATCTGAAGGCAAAAGAATTCACCCTTATCGAATTTTCAAAATAAAAGGTTATACATGAAACTGACACGTTTTTCCAAAGATCCGGTCATCGCTCCGAACCCCGCCAACCGCTGGGAATCGTTTATCACCACCAATCCCGGCGCCTGGTACGATGAAGCGTCCGGCAAGGTACAGCTGCTGTACCGGGCCGCCAGCGATGAAGAGGCCCATATCATTCACCTGGGACTGGCCGAAAGCACGGACGGTTTCCACTTCACCCGCGCCTCGGACCAGCCGGTCCTGTCGCCCCTGCCGGGCTTTGTCGACGGCGGCGGCATCGAGGACCCCCGGCTGGTCAAGTTCGGCGAATGGTATTACCTGACTTATGCCTGCCGTCCGTTTCCGAACGGCAAATACTGGCTCAAGGAAAAAGAATTCAGGTTCAAAGAGATACAGAACCTGCCGCAGCCGCTGTGCAATAACGGCATGTCGACCGCGCTGGCGTTTTCGCGCGACCTGAAGGAATGGGTCCGCGCCGGAATCATCACCGAGCCGGAGACCAACGATCATGACGTGATCCTGTTTCCGGAAAAAATCAACGGCCGCTATTATTACCTTCACCGTCCGGTGTTCGACCATGAAATTCCCTGCATGTATCTGGCGGATACCGATAATCCGCTGCGGATGAAAAATTCCCGGAAACTGGCCGTACCACTTCATGACTGGGAAGGACAGAAAATCGGGGGCAACGCCCCGCCGCTCCGCACGGATGCCGGCTGGCTCTGCATTTATCACGGCGTGGGGCTCGATAATTATTACCGGCTCGGCGCCATGCTGCTCGACCTGGAAAATCCGGACCGGGTTATTGCACGCACCCCCGAGCCGATTTTCGCCCCCGAGGCCTGGTATGAACTGAAGGGCTGCCATAACTTCGAAGGCGTGGTTTTTCCCTGCGGCAATATCATACGCAATGGCGAGTTGATCGTTTATTACGGCGGCGCCGACAAGTATATCGGTATTGCCCACTGCCCGGTTGCCGAATTGATCGCTTATATGTTGAAATGCGGCAAAACAAATGCTACGGTATGACTATGACGGATTATTTGAAATTTCTCTGGGTCGAGCTTATCGCTTTTGACAACCGGCAGCCCGATATGGGGGCAGGGGCGTACCTGGATTCGCTCGGCTTCGTACCGGATTCGATCTCCATTTTCATGTGGGGATCGGATTTTGTCCATCTGCACGACGGGGTGGACGGCAGCGAGTTCCCGCCGGATATCGGGGCGTATATGGACGTCTATTTCAACGGTCCCAAAAAAGCGGGTGTGCCCTGGCGGAAAAACCAGCTGCGCGATTTGATCCGGGAACTGCAGCAATACGGCGTCAAAGTGCTCTTTTCCATTTTTCCGGTTTCGCTGAATAATCAATTCCATGATGAATGGGTCTCCCGTCATCCCGAAGTCGCCTATGAGTGCGTTCCGTCGATGCAGCCGTCGCGCCCCGTCATCAATCCGCTGAAGCGCCTGGCGGATCATACGCTTTATGAAGATTTCCTGTTGGGAAAAGTCATGGAAGTGATCCGGGATTACAACTTCGACGGATGGCACCTGGCAGACGGCTACAATCACTCCTGGTACCAGCTCTGCCATGCCGATTTCTCCGCCGATATGATCGCCCAATTCACGGAACATACCGGAATCGGGCTGCCGGAGCATGCCGATATCTGGCGCGATTACCGCCGCGAATGGATCGGGTTCCACCGCTGGCGCTGGGAGAATTATCTGCGCAAAATAACTTCCACCCTCCATGCGGACGGCAGGATCGTCACCAGCAATACCTGCTGGACGCGCGATCCGGTGGAGGCGATTTACCGTTACGGCATCGATTATCGCAAATACCCCGGTATCGGCATCGATTACCTGATCATCGAAACATGCAGCGCGATGGGTGAACTTCTCGACTGCGCCTGCCAGGCCCATTTCCCGGTCCAGTTTTTCAATGTCATCAAAACCACGTCGCTGTTGACTTCCGCCTGCGCGCCCTCCGGTACTTTTCTTTTCAACAGTTGCACGCAGGATATCACCGAGGGGTGGTCCAGCCTCCGCCATGCCCCGGGTTTCCTGGAGCGCGAAATATTGGCGTACAGCAATTTTTATCAGCTGAATGACGGTAAGTTGAAGAAATGTTTCGGCGGACTGCAAATCTGCCTTGCCGCCGATATTGAGCCGCATGAATGGCACTGGATGAAAAAGCGCTGGGAACTGGGCTTTGGGACCGCGCCGCGTTCGATCGACGGCGTGGCCGTGCTCTGGAGCGATTCCATGGTCGAAGCGGAACTGGAATATTACCTGAAAACCCGCCACAGCCTTACCACCAATACGCTGTATAATCTGTTCGAGCACGGCCTGCAGTCGGATACCGTGGTCCGGCTGGATGAACTGCCGCAGTGCGCTATGCCGGTGCTGGTAATCAATTCCCATCTGCTGCCGCCGGATGAACAGAGCGCCATCCATGGCTATTCCGCCAACACCCTTTTCCTGATCGATGTTTATGAGGATCGGGTTCAAATGAGGGTCCGGTCCGCCGGCGGGTCCGTCACCCACGGTCCGGAAGCGGAATTGCCGTTGCGGGAATTGCCAGCCGACCTGATGTCCATTCCCGAGCCGAAGACCTTTTTCCATGAACAGTATTATCTGCCCTTGCCGGAACAATTCTACCGCGACGCGGTAAAAACGGTTTCGGATCATCTGCCGGAGACGGTCCATGTGATTGCGGATTTCAACCTGCCGGACGCCGGTTACTTCCGCATGTCCGGCCTGCATCTTGAAGACGGTACCGCCCGTTATTTTTTCCACAATATCTACTGGCGCTATATTCTCGGGGCCTTCGCCACTCTTGAGGAACCGGCGCAAATGGATATCCGGAATGAATTCAGGGGGCGCCCGATGCACTGGGAGCCGCGGCGCGACGGCAAACCGGGTGTTCACTGCGAATTGCGTATCCCGCCGCACGGCACAGGCGTAATCGACATCAAGTAACTTCAAACAGAAGGCCGGGAGTATAAATCTTTCCATCCCGGCCATTTTCTTTCCTCATATTTTAACCGGGTTGCATTCTGAAATCCGGCTTGCCACGTGTGTCTGGAAATAGCGTTGCGAATTGTAATATCTTACTATATTTGTAATGTATAGGAAAAGTTTGCAATTATTTATAAGATCGATATTTTATGAATATTGCAAAAATTCATGTTCAAATTATTTAAAAATAATGTAAAACCATATATTGCAATCCATTATAAAATCTATTATATTATCTTATATCGGTTGAGTGTAAATATTATTAAAAAGGTATTAAAGGTGCAAACGCTATTGCAGCCGAAAAACCATTCAAGTATTGACGAATTTTTGATGGAAGCCTATCCTGTTTTTCGGGATAAGGCTTTTTCTATTTTAAGCATTGATGATTTTTTATTAATAAAATAATATATAATATATCGGAGGCGTGGATATGAGTTCGAAGTCGATGGAATTTTACCGGTTGGAAGACCGGGTGTTGTTTGAAGCCGCGGCCGCGGTGGAGATCGTGGAAGCCGCAGAGAATAACAACGACCCGAACGCGAACATGAACGAGGCCGACCGTCAGGCACAGGAAGCTCGCGACGCCATCAAGAACGCCCCGCCCGAGAATCCCGCAGCTCAAGCCGATGCGGATCAGGGCTACCTGCCGGACCTGTCCGACCTGGCCGACTGGTCCGACTTGTCCGACATCCCCGGCGTTGAAGCCGGGCTCGATCCTGAAATCGACGCATTGATCACCGATATTTTTGCGCCGCAGCTGCCCGAGGGCGATTTGCTGCATCTCGCGCTGAACAACAACGGCGAAACCGTTTCCACCGGCAAGGAACTCGTCATCATCAACTCCTCGGTGATGGATGCCGATACCATTATCGACACGCTCGCGCCGAACCAGGAAGTACTCCGCCTGGAAGCCGGGTCGGACGCCATGCAGCAGATCCTCGATTACCTCGATTCCGCCGATACCAAATATGACTCCATCCACATCGTTTCGCATGGCAATGCCGGGTATTTCGTGCTCAATGGCGAAGTATTCGACGGCGAAAACTTCGACGCCGCCGAGTGGGCCGCCGTGGGCGAGCACGTGAGCGAAAACGGCGACATCCTGCTCTACGGTTGCAACCTGGCCGAGAACGCAGCCGGGCGCGACTTCATCGCGCAGATCGCGGACGCCTCCGGCGCGGACGTGGCCGCCAGCACCAATACCACCGGCATTTCCGGCGACTGGACGCTCGAATACAGCCACGGCCTCATCGAAACGACCTCGATCAGTGTGGACGCCTACGAATACCGGTTGAACAACATTCAGGTGACCGTGGATGCCGATTCCGGCGCGGGCTCGCTCCGCCAGGCCGTGGGCGACGCCTCCTCCGGTGATGAAATCACTTTCAACGCCAGCGTAACGAAGATCAACCTCTCCAGTAAAATCGTCATTGATAAAGATCTCACCATCTCCGGCAATGTTAATGCCGACGGTGTCGCCGCCACTGAAATTGTTATTTCCACAGCCGACCGCATTTTTACCATCAACAGTGACTACACGGTCACACTGAATAACCTGATTCTGACCGGCAGCAATACGATCGCATTCGCCGGTGGCGGCGTGATCTTCGTTGATCCGGATGCGGTACTGACCCTCGACAATGTCACTGTCCGGAACGGCGTGGCGAACGATGGCGGTGGAGTTTATGCCCATATAGGCAGTACGATCAATGTGAATAATTCGACTATCAGCGGTAATTCTGCGGTCTACAATGGCGGCGGAATTTCCGGCGATACGGGCAGTACGATCAATGTGAATAATTCGACCATCAGCGGCAATTCGGCTGAATACAGCGGCGGCGGGATTTTCGGCGAGGGCACGATCATGTTGACGAACAGTACGGTGAGCGACAATTCGGCTGGCTCTTTCGGCGGCGGCATTTTCAATACAGGGATCTTGATCGTGGCCAATTCCACCATTTCCGGCAATTCGGCCCATTATGGCGGCGGCATTGCCGTGGGCGACGTCTCTTCCGTGGGCGTTTACCTGAAGATGACGAATTCCACGGTGGCCGGCAACTATGTCAGCGCTCTTTCCGATACCGGCGGCGGCATCTATATTCACAGCGCCCAGAGCGTTCAGATTGCCAACAGTATAATCGTGGGCAACTTCTGGATCAATAGCGGCAACGAAGCAAAATCTATCAGTGATATTTATTGTTCCCAAAAGCCCGCCGGCGCTTACCAGATCGTCTACAGTGTTTACGGCAGTTTGGTTAATGAACAATCCGCTCCAAATACACTAGGCAACCAAAGCGGCGTCACGGTGGAAAACACGTTCGGCACCGGCGTGAACCTGGTCAAACAAACGGGCGGAAACTGGTTGCTGGTCAAAGCGGACGGTACTACGCCGATTCTGCAGAACGGCGTCATGCCCATCCTGACGACTTCCGCGGCGGCGACCTCCGGCACGGCAACCGCTTTCGAAAACAGCGACGGCGGCCCGTGGATTAATTTTGTCCACAACTCCATCTGGTATTTCCTTAACACCAACGGCCAAATTCAACCCGTGGATGAGGGCAGTAGAGCTTTTGACCCCACCGGAAAGGATAATTACGGCCTGGGAGTAAATACCTCTAGCATAACCTATACGGTCTTCTCCAGAGACCAGGAGGGATATTCCCGGATGGGAGGGGCGAGTTACAGCGCGGGCGCAGTGGAGGCTATCACTGCGGCAGAGGTCACCACTACCGCTGACATCGTTGTCGCCGGTTTTACTTCGCTGCGCGAGGCGATCACCATGGTAAACAGCAGCCCCACGTGGCGGCAATTTGACCGTATTGTTTTCGCCGACCGTATTTTCACCAACAACGTGGCCACCATCACCATTACCTCTGCGCTGCCCCAGCTCGCGGCGTCCGTGAGCATCGATGGCGGCGCCGGGCGCAACGTCACCGTCACCGTCCCGGTCACGGGGCGTTCGTTCAACGCCGCGACGCAGCAATGGGAGGACAATGCCGATTCCAGCACTTTCCGCGTTTTCAATATCGCGGCGGGTACCACGGTGTCGCTCTCGAACCTGACGCTCCTCGGCGGCGATGTCGGCGGCAACTCAGGCGGGGTGATTTATCTGGCCTCGAACAATAACAATCCGAGCACCTTGAATCTGGATAAAGTCACCGTCCAGGGCGGCAAAGCCAGCAACGGCGGCGGAATTTACGGCGAAGGCACGATCAATGTGAACCATTCGGTAATCACCAATAATTCAGTGATCGGTGATAATCTGAATGGCGGCGGGATTTTCGGCAGTGGCACAATCAATGTGAATTATTCGGAAATCACTAATAATTCGGTAACCGGCGGCAATACGAGAGGCGGCGGGATTTACGGCTACGACACGGTCACGGTGGAGAATTCGACAATCAGCGGCAATTCGGTTTCCAACGACGGCGGCGGGATTTACGGCAATGGCGCGGTCACGGTGAAAAACTCGACGATCAGCGGCAATTCGGCTGGTACCTTCGGCGGCGGGATTTTCGGCGAAAGCACTATCACGGTGGTGAATTCCACCATCAGCGGCAATTCGGCTACCTCCTTCGTCGGCGGGATTTACGGCGGCGGCACGGTCAATATTTTGAACAGCATCGTGGTCGGGAATTATGCGGGCGAGACCTCGACTGCAGATGATATTTTTGCCAGGGGCGCGCTGAATATGAAATACAGTGTTTACGGCGTGGTTGGCGGCGCGACTCCGGACGCTACCAATACGCGGGCGACGGTTCAGCAGGTCTTCGGCGCGGCTGTGAAGTGGGCGGCGCGCACGGGCACGGGCGCGGCTTACGAGTTGGTCTACGGGGATGGCACCCCGGTCTTCAACGGCAAGACTATGGTGATTTCCGCCGACGGCGCGGCGGCGTACAAAGGCACGCTGACCGCCAAAATCGGCGATGTTCTGTGGTACAAGGACGGTGCGGTCTGGCGGAATTTCACCGATGACACGACGAAAAACTTTACGGACAATGCCGCCGACAATTACGGACTGGGCGTGGACATCGGTACTCAGGTTTACACCACCGCGCAGAACCTCGACGGCAATGACGATCCGGTCAGCCGCGTGCAGACCACGGCGATGTTCAACGTCGGCGCATACGCGCTGAATGTGACCGCCAAGAGCGATTCGCTGGTGGTGAGCACCACCACGGACTGGCTGAACAATGTGTTCAGCGCCAAGACCTCGCTGCGCGAGGCGCTGGCTTATGCCGCGACTCAGGCGGGGTCACAGAATATCACCTTTAATGCTTCGATTTATACCGCCAATGCGGTTACGATCACGCTTGATCCCGGTTATGGGGAACTCAAAATCACGTCCAGTGTGAGCATCAGCGGTTTGGCCGGCAAAACCACCACCGTCACCGTCCCGGTCACGGGGCGTTCGTTCAATACCACGACGCAGCAATGGGAGGACAATGCCAATCCCAGCGCTTTCCGCGTTTTCGATATCGCGGCGGGTACCACGGTGTCGCTCGCGAACCTGACGCTCCTTGGCGGCGATGTCGGCGGCAATATCAGCAACTACGGCGGGGTGATTTACCTGGCCTCGGACAATAACAATCCGAGCACCTTGAATCTGGATAAAGTCACCGTCCAGGGCGGCAAAGCCAGCATCGGCGGCGGGATTTTCGGCGGCAATAACAGCGCGGTCACGTTGACCAACAGTACGGTGAGCGGCAATTCGGCTGGCGTCGGCGGCGGCGGGATTTATGGCAATGGCGCGGTCACGTTGACGAACAGTACGGTGAGCGGCAATTCAGCCGCCCAAGGCGGCGGCGGAATTTTCGGCTTCGGCACGATCATGGTGGAAAACTCGACCATCAGCGGCAATTCGGCTGAATACGACGGCGGCGGGATTTACGGCTATGGCGCGGTCACGTTGACGAATTCGACGATCAGCGGCAATTCGGCTGACAACGGCAGCGGCGGCGGGCTTTACGGTGAGGGCACGGTCACGGTGGAAAACTCGACAATCAGCGGCAATTCTGCAACCGGCAACAACGGCGGCGGGATTTACGGCGGCACAAACAGTGCGGTCACGGTGGAAAACTCGACGATCAGCAGCAATTCGGCTGACAACGGCAGCGGCGGCGGGATTTACGGCCTCGGTACGATCACGGTGGTGAACTCGACGATCAGCGGCAATGCGGCTGATAACAACGGCGGGATTTTCGGCGGCGGCACGGTCAATATTCTGAACAGCATCGTGGTCGGGAATTATGTGGGCGAGACCTCGAATGCAAGTGATATTTATGCCGCGGGCGCGCTGAATATGAAATACAGTGTTTACGGCGCGGTTGGCGGCGCGACCGTGGACGCGACCAATATCCGGAGCACTGTGGCGGAGGTCTTCGGCGCGGAATGGGCCGAGGTCGGCGGCAAGTGGACGCTGGTCGAAATCGGCACCACAACCCCGATCCTGCAGAACGGCGTCATGGCGATTTCCGCCGACGGCGCGGCGGCGTACCTGGGGACGCTGACGGCGACCGGCGCGAACGGCGAGCTGTATTACCGCGACATGGGCAGCGACGAGTGGTACATGGTCGGCGACGACATCACCACCTACGGCGATTTCGTCAACGATCCGAATCAGAATTACGGGTTGACGGCTGCGGGCGCCACGGTGCTGATGACGGCTCAGAACGGTATTGACCGCGTGCAGACCGACCTGGCGTACAACGTCGGCGCGTATGGGCTGGATACCGTCGGCAAGGGATTGACGGTGACGACCGATGTGGACTGGGTGAATCCGTTCGCGGGCGGGGTGTCGCTGCGCGAGGCACTGATTTACGCGGCGTCGCTGGGCGGCACGCAGTATATCAGTTTTGACAGTGGGATCAGCCAGATTGAGTTGAGCACCCGGTACGAGGAGCTGGAGATCGAGTCAAACGTGACGATCGACGGCGGCAATGGCGTCACGATTTCGGTCAAAGACAGCGGGCTTGACACGGCGGCGGATCACCGCGTGTTCGAAATCGACGGCGGTCTTGAAGTGATTTTGTACAATCTGACCCTCCTCGGCGGCGATATTTCCGGCCAGTTCGGTGACGAGGCCCACGGCGGCGTGATCTGGACCGGGGCGGACTCCACGCTGACGCTGGATAACACCACCGTCAGCAACGGCAAAGCTCTCAACGGCGGCGGAATTTACGGCTCCACCGGCAGCATGATAACGTTGAATAACTCGACGGTTTCCGATAATTCGGTTATCGCCAACGGCGGGGGGATTTACGGCGATGCGAACAGCATGGTAACACTGAATACCTCGGTTGTCTCCGGTAATTCGGCGGACTTTAACGGCGGCGGGATTTACGGCGGCGAATACAGCACGATAACGTTGAATGCCACAACTATATCCGGCAATTCGGCGGACTTTAACGGCGGCGGGATTTACGGCTCCAGCGGCAGCATGGTAACGTTGAATAGCTCGACGGCCTCCGGCAATTCGGCGGACTTTAACGGCGGCGGGATTTTCAGCGAGGCAAATAGTACAACCATGCTGAACAGCTCAACTGTGTCCGGCAATTCGGCTGTCAACGCGGGCGGCGGGGTTTATGGCCATACGGACAGTAAGGTCATAGCCGTGAATGCCACCGTCTCCGGCAATTCAGCCGGGATGGGCGGCGGGATTTACGGTTATACGGACAGCAGGATCACGGTAGTGAATTCCACCGTATCCGGCAATTCGGCGGGTTCCTACGGCGGTGGGATTTGCACCGTCGGCACGGTCATGGTGCTGAACAGCATTGTGCTGGGGAATTACAAAATGGGCGATCCGACCGCGGCCGGTTCCGCCGATGATATTGTTGCCTTTGGCGCGCTGGATATGCAATACAGTGTTTACGGGGCGGTGAATTCTACCGTTTCCGAGACCAATATCCAAAGTGATATCGCCAGAATCTTCGGGGCGGAATGGGCCGAGGTCGGCGGCAAATGGACGCTGGTCGAAATCGGCACCACGACCCCGATCCTGCAGAACGGCGTGATGCCGATTCTGGAAACCAGTGCGGCGGCGGGCAAAGGCGTATTGGTCGGCATCGACATCAACGGCATTTACTACTATTCACCGGACGGCATCACCTGGTATGACCTGAACGGCAGTGCGGCCGGCCAGCCGGACACGGTTTACAGATTCGACCAGAAAGGTGATTTCCGGGGCTGGCCGTATTCGATCGGCGCGCTGGATTCAAACTACGTGCCGCCACAGTATTCGCTGGTGGTGGACAGCTTTGACGACTCCATCGACTGGACCGACGGCGTAAATACGCTGCGCGAGGCACTCGAAGCCGCCAATAAAGGCGGCGTGGCATACAACTGGGACAGCAACGGCGACGGTACCCTCGATGGTTATCAGATCACGTTCGACGCCGCGCTCGGCGATGATTTCACGATCACGCTCAACGCGCTGCTCGGCGAGCTGGTGTTGAGCTCCAATATCTTCATCGACGGCGGCGTGACCTCGCGCAACATCTCCATTACCGTGGCCGTGGTCGGCATGACCGCCCACCGCGTCTTTAACATCGCGGATAGTATGACCGTTCAGCTCGACAACCTGACCCTGAAAGGCGGCGATGTTTCCAGCCTTGCCAACAACTACGGCGGCGTGATCCTTGCCGGGAATGACTCCAACCTGACCTTGAATAATTCCACCGTCACCGGCGGCAAGGCTACCTTCGGCGGTGGGATTTTCGGCTACGGCACGATCACGGTGGAGAACTCGACGATCAGCGGCAATTCGGCTGGCGCTTTCGGCGGCGGGATTTCCAGTGACACGATCACGGTGATTAATTCGACCGTCTCCGGTAATTCAGCGAACCTTGACGGCGGCGGTATTTACGGCGGCACGATCACGGTGGAGAACTCGACCATCAGCGGCAATACGGCTGGCTCTTACGGCGGCGGGATTTACAGTGGGGCTACGGCCATGATCGTGAATTCAACCGTTGCCGGCAATACGGCAACCGAGGGCGGCGGTATTTATAATTTTGATGGCACGGTAACACTCCTGAACAGCATCGTGCTGGGGAATTATAGCATATCCGGTATGGCAAACGATATCAGGACGTATGATGACTCCGTGACTGATAGCGATGCGTTTTACTGCGTTATCGGCGCGGTGAGCGGAAAAGCTCTGCGTACGGATGTCGGGAACGTGAAGAACGCCACGGTGGCGGATGTTTTCGGCGCGGAATGGGCCGAGGTCGGCGGTAAATGGACGCTGGTCAAAATCGGCACCACGACCCCGATCCTGCAGAACGGCGTAATGGCGGTCCTGGAAACCGGTGCCGCGACGGGCAACGGTGTACTCACCGGCAGTTATGACGATAATGGCGTGACCAGATACGCCTACTGGAACGGCTCCGGCTGGACCGACGTTGACGGGTCCGAGGTCACTGCCACGGTCACGGCGATTAGCCACGACCAGAAAGGCGATATCCGGACTGAGCCGTACTCGATCGGCGCGCTGGATTCCGCTTATGTGCCGCCGCCGGTATATTCGCTGGTGGTGGACAGTTTTGACGACGTGATCGACTGGACCGACGGCGTGACCACGCTCCGCGAGGCGATTATAAGCGCCAACCACAGGGGCGTCGCCTACAACTGGGACAGTAACGGCGACGGTACCCTCGATGGTTATCAGATCACGTTCGACGCCGCGCTCGGCGATGATTTCACGATCACGCTCAACGCGCTGCTCGGCGAGCTGGTGTTGAGCTCCAATATCTTCATCGACGGCGGCGACACCTCGCGCAACATCACCGTCACCGTGGAAAATGTCGGCGTGACACAGCATCGTGTGTTCAACATCGCGAATAATATGACCGCCCAATTCGACAACCTGACCCTGAAGGGCGGCGACATCAGCGGCCTTGTCGACGGCGCCGGCGGCGTGATCTATGCCGGGAGCGGCACCAACCTGACCTTGAATAATTCCACCGTCGCCAACGGCAAAGCCACCTGGGGCGGCGGGATTGTCGGCTCCGGCACGATCAATGTAAATCATTCGAAAATCACTAATAATTCACTGACTGGTGATAATCGTTACGGCGGCGGCATTTACGGCTCCGGCACGATCAATGTGACTTATTCGGAAATCACTAATAATTCGGTAACCGGCGGCAATACGAAAGGCGGCGGGATTTACGGCGGCACCAGCAGCACGATCACGGTGGAGAACTCGACCATCAGCGGCAATTCGGCTGGCAGCGGCGGCGGGATTTACGGCGGCAGCAGCAGCACGATCACGGTGGCGAACTCGACCATCAGCGGCAATGAGGCCAGCAGCAGCGGCGGCGGCATTTTCGGCAGCAACAATAGCACGATCACGGTGGTGAACTCGACCATTAGCGGCAATTCGGCTGAATACGGCGGCGGCGGGATTTACGGCTACGTTACGGTCAATATCCTGAACAGCATCGTGGTCGGGAATTATGCGGGCGAGACCTCGAATGCATATGATATTCAGGTCTGGGGCGCGCTGAATATGAAATACAGCGTTTACGGCGCGGTTAGCGGCGGGCAGACTCCGGACGCGACCAATATCCGGAGCAATGTGGCGGACGTTTTCGGCGCGGAATGGGCCGAGGTCGGCGGCAAGTGGACGCTGGTCAAAATCGGCACCACGACCCCGATCCTGCAGGACGGCGTGATGGCGATCCTCACCTCCAGCCAGGCGGCGGGACGCGGTGTCCTCACCGGTACCGACGGCAACGGCAATTACTACTATTCGCCGGACGGCTCCGAGTGGTTCGATCTGGACGGCAACGTAACCCTCGAACCGGTCACGGTTTATACCCTCGACCAGAAGGGCGATACCCGGACCGCGCCGTACTCGATCGGCGCGCTGGACTCCGCCTACATACCTCCGTCATACTCGCTGGTGGTGGACAGTTTTGACGACGTGATCGACTGGACCGACGGTGTGAACACGCTCCGCGAAGCCATCGAAGCCGCCAATAAAGGCGGCGTTGACTACAACTGGGACAGTAACGGCGACGGCATCCTCGACGGCTACCGGATCACCTTCGACACTGTGCTTGGTGATGTGTTCACGATTACGCTGGACTCCATGCTCGGCGAACTGGCGCTGGCCGCCAACATCTTCATCGACGGCGGCGCGACTTCGCGCAACATCACCATTACCGTGGCCGAAGTCGGCGTGACCGCCCACCGCGTGTTCAATATCATGGGCGGCATGACCGTCCAGCTCGACAACCTGACCCTGAAGGGCGGCGACATCAGTGGCCTTAGCTTGGACGATAGTTGGGGCGGCGTGATCTATGCGGGGTACGGCTCTGATCTGACGTTGAATTACACGACCATCATCGGCGGCAAAGCCGCTTACGGCGGCGGGATTGAATCATTTGGCAATCTGACGCTGAACGATTCGACCGTTTCCGGCAATTCGGCTGAATACTACGGCGGCGGGATTGATTTCGACAGCAATGGTGATTTGACGCTGATCAATTCAACCATCTCCGGCAATATCGCAGGCGGTAATGGTGGCGGGATTTATGGCAACGGCACGATTACGGTGGAGAACTCGACCATCAGCGGCAATTCGGCTGGCGTAGGCGGCGGGATTTCCGGCGACACGGTCACGGTGATTAACTCGACCGTTTCCGGCAACTCGGCTGAATATGGCGGGGGAATTTCCGGCGACACGGTCACGGTGGTGAACTCGACTATCAGCGGCAATTCGGCCAGTAGCAACGGCGGCGGGATTTTCGGTTTTGGCGCGATCACGGTGCTGAACAGCATCGTGCTGGGGAACTACTCCGGCGGCGATACCGCCACGGCCGATGATATCTATTATTTCAGTGACGAATATTATTCCGCCACGCTGACGATGGAGTACAGCGTCTATGGCACAGTAAGCAAAGGCGACACCACTACCCGCGAACCCGTAACCGTTTCCACGACCAACATCCAGAGTAATGTGGCGGAGGTTTTCGGGGCGGAATGGGCCGAGGTCGGCGGCAAATGGACGCTGGTCGAAATCGGCACCACGACCCCGATCCTGCAGCAGGGCGTAATGGCGGTCCAGATCGACGGCCCCGCCGCGGACGGCGGCGTCCTGACCGGCAGCGACGGCAGCGGCAATTACTACTATTTGCTGAACGGCTCCGACTGGTTCGATCTGGACGGCGGCGCGGCCGCTCAACCGGCCATCGTTTTCACCACCGACCAGAAGGGGGATGTCCGGAATTCACCGTATTCGATCGGCGCGCTGGATTCCGCCTATGTGCCGGAACCCACGGAAGATCCGTCGCTGATGGTGACCACGCTCGACGATATCGTGGACGCCTACGACGGCGTGATTTCGCTGCGCGAGGCGCTGATTTATGCTTATACGAACCCCGAACTCGGCTATACCATCACCTTCGCCGATGCGTTGTTCAACGGCGGCAACGAGATCACGATCACCATCGATTCCGAGCTTATGATCCTGACCTCGCAGTTGGTCGTCGACGGCGGTTTCGGCCGCACCGTCACCGTCAAAGTGCAGGAAACCGGCGTGTCCGATTACCGTGTTTTCACGGCGAGCGTTTTGGCGGACTGGGACCTCACATTCCGCAATTTGCACCTGCAGGGCGGCGATGTATCCGGTGATGGTGGCGCAGTGTATGTGAGTGGTGCCACCGTCAATGTGACGCTGGAAAACAGTACCATATCCGGTTCGAGGGCGAGCAGTATCGGCGGGGCGATTTCGGTTTATGGCAGTGACTCTCTCATTCTCGATATCATCAATTCCACGATCAGCGGTAATCAGGCCACCCAAGGCGGCGGTATTGATGCTTATGGCGGTAATGTAACCGTAAATATCATCAACTCCACCATTGCCGGTAACACTGGCGGCGGTATCGTGTTCTACAATGATACTGTTCTGAACCTGATCAACTCGATCATTCTCGGAAATTACGATACCGAGGGTGATGGCGATGATATTTATTTCGTTAACGATGGCACGTTCAATGCGGCTTACTCGATCTACGGAGCCTACGATAACACCATCGGCGGCGACCGCAGCATGGGCAATATCGAAGACGCCGCCGTGGAAGACGTTTTCACCGGCGAGTTTGTGGATGGCGTACTGGCGATCCGGGCCGACGGCCCCGCCGCAGGCAACGGTACGCTCGCGGGCTATGGCAACGGTGATTTCTACTTCATGCACAATGACGCGTGGGTAAGTTTCACCGGCAACGGCACTCCGACCGAGATTTTCATCTTCGCCCAGAACCGCGATGAGGACGGCGACCCCGTCCGCCGCGACGAAGGCGACACATACAGCATCGGCGCCTACGCCATCGACGCCACGCCGGTTCCGCCCGTCGATGACGACGGCGGCAATCGCATTACCTCATCCGGGTTGTATCTGGATTACAGCTCCACGCTGCCCAATATGCAAGTCGTCGAAGCCATGCGCAACAGCGAAGCGAATTTCGCGAGCAGCGTCGGCAATACCGGTTTCAACCAGAGCGCGGCGCGCACTTACACCGAATACCTCTCCACCATCGGCGCGGGCTTCAGCTGGTCGTCCGGCAGGCCCTACGGCGTTCTCCCGGGTACTCCGGTCTATGGCGACTTCCGTCCCGCCTGGGCCGGAGGCAGCTCCAGTGACCGTCCGGGCCTCGGCGAAGCGTTCGAGTCGATCAACGAAATGCAGGACATCCATGCCGACATTGTCGAGCTCGAACTGCCGGGCGCGACCCGCGAGGGCCAGTTCACCTTCGGCGGCAACCCCCTGAACGGCCCGCATTTCGTCTCCGGCTGGAGCCGCGACGGCGTCGACCAGTTGACCCTGACCGACACCGCCGAAACCAAGGTGAGCGGCAACGCCATGTTCGCCTATCTCGACGAGGCCCTGCCGCCGATCGTGCGCCGCCCGGCCGTTCCCGCCCTTGCATCGGATCTGCCGGAACTCGCCGCGGTGGAAATCGCCGAGCTCGACAAAGTCGATGCCTTCCGCAGCACATTCGACCGCGCAATCGAGGAAATATTAACCATTTAATCGGCTTTGGCTCCGGCCGCCAGGTCAGATGGTCAGGAGTTCTTCGAGTGCACGGTCGAAGCTGCTCTTGAAGGCATCCGCTTTGCCGATGGCGTCGAAGCCGGTAACGGCAAGTTCCGGTATATCTTCCGGAATCACTGCCGGTTTGGGCTCGCGACGGAGCAACGACGGCAGCGGTTCATCGAGGTAAGCGAACATGGTGTTGCTGCTCACTTTGGCCTCGATGCTCTCGCTGCGCTGCTGGGGCCGGGTGTCAAATTCCCATTCTGAGTCGTCATAATCGAATTGGAGTTCAATATTATCGCCGCCGATACTTGGCTGTTCAGCATTCCACTTGAACATATCAGAGATGAGCCATATCCCGATAGAAACCTTGTCGGCGGGGTGAACGGAGCCAAGATCGTAATCGTAGTTTCTGCTGGTGCCCATAGCGACGGTACCGGCGTATTCGATGAGCGAGCGCACGGCACTCGAGGCGAAGTTGATACTGCCGGCGCTGCCGGTGAATTTGGCCTCGGAGTTTCGCATGGATTCCACAACCTGTATATTTACCAGCGTGCTGGTATAATCCAGGAAAAGTCCGCTGGAATACAGGTTGCTGACATTGTCTGCGACCACCGGCGGTACATAAGGCGGCGGTTCATAGGACGACGACAGGGCGCCGATGGCATGGAAGTCATTCACATTGCGGATGTCGCCTTTCTGGTCGAAGTGGTAGATTTCGCCGGGTTCGCCACTGCCGGTGAAGCTGGTCCAGGCACCTTCGTGCATGAAGTAGAAGTCACTGCCGTGGCGGCCGCCGAGTGTACCGCCGCCCGCTGCGGGGCTGTCGACAAGGACCGGCAGGACGCCGTTGACCAAGGTCAGGGAATCGAAGACTTGCCCGATGGCGGCATTTTCGATGTTGGCCATGCTGCGGCCGCCTCCGGCATCATTGAAATACCCGTAGATCGAGTAGGCAGCGTTGAACGTTGCATCATTGCCGAAATAAAGATCGCTGCCGTAATTGCCGAGGACGATGGAATTGATCAGGTTCAACGTGGCACTGTCACCCTGGACGCAAATGCCGCCGCCGCTATCGGCGGAATTGGCGGCGATGGTGGAGTTGATTATATTCACGGTTACGTCGTTGCCGGAGGCCTCGATACCGCCGCCGACCGTATTGGCACGGTTACCGGCGATGGTGGAGTTGATGATATGAATGTTGAGGATGCCGCCGGAAGCGTAAATGCCGCCGCCGCTAATGGCACGCGAACCGGATATGGTGACGTGTTCCAGCGTCAAGTTGACGATGGCGCTATCGACATGGATTGCGCCGCCGTTGCCGTTGATATTGCCGCCATGCAGATGCAGGTTGCGGAAGGTCAGGTCCACATTCGGTTGAAAGGTCATGCTGAAAATGCGATTATTGAAATCGCCGTTTTCCTGCGCTTTGATCGTGACGGTGCGGCCGTTGCCGCCGTCGATCACAAACTGCTCCCTGGCGATAATCAAGTCTGAATCGATGGTGATGGTGATTTCATTGCCGCCTGCGAACAGTGCATCGGCGAAGGTGACCGTATAGCCGAGTTCAGGATTGCTCTGCGCGTACATCAGCGCCTCGCGTAGCGAAATCATGCCGTCGTAGTTGTTCACGATGTCGTCGAGGGTGGTCACCGTCAGCGACGGGACCTCGGTGGGTTTCGGCTCCGGTTCCGGCGGCACGTAGGATGACGCCAGCGCACCGATGGCATAGAAATCATTCACATTGCGGATGTCGCCTCTCTGGTCAAATTCGTAGAGTTCACCGGGTTGGTCATTGCCGGTGAAACTCTGCCAGGAGTCTTCATGCATGAAATAGAAATCGCCTTCTCCGTCATCGAATCCAACCAGTGTTCCGAGGCCCGCCGCCGGGCTATCCGCCACAACCGGCAGGGCACCGTCGACCAGGATCAGGGAGCCGAAAATCTTTTCCACTGCGGCGTCTTCGATATTGCCCATGGAGCGGTCGCCTTCCGCGTCATTGTGAGAACCGTAGATCGAATATGCCGCCCTGAAAATTTCCGACACATACAAATCATTGGCGGAACGATTGCCGAGAACGAGCGAATTGATCAGAGTGACATTGCTGCCGTAAATGCCGCCGCCCTTGGCGGATGTATTACCGGCCACTGTGGCGTTCACCACGGTGATGTCGCCGACACCGTAAATGCCACCGCCCTTGTCGACGGCTGAATTTGCGGCAATGGTAGAATTCAGGACAATGATTTCGCTGTCGATCATGACGTAAATGCCGCCGCCGGAGGCAGAAGCCACATTGGCGGTGATCGTCGATTCGGTTATATTCAAAGTCGCGCTTCTGGCGAGGTAAATGCCGCCGCCGTATTGCGCTTTATTGCCGCTGATTTTCGAGCCGGTTATGGTGAGCTCGCTGCCGATCGCGCCGCCGATGCCGCCCCCGTATACCGCCGAATTGTTCCTGATTTGCGAATTCTCGAGTTCGAGCTCAACGTCACCGGCGGCAAAGATTCCGCCGCCGCTCTCGGCTCTGCCTCCGGAAACGGTTACGCCATCCAGCGAGAGCCCGGCATCGCTGTCGGCCAGGATCACGCCGCCGCTGCCCAGGTTGCCGGAGTGGATGGAGACATCGCCCCCGCGCAGGTCGAGATTCCGCAACTGGACGTTTTTCTTGTAGCCGACATACAGGATGCGGTAATTCGAGGCAGCCGAACCGTTTTCCTGCGCTTCCGCGAAAGTGACCGGCACCTTGACCGTGACCTCACGGTCGTCGCCGCCATCGATGAGAAGCGGTGACGAATGCTCGTTGGCATCCACCGTCAGTTGGCCATAGGCCAGGACAAACACCGGAGTGCCCAGGGCAAAAAGCATATCGGAGAACGTGATGCGGTAGCCGTCCAGATAGTCATTGCCGCCGCTGCTCCAGTTTGCAGCGTATATATTGCGGTTGGCCGCTTCGACCGCTTCGCGCAGGCTGACGCCGCCGGCAAAGGGATTGAGCCCCCGGTCGTCAACGGTTGTCACCATCGAATAATCCTTGCCGGGCAATACCTGAAGCGCATAAGCGCCGATATTGTACGCCAGATGCGTTTCCACCCGGCTTTCGTTATTCAGCGCGGTCGTATTCACGGTGCCACCGGTCAGGCCGTAATTATTAGCCGGGTCCCCGGCGAATTCGCTGTGAAAATTGATCCGGCCGTCTTCCATAAAATACCAGCCGTCCAGGTACTCGGAGCTGCCATGGCGGAAATACCAGGTATCACCGGCCTTGCCGGTCAGGGTTCCGGCCCAGGCGGCCGCGCCTTCGGCACTGATCGCGCCGGTGGAGTCGAATACCGTGCCAACCAGTTCGCCGGTGATATTGCCGATATTGACGCCGAAAACGACATCGCCTTCAATACTGCCGTAAATCGAATAAGCCGCGTTGACGGTGGCCTTCGCATTGAAATGCAGATCACTGGCATTGTCGAGGACAATCGAATTTATCAGGTTCAAGGTGGCGCTATCGTATCCGCGAATATCGATTCCGCTGGTGGTATTGCCGGATATGGTGGAGTTGATCACATTCACCGTAACATCATTGGCATCGGCATGAATGCCGTCACCATTTTGAACCGCGACGCCGTTCAGCGTCAGGATAACAGATGCATTGCCACCGGCACGGACCCCGCCGCCGAGGATCGACATATTGCTCAGGGTGACATTGATATCCGTACCGCTGAAATTGAACACGCGGTGGCCCGCATCCGGCACGGTAATGGTCAGCGCCGCCGCATTGCTTCCGTCGATTCGCAGCGCCGCCGTGTTGTTGTAGGCGATTTCATTCGTCAGTGTGAGAGTCACGGGCGCCGAGCCGAATACCGCAGCGTCGAATGTAATGGTACCGCCATTGTTGAATTCGGCATGGGCCACCGCCTCGCGCAAAGATGTCTGGCTGCTGAAGGGGTTGATCCGGTCGGCAGTGGTGTTAACGACCAGATTCGCGGTCTTGACCGCGATGGCCAGCGCGTGGGACCCGGCATTGTATGCCAGATGAGTAACCGTGCGGGAGTTTCCGTTCAAGCCGGCGCTTTGAATTTCTCCTCCGGTCAAACCATAATCGCTGCCGTTGTCGATAAACTGATAACTGCTCCGGTTGCCGTCAGTGCCGTACCAGAAATTATCGCTTCGGTTGCGGTAATACCAGGCATCGCCGATTTGAGCGGTCAAGGTTCCGGAATAAGCGGCCGCGCCTTCGGCGCTGATCGCATAAGTGGCGCCGTCGAAGACCGGACTATTGTTGTCGTCATTGTAAACCAGATAATAAAGCCCGAGCTGGTCGGTGGTCGAGCTCCAGCCGACGTTTGCGCCGTAAACATCCTGTATGTCCGCCTGTACATTGGTGGCGTCGATTGAATAATTGGCGTATCCGTACACACTGTATTGCATATTCAGCGACCTGTCGTGCGTGAAAATATCGTCGGCTTCTTTGTCGCCGGTATAGTTGCCGGCCAGGATACTGTTCAGGATATTGGCCCGGGAGTTGATATAAATACCGCCGCCGTTGGCGATGGCTCTGTTGCCGCTGATGGTTGAATTGACCACCGTCACCGAACCTTCGGCGTAGATGCCGCCGCCGCCGTTATTGACCGCATTGCCGCTGATTGTACTGCGGCTCACATTGATCGCGGCATTGGAATAGCCGAAAATCCCGCCGCCGAAACTCGCTTTGTTGCCGCTGACGGTTGAACTTTTCACCGTCACCGAACCTTCGGCGTAGATGCCGCCGCCATTATGAACGGTTGTATTGCTGCTGACGGTTGAATTTTCCAGTGTCAGTGCGCCATTGAATAAAATGCCGCCGCCGTTGTGGGTGGCCGTGTTGCCGCTGATCGTGCTGTGATTGATATTCAACGTGCCGTCCCAGATGTGAATGCCGCCGCCGCTGAAAGCTTTGGCCCCTTGGGCGTTGATATGGTTCAAGGTCAGGGTGCTGGAGTTCCCGGCATGGATCACGCCGCCGTAGCTGGTACTGCTGTCATTTCCATAGCCGGAAATATCGCCGCCGAGGAGCGTCATATTGGTCAGGGTGACATTGGTGTTTCCGCCGAATTTGAACACGCGGTGGGTGCTGGCGCCTGCCACCGGTACGGTCACGGTGAGCGCCGCCGCGTTACCCGCGTCAATCACCAGCGCCCCCGTCGCGCTGTAGGCGATTTCGCCCAGCGTCAGCGTGATGGTTCTGGCCGCCGAACCGAATACCGTCGTATCGAAGGTGATGGTCCCGCCGCCGTTGACTTCGGCATGGGCCATCGCCTCGCGCAGCGATATTCCAGCTGCAAACGGATTAATATAGTCAGCCGTAGTGTCCACCACCAGACCCTTGGTGACCGTGTCCAATCCGTATGCGCCGACATTATACGCCAGGTGCGTGGCGACCCGGCTGGCGCCGTTCTGACTGTCAGTACAGACCTGTCCACCGAGCAGACCGTAGTTCCGGGTCACGTCATTGATAAACTGCATACCGCTTGACGTACCGGTTATGTCGCACCAGTTATCCGTGCTCATATCGCGATAATACAGCATATTGCCGATCCGTCCGGTTAATACCCCGTTGAACGCCGCTAGTCCGCTCGCTTTGATCGAATACAAACCATTGGACAACCCTGTGAATATATCCGTATCCACGCTCTCTGTATTGGTGTCTCCCCAGGAGCCGCCACCGTCGTTAAATACCGTGCCGGTGCCGACAATGTTATACTTGCCGTTCAGTATACCCGCTATATCAATCATGATATCGGATTCGACTGGATAAATAGCGTTGTTGCCGATGATAATGTTATTCAGCAGGTTTGCTGTGCCGCCATCGCAGAAAATTCCGCCGCCGTATATGGCATCATTATAAGCAATGGTGCTGTTGCTGGCATTTAGTGTACCGTTTGCCATATAAATCCCGCCGCCAGTATAGTCGGAACTGTTGCCGGAAAACGTACTGTTGACAATATTCACCGTGCCATTGTTCACGTAAATCCCGCCACCGCGGAAAGTGACTGCATTGCCAGTGATGATACTGTTGCTGAGGCTCACCGTGCCAGCGGCTACATAAATCCCGCCGCCAGTGTTGGCATTGCCGTTTTGAACGGTCAGGGCGTCGAGCGTGACGACTGCACCGGAGATATAGAATACGCGGCTGGAATCATTGCCGGAGATAATGGTGTTCGCCGCGCCGTTGCCCTGTACCGTGACCGAGAAATCGATGAACAGTTCGCCCAGCACCAGTGTAATGATCTCGCCGTTGATCGCGGTGTCGAACGTGATGACCGGAGCGCCGCCGCGTTCATGGGCATAATTCAATGCTTCGCGCAGCGACACCAGGTTTGAAAACGGATTGATCCAGTCGGTAGTGGTTGTGACATTCAGTCCTTTGGTACTGGCAACCAGCGCATAAGCCCCGGCGTTGAATACCGTATCGCCCAGCGTCCGGTCGATGCCGTTCTGCGAAGTCGTGATGGCTGTATAAGTTGCCGCTGTGCCGACCGTACCGTCCGCCTGCCGGTAATCGGTGCCGTCGAAATAATAGTACTTGCCGTCCGAATCGGAGTACACCTGTGTCCCCTTGTAAGCCGCTACGCCCTCGGCTTTGATCGCGTATACATGATCGGCCGGGGTCGTATTCACAAACACCGCCTCCGCGGTGCTCTGTGTGTTACTCGCGTCCATGGTGATGCCGCTGGAACCGTAAATGTTATATTTGGCATTCAAAGTGGTACTACCTGTTATCCTATTGATGTCATTGACCGCGTTGCCAACGATGATGTTGTTCAGCAGATTCGTCGTACCGTCGTTCGCAAAAATCCCGCCGCCGAATTCCGCCGAATTGCCGCTGATTGTGCTGTTGCTGATATTCACAGTGCCGCCGTTCACAAAAATGCCGCCACCGTCGTAGTCTGCCGAATTTTCGCTGATTGTACAGTTGCTGATATTTGTCGTACCATCGTTCACAAAAATGCCGCCGCCGTCGAAGTAAGTTGAATTTGCGCTGATCGCACTGTTACTCAGATTCAACGTGCCGCCGTTCATATAAATGCCGCCGCCGTGGGCTGCATTGCCGTCAGTGATAGTCAGGCCGTCGAGGGTGGCGACTGTTGTCGTACCGGAGATGCTGAAAACGCGGCTGGAATTGTTGCCGGAAATGATCGTATTCGCTGCGCCGTTCCCCTGTACCGTGACCGGGAAATCGATGCGCAGTTCACCCAGTGCCAGTGTGATGATCTCGCCGTCGATTGTGGCGTCAAAAGTAATGGGTCGAGTTCCGCCCTGCCTTTGGGCATAATTCAGTGCTTCGCGCAGCGACACCAGGTTTGAAAACGGATTGAACCAATCGGTACTGGTCGTGACAACCAATTCATCGCCCTTGATGGCAGAATCCAGCGCGTAGGCCCCGACGTTGTACACTCCATTGCCCAGCCACCGGCTGACGCCGTTCTGCGCAACCGCGGTGGTCCTGTAAGATGTTTCTGTGCCGACTGTGCCGTTCGCCTGCCGGTAATTGGTACCATCGTGATAGTAATACCTGTTGTTTGTACCGGAGTACACCATCGTGCCCTTGTAAGCCGCTACTCCGTCGGTTTTGATCGCGTATACATGATCGGCCGGGGCCGTATTCACAAACACCGCTTCCGCCGTGCTCTGTGTATTGCCGGTTCCTGCAAGCAGGGTCGAACTGACGGTATACACCGCATTCACCGTACCGTCAATGTCGGTTGCATTAAGTGCCGTATTGCCGATGACAATACTGTTCAGCAAACTCGCCGTGCCGCCGCCAATATAAATTCCGCCGCCGCTTCCCGTGCTGTTGCCGGAAATCGTGCTGCTCGCGATCGTCGCCATACCGCCTTGATAGACGTAAATGCCACCGCCGCTGGTACCTGCCATGTTGCCGGAAATCGTGCTGTCCACGACGTTCACCGTGCCATTGGTGAAAATACCGCCGCCCCAGGTGTCCGCCTCATTACCGGCAATCGTACTGTTCCCGATTGTTACCGTACCAGTGTTGATGTAAATTCCACCGCCACTGCTTCCCGTATTATCGGAAATCGTACTGCCTGCAATCGTGATTGCGCCACCATTAATGTAAATCCCTCCACCATTGCTGCTGGCTCTATTGTCGCTGATTATACTGCTGTTCACATTGATCGTACTGTCACTTCCGCCGAAAATGCCGCCGCCGTAGCGGGAAGCCGAATTGCCGCTGATAGTACAGTTACTGATGTTCGCTGTTCCGCTGTTCACATAAATGCCGCCGCCCAAGTCAGCCCTGATGTTGCCGGTGGCAATATTACCGTCAGTGATAGTCAGGCCGTCGAGGGTGGCGACTGTTGCCGCGCCGAAGATGTTGAAGATGCGGTTGGCATTATTGCCGGAGAGGATTGTTTGACCCAGGGTGCCTCCGATGATGTTGATATTGCCGGTGATCGATATCTCCCGGATAAGCGTGATTGTCGCGCCGACAAAATAAAGATAACGGTTATATGCATTGCTGATGTCGGTATGAATATTGGCGGAGGTATAATAATTTGTGGCGGACAGATAATTGACATTTTCATCACCGGACCAGGCGATCACCCGGCTGTCTGCCGCTTGAACCGCGCCCATCGAGACCGAGGAAAGATTGCGCCCGAAACCGAGCTGGTCGGAAATGAAGATTTCAGTGGGGGCGGCACCATTGCCAACGCTGGTAAAATTAGTCCAGCTGGTACCTCTATTGGTCGAATAATAATAGTCGGTGCTATCCCGCCCGGTGAGGACGCCGCGGGTCAGAGCGTTGGTACCGACGATTTCGATGATTCCATCCGAGTTCAATGCCATGTTGCTGGAGCCGTCATCCAGCAGCAACTGATACTTGCCGCCAGCTTCGTTGCTCCATTTCGCGTTAAGCAGCGTTTTGAGCGTGGCATTCGTGATATTTCCCGCATCACCACCGATTGCATACGAACCGCCAAGCACTCCGTAAACACTGTAGGATATATTCAGCGTATAGTTGGGGTCGGCAAAAGAAATGTCATCGGCAGTGTTCGGCGTGGAACCAGAATAATTTCCCAATACAATACTGTTCAGTACATTGATTGTGCTGAGCCCGAAGCCGTAAATGCCGCCGCCGTCGACGACAGCCGAGTTGCCGGAGATAGTACTGTTGTTCACATTGATCGTAGTGTTGATGCCGCCGCCAATACCACCGCCGACGTTGCCTGTCGAATTGCCGTAGATGGTACTGTTGTTCACATTGATCGCACTGTCGCCGTAGCTGCAAATGCCGCCGCCATCGTAGACGGTAGCAGAATTGTTGCTGATGGTACTGTTACTCACATTGATTGTACTGCTGTCCGAGCCGTAAATTCCGCCGCCGTTGGTGGTGGCCGAATTGCCGGTAATGGTACTGTTACTCACATGGATCGCACTGTTTCCGTAGCCATAAACGCCGCCGCCGTCGGTGGTGGCCGAATTGCCGGTAATGGTACTGCTATTATTTACATTGATCGTAGTGTTGGTGTGGCCATAAATGCCACCGCCGGCGCTGCCTGCAGAATTGTTGCTGACGGTACTATTACTCACATGGATTGTACTGGCTACTCCACCACAAATACCACCGCCGGCGTTGCCTGCAGAATTGTCGCTGACGGTACTATTACTCACATTGATCGTGCTGTTTCCGTAGCCATAAATGCCGCCGCCGCTGCTGGAAGCGATATTATCGCTGATGGTACTGTAGTTTATATTGATCGTGCAGTCGCTTTGGCTGCGAATGCCGCCGCCGCCGCTGGCTCTATTGCCGGTAATGGTACTGTAGTTTATATTAATCGTACTGTTGCTGCTGCCGAAAATGGCTCCGCCGCTGAAAGTCGCTTTATTGCCGGAAATTACACTGTTATTGATTACTATCGTGCCGCTGGTTACATGAATCCCGCCGCCGGAGCCGCTGTTGGCATTGCCGTCAGTGATGGTCAGGCCGTCGAGGGTGGCGATTGTTGTCGTACCGGAGATGCTGAAAATGCGGCTGGCATTGTTGCCGGAAATGATCGTATTTGCCGCGCCGTTGCCGGTGATGGTGACACTGTCGGTGATGGCGATTTCGCCGGAGGTCAGGGTGATCGTGCCATTGACCGAGAAGGTGATTTCGTCGGCTCCGGTATTGGCATTGGCGTCGAGCACGGCCTGGCGGAGCGAACCGGTGCCGGAGTCGTTCAGGTTCGTGACGAGGTAACTGGTCAGGTTGTGGACGTAGTTTTCCACTGAAATGGAGGTGGTTTCGACAAGGCCGTGGCTGTATTCGAGCGTCCAGTCGCCGGAAATGCCGGTGGCGTTGGTGCTGGCGGCCACGTCCGCGCCGGAGGCGTCCGCGATCTGCGCGATGAAGTCGCGTCCGGCCTCGTTTTCGGCGAGGTTGCAGCCATAAAGCAGGATGTCGCCGTTTTCGCTCACGTGTTCGCCCACGGCGGCCCACTCGGCGGCATCAAAGTTCTCGCCGTCGAATACTTCGCCGTTGAGCACGAAATACCCGGCGTTGCCATGCGAGAAGATGTGAATGGAGTCATATTTGGTATCGGAGGAATCGAGGTAGTCGAGGATCTGCTGCATGGCGTCGGACCCGGCTTCCAGGTGGAGTACTTCCTGGTTGGGCGCGAGTGTGTCGATAATGGTGCCGGCATCCATCACGGAGGAGTTGATGATGACGAGTTCCTTGCCGGTGGAAACGGTTTCGCCGTTGTTGTTCATCGAGAGGTGGAGCAGGTCGCCTTCGGGCAGGGCAGGGGTGAAAATGTCGTTGATCAGCGCATCGATTTCGGGGTCGAGCCCGGCGTCGAAGCCGGGGAGGTCGGATAGGTCGGACCAGTCGGACTGAGTTATCTGCTCGGCGGGGTTTTCCGGAGGAGCGTTTTTGATGGCGTCGCGTTCTTCCTGTGCCTGGCGGTCCGCCTCGTTCATATTGGCGTTCGGATCGTTGTTTTCCATGGCATCGACAATCTCCACCGCGGCGGCGGCTTCGAACAGCACCCGGTCTTCCAACCGGAAGAATTCCAGCTTCTTCATGCTTCTGTTTCCCTTATCCATTTGTTAAAAATTCCTCGGATCCCCATATCCGGAGGAAACGTATTTCCGATCGGAAATACATTTATGGTGTTATGACATAAGCAGGTCCTCCAACGTTTTCATGATTGATTATTTATACTTTATATTCAACTTGTTGATTTTTTGTGCATAAAATCTATCGCATTTCATTACTTATTTGTAATAATATAGTGACATGAGGGCCAGTGTCAAGCATATTTTTTGAAAATTAGAGAAAAAACAGCAAAGTCCTGCACAACAGCGTGTTGCTGTGCAGGATGCAATCGATTTTGAGGAGAGATTACCCGATCTGGGCCACCATTTTCCGGAAACGGCCCAGCGAGATCACAAACAATACCGTACCGATTACCGCCAGCGCCAGAAATGGTCGCCAGACCACGTCCAGCCCGGCGCCCCGGTACAGAATCGCCTGGCTGAATTCCACGAAATGCGTGGTAGGGGCCAGCTCCATGAACGCTTGAACCGCTTTCGGCATGCTTTCCCGCGGCGTCATGCCGCCGGAGAGCATCTGCATGGGCAGCAGCACCAGCAGGATCAGCATCCCGAATTGGGGCATGTTCCGGGAACTCGAAGCCAGGAAAATTCCCATGGAGGTACAGGCAAAGAGATGCAGTCCCATTCCCAGAATAAACAGCGGAATCGACCCCTCCACCGGCACGCTCAGTATTCCCTGAATCACGAACAGCAGCGAAAGCGAGGCCGCCGCCATGACCACCAGTCCCATCGACCAGACCTTGGAGACCATGATCTCAAACGGCGTCACCGGCATTACCAGGAGGTGCTCCAGCGTACCATGTTCACGCTCCCGGATCAGCGCCGCCCCGGTCAGGATAATGGCGAGCATGGTCACGTTGTTGATCAGTTCCACCACCGAGCCGAACCACGAGCGGGTCAGGTTGAAATTGAAGCGGTTCCGGATGACGATATTGGCGGCCACCGGGGCGCCGCCGGTGTTTTCGGCATTCATGAACTTCGCGATTTCGCCCAGGGCGATTTGCTGGATATAGCCGCTGCCGGTAAAAGCCTGCGACATGCGGGTGGCGTCCACATTCAACTGTATGACCGGCTGGTTCCCGGCGAAGACGTCTTTCTGGAAATTATTGGGGATGACCATGACGAAGGTATATTCGCCCCGGTCCATGGCCGGGTTGATTTCGTCCAGCGAGATCTGGTCGGGCAAAATAAACATCGGCGGAAAAAACGCGTCGCTGACCCGCTTGGACAATTGCGAATGGTCCTCGTCCACAATGGCGATTGCCGCATTGGCAATGGATTCGGGCGTGGACGTGGCCGCAATATAAATCGAAACGGTAAAGGTATAGATGATCAACCCGAGCAGCAGCGGGTCGCGCAGGAGCCCGCGCAGTTCTTTGATTCCGAGATTGAGGATGTTTTTAATTTTATGTATCATCAGGTCGCCTGTTTTTTCTGTAAAATAATGCCGAGTCCGAGAATGATGGGAACGGTTATGGCCAGCACCAGCAGCGGCTGATGCAAATCGGCAAAATGCAGCGCTTTGTTGAAAACCCCCCTGCTGATGAGCAGCATGTAGGTGGTCGGGAAAATATTGCCGATGACCCGCCCCATTCCTTCCAGTGTACTCACCGGGTTGATCAGTCCGCAGAACTGGCTGGCCGGCAGCATGGTGCCGATCATGGTTAGGAACATCACCGCGATCTGGCTGCGCGTGATCGACGACGCCAGCAGCCCTATCCCTGTGGAAATGACACAATAAATCACCAGCCCCAGAATCAGCGTCAGCAGGCTCCCCTTGACCGGCACGCCAAAGAGAAACACCGCCATCAGAATCAGCAACATGGCGCTGACCGTGGAAAACGCCACATACGGCAGCTGTTTGCCCAGCAGGAATTCCACGCGGCTCAGCGGCGTCACATACAAGTTGATGATCGACCCCATCTCTTTTTCACGCACCACGGCCAGCGCGGCGAGAATGGCGGGAATCATCAAGAGCAGGATGGGAATCACCGCGGGCACCATGGCCGGCAGGCTCTCCACATCGGGGTTATAACGGTAACGCGTTTCAAGCGAGGCGGGCAGGGAGCTGTCCGAGTCCGTCCTGCGCGCCCGCTGCGACAGCCAGTCGAGATGAATTCCCTGCGCGTAACCCTGAATGGTTTCCGCGCGCTGGGGCATGGCGCCGTCGATCCAGAAAGCGATTTCCGGCGTGAGGTTCTGATCCACGTCTTTACCGAAGCTCGGGGGAAGCTCGACGGCCATGGAGATTTCACCGCTCCGCATCCGCTTATCCAGCTCATCGTAATTATGGAGCGGCGGTTTTTCGATGAAATAACGCGACCCCGCGATATTCAAGGCATAATTGTGGCTCAATTCGGTCTGGTCGTTGTCCAGTACGGCAAAGGTGAGATCCTCCACGTCCATGTTGATCCCGAATCCGATTACCAGCATCAGCAGCAAAGAACCGAACAACGCGAGCGTGGCCCGGACCGGGTCGCGGAGCAGTTCGAGGTTCTCGCGCCAGCTGCAGCTGAGCAGCCGCTGCAAACTGAATTTGTGGATGGCGGAACCGGCCGGCGCGCTCTTTTTCTTTGCGTTCAGGGCGACGATTTCTTTCTCTTCCCGGCCGGAATCTTTTTTATTGGCTTTTTCGGCTTCGACCAGGTAACTGATAAACGCATCTTCCAGCGTGTCGGCCTTGCGCTCTTCGGTCAGTGCCTGCGGAGTGTCGCAGGCCAGGGATTTGCCGGCATGCATCAGCGAAATCCGGTCGCAGCGCTCCGCCTCATTCATAAAGTGAGTGGTGATGAAGATCGTCACCCGGTCGTTTCGCGACAAGCCGATGATGAGCTCCCAGAAACCGTCACGGGCAATCGGGTCCACACCCGAGGTCGGCTCGTCAAGGATCAGGATCTGCGGGTTATGCACCACTGCCGCCGCCAGCGACATGCGCTGTTTAATACCCAACGGCAGTGAATCGGGAAATTCGTCCGCCACGCCCTGCAGCTGGAAGCGCTCCAGCATTTCATCCACGCGCCCCTCGATTTTATCCTTCGGGAGCTGGAAGAGCCGGGCGTACAGCAGCAGGTTCTGCCGCACCGTCAATTCATCGTACAGCGAAAACGCCTGGGTCATATAGCCCAGGTTCCGGCGGATCGACATATCCCGGGCATTGACCGGCTTGCCGAACAGCCATGCCTCGCCCGAGGAGGGCGGCAGCAGGCCCGTCAGCATTTTCATGGTTGTGGTTTTGCCGCAGCCGTTGGAGCCGAGGAAACCGAAGATTTCGCCGCGCCGGATGCGGAAGTCGACATGATCCACGGCCACAAACGACCCGAATTTCCGGGTCAGCCCTTTCGCCTCGATGGCGATATCCCCGTGTTCATCCCCGGGAAGCGGCGGCACTTCGACCGGTTTGTAATTTTCGCGGCGTTCCCTGGGCAGGAGCCGGATAAACGCGCTTTCCAGCGAATCGCTGCCGGTTTTTTTGAGCAATTCTTCCGGCGAGCCGGTGTCGAGCACTTTGCCGCCGTCCATGGCGACCAGGTAGTCGAAGCGCTCCGCTTCATCCATATAGGCAGTGGCCACCATGACGCCCATCTGCGGCTGCCCGGCGCGGACCTTGTCGATCAGCTCCCAGAACTGGCGGCGGGCCAGCGGGTCGACCCCGGTGGTCGGCTCGTCCAGCACCAGCAGATCAGGGTCGTGAATCAAGGCGCAGCAAAGCCCCAGTTTTTGCTTCATGCCGCCGGAGAGTTTCCCGGCCGGCCGTGACAGAAATGGATAGAGCCCCGTGCTTTGGGTCAGCAGGTCGATGCGCTGGCGGCGGTCCGGGGCGTCCAGGCCGAAAAGACGGGCGAAATACTGCAAATTTTCCTCCACCGTCAGCGTCAGGTAGAGATTTTTGCCCAATCCCTGCGGCATATAGGCGATCCGGGGGCACACCCGGTTCCGGTGCGCCTTGCTGCGGATGTCGCCGCCCAGCACCTCCAGCGAGCCCTCCTGCATGGCGTGCGCGCCGGTGATCAGCGACATCAGGCTGGATTTGCCGACGCCGTCCGGGCCGATCAGCCCGACCATGCAGCGCGGCGGAACATCCAGCGTCACCCCATCCAGTGCCTGCGTCTTTCCATAACGCAGGCTTACGTCCTTTATCCGGACGACCGGAGCATCCTGCGGTATCGTCATGGTCTGCTTCTCAACTCCAGGTTCGAGGGCCAGGCGGCATCCGGATCAAGTTTCACCCAGGCCACACCGGGAATCCCTGTTTTGACATATTCCACATATTTTTTCAATAATAGAGGGTCGATGCGCGCCTTGACGCGAAACATCAATTTCTGACGCTCCTTCTGCGTTTCCACCGTTTTCGGCGTAAACTGCGCGACACTGGCGACAAACGAAACTTTCGCGGGAATCGGAATATCCGGCAACGCGTCGAGCATCAACCGGACATCCGCGCCGATCTTCACCCGTCCGGCGATTTCCTCCGGCAGAAAAAATGTCATATAAACGTCGGTCAGGTCCGCCAGGTTCAACACCCGGCCGCCGGCCGACAATACTTCGCCTTCCTCGGCAATACGGTACTGGATGCGCCCTTCGCGGGGGGACAACAGTTTGCTGTCGTCGATATCCGCCTGGATGCGGTCGATGTCGGCCTGTGCGGCCAGGATACCGGCGGTCGCGCCGTTGGTCTCGGCTTTGGCCGATTCGATTGCGGCGGCGGCCTGTTTCACGCTGGCCTGGTTCGAGGCCAACTGTGCCTCGGCAGAACGGAGGAGGGTTTCGGCGTCTTCGTATTGCTGTTCGGAAGTGGCGCTGGATTTGACCAGTACCGCCAGGCGGTCGAAGCGCTTTTTGGCGCCGTCCAGATTGCTCTGGCGCTGCAGGACGTCGGCCTTGGACGCCTCGTGCTCGGCGATGCGGACCTCGATCATGGCTTTGGCGCTGGCCTCGGTAGTGATGGCCTGATTGTATTTCGCCTTGGCCTGCGCCAATTGTGCTTCCAATACATTTGTCTGCATCTGGGCCAGCGTCTGGCCTACGGTAACGAAGTCGCCTTCGTTGACCATGAGTTTCTCGATGCGCCCGGCAAGCTTGGCCGCGATATTGATCTCCGTCGCTTCAATGCGCCCGTTTCCGGAATAAAATTTGACTTCATTGAGATTTTCGACGTCGATATATCGTTCATAAACATACCATCCGGTCCCCAATACCGCCACGATCAGTCCGATTATGATCAGGAGTTTTTTGGTTCCGGCCTTGCGGGCCGCACTTTTTTCCGAATCGGTTTCATTTGTACTCATTATATTCTCCTCAGTCTTTAATCCGTAATTTGCAAGAAGTTACAAAGTCCAGTAAATGTAGTTCCTCTCCGATGCTTTTCAAAGGTGTATTGGGAATTTTACTGGGAATTATTCCGGTAGCGGACCGGCGGCATGCCGAAGGCCGAGGGTGTTCCGGTCAAGGGGTATTTCTACTGGAGTCTGATGGATAATCTGGAGTGGCGCTGGGGCGAGGCCAAGCGCTTCGGCCTGTATTACGTCAACTTCAAAACCCAGCAGCGCATCCTGAAACAAAGCGGCAAATACTACCGGGAAATCATCCGCGGCAACGCCCTGTTATAATGCGGAGCTTGCGGGATAGAGTTTTACCTCGCACCAGTCGCCATGGTCGCTTTTCTGGCCGTCGCCGGCATTGCCGACAACCAGGCGCAATTCCTTGACGCCGCTCAGGTCCACTTCGAACGCGACAGGCGGGTCACCGCCGAGGCGTTTGCCGCTGGCGAAAAGTTCGCGGCCGTCGCCGATGATTTTGAATTCGCAACTGGCGACCCCCATACCGCCCTTGCCGGCGGCGCGGTCGACTCCGACAAGGCCGTTCATTTTGCTCCATTTCGCATCGAGGTTGTAGACCAGTTCACTGGGCGCATGAACGCCCATTCCCTTGGGATAGGTTTTCTGCAGAATCCACAACGGTTGATTCATGCAGGAAACGTCGCGGCCGACGACCCCCCATCCGGTTGTGGCGCCACGATACGGGAGATCGCTGAGCCAGGTATAATCCCGCGCAACCAGTTTGGCCGGTACCTCACAGATATTTTTTCCCGCTTCCGTCAACCGGAAAACGGATTCCGCTTCCATGCCGTTTGCGGACGGCGTGACAGCCAGCTGATAATTTTTCACCTCATACTGCTGCATGGCTTCGACCGTGACCGGCGGAGACGCCCAGCCATCCGGGAGCTCGAGCGAAAGGGTGCCTCCACTGAAGGGACGGTCCGCCCGCAGCCTGATATTGATTTGCCGCGGCTCTCCCGACATCAGATAAAAAATCCGGTCATTCGGCATAATATCCATCTCGAAGCGCTCCGGCCTCACCGCTATTTTGTGATTCGCCGCGTAATTCTGGTAATGCCTTCGGAATTCCTGTATCCGCTCCGGCGTATCGGTCAGCAGCAGTTTGGTTTCATCCGCCGACATGGACAGGGTAACTTTGCCATTCGCCACCGGCAATTCGGAATCGTTGAACACATCGTAAACGCTCCGGTGATTGCCGACCGTCAACTCGCGCTCTCCGGCGGCGCTGTTCACCAGCCAGAAATATTTGTTGCGCTGGAAATAAGCATCATCATAGGGAAAATTGACCGTGACTCCCGCCTGGCGGGCAATCTGCCGCATAATCCGTGCATGCATCTGGTAATTGTGAAAATAATACGAGGTCCACTCCGGATAACGGTGCCGGGCGAAAAGCACCTCGCGGTCAGCGGGAGAAATGCCGATCACTTCATCGCCTTCGCGCGGCGCGACCGTCAGCCGGAACGCATTGGCGGGCCCGGTCATTTTGCCCAGGGCCGGGATATCGGTACCGAAATCTTTCTGCCAATCGCCGGTGATCTGAACCGACCGGTCGAAATCCGGCAATTGTTTGTGCTTGAATCCATTGAGATTCTCCACGGCTTCCATGCGTAACCCCTGATCGGTCTCCATGCCGTTTGCATACAGGAAGAGAATGGTGCGGTTGCCTCCTTTCAGGAGTTCCAGATGTTTCAGGCCGGCATCGGAAATGAGTGGACAGCTGACCAGAATGATCAGTTTATATTGTTGGGGATCGATCAGTTCCAGCCGGTCTGCCGGGAAGAAATCCACGGCGGCGCCGATCCGGGTGAAATTATTGTACATGGCGCTGTTGCCCCAGAAGGCCGGGAAACGCGTCCGGTCATACACAACCGCGATTTCCGCGCTCGATGAGAGGTCGTACTGCATAGCCGAGACCGCTGTGGACGCCACCGCTTCGAGCTCCATTGCCGTATTCATCAGATTCGGATTGTCATAAACATTGCGGTGATAATGCAGATTGAGCCACGCGTTGCCGGCTCCGTTTATGAGCATGGAGAGGAATTCACGGCGCATGGTCATGGCGGATTCGTAGACGTTGCGGGCCACCCCCCAGCGCTCGTCCGGCCAGAGGTAGGTGCGCATGTCGGCATCGTGCCAATACAGCACGCCGGTACGGCGCAGGTACTCCAGTCCGAGCGTCTGCGACAGCGCCGTTCCATTGGCGGCCCGGTCCGGGTAGAAGGTCGAGGACACGGTGAAGTCCACCGTCCCCGCTTTTCCCAGCGACGGATGCTGGTTGAAATTGTACATGCCGACCAAGGCTTTCCCGTTCGTCAGTTGTTTAATGTGTGCGGAAAACGACTGCATCAGGTGGCAAATGGACGCCATGACGAAATCGGCGTAATCCGCCACCTGGCAATCCTGTGCCGGATCGCGCAGATAACCGGCCCGGTACACTCCGCGAAACGTTCCCTCGGGCGGCTCGATCGCGGCAAAATCCGGGTACGAGGTTTTCCAGGAAGTGTTCAGCCGGTCGATTGTCCGGTATTTATCCCGGGCGTATTCCCGCCAGGCGGCGACGGCTTCCGGGTTCCAGTCCGGGCGGTTTTTTCCCTGGTCCCAGTAGCGCCATTCCGCAGTGGCCCCGTAATTGATCTGGTAGCCGATGATCCTGCTGCTGTAGCCGCGCTCGGCCATATGGGCGACAAACCGGGTCAAGGCTTCCCGGGCGTCATTTTCGAAGCGCTTGCTGTTGAATGACGCGATAATACTGCCGCCCAGTTTCGTCAGTTCATTCTTTTCCTTGACGGTAAACGCTTCGTCCGGGTGTCTGCTCGAATACCATCTCGCATATTCCAGATGAATGGAGGGAATCAGCCAGGTGTCCGGCGAGTCGCTGAATACTTTGTCGATGGCCCGGTCGATGGCCTGGTAATCGTACAAACCGGGGCCCTTCCAGCCGGAATCCATGGCCAGGAGCACTACCGGCGTACCAGCTTCCCCAAACTGCCGGGCGGGGCCGAAGTCCTTGGCGAAAAACAGCTTGTCGGAACTTCCCCAGCCGAGTCCCCAGCGAAGCGCTGAAGCATAAACAGGCTTCCCGTTGATATGCAGCGTCGGAGTGCCGTTCACCTGTTCGATGCGCCCCGGATACTCCGAGGCAAACGCGGCGGACCCCGCCAGAAATAATATGATGATCAGTAAACGCATAGTTTTCTCCTATTGAATTTCCTGCAGGCGAAGCAGTGAGAAGTTTTCAAGCATGACCGTACTTTTTGCCGTACCCGTGAGGCGGACCCGGACAAATGCGGTTTCGCCGGGAAATTTGAAAACCTTGTCGACCGCGCCTTGGCTCAGCACTCCGGAAATCGGCTCTCCGACTCTGACTCCGTGCAGGTTCAGGCATTCCAGCGACCAGCGGATATCGGCGGCCGGAAGGGACTTGGCGATGAGGATGAAACGGTGATCGCTTTCCGGCCAGATGTTGTCGGTGGTGACCGTCAGTTCGCCGCCCGGCGAAACGATGTCCCAGCGGATTTTGTTGTCGATCACATTCATCGTGCTGTTTTCGGTGCGATACCCCAGCTTTCCGCGTTCCCATGGCGGCGGCAGCAATTCACCGGGTTTGCGCAGTACGATATTCCGGTAATGTATGGTCGAGCCCGGTTTTATTCCGGGCCACACCCGGAGTACCAGCCGGGTATTTTTTGCCTGCGCCTGAAATGAAATCGTTTTAGGGTTCCAGATGGTGTTATGATTCATGAACGGCGTGACGATCCCGGTTTTCAGATCGGGAAATTCCAGCCGGACCTCGCCGCCCGCGCCGACATTTTCCGCCCGGTATTCAAATGCCAGTTCATAAAATTCCCCCGGAACCAGCTCGAGCATCTGTACCGCCCACGGATATGCTTTCGTATCGGGTTCCTTGGTCAGGGAGACGGCTCCGTCCTTGACTTCGCCGTTCTTTTTGATGACTTGCCAGTGCTTCGCACCGTCGGCGAAATTACCGTTCAAAACCGTATCCGCGCCGGTACAGCAGAGCCCCAGGCACAGCGACAACATCAAACAGATTTTTCTCATGGTTCCCACCACTGATTCGTGTCGCCGTAAAATGTTTCACTCCAGAATTTCACCCGTCCGGCATGGGTATTTCCGCTGGTCGCGACAAATGACGTATGGCCGTCGAGATACAGGACATTGGTGCCATTATGGCAGCCGTCAATATTCGGTTCCCGGTTGGCATTGGCGGTGGCGTCGCCGTAAACGGTTCCCGCGCTGTTCACCGTGGGATAAATGTAATAACTGCCGGTTCCTTCGCGATAGGTGGAGCCCGGGACCCCGGTCTGGATCAGGGTTTTCCGGCTGTCCGCGGCGATGATCAATGAAGCGCTGCGCTTGAGTTCGCCTATTTTTTTCTTCTTGATATCGCTAAGGCAAAAGTTGATTCCGTAGCTTGGCGCCTGCGCGTTGACTCCGCCCAGTTCCGCTTCCGGCCGGGCCGGGCAGTAAAATATGTTATTGGGCGTGCCCCAGCCGTCGGCAAACGGTATCGCGCCTGCCGCTCCCATGATCCATACCCACGATGGGCTGGAAAGGGTGTGATTGCCGCCGCTCGGACTGGTCCACTCGACATCGCCATTGAAGCGGTAAGGCGGGAGTACGCCGTTGGACGCATCCGTGTACATCACCAGCGCGGTGCCGACCTGCTTCAGATTGGCCATGCATTTTATCGACATGGCTCTTTTCCGGGCGCTGTTCAGGGCCGGCAGCAGCATTGCCGCGAGTATGGCAATGATTGCAATCACGACCAGAAGTTCTATGAGTGTAAAATTCTTGATTTTTCTTTTCATACCACAAGCATCTCCTTTATATTTGATGTGTCTTTATCTTCAATTCGAATTCCTGTGCTTTGCCGTTCGATAATATGATGCGGACAAATGACTTCGGGCATGTTTCCTGCCGCATATTTCTTGTCGTAAATGATATCCATCAGCAGCCTGACTGCGTTGCTGCCGATCTCAGACAGATTGAAGTCGATGGCGGAAAGCGTGGGCGTCAGATAATTGCAGCCGATATGGCCGCCTATGGACAACACGGACAGCTGTTTCGGAATGTTTATCCCGGCCTGTTTCAAGTAACGGTAAGCGTGAATGGCATAGAAGTCCGAGTAGCAGAACAGCGCCGTCGGAGGGCGGGACACGCCCAGGATTTCCTCCAGCCAGGCGGCCACGGACTCATACGAATAAGGAACTTCCTTCAGGATTCCATTGATTCCCGCCTGTTCGGCCAGGGATGCATATTCGCTGTGCAGGATTCCACGGCCCTCGCGCATCATGATGCCGATCCGTTTGTGCCCCTGCGCCTTCAGGTAGAGCAAACCGTCAAGAATGATTTGCCGGTAGTCCATGGACATGGTGGCAAACCCGGTGACGGCATGATCGTTAGTCGCGGCATGAGGCAGCAGCACCGGGATTCCAGTATGCTGCAGGATATCCAGCAGACGCTCATTTCCCCTGAAGTTGTTGCCCATGAGGATGATGCCGTCCGGCGCATTGTCGCGGATGCTTTGCACCGCTTCCTCGCGGGATAACGCGGTAAAGGAGTTCGGCATACAGGTGTCCACCAGAATATCGGTCGCGGCGGCGGCGGATTGAATGCCGGGCATGATATAGGGATAAGGGTTGGAAATATCCGGATAATCGTTGAGAATCACCAGCATTTTGTTGCCTGCTGTGGCCGTACTGCCCGGGACGAACGTCCCTTTGCCCTTCAGGCGGATAATCAGCTTCTCGCGTGACAGTTGGTCGAGCGCCAGGCGCAAGGTTTTCCGTGATACATGCATTTCCTCCGCCAGTTCCACTTCCTTGGGCAATTGACTGCCGGCAGAGTAGTATCCGTTCTTGCAGCGGTCCTTCAACTCGCTGTATAATTTCTGGCTTTTGGTTGCTGATATCATCTCAAGTATCCTTCAGGTTTCCTTATCTAAGTATACATCAGGTATCCTGATTTGTCAATAAGCAAAAATAAGAAAAATCCGGATTTTCGCCGGCCCGCAAATATTTTAACGTGTTTTAAACGTTGACAGCTCAGCATTAAGGCGATATAATAACTCATGCCAGTACCGATAATTGACCAGGTTGAATATGAGTTTAGCACAGTACATTCGTGAAGAACAGGAATTTCTGATCTATATACATGCTTCCGCTGACGAATGGGAGGTGTATGAGCCTGACCGGCACGGGACCCCGGAGTCCATTCATGAGGGTTATGTTGTCGCATATCTCAATGGCGAGGTATTGGAAGACTGTGCGAATACCGAAAGTCTCCCGCCCGGCATAGATTACATAAAAGTGTTCAAGAAGAACCAGGAGGTAATGCCTCAATGTGTCGATGACGCAAGGGTGAAGATTCAACATGAACCAAGCCCTTACCATCCTTCAGACGGGCATTACTGTACCCGGATTCGAAATATGGGCAGTGTTCCGTTCAAAGTAAGACGGTTTGCCGCTTTCAGGGCGATCGGTCGGCAATACCGGATTTCCACAGTTTCAAACTCATGGTTTACGGAAGATCAGTTCCGGAACTGGTTCAATCAAAAGACGGAATGGCTCGCACCCGGCGATGAAGCTGTCGATCAGGACAACTACGGTTCCGGTAACGGTTATTGGGTTTTTGAAATTGAGTTTGACACAGGTGAAATTGTCACTGTCAAAGACGGACCGTTTCGCTGGTGGAAGCGAGTTCTCTCCCCTGCGGGATGCAGCATGTTGATTGTCGTTTTCATCTTCATCGTTATCTTCAGGAAAATGTTTTTATGACATGATTTGGTTATCTCGGGCAGTTCTTGCGGAAGGCCGCGGGGTTGACCATCAGGATCCGTTTGAAGATCTTGGAGAAATGATAGCGGTCGGCGAAGCCAAGCATGGCGGCAATCTGCTCGATTGAGTGATCGGTCGTCTGCAGCAGCACCATGGCTTTTTCGATTCGCAGCATTCGCTGGAATTGTTGCGGCGGCATCCCGTATTCCTGCAGAAATAACCGGTTCATGCTGTTGGACGACAAGCCGATTTTGCGGCTGATCCCGGCGTTGTCAAGCGGCTGGTCCAGTTGCTTCTTCATCAGTGTGACGGCCTTTCGGATGCGTTCATCGGGGGCCTTGGGCTGCGTGGGCGGGGCGATCGCATCGGCGGGGAGCGACAGCAGGGCGTCAATCACCAGTCGCTGGATATGCAGGTGGCGGATTTCCGCTGGAAGTTGCTCCGGGACAAAACAGCCGCTTGCCGGCGGCTCCTTCTGCTTCAACAGATATATGCCGGGATTGACCCGGCTGAAGTACGCGGGCGCGGTAAAATGGGCAAACAGGTGGGCAAATGCCCCTTCGTTCCGGGTCGAAAAACGGGTCAGCGGCGGAATCAGTACGAACTCATCCGCGCCCGGCTCGCTGATCCTGCCATTCAAGTCAATGAATTGCGTGACCGCTCCGCGATTATGATAAAGACGCCAGAAATAACCGTAACTGTCGGCGAAGTTCCAGTCCTTCACTTCCGGCAGATACTCATACTGCAAAATTTCGATGTTATAATTTTTGTACATGCCATACTATACTGATTGTGTTGGATAATTCCAATGAAAATGAAAGAAACAGACATTTTTTTATAATCCGAGACATTTAAAAATCGGCCCGGTAATTGTATAGTAACAATCAGTAAACATAAGGAGTCTCCGATTCATGAAAATACAACCTGAACTTGTCAACCGCATCGATTATCAGTGTGAACTGCTGGCTCAGAAAATTAAAAAGCTGCGGCAAACTCATGACGTTAAACTGGGCACCACCTCCGCTCCGCGGCCCGCGGATTACGTCCACGACCCCCTGATCGGCGAAACCTGTTCCGAGTGGTGCGAGCTGATCGAGCCGGAAAATTCCGCTCTCGACCGTATCCTTCTCGAAACCCTGGCCGGAGCGCCGGAAACCGATCCCGCCAAACAGGCGAAGCTGGACCGCAGCAACCTCTGGCTGTGGGGCGGTCCCACCCCCTACTGGGGCGGTTCAATGGCCGATGACACGCTGATCCGCAACGCCGAATATTTCGATATTCACAACGGCGTCTATGTCTACGGCCCGACCAACGACAAGATGCTGGGGCTCCACAGCTGTTTCGACAATCTGCTTTGCCAGGTGAACAGCAACTGCCGGAGCCCGGGGGCGCAGGAAGGCAGCAGCAACGTCGAAAATGCCGAAAGACTCAGCGAACTCTCGCTGAAATACCCGAATATCCGCGGCGCAATGCTGGACGATGTGGCCACCGGTTTTTTCAAAACCATCCTGCCCGACGAATTTGCCGCCGTGAACCAGGCGCTGAAAAAACATAATAAGGCGTTGAAAATGTACGGCGTGGTCTATGCCCATGAATTATTCTCCCGGAACTTCTCGTTTATGGCTTCCTGTTTCGACGTGATCAATTTGTGGTTCTGGAACAAAGAAGAGATTCTGTCGTACGACGAAACGGTGCAGAAGTGCCTGGAGGTCTTTCCGGGCAAGCCGATTCTGCAGGGTATTTTCCTGCATGATTACGGCATGTCCGACGCGGGTGCGCCGCCGGAACTGTTGATTTACCAGCTCGACCGGGCCCGTGAATATATCGCCAAAGGACAGATCGAAGGCGTCGTGATCCTGGGCGACCGCGAAATAGCCAAGTGGCCCGCTACCGCGGCGGCCGTACAGAAATACCTGCAGAATCAATAAGCGTTACGATAACTTCCGGTATTCCGCGGGGGAGACCTGAAAGAACGACTTGAAAGCCTTGGAAAAATGATACCGGTCGGCAAAACCGGTTTCCAAGGCTATTTCTTCGATTCCGATGCCGGTGTTGATCAGCAGGTGCCGTGCTTTTTCGAGGCGCAGGTTCATGGCGTAGCGCTTGGGCGATAATTTCATTTCTTCCTTGAAGATGCGCTGAAAATTGCTGACGGACATGCCGATTTGCTGGCAAATATCCTCATTGCTCATGGTTTCCTCATACATCATGATATCGAGCGCTTGCAGAATCCGGGGATCAATGTCATATTCCTTTCTGGCGGAGAAGCAGTCCTCCGGCAGATGCAGCAGTACGTCGAAAATGATTTCGTACTTCCGCATGGCGTCAAGGACCGGTTTTTCGAATGATTCCCGCAGCCGCCCGGCAAATGGTTCCGCCGGCAGGATGATTTCCCGGTGTTTGACATGGTCGAAAGGGGATTCTGCCGTGAATTGCAGGAAAAAATGATGAAACGGCTGATGCAGTTTCGTGGAAAAAGTGGTATAAGGCGGAATCAACAGAATGATGTCCGGGGTCAGTTTCACGCTGCGGTTGCCGAAGATCACTTCCGCGCCCGGCGTCTCGTTCCAGTAAAGAATCCAGAAGGGCTGTTTGCGGTGCTTGAAGTTCCACCCGGAGCCGATCAGCTTTTTCCCGTGATGCAATATTCTGACATCCGGCATTTTCAGGAATGAGAAGATGTAGTTGAGAGAATTTGACATATTTATTATAACCATTGACATTTATAATAATGGAATTTGATGTTATAATATACACAAACCGGTTGCCGATAGCAAATGTCAGAAAGGAATAATAGAATGAAATGTCTGAAAGATAATCTCTGGTTATGGGGGCAATCGCCCGGCAGTCACCACAAAGAGGGCCATTACAAGCTGCCCGGCGTAAACCGCATGACTCCGGCCGAAGGGTGCGACTTCTTCGGCATTCCCAACTGCTGCCGGGTCGTGATGGCCAGTTCGCCGAGACCGCCTTTTGACGGCGAATCCAGGCAAATGGCGCATCTGAATCAGGTGGTCTGGTCGATCATCGGTTCCGGCGGCTCTGTTTGCAACAACACGGAACAGGGCGACCTCGACGAAGTGATCCGGCAGGCGCGCATGTTTCCGAATGTCACCGGCGCGGTACTGGACGATTTCCTGAACCCCGTCCGCATGGAGCTCTTTCCGCCGGAAAAAGTGACGGAACTGCGGAACCGCCTCAATGCGGAAACCGGGCGCGACCTGGATTTGTGGGTGGTCTGGTACGAGCACCAGCTGGATGCGCCGGTCAAGCCGTTTCTGGATGTCTGCGACGTGATCACATTCTGGACCTGGTACGGTTATAATCTGTCGAAGTTGGAAGAAAATCTGGACCGGATGCTCGCGATGACCCCCGGCAAGCGCCATCTGGCCGGCTGCTACATGTGGGATTACGGTCAGGCGTGCCCACTGAATGCGGAGCTTATGGAGCATCAGTTGAATGTTTATTTGAAATATTTCATGGCGGGGAAACTGGAGGGGATTGTCTTCTGCTCCAACTGTATCGCCGATATCGGTATTCCCGAGGTGGAGCAGACCCGCCGCTGGATTGCCGCCCATGCCAACGCATCACCCGGAACCCAACGGAAAACGGCCGAACGGCCAAGCCAAAGCGCCAGGAGTGCCACATGCTGAAACCGCATTTAATTTTATGCGCGATTTTATCCTTGGTCCTGCTGGGAGCCGCGGACCGCGAGGCCGAGTGGCGCAGCAAAACGCAGGGGAACAACCTGATTGCGGGGAAGAGCCTGACATTCGACCCCGAGCCGCGTTATGAGCTCACTGCCAAGGGCGGCAGCGACGCCACGGACCTGACCGACGGGAAGTTCGCAGAGAAGGACAGCGCCCTCTGGTTTTATCCGGAAGCGGTCGCCTGGCTCCGCGCTTACAATGGGGTCACCGTGATCGCCGATCTCGGCGAGACGAAAGCGGTCGGCAAAGTGGTGATCCGCATCTGTGGCGGGAAGCCCGGCACCGGCGTCGTTTTCCCGGAGCAGCTCGAAACCTGGGTCAGCCGCGACGGAAAAGAATATTTCCGCTCATTCGCCATCAAAAAGCTGCCGCCGCTGGAAGCGTATCTGGCCGACTGGAAGAATTTTTATTACCTGCCGGAAGAGCAGGGGCCCGAGGCGAAGGCTTATGTACATATTTTTGAACTGCCGGTCAGTGCCGATGCCCGTTATGTCGCCCTGCGTGCGCCTACTTTTACCCCGATCTCGCTCATTACGGATGAAATGGCGGTGATGGAGGCGACGGAGCCCGAGCGGAAGCTGGACGGCTTCAATGCCGCGTACCGCTCGGCGCCGCGCTCGTTGAACCACAAGACCGTGATCCTGCGTCCGCGCATGGATACGTTTTATGTGGCGGAGGACATTCCGCTGCCGAACCGTCTCTGCTGGGAGGATCGCCGGGAAACGCGCCAGGGAATCATCGGTTATCAGATCGACCTGCCGGAAGCGGTGGAGCGCGTTCCCGATGAAACATGGCCCAGGGAAATGCGGGCGCTGACCGAAACGGAGCGCCTGAACGGCCGGGTCCGGTTCCACTTCCAGCCGTCCCTGCAGGGGCAAGTGTGGGAGAAACAGCTGAACTATGCGAAAAATCTCCTCGGCCCCTACTTTTTCCGGGTCAAAAAAGGTGCGGTCATCCCGGAACAAGACAAATATGCCGAGTTCTCCGGAGTGGTTGACGGGAAGATTACCCACACCGTCCGCGTGCCGCTGGAAATCGTTTCCATTCAGCCGGTCCCGCCGCTGAAAAACATCAATGTCAACCTGGGCTACATCCTCAATGGCTATACCACGCAGTGGCCGGAGTTTTACCGCACCATGCGCCACTGTGGATTCAACACCGTTTCGTTTGATTTCACCAATGACAAAACCGGCAGAGAGGTTTACGAAAACGCTCGCGAAAACGGCTTTAAAACCAAGCTGGAACTTTCTCCCAGCGCCATCATGAACCGGAACCTCGACGTCGATGAATTCCGCTGCACCGGCTTGACCGCCAAAGACGGAGTTTCCGCCTGTCCGGCCTACCGTGGCAAATATTACCGGGAAATGCTGGATTGGATCACGGAAATGGTGCGGAAATATCCTCAGATCGACTATCTGGATTTTGATGAGGAATCCTGGGAACCGCGCCAGTTTGCGCAGATTATCCGCTGCACCCGCTGCGATGAACTCCGCAAGGAAATGGGCGTCGACTGGAAAACCTACCTGACCCGTGCTCAGGCGGATTATCTGAAGCCGTACAAGAAAGCGGCTCTTGACGGAGCCGCCCCCGGCAAGCCCCCGGAAGTTTATTTCTACGCCATGGACACGCTGTTCGGATACAATTCGGAATACGGCAAGATACCGTTCCTCGGCGGCGACCTGCTGTACCCGGAATACTGCGATATGGTCGGACCGAGCGTTTACCATCGGAGCCCCTTCCGCATCCGCACCGCCATTCGGGACGTCTATGACAAATACCCGGAACCGGCGAAGATTGTCTGCTGGATCACCGCAGGGGCCGGCGCCTATAACGAAAGCGCCTATCCGGAAAAAACGGGACAGCAGCTCGTGGAGGCCCTGATGAACGGCGCCGGAAACATCATTTATTACCGCTACCAGAGTTTCGAATCCCCGCGTGACTTCGTCAGCCACGCCGACGTACTGCGGATGCTGGCTCCCTATGAAGAGATTCTGCTGAATGGCAAGCGAACGGAACTTCAGGGCGAAAATAAAGGGCTCGTCTACACTGCCCGCACCCTTGGCAAAGAAACGCTGCTGCTGGTTGGGAATTATGAGACCTTCCGCCCGGCGGAGACGGTGCTGAAACTTCCGGTCGGAACCGCTCTCCTTAATCTGCGGACGCAGGAGAAAACCATTTGTCCGGACGGAGGAATCCGCCTGACCATTCCGGCGGACGATTACGGTCTTTATTTGATCAGAAACTAGAGTTTACAATAATCACCAAAACTTTACGGAGAATAAAAATGAAAAGTCGCAAATCGCTGAATTTCACATTGATAGAGCTCCTCGTCGTGATCGCCATCATCGCCATTCTCGCGGCCATGCTGCTGCCCGCCCTGAGCAACGCCCGCGAAAAAGCCCGCAGCACGAGCTGCCTGAGCAACCTGAAAACAATGGGAACGGCGCAGGCCATGTATTCCAGTGAAAATGACGACTGGATCGTGCCGGAAGATCAGAATTACACGGCCAGTTCGTTGCTGAGCCGCTGGTATTATCAGCTGTCCAACGATGGCGCCAACCTAGGGATGCAGTATATAAATACCTCGACAGGCACTTACCGGTTTGTCAACGGCACCTTCAACTGTCCGTCGGAAGCATTACCGTGCGTCAACGACAGTGCGGTTCCCTCCAGCGAGGCGTTCCGTTTCACCCATTATGCGGTCAATTCGACACTGTGCGGGGTATGGAAGCACACCTCCTACAAGACGCGTAAGCTGAGCATGGTCAAGCGGGCGTCGGAGGCATTGTTCGCCGGCGACAGCAACTGGAGCTCCTCCAACGCGGTTTATGTCGGCTCCTATGCCGTAAGTTTCCGCCATGGCGGCGGTGGCGACGCACGGCTGAATGCAGCCTGGAGCAGCGCATATCCGTTTTCGCAGAATGGACGCGGCAATATTCTCTTTGTCGACGGCCATACCGATTCGCGGACCCCGGCCGGGCTCTATGATGGAAGCAGTACCTATTATTTCCGGACCGGTTATGATTATACGGAAGGAACCTTGTTCTAAAAAATTAAGGATGGACAGAAAATGAAAAATGAAGGCAATCTGACATGGGTTGTGCCGGATGGCTGGCTGCCCCCGGAAGGCGGTTCCGGCGATTTGGTTAACCACGAATCGCTGATGCTGCTGAATACCGGGGATGAGCCCGCCCAAGTGGTGATCGAGCTGTATTTCGAGGACCGCGAACCGTTGGTGGCGCCCGGCCAAATCATTCCGGCCAGGCGTATCCGGTCCATCCGGCTGGATAACTCCGAGGAGCTGGGGCTGACGGTACCGCGGGCGACTCAATACGCCATCCGGATCAGTTCTTCCGTGCCGATCATCGTTCAATATGGCCGCATGGATGTGCGCCAGCCGAACCTGGCGTATTACTGTACCATGGCCCATCCGGTGCGATGAACTGAAAATAGAGTTGAAAATAAACGTTTTCGTGATAAAATATCTTTATGAAAACGGAAACGGACAATTTGATATTGCTGCATGTCTGCTGCGCCCCGTGCGCGGCGGGGTGCGTCGGGCGGCTGTTGGAGGCGGATAAGCGGATCACGCTTTTTTATTCCAACTCCAACATCGCGACCCGGGATGAATTCGAACGCAGGCTCGATTCGGTGGAGAAGCTGGCCGCAATTTATGATCTGGCGCTGGAGATCGATCCCTATGATCACGCGGCGTGGCTCGCGCAAATCGCTGGATTCGAGGGGGAGCCCGAGCGCGGCGCACGCTGTCCCCGGTGTTTCAAATTTTCCTTTGCACGGACCGCCGCCCGGGCCGGAGTACTGGGGTGTTCGTTTGCTTCGACGCTGACCGTCAGCCCTCACAAATCGAGCAAACTGCTGCTGGAGCTGGGAAGCGGTTTCGAGAATTTCGAGGCGTGGGACTTCAAGAAAAAAGACGGCTTCAAAACCGGCCGCGACATCGCGCAGGAGCACGGTTTTTATTTCCAGAATTTCTGCGGCTGCGAATTCTCAAAGCGTTATACCGAATTGCAATCATAAGGCTTGTAACCGCCTTGATCTTGCGGGCTCAAATCCGGTCTGATTCGCAGCCGCTAATCTATTAGCGTCAGCTCATTATACCAAATTTGCGCTCCGCAATTCCATCGGCGGTTATTAATCCTTAGAATGCAAATCGGTATTAAAAGAGAAAGGCGATAATCCATTCGAATTATCGCCTTTTTGAATTTACACGCGGCAAGTTATTTGACTAAAACCTGCAGACGTTTGAATTTGTATTTGCCGGAATTGGCGCTGAAGGTATAATCGGGGTTCTTTTCCGGCTGGTTGCCGATGCCGAGGTCCATTAGGTTAGGGCCGTTTGCGCGCCAGTTGTTGATGGCAAAAAGGACCTGTTTTTCGGCGGGATTGTGGAGCTGCATGCTGCCGTATCCGACGCCGGTACCGACGGTGTCGCCCCAGTCGAAGGTGGTATCGCTGGCGTTCAGCACTTTCTTGGCATTCGCCGGGCTGTAGTTGCTGGGCCAGAACTCGATCCAGCCTTCAAAGCCGGTGCCGCTCTTGATCGAGGGGACATTGCTCTGCACGGTCATGTTCTTGAGATCCTGCTGGAACAGGATGCCCTGCATCGGAACGCCGATCTGGCCGGCATCTTTGGTGAAAGCATCCACCGAGACCCAGATCCACTGCGTGGCGGTTTCGCCTTCGCCGAGTTCGAGGAAATAGGCGATGCGGGAGAATTCTCCGGCATCCTTGCTGACGTTAGTGTTGTAGACCGGGTTGGTGCCCCTGAGTTTATTGAGGTCGAGATCATAGACCAGGCGGTACTCCGCAGCCTCGGGCACAACGGAGATGTCCGATTTGATGACGATGGGTTCGCCGGTGGAGGGCTGGACCTTGATCGAGTGTTCGACCGGCTGGAACGCGGCCTGCACGGCTTTGCTCTTGCTCGGCCAGCCTTTTTCCCACATCGCATTCCAGAATGTGTTGAGGTCGTCTTTCATATCGGCGCCGTTCCAGATCGAGGATGCTCCACGCTGGCCGTTACGGATATTTTTGATCATGAAAGTTTCGAATTCCTGTTTCAGCTGAACCGCGGCGTTGAGCTTCACCCACGCATCCTGGAACGGGGTGGTTCCGGCGAAAACGGCAGCCAGGTTGATGCCTTTTTCCAGTTCTTCCTTGGTGAAACGCTGGTGGCTGCCGCCCCAGAATACGTCGGCGAAGGGGGTGTTGAGCCCTTTGACGGTCAGGGTGAAGCGGTTGAGCGTTTCGTTGAACGGCAGGAAGCGGCTCATGGCGAGGGTAGTGGCATCATTGGGACCGCCGGTGAAGCAGAAAGGCCAGCGGCGGCTGGTGATTTTCAGCGTGCCGTCGTCGGCGATCTTGGCGTCATGTTCGCCCTGCACGGCCACACGGTCGTTGCCGCTCGCCGCGAGGTTCAGCGTGATGTTGCCGATATTGCCGTCGAAGCCCATTTCCTTGAGGAAGGCGAAAGCCATCGCCAGCTGGCCGTTTTCGCCGGGGTGCACGCCGTCGCCACCCATTACGACATAGTTGTCGCCGAGTTCGGCCTTGGCTTTGGCCATGGCGTCCATACAGGTCTTATGCACGTCGGCAAACGGCATATTGTTCTGCTTGGCGAGCTCCCGGGCGATTTCGGAGAGCTTGGAAAGCGTATCGTTGTATACTTTCGCGGCAGTCGCATTTCTACGGTAGTTGTAGGTGGTGGAGTCCACCGCGCCGGGGCCGCCCACGAGGACCGTGACTTTCGCATCGAGCGCATTTTTGAGCAGGCGCTTCATGCCGTTGGTGTAATAATTCCTGGTGCCGTCGGTAAAAGGGCCGTAGCCGCCGTCGTTCATGCCGTAACAGGTCGTCATCAGTGTCGGCTTGAAAAACGACAGGCAATCGTGACCCACACGGCTGCCGAAACCATCCGCGCGGTCGCCGCCCCAGCCGAACTGGAATATTGCTTCCGGCTGCTGCGGGGCGCAGGCCGTGAGATAAAGTTCCATGAAACGGCTGTACATTTTCTGCTCGGTGATACTGTCACCGGTGATGGCCAGCCGGGTTTTCGAATCGACGATCGGATCTGCCTGTACGGACATCATGCCGAAGCTCAGCACAAATGCCGCAATTGCCAAATACTTCCCCAGTTTTCTGCTCATAGATCGACTCCTCTGTTGTTGTTGATCTGATTTCAGGAATACTTCTCAATGAGATAATATACCCATTCTTTCCGGATTTGAAAATGAAAAAGAGACAGAGTCGGCATTTTTTTAGATGTTGAACACGAAAATCTAAAAATATCGTTACTTTTCGGGGATGATCAGAGACGGGGTCTGAAGATGTGTCATCTGCGGGGCGTCCGGGTGCTGGAGCCGCCACATGATGGCCTCAAAGGCGAATTGTCCCATCTCCTTGGCGTGGATATCGATCCGCACCGGTTCGGGGTTCAGGTAGCCGCCGCAGACTTCGATGTCGCCGGCGACCATTTCCAGGTCTTTCACCGGGACGATGCCGTTTGCCAGCAGTTCGGAGTAGACCGGGAAACCGAGGTTGTTGGCGACGAAGATGCCGTCGCAGCCGTCCTTGATCTCTTTCAGGCGGGCTATGGCTTCTCCGGCGGCCGTGGCCTTGACTTTGACCGGACAGTAGAGGTTGTCGATATAATCGATGTCGAGCAGCGTGCACTTCGCGTCGCCATAGCGCGCCGCATTCATGAACGCCGTTTCGCGCGACTGCCAGTAATCCGGAATTTCATTGTGCTTGCGGCAACTGATGCAGCAGAGTTTGCGGCAGCCCTTGCTATAAAGATGCTCATAAGCGAGCCGTCCAACCTGTTCGTGATCGGGCTGGACGCGGTCGCCGAATGGCCGGGGGCCGACCTGCAGCAGCCAGATCACGGGGAAATCCTTGATCTTTTCCAGGAATTCCTGCGGATAAGATTTGCCGCACAGGAAAATGCCGTCGGTTTTTCGGCTTTGCAGGATTTTCGGCAGTTCGCCGTTCGGGGTGAGCGTGTCGACGTTCAGCGTGGCGCCGATCGCGTTTGCCGCTTCGGAAATACCGATGGTCATGGCCTGGCCGGTCAGGCTGCTCAGGGCATCGGCCCCGCCCGACCAGATCATGGTGAAATTATGATGCTTCAACAGCGCGGATTTGTTCAACTTCGGGCCGCGCCGTTTTTCGGGCTCAGGGGCGACGTAATTATGTTTTTTGATGATATTGCTGATTTTTTTGCGCGTCTTTTCCTTGACGAATCCCCGTTCATTGACGACGCGGGAGACGGTCGCGGTCGAGACGCCGGCCAGGTCGGCGATATCTTTGATTGTGACAGCCATCGTATGAACTCCTTATTTCGTCATTTCAACAGTCCGGCGACACCGGGGAGCCACATGGAGAGCGCCGGGATGAAGGTGATTAAAAGTACCGCCACCACCATGGCGAGGAAAAACGGAATCATTGGTTTGGTCACGTTCGCGATGGTGGTTTTGCCGATGCCGCAGCCGAGAAAGAGGCACGAACCCACCGGCGGCGTGCAGAGGCCGATGCAGAGGTTCGCGATCATCATAATGCCGAACTGAATGTCGCTCATGCCGAGTTCGCGCACCACCGGCAGGAAAATCGGGGTGAAAATCAGCACCGCGGGCGTCATGTCCATGAACGTACCCACGAAAAGCAGCAGGATATTGATGATCAGCAGCAGCACGATTTTGTTGTCGGAAATCGCCACCAGCGCCGAGCTGATGGTCTGCGGAATGTTTGCGATGGTCATGATCCAGCTCATCGAGGAGCTGACCGCGATCAGGAACATCACGACCGCCGTGGTGATGCCGGTCTGGACGAGGATTTCCGGCAGGTCCTTGAATTTGACTTCGCGGTAAACGCCCAGTGCCAGGATCAGCGAATAGGCCACGGCGATGGCCGCCGCCTCGGTCGCGGTGAAAATCCCGCTCAGAATGCCGCCGATGATGATAATCATCAGGAACATGCTCAGGAACGCCCGCCGGAACGTCCGCAGGATATTCATCAGCCCCGCTTTTTCGCCGCCCTTGTAACCGTTGCGGAACGCGTAAATCACGCACACCGCCATGATGCAGAGGCCCATTACGATACCCGGAACCACTCCGGCGATGAAGATGGCCGCGATCGACACCGTGCCGCACGCCACCGCGTACACGATCATGATGTTCGAGGGTGGGATGATCAGCCCGGTCGTGGCGGCGGTGGTCGTCACCGCCACGCTGAAATCGCGGTCGTAACCGTTTCGCGTCATCTCGGGAACCATGAACCCGCCGACGCTCGACACCGCCGCCGTGGCCGACCCGGAGATCGAACCGAAAATCATGCACGTGAGCGTGTTCACATACGAGAGCCCGCCGGGATAACGCCCGACCAGCGCATTGGCGAAATCAATCAGCCGCCGCGCCATGCCTCCGCGCCCCATCAGTACACCGGAAAGCACGAAAAACGGGATCGCCAGCAGCGAAAACGAGCTCACGCCGTTGACCATGCGGTCCGCCACGATCATTTCGCTCGACGCCATGCCGCCGTTGGCGAACACCGCCGCCAGCGAGCCCACCCCGATCGCCACCGCAATCGGCGTATTGCTCAGCAGCAGCGCGATAAAAACCAGTACCAGTACGATTGCCACTTCCGTCATTTTGCCAGATCCTTCTTCAAATTGTACAGTTCAAACAACAAAATAAACAGTCCGCTCACCGGCAGCGGCAGGAACTGGATCACGTCCGACACCTGCAGCGCCGGCATTACGTTCCAGTGTTTGACCGCCTGCATGACCAGTTTGATGCCGCCGATTTCGAACGCGATGATTACGAATGCGATGGTCACCAGGTGTGCGAACACCGACATTTTCGCCTTCATGCCCGGGTCGAAATAATTCACCACGATATCGATACCGAGATGCGCCTTAGCCTCGAATGCCGCCGCGATGCCGAGGAAACTCACCCAGATCAGCAGCACCGTGGCCAGTTCTTCGGTCCACTTGATTTGAGCGCCGCCGAGGTAACGCGAGCCGACGCCGAGCAGCACGTCGATCACCAGCGCGCTCACGGCTACGATCAGGAAGAGATTCAATAATTTCTGCGTATGTTTTTTGATCGATTCAAGCATCATTTCACCTCCCGGATTTCGCGCACGAATGCGGCGGTTTTTTTGTCCAGCGCGTCATACATCGGCTTTACTTTGGCCGCGAATTCCTGTTTGTCCACGGTAATGAATTCCACACCGAGTTCTTCGGAGCGGACACGGGCTTTTTTCTCGGCCTCCGCCCAGAGTTCGCGCTGAAAAAGACCGGATTCATCGGCGGCCTTCTGCAGCCATCCGCGTTGTTCATCCGTCAACGATTCCCACGTCGCCTTACTCACCACCAGCAGATCGGGCACTTGCACATGTTCGCTGAAAATGAAGTACTTGCAGACCTCCATGTGACGCCCGGTATCGAAGCTCGGCAGATTGTTTTCCGCTCCGTCCACTGTGCCCTGCGAGAGCGCGGTATAAAGCTCGCCCCACGGAATCGGCGTCGGCGCGGCGTTGAAACAGCTGACCATGTCCATGGCGCTGCGGCTCTGCTGGGTGCGAATTTTCAAACCCCGCATGTCGTCGACGTGACGCACCGGTTTTTTGGTGGTGTAAAAACTGCGCAGTCCCGCGTCGTAATAAACCAGCCCGCGCATGCCCGGCAGCATGTCGCCGAGCCGCCGCCCGATGGGGCCATTCAACACTTTCCAGAAGTGATCGTTGTCGCGGAAAATATACGGCATGCTGAGCGCGGCGATTTCCGGCACGCTCGACTCGAGCACCGCCGTGGAAGTCTTGGAAATATCGATCTGGCCGTTCTGTACCTGTTTCAGGCATTCCGCCTCGGAACCAATCATGCCGGAGGGATAAATCTGGACCAGGAGTTTGTTGCCGGAGAGATCAGCGGTACGCGCCGCCAGGCGCACCATGGCCGCATGCACCGGATGATCGGTGGAGAGCCCGTGGCCGAGCTTCAGAATCCGCGCCCCGCCGTCCTTGCCGCGCTGCACCGAACGCACATGCCAGGCATAACCCAGCGACAGCACCATCAACGCGATTAACCCACCCCCGATCAACCGCGACCACAGTGGTGTAAATGATTTCGACATTCTCCGGTTCCTTTATTTTTTGGCAATGACGATCGTATCGCCGGTTTGCGCTTTGAAAATACCCTTTGCGGGGGCAACGGGTGCATCATTGACGAGCACGGTATATTTCCCGGCATCCGGCAGCAGGAGCGAGAGTTCGCCCGCGTAACGCTGCGATTCCGGGTCGAGTTCGAGCAGGTAAGTTTTTTTGCTGGGGGTATCTTCTTTTGCAGTCAGTTTCGCGGCGGCGAAACGGCTGTTGTAACAGCCGGTTTCCAGCATGGTACCGATGGCGATTTCGTTCTCGAATTCCTTCAATACGCCGAGGCAGGCGTCGAAATCCTCTACGCTGGCGTAGGGGTCGTATCCCTCGGCAATGCCGTGGATCATGGTATCGCCGAATGTCCCGCGTTTGATCATATATTGGAGCTGGGTTTTGACCTTGTCCGGGTTTTTTTGCAGTTTGCGGTTCCGGGTGGTCAGCACCAGGTGGCTCTGCAAAACCCATTTATCGGTCTCCTCGGAGCGCCGGTTGCCGGGGTAACAGAACGACTGCGGCTTGACGCCGGTCAGTTCGAAAATCTTCTGCTGTCCGCCGATCACGATGTGCTCCAGGGACCGGAAATCTTCCTTGCCGTACAGTTCCAGGACGCGGCCGTGGTTCAGCGAGTGGTTGCCGATTTCGTGTCCGGCCTTGACCAGCGGCAGGATATCTTCAAGCCTGGCGAAATTGTAGCGGCCCCTTTTGCCGAGGCGGTCCGGAATCATGAAAAAAGTGGCTTTGAAGCCGTATTTGTCGAGGATGGCGGGGGCATACTTGACCTGATCGTCGAGGATATCGTCGAAGGTCAGCGCCAGCATGGCTTTTTTGCCATCCGGAAACCGGCAGATCTGCAGGCCGTCTTCGAGGCTCCAGACGGTGGTGGCGCAGGTTAGAAAAAGAATCAGCAGGAGGTTTTTCATGGGCACTTACTCCGGCATGGGCGCCTGGTAGGCTTTGAGCCCGCCGTGCGCCTGGAAGTTGCGGTAGACTTTGAGCAGCAGCAATATGCCCGTGAGCGAGATGACGCCGCCGAAGATGAAGAGGAAGCGGTAATTGCGCTCCATGAGGTCGAGCGCGCCGCCAAATACCGGGCCGATGATCATCAGGAACACCGCGTTGATCAACCCGACCGCCGAACCGAACTGTGCATACAGTTCACGCGGCACGATGCGCGACGCCAGCGACGCCGTCAGTGTCATATAGCACCCGGACACTACGCCGTGGATGATGAAAATGACGCCGAAATTCGCGGGATCGCCCAGCAGGAACCACCCGCAAACCATCACGACGAAATAACCGGTCAGGGCCACGATGCCGGCGCGCAGCGGATGGAAAAAGTCGGCGATGATCCCGAGGAGGAAACTCAGTGCCATCGAGAAAATGTAGGTGACCACCAGGTAATCGCCGAATTGCTGCTGGGCCAACCTCAGTTTGTCCGCGTACTGGATGGCAAAATAATTGATCGGGGTGAAGGAGAGCGCCGCGACTGCCACCGCCAGCATGTACCAGCGGTAATAGGGAAGCGAGAAACTTTGCCGGAAATAAGTGACCACGGAGCGCATGACGCGGATAAATACCGATTCCCGGATTCCGTCCTTCGGCATTGCTTCAACCGGGGGCGGCGGGTATTTGCCTTCTTTGACCTTGAAGCAGAGCAGCAGCAGCCCGAGTCCGTACAGGGTCCCGATCCCGAGGAAAATCCACATTGTGTGTGTGGCAACCTTGGCGAACAGCCACTTATTGAAAACGATACCGGCGCCCAGGCTGACCATGCGGAAAAGCCCGAAAAAAGTGCCGATCAATTTCGGCGGTACCACGTCGTTGGCCAACGCGTTGAAAAGCGAACCTGAAAGCGTGGTGCCGAAGTCCAGCAGTACCCACGCGACGCAGAAGAAAATCAGCATCCCGGTATGTTTCGAGATCGCCGGAATCATTTCATGCAGCCAGCCGCCCAGATACGGCGTGAAGCCCAGGATATAGAGCCCCAGCACGATGATCGGCGTGGTGAACATCAGAAATGGTATGCGCCGCCCGAAACGGCCGCGGTGGCGGTCGGAAATATAACTGATGACCGGCGAGAGGAAAATATTGGTGAAATTCGGAAACGACACGATGATGAGCGCATAGACGAATTCCGGTACTCCGATGACTTTGGTAATCAGTACGGTGGCGGAGGGCTGTACCGCGCGGTCCTTCAGCGCCCACGGGAAGTCGCCGCCAAGAAGGTAGAGCGCGAGCAGGACGAGTCCGGCGGTGGTGTAAGTCAGGGTACCGGCATGCCAGAGCTTCTTTTGCGGTGGCGCTGTTTCCGTGATTTCAGTTGCATTTTCCATGATTTTACCTTTGAATTATTTGCCGTTTAAGCGGGTACCGCGGAAGATGCGTTCCTTGCCTTTTTCCAGCAGGTCCGGGCCGAAATAGAATCCGGGCTGGGTCGGCTGGTTGTAACCGACGTTCTGGGTCACGATGCTGAGCCGGTAAATCGGATCTTCGAGGAAAGTGTGGAAGCGGTATTCGGTCGGGATCGTCGAGATATAGAGGCGCAGGGCGTCGTTTTCGTTGGAGCGCAGCAGCACTTCCTCGCGCCAGTCGCCGGTGATATCGGCCTGGAGGCACGGGGTGGACTTGGTGCCGTTGTTGGACGATGTACCGTCGAATTTGACCAGGGCCTTGGCGGTACGGGCTTCCCAGTCCCACTTGGAAACGGTGTTGCCGTCGAGCATCTCGCGCAGCAGGTCGCCATCCCACCAGACGAACATATTGATCGGGAGTTTGGCCTTTTTGGCCAGCGGCATTGATTCGCCCTTGATGTTGCGCATGCCGACGCCGTGGCTGGCCCACATTTCGAGCCCCGGATTGGTCGGGTCGATATCGGCGGCGGAGCAGCGGCCCACGTCTTTGTCGCTTTTGACCTGAAAAAGGATTTCGCCGGTGGCGGCGTCGCGCAGCGTGGCGCCGTTTTTGCCGCTTTCATGGCACTGCCAGAGCTGGAGGCCGGGCAGGTCGGGCGAGAACTGCGTCACGTGCATGGCGTCGCCGTGGCCGAGGCCGGTCGAATAGAGCCCGGTGCCGTCGTTATTAATGGCCATAGAGCCGTAGATGATTTCATCCTTGCCGTCGCCGTTTACGTCGGCCACTTGCAGACTGTGGTTGCCCTGGCCGCGGTAAGCTTTGTTTTCCGGGCTGGAACCGGAGTCGAAGGTCCAGCGGTGCTTGAGTTTTTTGCCGTCCCAGTCAAAGGCGGCGAGCACGGTCCGGGTGTAATAACCGCGGCACATGACCACGCTCGGCTTGACGCCGTCGAGATAGGCCACGGCGGCGAGGAAACGGTCCACGCGGTTGCCGTAGGGATCGCCCCAGTCGGTGACTTTGCCGCGCGCCGGAATGTAATCGATAGTGTCGAGGGCCTCGCCGGTTCTGCCGGAGAACACGGTCAGGAACTCGGGGCCTTCCAGAATGTAGCCGTTTTTGTTGCGGTGGTCGGCGTCGGCATTGCCGATGACTTTGCCTTTGCCGTCGACGGTACCGTCGGCGGTTTTCACCACGATTTCGGCGCTGCCGTCACCGTCGAGGTCATAAACCATGAACTGCGTGTAATGGGCTCCGGCGCGGATGTTGCGGCCGAGGTCGACGCGCCAGAGCTTGGTGCCGTCGAGTTTGTAGCAGTCAAGATAGACGTTGCCGGTGTAGCCGGCGTGCGAATTGTCGTGAGCGTTGCTGGGGTCCCATTTCAGGATGATTTCAAACTCGCCGTCGCCGTCGACATCGCCGATGGATGCGTCGTTCGGGGCGTAGGTATATTCGCGGCCGTCGGGGGCGGTGCCGCCTTCGGGCCGGTCAAGCGGGATATTCACGTAGCCGACGGAGGCATCGGCGGGCAGCGTCCAGGCAATGGATTTTTCATCGCTGCCGGCGGGTTTGACGGAGTAAACGCCGCCGCCCTTGTTTTTGTCGACGAAAAAGGTTACGTCTTTGATTGGCTGTTTGTTGATTTTTTTGCCGTCGCGGTAGACGTCGAACGCGGTGTCCATGACGTCGCGCGCGAGGTAGCGCCAGGTGACAAATACCTCATCTGCGTTCTGGCGGACGGCGATCACGCCGCGCCCGAGTTTTTCGCGCTGCATTTTCGCCAGATCATAAGCCGGTGCCGGTCCCGCCATGACGGCGGCGGTAAGAAACAATGTGATCAGGATGAGGTATTTCATTTTGTGCACCTTTATTTTTTAACGTTGATGATAATTGTTTTGGCGTCGGTATCCAGTTTGACTTCGATGCCGGGGATATAAGCCAATACCGCGGGGAGTTCCCCGATGATTTCACCGTTTTCGGCGGTGAACTGGTAATTGGTCAGGTTTTTGTTTTTGCCGGAATCGACGACGATTTCGGTGTTGCCGTTGGCAATCTCAATTCTCTTTTTATTGGCTTGAATGGTCAGCATCGGCAGCGAGTAATCGGAGAGATACGCAGGCAGGGCGCCGTCGGTACGGTAGGTCCAGCGGAAAGACGCTCCGGCTTTTTCCAGCGCGGCCAGCACCGGACGGAGCGCGCAGACCACTCCGGTGGAGCTGTCCGGGATATGCGGAGTGCTGCCGGTGAACGACACTTTCTGGCCGTTTACGAGCACTTTGTAGGTGTCGGCGGCGGCATTGTCGGAGCTGAGCTCGCGCAGTTCGGCGGTACCGGCGGCGGTATATTTCGCGTCGGGGCTGAAGGCCTGCTGGGCGGGAATGAAACCGTCGGTCGCGGTCACTGCATTGGCCCGCACAGAGGCCTGGGCGGTGAGCTTGCCGGAAGTCGCGGCGAGGGTGATTTCGCCGCCCTCGCGGGTCGAGCGGACGAATACGCGGTTCAGGCCGCATTCGGCGAAGACGAAGTTCTTATGGATGACCGAGTCTTTGCCGAATTTGCCGGAATTGTAGCCGCCGAGGAATACGCCGGGGCCGCTGATCTTGAAATCGATCCGGTCGTAATTCAACGGGCAGACGCGGCCCTGCGCATCGACGATTTCCACGTCGAAGAACATCACGTCCGAACCGTCCGCGCGGAGCCCATCCGGGCCGGTGACGGGTTTCAGGCGGATCGCGGCGGCTTCGCCCACGGTTTCGATTTTGTCGTTGGCGATGACCTTGCCCTTGGCATCCTTGGCCACGGCGCTGATTTCGCCGGACTGCGTCACGTCGATGCCGGGGAAAGCATAGATGAACAGGTTTTCCGGTTTGGAATTGGTCCCGACGCTCTTGCCGTTGACAAAGAGCTCGATGCTGGCGCAGTGGAGCGAACCGACCACGTAAACGGTCTTGTTTTTCGGGTCGCGCTGTTTGATTTTGTCGGTCACGCGCCAATGGTTTTCGGCCCATTCTTTTTCGCGGTAGAGATAGGTTTCGGGGGTCAGCCGGGGATAGTTCCAGTGGCCGAGGATCTTGATTTTCGGCTCATCGGCCTGATAGACCTGCAGCGCGTAGAAGGATTGTTTCGGGATGCGGACGGGGTCGACGCGGCCGGAGGTGCGGGCATTTTCGGAACCGGAGTTCCGTCCGTGCATGTTGGAATCGGTCCAGACCATCATCCCGGCCGCAACATAGTAATTGCCCTTGCCGCCGCCGACCCGGTTGCTGTAGAAGTAACCGTAGCCGTCGCGTTCGCAGGCGGTGGTGACACTGAAATCTTCCTGGGTCAAATCCCAGATGTCGAATCCGTCGGCCTTTTTGCCGCCTTTGCCGAGCCATTTGTTGACATAGTCATAATCCGGGGGGGAATAACGGTCCCACACGCGGCGCGGGGCTTCTTCGCGTTTGTATTCGGTTTCGACCATCGGCAACTGGCGGTTAATGGCGTCCATACTGGCCTTGGCGGCTTTGTCGTGGCGATGGATCATGGTGCCGACCCATTCGGCGGCGGCAATCTGCTCTTTGGAGGACAGGGTGCGGCAGCCCATGAAACGCCATCCGGCGGGGTCGAGCTGCTTTTTCAGATCGGTCATTTCCTGCATGTGTTCCGCGGTAATGGCATTGTTGCCGGCCTCCCAGAAAACAATGGAGGGGGAATTGCGGAAATAAATGATGCTGTCGCGCATGGCCTCGACGCGCTGGTTCCAGCCGCGCCCCTTGGAGTCCGATTCCTTGTCGCCGGCGGGCGAAACGGAGACTACGCCGTATTTATCGCCGGCGCGGACCATGACGGGCTTGGGGGCCACGTGCATCCAGCGGATGAAGTTGGCGCCGGATTCGCGGATCAGCGCGGCGTCGAAATCACTCAACCAGTCGTTGGCCACGCCGATCACGGCCCATTCGTTGGTGGAGCGCTGCGCGTAGCCTTTCAGGTAATACGATTTGCCGTTGATGAGCAGGCCCTGCTTCGCGTCGAATTTCACTTCGCGGAAGCCGGTGGTGATTTCTTCGGAATCATAAACGTTGCCGCCGTCGACGAGCTGGATTTCTACCTTGTACAGCGCCGGGGTGTCGGGCGACCAGAAGGTGAGGCCGCTGACGGTATTTTCGGCGGTGACATACTGCACGTCGGGGGTGTTGACGGCGGTCTTCGCCGGGTTTTCGCCGTATACGTCGTTTTCCACGGCGACTTCAAAAACTTTGCCCGCATCCTTGGCCGGGGTCACGGAGGCGGCGGCCGACTTGAAGGAGGCGATTTCCTTGCCGGTGGCGGCGTCGCTGATCTTCACGGAGACTGCCAGATTGGCGGCCTGTTTCGATTCGTTGCGGACTTCGGCTTTGACATTGATTCTGGCCTTGCCGTTGGCGAGGTCGAAGTCCGAGGCGGTGATATAGGTACCGGTGGTTTTCAGATTATTGTACAGGGGCAGCGTCAGGTAAACCGGACTCTTGATATAGAGATTGACGTTGCCGGTCAGGCCGCCCTGGACGGGGTTGAAATCCTTCTGGTTCCACTGGTGGGAATTGCCGGACTGGTCCCCCGGGGTATTGCCGGGTTTGGTTTCTTTGGTATAAACCTTGATCCCGCGCGAGGCGGTATTTTCGGTGGCGACCGCGACCAGGTTGTCGCCGGATTTGACCAGATGGCTGATATCGAAGCCGACCGGGGCCACACCCGCTTCATAATAACCCGCGAACTTGCCGTTCACATACAAATAGATGCTCTGGCGGACGCTTTCGAATTCGATGAAAACTTTGTTCTTCGCCGCGTCCGGCGAAAGGGTGAAGTGCTTGCGGTAGAACATGAAGCCGCGGTAGAGACCCGCTTCCCCCGCATCGACGATCCGGTCGTCGAAGGAGTCCTCGGCATTGACCGCATGCGGCACGCTCACGCCGGCCCAATCGGAATCATCGTAGTCCACGGCGTAAAACGGCTTGCCGCCTTTTTCCACGCTTTTTGCCGCGCTTTCCAGCGGAAAGGTGTTTTTCTTCGCCTTGGTGAACTTCCAGTCGACGTTCAGGTTATGCGTCTGTGCGCTTAAGCTCAGGGCCGTCAGGAGACAGCAAATGGCGGTCAATGCTTTGTATTTCATTTGGCTTTTTCCTTCTTCATGGTTTCCTGGAAAAGTTCACCGGCGCAATCGCTGAACGATACTTTCTTTTCATTTGCCTTGTCGTTCAGAAATTCATAGTCGCTCACGGTCATGGTGACCGACTGGCTGGTCTTCAACCCGGCAATGGCCTGTTCGGCTTTCGCCAGCTGCTCGGCATCGAGCCCAAGGGCTTTCAGCAGCGTGACGGCCATCGTCTTGTTGCCCAGCGGGTTCATGTGAACGCCGTCGGTGGTTACGAAATTCTTTTTCTGATCAGGGAAGCGCTTCCGGCATGCAGTCACCGCGTCCTGCATGGCCTGGTGCTGGTCGACGAAAATACAACCCTTGGCCGTAGCGATTTCGCGCAGGAAAGCGTTGTATTCGGCCAACTTGGCATTGCGGCCGTCGGCGGCGTTTTCGGTAATCATGGTGGCGGTCATGATGATCACTTTGATATCGGCGGCCTGGGCCTTTTCGACGATCTCAGTGATGTTCTTTTTGTACGACTCGAGGTCAATGCCGGCCGGGGGTCTTTTTGACTGGTGCCAGACGTCGTTGACGCCGCAGCTCAGGACCATCCATTGCGGTTTCTTTGAGATCACGTCTTTGTCGACGCGCTTCAGCATGTTGTCGGATTTGTTTCCACCCACGCCCGCGCCGATCTTTTTCGCGTCGATGCCGATGGCTTTCAGCCCCGCCATGGTCATGGTCAGGTAGCCGTCCTGTTGGTCGCCGTAGCGGGTGATGGAGTCCCCGAGAAATGCGATCGTTTCGCCGCTTTTCACCGGAATTTCACCGGCGGCCAACAGACCAGCTCCCAGTACCACAAACAACATTGCTATGTATTTCATCATCTTCATTTCTCCTCAGAAGTTCATTATTTTGCAGCTGTCGGCGGATTCCCGGGCCAGCAGGCAGGCGCGGGTCAGCTCAAGGGTTTCCGCCACGGAAACCATGCATTTGCCCTTGCCGAGCAAACTGTTGACAAAGTCGGAAAAGAGGTTGCGTTCCGGGGGTGGGACCGGAACTTCCCGTTTTCCGTCTTTGTCAATCAGGATAATCTTGTCGCCGATGACTTCCAGCACGCCGGTGGTGCCGGCCACCCGGACACGGTCATCGCCGTGCGACGGCGCGGCCGCCGGGCGCAGATAGTCGATTGAGGCCTGCGCCTGGACGCCGTTGGTCATCACAAACATGCACTGACAGGCGATTTCGAGTTCGCCGTAGCCGAAATTGTCCTCGGTGGTCTGAGTCGCGTAAACCGACTTGAAACTGCCGCCGGAAAACGCCAGAATCCAGTCGAGCGCGTGGCTGCCGACCCACGGAATGGTGCCGCCGTAAGTCGCGCGGTGTTTGTAATATTCGGGGCGGGTGCCGAGGCGGTAGGACTTCTGGGCCCTGACCAGTTTCACCTTGCCGATGGCGCCCTCGCGCACCAGCTTCAGCGCATACTGGAAATCCGCCTGATAGCGCAGCCCGACCATCGACAGGAGCTGCGCGCCGGATTTCTGCTGTGCGGCCACGATTCTGTCCAGGTCATCAAGCGTCAGCGCGATCGGTTTTTCGCAGAAAACATGAATGCCGCGCTCCAGCGCGTAAACGGTCATTTCCGCATGCAGGTCGAAGGGGCCGTCCACGGCGGCGACTTCGGGTTTGATTTCGTCGAGCATCTGTTTCCAATCGGCATAAACCTCAGGTTCGAAACCGGCGGCGGCTGCCATTTTCTGCAGCCGTTCCGGACTGTCCGCGCAGCCGGTGGAGATGGCCGGCAGGGTGATTTCCGGTACTTCTTTGATGCTGTCGAAGACATATCCGATATGTCCGCGCGAACCGATGATACAGAGTTTCATATGATTTCCTTATTGATTGACAGCTTTCAGAATAGAAACATGGTCCAGACCCTTCATCTCAGACGCCGGGCTCCAGGCGGCCCCGGTTTCCGACGGCAGCAGATTTTCGCGGAACGCGGTATCGAACGTTTCGAGGATGCCGGGAATTGCCCGCTGGTTGTCGCGGTCCGTCAGGATTTGATATTCGCTGGTAGCCAGCGTCTTGACCATGAAAAGCTGATGCAGTTTTTCGATGCAGAACGTGTGTTCCATGGAGTTGGCCAGCGTATAAGTGAAGACTTCCGGGTCGGACAGCCGCGCCACGATGTCATCGAACATCGATTTGCGCCAGTCGGGCAGTTCTTCTTCGTGAACGTTGCGGCCCTGTGCATCCAGGATGAACCATTTGTTGACGGTGACATCCCAGTGAATCTGCGCGTTTTCCAGGTCGAACCGCACGTAGGGTTCGCAGTCGGCCGCGCACGCATGAGTCATCATCACCTGAATTGGAATATCGTTGGAAGTCATGAGCCGGATGCCGCAGGTGTCGAAGGTCTCGATGTTGCGGGACCGGACCAGTTCGGCCTGCATGGCACAGGCGTGGGCGGTGGTTTTGAAATCCGGCCCGGCGCAGAACAGCGCGATATTCAGGTAATGCGCAAACGCATTATTCACCGGTGAATCGAAGATGGCCGCGCCGTCCCCGGCGTAGCACTTGCCGACCCAACTGTTGCGCTTATAGTATTTATCCGGGCGTGCCCAGGCGCCTTTGAACGAAATATTTTTGAGCGCGCCGTATTTGCCGGAGAGAATGGCCCGTTTGATGGCGTGAAAATCGCGCCCGTACATGTTGTGAAAGCCGACTGCGACGAATTTGCCGGACCGCTTCTCGGTGTCGATCATCGCCTGAACATCGTCAATGCAGCCTGCCGCCGGTTTCTCCAGCAGCACATTGATTCCCGCTTCCAGGAATTTACAGGTCATCGGACGGTGCGCCTCGATCCCGACCGGCAGGCATACTAAATCCAGCGAATCCCGCATTGCCGCCAGCAGCGCGTCGTCGGTGGGATAAATCTCCGCGCCCAGCGCGCGCAATTCTTCGACGGTCTCTTTATTCTTTTCCATGCTGGCCGGGCGGATCACCGCGGCGGCAAAGTTGATTTTGCCGGCATCCGCCAGCACTTTCAGGTAATCATAATGCACCTTGCCGTATCCGCTGACGCCGATCAGGGCTATTTGGGGTATTTTCATGGTATTTATTCCTTAGATTTCGCCGTCTTTTATGGCTACAGTCAGCCAGCTCCTTGGGTGCCATTCCACATGCCCGTCCAGATAAATGGTATTTGCTCCCTGGCTATGGCGATTTCCTACTTTCTGGTAATTCTTTTCCCCGCCGGCACTGCTGCTGTTATTGCTGAATTGATAACAATACTTAAGCCGATCGTCATTGTCTGCCATCAGCCAGCGGGATGCGGAATTTTTGACGGTTGTTATTTTCAGGATGCCGTAAGGGTCATAAGCCAGGTAGCCCCGGTTTCTGGAATCCACATCGGTATCTTTTTCAGCCATCGCTTGCGCAGGGCAGCCATACCACTTGTCACCCACTTTCATGTACAGCGGAATCGGGCTTTTGCGGGCGGTATCCGAATAGTTCGCATACCAGGTGAGGGTTTTGCTGTCGTCGTAACTTTTGTACACGAGCATGTAATCGTCCTCATCCGCAGCATAACTCACGTAGCAGATACCGAACTGTTTCATTTTATTGATGCATTGTGTCGACTGGGCTTTTTCGCGGGCCTTGTTCAGGGCCGGCAGCAGCATGGCGGCGAGGATGGCGATGATCGCGATCACAACCAGGAGTTCAATGAGGGTAAAAATCCGGTACTTCATGACATGTTTCTTCATTTCCACTTCTCTCTGTTTGCGGACGCTCCCCGCGCCGTTTGTTTTTCTTGATTTACAAAAAGGATTTCGGATGAGCCCGATGTTTTCATGTTACATTATTGATTATACAATTAAACGTACATTTTGTCAATACCTAAAATTAGAAAAAATCGCACTTTCTGCTACAAAAAATTGATTTTTGCGGAGATAAAATGATTGAAAATTTTGAGCGAATAAAGATCATTTTTTGAGGCTAATTAGATGGCTATAAATGTATATTACATATAAAATTCATAAATGCTTTATAATAAATAGAATAGTGTATAATTATTTATATTTTTATAAAAATATTCAGCTTCAATGTATTTTTTAATTATGAAATTGAAAATGTAATAAAGCAGAGAAATTAATGTTTTTACTATTGACAAAACCCTCCTTTATGGTTATATTCATATATCAGGAAACAAATAAATGAATCGGAGAATGTCATGAAAAGATATCTGGGCTGTGGTTTGTTGATTGCATCGTCAATCTGTTCATTGGCGCTTGGCGCGGAAATATCGCGGGCGGCTTCCGCGTATGATCTGCCGGAGGGGAATTACGATGTTACGATTCGTTTCGGCAATGACAAGGAAGCGACCAGTAACTGGGTCAAGGCCGAAGGACGCCGTCTGGTGCTCGACAAAGTCACGACCAAACCGGGCGAATTCGTTGAAAAAAGCTTTACGGTGAATTTCCGCACGCCCGCGATCAAGGGCGGCGGCAAAGTCGGCCTGAAAAAAGGCGAGGAAAATCATCCGCGCTGGGATAAACAGCTTCAGCTGGAAATCTTCAGCGATCAGCCGGTTACGGCCAAGCCCGAAATCAAACCCGCGCCCGAAGCGATGACCGTTTTCCTGGCGGGCGACTCGACGGTCACGGACCAGGGCGGGGAGCCGTGGGGCAGCTGGGGACTGATGCTGCCGGCGTTTTTCCAGCAGGGCGTGGCCGTGTGCAATCACGCCGAATCCGGGCTGGCGCTGGATAGTTTCAGGCGGCAGAGACGTCTCGATAAGATTTTTTCCGAGATGAAAAAGGGCGACTATGTGTTTATTCAGTTCGGCCATAATGACCAGAAGGAAAAAGGCGAGAACGCCGGGCCCTTCACATCCTATAAAAAACGTCTTGAAGAATATGTCGACTCCGTTGCGCAGAAAGGTGGAATCCCGGTGCTGGTGACGCCCATGGAGCGCCGCCGGTTCAGCAAGGGCAAGCAATCCATGACGTTGAAAGATTATGCCGAAGCCGTCCGCCAGGTCGGCACGGAAAAGAATGTCGCGGTGATCGACCTTCATTCGATGAGCTATACCCTTTACGGGGCGCTGGGCGAGGGCGGTTCCAAAAAAGCTTTCGTTCACTACCCCGCCGGAACGTTTCCGAATCAGGACAAAAACCTGCGAGATGATACTCATCACAACGTTTACGGCGGTTATGAATTGGCCAAATGCATTGTGGAAGGCATCCGCGCCAACGTGCCGGAGCTGGCGAAGCATATCCGTCCGGAAGTGGGAACGTTTGACCCCGCCAAGCCGGATGATTTCGATGCGGTGAGCATTCCGCCCAGCCTCGCCAACACCGTCGAGAAACCCGACGGTAATTGAGTCTAATCAGCGCCGCGCGCGGCTTAGGAATCGTTTCGCCTTAGAGGCGACCGGCGTTCCGCCGCCGGCCCGCGTCCGGGTAAGCACCCGGTGGCGAATTTCTTTTCCTTCTTTCCTTAATTATCAATTATCAATTATCAATTGTTAAAAGAAGCAGGATAGTATATAATACGCTATGGCCGAGCATATTGCCGTCAGGGGAATCGTCATGAACCAGGCGAGCATGATTCGCCGGGCGGTACCCCAGCGCACTCCGCGCGCACCTTCCACCGTGCCGACACCCATGATCGACCCCGCAATCACGTGCGTCGTCGATACCGGAATCCCCAGATGCGCCGTACCCATCAGCACCAATGCCGCGGAGGACTCGGCGCAGAAACCTTCGGTCGCACGGATTTTGGTGATGCCCGTCCCCATCGTTTTGACGATGCGCCAGCCGCCCAGCATCGTTCCGATACCGATCAGGCGCTTTTTGACTTCTTCCGCAGGTAAGGTTTCGATCTGGGTCACCAGATCATGGAAGGTGGTGCAACTGTTGAGACATTGTCGCTCAGCTGCTCAAGGTAATCATAGAATTTTGTTTCGCGCGGCAGCAGCAGATCCAATACATTAAACTTCATGGTATCTCCTTGTGTATATTCTAACAGGCTCTTGTCCCGTTGAGTTCATTTCTGCGTTTTCTTCGTTTGGCTTTGCGGCGTTCCTTGAATTTCCGGACCAGGCGTATCGTTATGAAATACCCCGGGATGGCGGCCAGCACCCCGAAAAGCAATCCGCCCGCCAGAAAGGCCGCAATCAGCTGCCAACCCAGCTCGAGCAGGGTATCGAAATTCATTTCCTTCATTTCCTGAAAGACGATTTTCAGTTGTTCCGCCAGTTCACTGTAGGAAATGGGGTTGAAGATCAGGAAACTGCCGATATAGCATTGTATGGGGTAGACGACCACCGCAGTGGCATAATTGCTGAGCCAGGTCAGCAGCATGGCCGGGATTTTGGCGCCTTTGAGCAGGAACGCCAGCAGCAGCGCCGGAATCGTCTGGAAGCAGACCGGCAGGAAAAAACAGATGAAGATGCCGATGGCCACGCCGCGGGCGATGTATTCAGGCGAACCGGTTGTCCGCATGATCTTGAGATAAAAGTATTTGGAGAAACGCAGGGCCCGTTTCCAGAGGTTTTTTTTATCGATTTTCATTTTGCCTTTTATTCTCCGGTGCTAAATATGGTTCCGGAAGATATTTTTTGCAATCATATCAATTTAAATTTTGAATTAAAAATCTGTAATTGCAACTGCAGCCCAGAGCGCTGGAAGGTTAAGAAGCAGCCCCCCAGGCTGCAGTGCAATTACAGAAAAATCAACTTTTCTCCTGTTTGCCGGAGAGGCGCGCCTGAAGCGCGAGGGCTGTTTCAACCTCGCCGACGGCAATCAAAATCGCGCGGACGACCACGATTTTCCAGTCATGCTCAAGTTGATACAGAAGGAGATCAACGCCTTGAAAAATTTCCGTAAATTTAAAATCCATTGTATTGTATAATCACTACCCTGTCCGTGACAAGGTGCCGGTTTGAAATTGAGATTGTGTACAGTCCCGGAGTGATATTTGCCGGGATGTCAGAGGTGTGGCTGTGGGGTCAGCAGCGGCCGGGGCTGGCGCGTGCCGGCAGGGATTTTCTCAATATATCCGGATAATAAAAGAACGAAAGATCGGTGGTCGGAAGAGGCGAAGCCGAACCTTCCGGCAAAGCCAGGCAGCAGCAGAGCATGACCAGTGCGCTGAAAAGCTTCCGGGGGGCGGGACGGTTGCCATTTTCATTGTCGCCCCGCTGAACCGTGCGGAGCGGATTGCTGTTGTTGCGAAAGAATTCCTTGCATTTGGCTGCGCTCTCCGCCGGGGTGAGGATATCGTCGAAGACATCGCAGGCCGAGATGGCTTTCGCGGTGTCGAGCATTTTCGGGGTGGATTCGGCATTCAGATTGCCGCAGCAGAACAACGCGAGAAACAACAGCAGAGGTCCGGTCAATGATTTGCATTCCGCTTTCCGGCAAAGGAAGGAAAAGTAAAAATTTGACACAGAATGTTTCATAAAATAGTTGTTGATTGTATCTCTTTTCAGAAAATCTAAATTCAAATAATATACGCCTCCGGCGAGCTGATTTCAAATTTCAAATTAATATTTTTCTATAAAATTGAGGACGGATTTTAAGCCGTACTTTTTCTCTCTTGAGGCGTATTTGGAAGTATATTTATGTGTCATGCTCCGGGCAAGTGTGGTACCATGACTGCCGTTTGCCGCAGTGGCATCGCAACGCGGGTTTCAGATTGGCAAACCATGCCTCAGTGCCGTTTTCGCGGATGCATCGGAGATTTTCGAGGGCCTGGTGGTGATGTGGCGCGCCGTCATTGCCGAATGTTTCAAGAATTTCGCACGGAAAGTCGCCGCATTCCGCGCAGCTCTCAATGTTTTTAACGGATGCGCAATCTTTGATCTTGCATGAACCGCAGATACAGCGCCCTTTGCAGCCGCCGCAGTCATAATCCGATAATTTGGACCGTTCCCTTTTATACCTGGCGGAAATATGTTCCACATGCTTGAGGTCTTGTTCCGTAAATGCCACCCTGGCGGAACATTGTTCGCAATATAAACCGCAATAAGCCAGCATTTTAATATCGAATTTCATGGTCGCCTCCTTAACTCTATATTTGAGAATATCATGGATTTACCGGTTTTCAAGGCGATTTTTGCCGTTCCGGCATTGAAAATGGTGGTTGGGGATGTAATGATATATAGAGAATCACGAGGAGGAGATTATTATGTCATTTATCAATCAGCCATTGAAGATCAGGGAACTTGAACTTAAGAACCGGGCCGTTATGTCGCCCATGTGCCAGTATTCGTCGGTGAACGGTTATGCCAATGAGTGGCATTTTTCGCACTATACGGCGCGGGCCGTCGGCGGGGTGGGGGCGGTGATCCAGGAGGCCACGGCGGTGGTGCCGGAGGGGCGGATATCCTACATGGATATGGGGCTGTGGGAAGACGGGCAGATTGCAAACCTGAAGAAAATCGTTTCATATGTCAGCGGGCGGGGCACGGTCCCCGGTATCCAGCTGGCGCACGCCGGGCGCAAGGCCAGCTGCGATGTGCCGTGGGTCAACCGGGGCGCGCAGATCAAGGAGGGACCGAACAGCTGGCGGACTTATGCGCCGTCGGCGCTGGCCTTCGACGAAGGCGACCTGCCGCCCGTCGAAATGACCGGAGACGATATCAAGCGAACCGTCAAGGCGTTTAAAGACGCGACCCTCCGAGCGCTCGAAGCCGGGTTCCGGATTATCGAGCTGCACGCGGCGCACGGGTATCTGATCAATGAATTTCTCTCGCCGCTGACCAACAGGCGGACGGATGAATACGGCGGCAGTTTCGAGAACCGCATTCGTTTCCTGCTGGAAATCGTCGAGGCGGTGTCGGGCCTGATCGACGAACGGCATTCGCTGTGGGTCCGGATCTCCGCCACTGACTGGGTCGAAGGGGGCTGGGACGTTGCGGATTCGGCACGGCTCGCGGCAGTGTTGAGGACGAAAGGCGTGGATCTGGTCGACTGTTCGTCGGGCGGGGTCGTGCCGCATGTCAAAATCCCGGTGGGCCCCTGTTATCAGGCGTTTCTGGCGGAAAGGGTCAAGCAGGAATCCGGCATTCTGACCGGAGCGGTCGGCCTGATCACCGCGCCGGAGGAGGTCGAAGAGCTGCTGGGCTCCGGGAAGTGCGATCTGGTATTGCTCGGGCGCATACTGCTGCGCGAGCCGTACTTTGTCATGAATTCCCTGAAGAAAGCCGGTGTGGATATCATACCGCCGCAATACAAGCTCGCCTATCCCAGATAGCGATCTTACCGTATTTGCCTGACAGGGCGGCTCATAACGGGTCGCCCTTTTTCATGTCTCCGTACCGGGCATCGTTTATCTGGCACTTTTGGGCTCTTTTCCATGGACAGAAGTAATCAGTTGAGGCTGGATGCACCCGGAGTATTTACTTTTTGCGTGAAAAAATAGGACAATAGTATTTTCAATCACCCGAGTATGGTAATAGGTAAATGATATTTCCATAATGGAGAATAAGGTTAATGAAAATCACGAAAAATGATGATTAAATTAAATATATATTTAGAAATGACATAATATGTTTATTATAAAGATGTTATGAATTATTTATGTCTTTTCTTGTTGATTCTGTTTGAAAAAAAATCGAAAAAAATTCGAAATAATTATAATTCTCGCTTGCAAAGTCTATCTACTGGTATAATATTAATAATAGAAAATCAAACATGCCGTGGGATAAGTAAAATCGGCAGTAACAGAAAGGATAATAAAAATGAAGAATATGATGGAATTTTTTGTACAGGAAGAACAGGTTCTGGTTGAAGCGGCGGCTGTTGCCGAATTCGTGGATGCCCAGGAAAATGAGTCCAGCGAGAATGGCCGCTGATATAACGGCATAAAACTGACTGACAAATGATGATGGCCCGGCAATTGCCGGGCTTTTCTGTTTTACAAGGGGGATTACTTGCGGAAGAAGGCGAGAAGGGCGTCGTGCAGCGCACCGTTGGTGGCGACAATGCCTTTTTCGGGATAGTTATTTCCGCCGGAGAGGTCGGTGAGACGACCGCCGGCTTCCTCCAGGATCAGGACGCCCGCGGCAATGTCATAGAGATTCAGGGCGAATTCCCAGTAGCCGTCGAACCGGCCCGCCGCCACATTGCAGAGGTCCAGCGCGGCGGAACCACAGCGGCGGATTCCCTGAATCGAGCGGGCGATTTCCGGCAGATAGTCGAAGTTATCCGGCCGCATCTGGGCGCGGACGCAGGCGAAACCGGTAGCCAGCAGTGCGTGGCGCATGACCGTGCAGGCGGAGACGTGGATGGGGCGTCCGTTCAGGGTGGCCCCGCGGCCCCGCTCGGCGGCGAAAAGTTCGTTCATGGCCGGCGCGTAAACCACGCCTGCGATGAATTGGTCGCGGTGGCGGAGCCCGATCGACACGGAGTAGTAGGGGAAGCCGTGGATGAAGCTGGTGGTGCCGTCGATGGGGTCGATGATCCAGCAGTACTCGGTTTCGTCGCCGGAGTGTCCGGTTTCCTCGCCGAAAACACCGTGATCCGGGTAACGTTTGCGGATTTCGGCGCAGATAAATTCCTCGACCTCGCGGTCGACCACGGTTACCATATCGGCCGGGTTGTCCTTGGCGCGGATATCCGCCGCCGAAAGGCGCTCGCCGCCGGCCTGGGCGAGTTTGCCGGCGTCAACGGCCAGCTTTTTCATGAATTCCAACATTTGTTCAGCGTCCGTAAAATACCCGGATGTTGCGTACCCGGAGCGTTACTTCATTTTCATGTGAATTCACCCCCAGCCGCAGCCGCACGATCTTTGCCGGATCGAGTGTGGGAGGAATTGCAACAAAACGTTCCTGCCACGCTTCGGCGGGGGAGTCGACCTTGAGGTAAACGTCCTGCCCCTGGTTCATGACCGCCATCAGCAGCATTTGCTTCACGGCGGATGCCTTGGAGACCTTCACCTCGAAACTGACGCCGAGCGCGCCTTTCAGCGATTCCTGCGGCAGTTGCAGAATATACTCCGGATATGTCCAGCGGTCAACCCCGGCGGGGAACAATGTGGTAAAATAAATGGCCCGCTCCGCTTCATCATAGCCGATATCCTGTTTGCCGGACGAATTCCGGCGCCAGTTGGCGGGGTCCAGCATCTGCGGCATTTCGGTTTGCTGACCGGAGGCGGACATCTCCTTCAGGCTCTGGAGCGGGATGACCAGCGGGGTGACCTTGCGATCTCCGAAGGTGCCGTCCACTTGCAGTCCGCCCTTGAAATCCTTGTCGAGCCGGGGTGTGAAGCTCAAGTCGAGCTCCGTTTTGCCGAATGGCGGCAAGGTGATTTCCGCCGGAGTTCCGGTGGTTTCGCCGCCTGAAATGCGGATGGCGCCGGTTTTCGGGTGCTCCGACAGGTTCCAGATTTGCAGTTTGAAGCGGGCCGGGTCGCGCTTGATGTCCGCGCAGTCCTTGCCGACGAAAAGTTTGAAATCCTCCGAGAGTTCGGTGCGGAAAATGACCGTCTTGTCGAATGCATCCTGCCTGGATATAGTCGCCGCGGCGGGCTTGAAGGGAATGTCGGCTTTAAGCGAATTTACCTCGTCCAGGAAGGCCGGATAACGGGTGGCGGTAAGCTTTGAGGCGTCCGCCGTGAACGGGGTGCCGAAGAGGTCGACGCCTTTAATCTCGCCTTTGAGCGGCAGGGCGAAGTTCCGTTCGCAGAGGTTGGCAGCCGATAAATTGGGCTTCGGTTTGTCGGTGTCGAGCTCGGAAATGCTCCAGAAAACCAGCGTTTGCGTGCCGTTTTTCTGACGGTAAAGATATCCTTTGAGCTTATCGCCGAGCTTGACTTCGCCCGTCAGCGCGGCGCTGCCGAGCCGGTCCGCCAGCGTGGCAAAGGCCGCGTAACCGGGTTTGACCGTGAAGTCGCGCCGCATCAGCCCCCAGTCCTTGTTGCCGCCGCCTTCATTGTAGGGCGGCAGGACAAAGAAGAAATCGCGCGCCACGCCGAGCGACTGCATCGTGATCATCATCTTCGGGAGGTACTCGGCAATGAGCATTTCCTGATCGGGCGAATGAGTCTTCAGGCCGGGGATGTAACTGGCGGTCCGTCCGGCGCCCTCCATGTTGGAGCCGTTTTCGGTGAACCATATCGGGCGGCCGGCGATGCCGTTGCGCCGCAGGTGCTCCCGGATGCTCTTCAGGGCGTCGGGGAACTCGCTGATCGAGCGGTACGTGTGAATGTTGAAGATATCGAAATACTCGCCTGCACCGTTCTGCATGACCACATCGGCATAGGGCAGGATCGGGCTCATCGCGTAACCGCCGATCGCCACCGGCATCTTCGGGTCGGCCGCTTTGAAGCCGAGGCTGGCCGCCTTGAAGGCCGCGGCGTAATCCCAGGCGCTTTCCAGCGAAAACCCGATATCCTGTTCGTTCCAGAATTCCCACACGGTCATCTGGCCCCTGAACGTTTCCGCGGCCTTTTTCGCATAGCGGTAGGTGGCGAGGAGGTCGACGGGGAGCTTGCCGTCCTTTTTCCGCGTCCACTCCGGGGCATGATGGTACATTCCCAGGATTTCCACGCCGCGCGCGGAAAGCAGATCCGCATTGGTTTTGTACTGTTTCCAGTCAAACTGACCGGGAACAGGTTCCGTTTCGATCCAGCTCAGGCGCTCGCGGACCATTTGGACGCCGGAGCGGCGGGCGACTTCGGAGACCACTTCGTAGGGATTTTGCGGCTGGCGCGGGTTGTTTTTGTCGGGGCGGGCGAGCCAGCTTTGCGCGGAGTCCATGGCGAAAAACTGGTCGGGGTTATGCTCGCGTTTGCCGGGGTCGGGAACTACAACGAAACTGCGGAATCCCTCGAAACCGGCCAGCTCCAGCTTGTAATAACCGTTGGGCAGAGCCGCGAGCACGAGCGGACCTGCCGTCCATTCACCCTGACGGATGATCTGATCCTGCCAGTTGCGCAATATCCATTTGACCGGCTGGGCGGGTTTCAGGCTGAATTTCAGCTCTTCGCCCTGCAGGAACACTGTGCCGGGAGCGGCCGCCGTGACTGCTTCGGCAGTATCGAGCGCTGCAAGCACCGGCAGTAAACCGCAGAGAATCGTAAAAAATAATATTTTCATCACAGACTCAGGAGTATGCCGCCGTGAAAAATCGCCGCGGTGAAGCCCATTTCTTTGAGGTCGTCTTTGTTTTTGGACTCGACATGGCCGTCGAAGAAGCTCATATTGAGGCGGTTTGTGTGAACCGGTGCCACGTTTCCGGGGCAGGAGTTCCATTTTGGGGTATATTGGCAGATGCCGGTGCCGCCGTAGGTGGCGTCTCCGCTTTTGCCCATGGTGTCGGCATGCATGAACGTCTCGGCAGGTCTCCTCATTTTCTGCATGGCATAAATGATATAGGTACCGTTGGTGAAGCCGAAATCGCCCCAGGTATCCTTCTTGGAATTATAAAAGTCGGGCGTTCCCGTGTCGGAGGCGTTGAAACGGAACAAGCCGTAGGTGGTGAAACCGTTGAAGCCGGGGCTTTTCCGGGGGATCGCCGGACAGTTGAACAGCTCGCTTTTGGTGGCGTAGCCGCCTTCGATCAGGAGAGTGGGCCACGGCTTTTCGCCGCCGGTATCCGGCGCCCTGAAGGCGACCTGTTCCCGGTTGTCATCCGCGTAGAAGAGCACGGATTTATGCAGTTGGTTGAGTCTGGCCTGACAGGAGCTGGAACGCGCCTTTTCCCGGGCCTGGTTCAAGGCCGGCAGCAGCATGGCGGCAAGGATCGCGATGATCGCGATAACAACGAGGAGTTCAATAAGTGTGAAGCGAATCTTTTTCATTTTCGATACCTCTCTGGTTAATTACTTTTTTTCTTGCTGATTTTTTTTGGTAAATGTGCATGATTTTCCCTCAAAAAACTGTACGGTTGTCTGAATGTTGACCGGCGGGGCCTTCGGGTTCTGAAGCCGCCAGGCGATCAGCTCGAGCGTTTTGTACGCCTGGTCGCGCAGCAGTACCGAGAACGTCGCCGGACGCGGGTAATAGTATTCCGCCTCCAGCCGGTCGCCGAATGCCAGCACCGAAACATCCTCCGGCACCCGGAGCCCGATTTGACGGAGCCCCGCGACCACCGCCAGATAAAAACTCATCGGACAGATGATCGCCGTATAGGGTGCAAGCTCTTTTCGGCGCTCCTCAAAGGCGCGGCAAATCAGCGGATGCGGCTGCTGGTAAAGCGGCACTTCAAACGCCATCAGTTCCGTATTGTACTCGACCTCCGGATATTTCCGGTGGAAAATGTATTCGAACCCCTTCATATTGGAATGGATCGTTTCCAGTTTTTCCCGGTGCCGGGTGACCTGGTCCACCAGCAGAATCCGGCGGTGTCCCAGCTTGTAAAGATAATCGCAGGGCGTTTCCATGCGGCTATCCTGCAGGTAATAAATCGAATCGCGCCCGATATGTTCCGCGCTGCCCTTGTTGACGATGACCGGTTTGACGGAGGCCTGCAGCTTATCGCGCAGGAAAGGCGGCATGCTCGCCATCTCCTGGATCACCGTCAGCACCAGTGCATCGCAGTTCAGCCACAGCTCATAAATGGAGCGGTCATCCCAGTTGCGGACGTAAATTACCTTCAAATTCCAGTTCGCTTCTTCGCATGCCTGCGAATAATGCATGACGGTATCGAGGTTTTCCGGCGCGCCCCAGGCCGGCAGCACGAGCCCCAGAATCTTCTGGGCCTTCTGCTCCGGGATCTCACTGCGGACGAAGGTACCGCTGCCCTTGACACGCTCGAGCAGTCCTTCATCCACCAGCGCGCCGACGGCCTTGCGCAGCGTCATATAGCTGATACCGATCTGGTCGGCGAGCTCCTGTTCGGGCGGCAACGTGGAGCCGCGCGCAAAATTCCCGATCCGGATTTCATTGGAAATCCATTCCCGGGCATGATCCGCTTTGGTCAACTGCTGTTTGCGCATATCAATTATTTCCTTAAAATATAGATCTTTTCTATAATTATAACAAAGTTCTATAAAAAGTCAATAGGCAATCTCAGGATTTAACGAAAAATTAGCAAATTTCTTTGTTCGCGAAAAACTAGAATTGGAGTTCCATGCCGTCGAAGGCGAGCTCGAAGTTGGTGCCGGCGATTTTCTGCCGGCGCTCCGCTTCGGTGGGTGGCCAGAGGGTCCGGGCCAGGTGGTTGAGGACGATCCGGGTGGAGCCGTCGACGATTTTCAGCGTGCGCAGGGTTTTCATCAGATGAATGACCATCTCGATGTCGGTGTGTTCGAAGATCCGGTAATCGCCGGAGTCCGCCATGGTACAGTCGAAAATGATCAACTCGAAACGGAGGTGATCGATCAGTTGAATGGCTCGTTTGAGCATGCCGGCGCCGTCGAGGGCGTACAGCAGGTTGCCGGCGGCGCTCTCGAATGCAAAGTGGAAAGCCTCTTCTCCGGCGATGTTGGTCAGGTGATTGGCGGGCAGGGCGGTGACGCCGAGCTCCCCGAGCTGGAATTTCATTCCGGCGGCGAGGGGATGAGGCGCAATACTGCCATCCTGCGGCAGCAGCTCGAGGGCCTCCGGCGAGGCGTAAACTTCGAGCGGCTTCGAGCGTCCGGCGGCGAGCTCGGTGATTTGCGCCGGTTGAAAATGATCGCTGTGCGAATGCGTGATCAGCAAGGTGTCGACGGCGCTGAACGGAACCTGAAAGCGATGCAGGTTGCCGAGGCCGGTGGCCCCGCAGTCGATCAGGGTATGACCATTCAGCAGCGAGCTCGTGCTGCCGCGAATGCCTTCCTCGCCGAAGCGGCTCCAGTCGTAATCGGCGGCGCCCGTGCCGAGCAGTTTCAGGCAGATGCTCATAGAGTTACTCCGTGACGATGTTGATGGGTGCCGGGGCGTGGATTTCCGGCTTTTTGCCGCGCTCGGCCTGGATTTTGACCGGCCCGAACGGCGTCGGGAAAGTTCCGCGAATGTATTCCAGGTCCAGCAACTGGGGGTTGACTTCCAGTGTTTTGCAGCCGGGTTCCAGAATTTTTACGCCCAGCACTTTTTCCGAGAGATACGGGGTGGGGCCGCAGGCCCAGCCGTGGCAGAGGCTGTGGCGCAGACCCTTGTAACAATAATTGCCGAAATCGGCATGCAGGTCGTCCTTGCCCGGCACCGGCAGTTCCGCGATGCTCGAGGTATTGCGAACCCACTTGAGGTCGAAATCCTCCCAGAACGTGGTGGCGCCGTAATCGAGCATGGCCCCCCAGTATTTGCGGATCAACTCCAGCGCATTCGGCAGCGGCTGGGCGAGCAGCATGTAATATCCGTAGAAGGTGCTGACGTCCGCAAGCGGGTTGTTCAGCAGTACATCGCTTTTGTCGGCCAGCCCGGAAATCGTCATCACTGCCGCCGCGGCTTTGCTGTCGCCGCAGTCGGGGACGTATTTGGCCATCCGGGCCCTGGTGGCCCGCAGTTGGGCGGTATCGAATCCGAGGATTTGTCCGAGCTCCACGCCGCAGCCCAGCGTCCAGTAAACCAGCCCTTGCAGACCGGCGTGCATGGCCACGGGATTGTCGTTGTTCGGCCAGTCGAGGAAGCGGCGGGGCGGAACCTGTTCGACGCCGTTCGCATCCACGTAAGTCAGGATTTGCAGCAGAAGTCCCTGCAGATAAGTACTTTGCTCTTCCAGCCAGGCGCGGTCGCCGCTGTGGCGGAAATAATCGTATATGCAGATGATCCACCAGAACGAATACGACGTGATATTGTTCATGACCGCGGGAAGCGGCGTCTGGTCGCGGACGAAATCGAGGGATTTGGGGATCAGTGAACTATCCGGGAAGGCCGCGAGGATGCCGCGCACTTCGGGGTTCAGGTCGCCCATCCAGACCAGTCGGTCGCGCTTGGCGCCGTCGTAGATATAATCCTGCATGTTCAGCTGCAGCGTGTATGCGCCGGTGCGCCAGATGCGGTTCAGCCGCTCGTCGGACGAGCAGAATTCGGCGTATTCGAGATCGTTGAACAGCGCCACAGCCGTCACGTTGCGGATTTCCAGTTCAGCCTCCGACGCGGAGTCGATGCGGAGGAAGCGGAACGCGGTATTGCCGTATTCCGTCATGCCCATGGCGGGCAGGTCGAGCACGGTGTCGTGAATGGCGTGGTGCTGGTTCGGCTGCTGCATGGCTTCGCTGGCGGATTCGCCGAAACGGACCCGGACCTTGCCCTCGGTGAAGGCGTTGACGATCCGGATGCCGCCATGCAGTTCGATGCCGAAATCGAGGAGCACGCCGCCGCCCGGATGCAGCTGCAGCGAGGGGGTTTTGCAGACGACCTGCGGCTGGATATCCTGGTTTCCGACCATATTTTCGGCACCGTCACAGTTCTGCGACCAGAGGACCCTGGTCACCGGCAGATATTCGCGGACACGTTTGTCCCGAATGGCATTTTTATAGCATGTCATATTGTTGACTCCTTGAATGCTTAAAAAATATTAAGTTAGTCGCGCCCCCGGAAGTTGCAAGCGCAAATGCCTGAATTTTGATAAATATGTAGCATTTTCTTGACATTATTAAAACACCGTTTTATATTTAGGAGAACAGAAGAGGTGCATTATGAAAATTCATGTGTTGGACGGTGGCCCGCGGAAGAAATGGAACACGAACCGGATGTGCGAAAGCTTCGCCGAAGGCGCCCGCAGCAAAGGCGCGGAGGTGGAAATCGTTCGCTTGTTTGAGCTTGATTACCGCGGCTGCTACAGTTGTTTTGTCTGCCGGCGGAAGGGTGGGGAATCGTATGGACGCTGTGGTTATCCGGATAAGATTCGCGAATTGCTGGAACAGGTGGCGCTGGGGGACGGGGTGGTTTTCGCTTCGCCGATTTATTTCGGGGAGATCACGGCGCAGCTTCGGGGATTCATGGAACGATTGTGCTTTCCGTTTCAGACGTACGATGAACAGTATTCGCAGGTTACGCCGAAGCGGCTGGAGACGGCGGTGATTTACACCATGAATGTCACGGAAGAGGCTTTTCTGGATTATCTCGGGACCTGGGCTCTGGGGCATTTTGAAGGGGTGCTCGCGCGGATTTTTACCGCGCCGGAGCGGATTTGCGCCTTCAATACCTATCAGTTCAGCGATTATGATAAATATGTATCCGGCGCCTGGAACGAAAAAGAAAAAGCCCGGCAAAGGGAAGAGCAGTTTCCGAAGGATCTGCAGAATGCATTCGACGCCGGCGTCCGGATGGCCGAAAAAATCGCCGCAAAACAATGAAGGAGCGGCTCAAAAAATTGGGCGCGAGCCTGCTGCGGATTGCCGCCGCCCTGGCGTTGGTGCTGGGGATTCCCGTGGTCCTGTATCTTTGCTGGAGCCCCGGCAAACTGAATGTCGAGGGGCGGTTTGATTGGGGGCGGAACGCCATCTGGATCGGGCACGGCTGGCTCGGTGACGACCCCTGGTTCCAGCGTTACGGGCGGAACACGGCGGATTTCCGCGATGAGGCGAAGATCGACGCTCTGCTGAAAAATCTGCAGGACAACCATATCAAATACGTCTATCCGCACCTCTGTCCGGCGCAGCCCGGCGGGGCGATTGCCGCGAGCGACCCCGCGCAGGTCGAGCGTTTCCTGGATGCCGCGGAAAAATATGGAATTCAGGTCATTCCGTGGATCGGCGGCGTGCTTGATGAATCGGCGCGAATCAATGAATCCGAATGGCGCCGCAGTTTTGTCGCGTCGGTGGCGCAGCTGCTGGAGAAGCATCCGCGCCTTGCCGGAGTGCAGGTCAATATTGAGCCGCTGCCGTCCGGGAATACGGATTTTCTCCGGCTGCTGGATGAACTGCGCCCGGCGCTGGACGGGCGGATTCTGGGCGTGGCCGCTTATCCGCCGCCGACGCACTGGCATCCCTTTCCGAATGTGCACTGGGAGCTGGATTATATCACCGAAGTGGCCAAAAGATCCGACCAGATGGCGGTCATGATGTACGATACCGCCATTAAGCTGGAAAAATTCTACATCAGTTTGATGAAGAAATGGACCCAGGAGCTGCATGTGGCCACGGCGGGCACCAAGTGCCGGCTGTTGCTGGGGCTCCCCGCTTACGAGGACGCCGGAGTAGGGTATCACCATCCGAGCGTCGAGCACCTGAAAGCGGCCATCGGCGGTATTCAGGCGGCCTCGCCGGAGGGTAACTACATCGGCTGTGCCATTTACTGCGAATGGGAAATGACGCCGGAGAAATGGGCGGTCTGGCGCACGGCGTTTCTGAATCAACCCTCGCAATAATTGTATCTGATGTATGTTACATATGTATGCTTATGGTTTTTGATGTAGAATTGATCCGCGATAATCTTCCGTTATGGTTTTCTTTTTGATTTTTCTTGAGCTTGAGTGGATAAATTTTTGATTTTTCCTCTCTCGGGTATTGACAGGGCATGGTAATTGTTGTATAATACATGTATGAGCACTGTCAATACAGGAGTAATTCAATGAAAAAACTTTGCGTAGTAACATTGAGCCTGATCTGCGGCCTGGCTTGCGCGGCGGATCTTTATATGGCCGGCGATTCGACCATGCAGACTTACCGGAAAAAAGAGTACCCGCAGGAGGGGTGGGGGCAGCAGATGCAGGCCCTGGTCAAGGACGGCGTCACCGTGCACAATAAATCGATCGGCGGGCGCAGTACCAAGTCGTTCAAGGAGCAAAAGCGCTGGGAAGGACTGGTCGCGCAGGTCAAAAAAGGCGACTTCGTGATTATTCAGTTCGGCCACAACGACGGGGCCAAGGAGAAGGCGGAGCGTTATGCCCCGATCGATGAATACAAGGAAAATCTTCGTGGATTTATCGCCGACGTCCGCAATGCGGAAGGCACCCCGGTACTGGTCACTTCGATTCCGTTTGGCCGCTTCAAGGACGGCAAAGTGGACCCGGCAAAATTCCTGACCGGATACGTGAACGCCATGCGTGAAGTGGCGGCGGAAACCAAATGCGACCTGATCGACCTCAATGAATACGCCATGCAGCAGTTTAACGAGATGGGCAAGGAAAAAGTCGAACCGCTGTACCTGGTGCTGCAGCCCGATGAATATCCGAATTATCCGAAAGGGCGCAAGGATCTCTGCCATATTTCGGACAAAGGCGCGGTTTTCTACGCCGAAGCAGTGGCCGCCATCGCCAAAGAAAAGAAGTTGCCGATCGCGGAAATTTTCAAATAAAATTTTAATCCCGGAAAACACGGAAGGAAAAGATGAAAAAGATTATTGCAGTGATGGTGCTGGCTCTGGCAGGTGTGCTGGTAAATGGAGCCGATATTTATCTGGCGGGCGATTCGACCATGAGCAATTATGTGGAGAGACAGGCTCCACAGCAGGGCTGGGGGCATGAGCTGCAGGCGTTTTGCATCGACGGCGTCAAGGTTGTCAACATGGCGGCCGGCGGCCGCAGCGTGAAGTCCTTCCGCGAAGAACAGCGCTGGGAAAAGCTGCTCGAAAACCTGAAAGAAGGCGATTATGTCATCATCCAGTTCGGGATCAACGACGGCAACAAAAAGGACCCGAAACGTTATGCCAATTTCCGTTCGGAATTTCAGGACCTCCTGAAAACCTGCATCGGCGAAGTCCGCGAAAAAAAGGCCAATCCTGTCCTCGCCACTCCGACGTGCCGCTGGGCGTTCACCGAAGACAATACCAAGATCAGCAACGGTTCGCACTCCGCCTACGCCGGAGCCATCCGCACCGTCGGCGAAGCCGAAAAAGTGCCGGTGATCGACCTCAACTCCATCGGCGTGAAAAAACTGCTCGCCCAGGGCCCCGACGAAACCAAGAAGTATTACATGGTTGCTACCGGCAAAAAGGACAATCTCCACCTGACCACCGACGGTGCCAAAGCTTACGCCGAATGGTTTGTCGAATCCGTCAAGGAGCAGAAACTGCCGCTCGCGGAACTCCTGAAGTAATTATCGGACGGAGAACTTGGATTTCAGAATCCGCGGCGCGTTTTTCAGCAGTTTCAGGAAGTAGACAAGCTTGGTGGGCAGCCAGGGACGCCCGTATTTGCGCTTGACCAGATATTCCTCCCGGAGGCAGCGGACGATGTTACGGTCGGAGAGTCCGCCCTCCCGGTAAAAAGCGATGAATGTCGGCTCATAGACCGGTCTGAGGTTTTTCACATTGATGGCCCGGTACATGAAATCGTAATCCCCCATCAGGCGGAACTGCAGGTCATATGTCCCGATCCGCTCGTAAACAACCCGCGGGCAGAACATGGAAGGATGGGGGGAGAAAGCTCCCCGCCAGCGGTTTTCCGGCCGGAATCCGCGTACCCGGCCGAGATGTTCATACATCACGTCTCCCCAGAAAACGACTTCGTCAAGCTTCTGCCCGGCCAGGGCAGCGGCAACCAGTTGAAACGCGTTCGGATAATAATAGTCTCCGGCATTGATCATGCCGATGACGTCGCCGGTGGCACAGGCTATCCCTTTATTCATCGCGTCGTATATCCCCTTGTCAGGCTCGGAAATCACCACGGCAAGCTGCTGGCGGTAGCGCTCGATGATGTCGAGCGTTCCATCCGTGGAGCCGCCGTCGATGATGATATATTCGAGATCGGGATAATCCTGCGCGAATACGCTGGTCATCGTCTCTTCGAGGAGCGATGCCGCATTATAAACTACAGTTACGATTGAGATTTTCATATTGAACTTACTTTGTTGAGCCCCGGAGAAGAATATCACGCAGGAGGCTTTTCCAGCCGCTGCCGAAACGGACGTAATCTTTCATCGGAATCTTCCACCAGCGTCCGCAGTTGCGCAGTTGGTAATAACCGGCCGCGGCGTCGAGCAACTGCCGGTTTTCCGGTGTGAGCTCAACACCGGCGAGCCGTTCCCGCAAGGCGGTGTATAACCGGTCGGTCCGTTCCAGTTCGAGTTTTCCTTTTTCCCGGAGCTGGCGGAACCGCTCCCGGAAATTCTGCTTCCGGAGTATGGTGTAATTATCGGAATGGAACCGGTAAGAGGTCAATTCGCCGGGAAATATCTGCAACGTATTACGGGCCGCAGCAATCATACTCAACCAGAAGTCATGACCGGCCCCGATACCGGGAAACGGCAAAGCATAGTCGAGGAGTATGCGCTTGAATGCGATATTGTGGGCATAAGCCGCCGGCTTCCGGATCTGGCACTCCAGGCCCGGGGTCAATTGCCTGCGGTCGATTCCCTGAATATCCAGGGTCGTATAATGAAGATCGTTCAACGACTGATCGACAACCCGGCTGTGACAGAAAACCAGCTCGCATCCGGCGGAATCGATTAACATGCCGCTGAGCTTGGCGATCTTATCCGGGTCCCATATATCGTCCTGATCGGCGAGAAAAATAATATCGCCGGTGCACAGCGAGATGGCTTTTTCAAAATTCCGGCAGACGTCGAGCCGTGGTTCATTGCGGAAGTAACGGATCAGCGGAAAGCGCTCGCACAATGGACGAATCGCCTGGTAGGTCCGTTCATCCGGCGAATCATCACAGATGACAATTTCATCAGGCGTGCGTGTCTGACCGAGCAAGCTCTCCAGCTGTGCCACGATCCAGCGCTCCCCGCGATAAGCAGCCAAAGCCACTGAAATTGTATGTTCCCCGGACACTATGACGTCTTCTCCGCCTCGTTAATTAACATTTGTCAGATGGTACTTTGCCGAAAATAATCAATCAAAAATTTCAAGGCTTTTTTGGCGTAACGGAACAAGTTGATTTGAAACCACAAATCAGCCAGCGGCTTACCGTCCCGTTTGTATGCCTCCCAGAGCAAACGGTGCATTTCTTCGGGTTTCACGCAATCATACACACCCAAGTGGTATTCGGCAAAGTGTTTCTGCTCCGGGGTCACCTCATCTTTAAGCTCGGAAAACAATTCGCAAATATGGCGGTAAGTTTCAGACCCCTGCAGTGAATATTTGCCCAGTGCATAATTCGGATCTGCTTGATTATAGAAATCAGGTTCATCTCCATAACTAAAATAAGGGATTCCCATTTCAACGGAATAAAAAGTATGCGAACCGGGGCTATTGGAGGTGGTATAGCGAAAATGACGCAGGAGTTCATAGAAGCGTTCGGCGAAACGCTGATCGGAAGGATTCCCAGCCGTATAAACCGGAAAGCCCTGTTCCATGAAATAACGGTGAACGCCGTTTTCCACATCATGCATATGAATGGAGATACAGATCGGATGGTATTTTTCCGGTAGTCGCCGTAATTCTTCTATATATCGCTCCAAGTTCGTTTTGACTTCAAACGCCGAAGTGGAGTGGGAAAAATAAACCAGAGTTCCCCGGGCATCGGGAGTTTGCTCGATCTGATGGCGCCTCCGGTAATGAACAAACGGCGAAAGCATGGTATAGCAGGGGCGTTCTGAAATTTTCCGAAAGGCTTCAACATTGTCCGGCGAATGGTAAAATTGACAATATGCGCCGGAATTGAGCTCGTGTGGTGGAATCCCATCGTAATAAGGGCCGGCGCCGTGGTCAGAATAAACCATCAATGGCAACCATGATGGATAAGACGCATAGTCACGGATATGCCGTCCGAAAGAATAAATTTCAGGTGGCCAGTATACCCAGCGCGCCCGACCGCGCCTGACTCTTCCGTAACAGCAGAACACCTCAATTTCGCGCAGATCTTGTCCCTGATGATCAAATGGTTTCATTGAATCTCAAACTTTTTTACCCATACGCCATTTACTTTTTGCAGCAGATCGCGATTGGCAAAATGGTCTATAGCGGCATGGAACTCATCCCGCGTCAATTGATAATATTCCAAATAACGGTCTTCAAATTCCGCAGGATAGACTTCGTCATATTTTCTGATTAGTTCGATACCTTCTTCACGGCTCAGCTTGCCTGAACGAATATCGATGCAGACATCCTGGGTGCATCGTCCGAACCCGAATTTAAGATACATGAAATAAGTGTGTAGTGGATAAAGGATTCCATCTGTCTGGGCAAAATTGTTGTAAGTACCGGAAGAATTATTTTCCTGCTCCTGAAGACCCACATAGTCACGGGCATAGCGGTAGTTTTCGTTGCTGTCCCAAAAATGGAAATAGGACCAATGAGCCACGGCTGGTTTGAGCTTCCGGACGGTTTCCTCTGAGGGGGGCAGATACCAGTAAAGTTCTTGATCGGTAAAAAATTTCCGATAGATTTCAGGATTGACACTGCTCAAATAATAGCGTATTGTATCATCGATGGTATATACTGGTGTATTTTTCAGTGCAACAGAGCCGCCATATTCGACCTCTCCTTCTTCTCCATACATGATGAAAGGAATATTCATTTGGGATGCAACCTTCAGAGGAGTCAGCACCATGGCGGTCAGCCAGCCGAAATAAGGTTGTCCATATTCAAGCAGCCCTTTGCGGTTCAAGGCCCGCATTACCTTCGGGTTCGGATAAATCCGCATACAGTCGAATCCCTGGGTGATGAAACTCGTCAGATTGCGTTCATTCAACGGAGTGGTGACCTCTGGGGAGTGATTGATATTGATGCAAAGCGGATACATATTGTACTGATGCTTAAGTCTATGGGCAACCATCGAACTGTCTTTGCCGCCGGAGACAGGGACGATGCAGTCGAAATTTCCGTCCTTCGAGCGGTATTTATCACAGAACTCCTGCAATTTCAGCTCCCTGGAGGGCCAGTCGACAATGGTCCTCTTTTCTTCACCCCATTGGCATGCGCTGCATACTCCGTTTTCATTGAAGACTAATCGTGGGCGAGTAGAAAGCATCAGGCATTTTTTGCAGATATTCATGATATGCTCCTTCTAAAAACTAAAATGTTCCATCATATCTTTTTCTTTTCGCCGATAGGCATCCAATCCGATCGTCTGTTCGCCGGGTCGGGGCAAAAGACGACAGGTGACTTCATTCAAGTGTCCCATCCGCACTCCGGCTTTGCCGAGCCGGACGAAGAGGTCGATATCGTTAACCCGGTTATGGGATTTTCGCCAACAGTCGAGGTTATAGCGAAAGGCCCCGAGGTAGGAACGATAGAGCACGGTATTGGTGCCACCGATGATCGGGTTATAGAAATAACCGTCTGTTATCGGATATGGAAGCTTAAAATAATCGCCGTACAGCGGATCTCCGCGCATTAACTGTTCCTGACCATCCCGTATGCCTGTCATATCTGCGGTAACAAACTCCCAATTTCCTGCCAGGGCGAAAGATAAAACTTTGCTCAGGTGATCCGGTTCCCAGATATCATCGTCATCCAGTCGGGCGATCCATTTTCCCTGAACTCGCTGTAGCGCGGTATTGGCGGCCACGACCGGCCCGGCAAACCAATGGTTTTCAACTGTCGGGGGGTAACGGTATCCTCTTTTGGGAATATTATGGAATTCAAACCGGGGGTCATCAATAGCAGAAAGGAGTTCAGCGGTATTGTCCGTACAGCAGTCTCCGATTACCAGGTAATGGAAATTTCGGTAAGTCTGCGCCAGGACACTTTTCACTGCGCGTTCGACCAGAATACTTCCGCGATTATAAGTCGGCGTGTAAACGAAGATTTCAGGCTCTATATCGTCCGGACCATAGAATTTCTCGAATTTCCGACGCAGATAAGCCAATTTCAAGGGTTCATAATGATCGTACCAGCGAGAACGTATTCCGGCAATCAGCCGGTCTCTCCCTGTGTTTTTTTTTCTGATCTGCTTCATCAATTACCATTGTGAAAAATTTTGTGATTGACAACTTGACCCTCATCGTCAAGGAACATATCCGGGCCGCACTGGCGAAAAGGGCGATGGCTCCACGGCTTCCAGTTTTTGGCGTATTCGGACACATCTTCCGCTGAAAGTATTTTTTCCCATACCTGAGTATTTCCTCTGGTATGCCGGGGGGAACCGCAAGCTTCGAGCCGACGGGCAATATCGGGAGAAATCAAATCTTTTCCCTGTCGCGCATCAACCGGAGGCAACGGGATGGCGGCGCTGCATAAGGAGCAATAACGTTCCACTTGATCCTGAAACATTTCTGGTGTCCGCTTCCACCAGCCGGGTTCAACCGGATAGCCGCCGGGGCCATCCAGCAGTATATCCAGGGCGGCGGCCACTTCGCAGAAAAAGGCACCTTTCGGGGTAATTGAGGCGGACCAACGCTGTTGAATCCAGCACTTGTCAATTAATTCACGACGCAATTTATCGTCCGGCAATATTTCCGTGCTGGCACAAAGAAGCGGGTGGTGGTGCCCTTCCGGAGCCTGGTGATCGTTATACACGATATTCTGGGGGTAAAAGGTCTCGAGAATGGTTGCCCGGTAATGGTCCCACCTGGCCCCATTGGTCCAGAAAGCGCGCCTCTCTTTGGGGATATATTCCCGAAGCAACCGGCATATTTCTTCGAATTCCGGATGTAATGTCGGTTCGCCCCCCATAATACCGATGGAATGCGGAAAACCATTAAAAGATTTCAATGCTTTTTCTACCGTCTCCAGGTTCATCATGAAAGGTTTTTTATGATGTCCGCAAAAACGGGTACAGCAAGAACATTCTAAATTACATGCATTGGTGATTTCCAGATGAATTGTGGTAATGTCAGAAATCGCTCGCATTTATCAGCTCCTTAATATCTACTTTCTTATCCAAGTAATATACCTTGATCGGTCGCAAAAGCAAGTATTCTTCAGTAAGTTTCTCCACGCGCCCGTTTCAGCTGGTCCTGGTGGCCGATGTCGCTCCAGTCGCCTTCGATCCGGTAAGCGCCGCAGGGGCGTCCATGGTGTAGAGCTTCTTCAAAAAGATCGGTGACCGGGAAAAAAGTTTCCCGGGGGACATTGGCTGCCGCCGCCGGGGAAATGACATAAATTCCTGCATTGACTTCGCGGGTGATCAAGGGCTTTTCGGCAATATCTTCAATCCGCCCGTTCCGGCTTTCGATACAGCCAAAGGGAATCTCATGAGAATAGGAGTGAACGCCCATAGTTGCATAAAAATCATTTCTCTGGTGGTATTCCAGCATGGAGGAATAATCAGCATCGGTGATAAGGTCACCATTCACAACCAGAATCGGTATGTTGGAAGGCGGCAGCAGCGAGATAGCGCCACCCGAGCCGAGTGGTTTCGATTCCCGCAGATAGCGAATTTGGCAACCGCATGTGGTACCGTCTCCGAAATATTCCTCGATCATATGAGATAAATGGTTGACTGCCAGGTAAATTTGATGAAAACCGTGTGACTGCAGGCGCAGAATGATCCTTTCGAGAATCGGCCGGCCAGCCACTTTGAGCATTGGTTTGGGGGTATGCTGCGTCAATTCCCCCAGGCGGGTGCCCTTGCCCCCGGCCATGATGATAACCGGATTATTATGTTCTTTGCTACGCAAAAGAGCATGCAGCAGATGAAGTCCCATCACATGAAATTCATCATCCACCACCGGTACTTGCGAAAAACTCCTCGCCTGCATCAGTTCCAGCACTTGATCGCGTCCGGTACCTTGTTTGACGGCAAAGAAATCCCGGGTCATGATTTTTTCCGCGGAATCCTGCAAAGTAAGTCCCCGCAACAACCCCCGCCGGACGTCCCCATCGGAAATAACCCCCACGAGGACATTTTCGTGATTCACTGCCAAGGCCACACCGGAGGAAGAACGTTCAATCGTCCTGATAACATCGATGATTGCTGCCGGCAACGGCAAAAGACATTTTTGCAGCATAAAAGATTCCTCCATAAAAGCATTACCAACAGGAAAAACCGCCGTCAACCACCAGATTCTGTCCGGTCACATAAGCGGAAAGATCACTGACCAGATAGAGAATGGTCCCTTTGAAATCTTCTTCGCGCGCCATTCGCTTCATTGGTGTTCTGGATTCATAGCGCTCGACAAAACGGGGGTCCTGGTTGCGGAAAATTCCTCCCGGCGTAATTGCATTTACCCGGATATCCGGCGCAAAGCAGGTCGCGCAATAACGGGTAAATTGAATCAACCCGGCTTTGGCGGCTCCGTACGCGGCCGGATTATTCATCGGGAGCCCTTCATAAAGCCGGAAATCAGGCGCGCAAATTCCATAAATGCTGCCGATATTGACAATCGATGCTCCCGGTGAGGCGCGCAACAGCGATTCCAATTGACGGGTCACCCGGAATACCGCGTTCAGGTTGATATCCACAGCCCGGTTCCAGCTGTCCGCCGATTGCTCTTCAAACGGCACGTTCCAGCCGGTCAGGTTGCTCGTTCCGACGAATGCCGCATTATTGATCAGGATATCCAACCGGCCGGTTTTTTCCCGGATGAAATTTTCCAATACGGCCGGGGCGTTCATGTCCTCCAGAGAGGCTGCCACCGCCAATACCCGGGCATTGCAGCCGGCTGCGACTTCCCGGGCGGCGTTTTCCGTAGTATCCGGGTCGCGGTCGGTCAGAATCACGTTCGCTCCGCATTCGGCCAGCGCTTCTGCCATGACTTTGCCGAGATGTCCGGCCCCGCCGGTAATCAGAGCCGTTTTTCCTGTCAGATCCATTAATTCTCCGATGCGGCGATTCATTTATTATCCTCCATCAGCAATGTACATAATTTAAAATCAAGCATATCATCAATATCAATAGCATGCGCCGGAGGAATTTCAAGCGCCTTTACCAGGCCTTCGAGATAATGATTGCTTGACAGGATAAAATCGGTGGAGACAATATAAAACGCGGTGGCGATGTTGAATATCGGCTCGGCATCCTGTCGGCGATAAAGTCCAGCCGGGCGCGGCATCGCCAGCCGGATACTTTGATCTTCATTCAGGCAAATCATATTGAATGCGGGATGGCGGTTACTCCTGCTGACGGCAATGACCGTGTCCGCTCCGCCTTCCAGAAAAAGTTCAATGCCGCGGTCGATTTCTTCTGCCGTCCTCAGTGGAGAAGTGGGCGGCAGTGAAACCATGATGTCCATCCGTGGAAATTCATTCTGTTGCCGGTTCCAGTTTACCGCGTGCTGCCAGGCCAGATGCTCGGGAGCCGTATCGGTGGCCAGTTCTGCCGGACGCAGAAAAGGAACCCGCACGCCTTCCGCACGTGCACATTCCGCTATTTCCGGGCAATCGGTGGAAATGAAAATCTCTTTTATGTACTTGGAGCTTCTGGCCTGCTCGGCTGCATGGCCAATGAGGGACCTGCCGTCAAGCTTCATCAGGTTCTTCCTCGGCAAACCGCGTGAACCGCCCCGGGCGAAAATCCAGCCGTGCAATTGTATTTTTGATAAATCCATTTGTTCTCCTTAATTACCGAATGCCATATTAATATCATAAAACGCTTTTTTCAGATCAATTCCGGCCTCCAGGGCCAGGCGTGTTTCGCACAGAATTTTTTCGACAACGCCGCGCCCGTTCCCGTATGGCGAAATCACGGAGCCGAGACTGGCCCGGAAGGCCGGTGAAAATAACTTTTTCAATGCCCCTCCGATGGCTAATTCGTCCGAATCGCAGTGAATTACACTGGCCGGCGCAATTCGTCCCTTTTGCCGGTCGCCGATATTCACCGTGCCGCGATGGAAAAGGGGTACCTCCAGGATTCCGCTGGAGGAATTTCCCACCACTCCGGCCGAATATTTGACCGCGGCGAAGTAACGCCGGGTGCCGAGCGAATCAAATGCCTTGCACAATTCGGGATGTGCCGAAACATATTCGGAAATCATCCGGTTGATTCGGTCTCCGCCGCAATCGGCGTTGGCTCCGGTAATCAGGAAGCGTGCCCCGCTTTTTTCCAATGCCCGCAGCAAAGCCGAAAACTGCCGTTCCGATTCTCCGGGGTCTTCCAGCGTTACCGGATGAAAAGTGACGATCAAAGTCTTTTCATCGAAATGAAATCCAAGCTCTTTTTCCAATTCCTCCTTCGACGGCAATTCAAGAAGAGAAAGATTTGCCAGCCCGATTGCTCCGGTATTGAATACCCGCCCTGGCGCTTCCCCCAGCTGAATAACTCTTTGACGGTATGCTTCCGTGCTGGTGAAATGCAAATAGCTCATTTTGGTTATGGCATGGCGAAAAGCCTCATCCATCGCGCCGTCGGTACGTTCTCCTCCATGCAAATGGGCAATTGGAATCCGGCAGGCAGTTGCGGCACCTGCAACCGCGAAAATTTCATAACGATCGCCAAGCAGAAACAACAGTTCAGGAGCAGATTCCTGAAAAAGCCTGCCGAATTCCGCCAGCGCCCGCCCCATGCGGCCGGTGACCGAATCATTGCCAAGCGGAATGCGGGCGGCCACCGGAATTCCATCCATTTCAATTTCGGAAACGGTCATTTCACGGTCCAGATGGCTGCCTGTAACATAGAATTTCAATTCAAAATCAGGTGCTTCATGTATTGCTTTCAACAGCGGACGAAGCAAACCATATTCTGCTCGTGAACCGGAAACTACAGCTATTTTTCTACTCATCGATCAACTCATCCTTCCGGTAGTCATGACCCGCAGGGTGTCCCAGATAATCGCCGATCCGCATGGGCGAAATGCCGGAACCGGGGCGGCGGAAAACCAAATTCTCTCCAGTAAAAAGTTCGCCTTGCCGAATCGGCTTCGCGGCGACCAGGCTGCGTCGTGCGATGGCGCGATTGGGCCACTCCGAGGCGGCAGGTATCTTCACTCCGTTTCCTAGGGCGTCCTCCAGTGCGCGAATATCGTGCACCAGCGCCGCCAATTCATCCAGGTTCAGCGAAGCGACATGGTCCGGTCCCGGTAAATTGCGATCCAGTGTAAAGTGCTTTTCTATAACAGCAGCTCCAAGCACGGCAGCCGCCAGCGAAACAATAATTCCTGGCGTATGGTCGGAGTACCCGACCTGCGCCTGTGGAAAGGTTTCCTTCAGAGTTGCCAGCACCCGGAGATTGACATCGGCATATGCCGTAGGATACTCTGTCGTGCAATGCATCAACGTCAGGGGGCCGCAATGATTTTTTTCCAGCAGTGCCACGGCTTCTTTCACCTCGTCCAGCGTAGCCATTCCGGTGGAGAGAATGATCGGCAGGCCAGATTCAGCCGCTGTGGTCAGCAGGACGGGATTGACAATTTCCCCTGAAGGAATTTTTATGATCTCCATCTTCAATTCCAGCAGCATTCGAAGACTTTCCGCATCAAATGGAGTCGAAAGAAAAAGAATTCCCTTTTCCTTGGCGCGTTCAGCGAGCAGCCGGAAATCTTCTCTGCCAAGCTCCAGTTTCTTCAGCATCTGAAATTGGCTTTCCGACGAATCGGTATTCTTTTGCTGATAGTTCGCCTTGGGCGCAGATTCAACGACCAGTTCCTCCGCTCGAAAGGTCTGGAACTTGACGGCATCGGCGCCAGCCCGGGCCGCGGCATCCACCATTTCGAGTGCGCGCTCCAAACTGCCGTTATGGTTGACTCCAGCTTCGGCAATGATAAAAGAACGTTTCATTATTCCTCCTTTTCCCTGCTGCATTTCACCAATTCCCCGGCCCGGATAAAGCTGTGTCCCGGCAATATAATGTTGTTGACCAGAATCGCTCCGCTGCCGACAAACGATTCCCCCCCCAGCCGTACCGAGCCATTCACCCGTGCTCCGGTGGAAATATGGCAATGATTGCCGATATCGCAGTCATGCTCGATCAGGGCCATGGTATTGACAATACAATTCTCACCGAGCCGGGCTCCGGCGTTTACAACCGCGCCGTGCATGAGAATGGTTCCTTCTCCCGGCTGTGCCGCCGGGGAGCACCAGGCCCGTGGCGAAATGACCACTGGAGCCTGAAAACCGCTCGTCTTCAGCAAGTTCCACAGGCGAATCCGCAAATCCGCATTCCGCAATTGACCGACCGTAACCAGCCCCCAGGTTGCCGCCTGGCAATGCTCCGCCAGATTTTCCTCTCCCCCGAGCACGGCGACACCGTCAATCAACGTTCCTATCGGCAAATATGGGTCGATGATTCCGGCCAATTGCCATTTCCCTTCCGCCCGGATTACATCGATGCAGGAGCGGCAATGTCCGCCTCCGCCAAATAATATTAATTTACTTTCTCTGTTCATTTTATTCTTTCCTCACGCTGCTGGGCAGACTGATAATCCGGCCCGCCAGGTCCTCCGTTACCTTCAAGCCGACGTGCGGACCGGCATGGAACATGGGCAATTGATGCATTGGCCGCCAAACTGGACGGACAGTGATTCCCTGGCGCAACAATTCATTCAGATAGAAATCTCTTTCCGCCTGGTCCGGGAGCAGCAAGGCATTTAACCAGTAATTCGAATATGTGCCGGGCCGCTCCCGCATCATTCCAAATGATTCATCTTCAAAAATACCGTGGTAAAACGCCGCGGTTTCCCGTTTGTCCCTGATAAAATGATCCAATTGTTCCAACTGAGCGCAAGCCAGTGCGGCATTCAGGTTGGGCATACGGTAATTATAGCCAAGCTGGTCATGAACGAACTCGTAACGGTGGGGTTCTTTGGCGGTCGTACTCAAATGCTTCAGCCGGGCAGCCAATCCGGCGTCATTGGTCACAATGGCACCGCCTCCGCCACAGGTGATAGTCTTATTGCCGTTGAAACTGAATACCCCGCACAGCCCGAATGTACCGGTCCAGTGCTCTCCGGAGCGGCTGCCGAGAGACTCGGCGGCATCTTCCACCAGCGGAATATTCCATTTACGGCATAATGCGGCGATTTCCCCGATCCGCGCCACCAGTCCGAATGTATGCATAGGTACGCAAGCGGCTATTTTCCGGCCGGTATGGCGGTTGCGGATACAGGAGCCGCTCCGCTCGGCATTCTCTATCAGATAACGCTCCAAAGCCGTCGGCGACATTCCGGCGGTATCGATATCCACATCCACAAAAACCGGCTCTGCGCCACAATAACGGATGGCATTGGCTGTGGCGACGAAAGTCAGTGATTGTGTCAGTACTTCGTCGCCCGGCCCGACCCCGGCGCCAAGCAATGCGAGATGCAGGGCAGCCGTTCCATTGACGACTGCCACCGCAGCAGCGGAGCCGCTCATCGCCGCCAGCGTTTTCTCGAAACGGGTGACATATTCGCCGACGCTGGAAACAAAAGTTGAGTCAATTGCGTCAAGCACATAACGCCGTTCATTGCCGGTGAAACAGGGCTCATGCAGCGGAATATCCTTCCGGCCTGAATAGTGTACCCTGATTTTTTCGGCCAGCAATTGCGGACTTATCATGCCTTTACCTCATTGTCCGGTCTACTGATTATAGCAGTCGGTCTTATAACGTCGCAAGTTTTCGGGACGGCTGAACCAGTCAATCGTTTGCTGCAGGCCGCATTCCAGTGAATACTTTGGTTGAAAGTTGGTCAGCTCCGTCAGTTTTCGGTTATCTCCCAGCAGGCGTTTAACCTCGGATTTCTCCGGGCGCAGGCGGGCCGGGTCGATTTTGAAATGCACTTCGCTGCCCATCAGCTCCCGGATGGTAAAAAATAACTTTTCCATGGAGATTTCACGTCCAGTGCAAATATTGACCGTTTCTCCGACGGCCCGATCGCATTCGGCAAGCGCAATAAACCCCGCACAGATATCAAGCACATAATTGAAATCGCGAGTAGGACTCAAGTCTCCCACCATGATTTCTTCCGCTCCCGCGGCAATCTGTGATATGATCGTGGGAATTATTGCTCGCGCAGACTGACGCGGCCCATAGGTATTGAACGGACGAACCACTGTCAGCGGCAATCCGAAAGAATAGTAGAAACTCATAGCCATGGCATCCGCTCCGATCTTGCTGGCACTATAAGGCGACTGGGGCTGTAGAGGATGTTTTTCGTCGATCGGGACATAAAGCGCGCTGCCGTATACTTCACTGGTGGAAGTGACCAGTATTCTTTTCACCTGAGCCTGCTGCGCTGCCCGGCAAATATTAAGTGTCCCGCGAATATTGGTGTCCAGGTAGCTCTCCGGCGCCCGGTAAGAATAAGGAATTGCAATCAGTGCCGCCAGGTGGAAGACGGTATCCACATCTTTGCAGAGTGCTTCGCAGCAGTCCGGGTCGCAAATACTGCCTGTCACAATTTCCAGGTTCTCCGCCTTTCCGACATCTTCCAGATGACCCAGGAAATTAAAGGAATTATATTGCGCCAGTGTGCGAACCCGGCAACCATGCTGCAATAATGTTTCGACCAGATGCGAACCTATGAAACCATCGCCCCCGGTAACCAGAACTCTTTTTTTCGTAATATCCATAACATCAGCTATTCCAATTCGTTGTCACCGAATATATCACATTGTGCTGAAAAATACAAGGTATTTTCCCTCCGGCACAGTCATTATCATGTAATTCCTTTGCGGTGGCGGCGGATGAAGCTGCTGGGTGATTCGCCGGTGTATTTGCGGAAGAATTTGCCGAAATAGACGTAGTCGCTGAAGCCCATCCGCTCCGCCAGTTCCGACACATTCAGTGTCGAATAACGCAGATAATTCCTGGCGATCCGGATTCGCTCCTGGTCGATGAATTGTTTGGTGGAGAGCCCGGTCCGACCCCGGACCAGCAGCAGCAAATGCCCCTCCGAATACCCCATGGCCTCGGATAATTCCTCCACAGTAACCGGGCGTCCTTCAGCCCGGTTGATGGTTTCGCGCATGCGGAACAGCAGTTCACCGTTGTGCCGCTCGCCCGGCCGCACCAGGCAGTAGTAATGTACGATGCCGAACAACAGATCCTCCATCACGTACTGGTAATCGGAATCGGACGAGACCAGGAACTGGATGTCGCGCTTCCGCAATTCCTCCGGAAAAAATCCCTGATAAATCTCTTTGACTGCGCCGATGAGATGGGCAGTGCGCGAATCGGAACGGATGATGACCGCGTCGCGTTCGGTATTTCCGGCGTCTTCGCGCAGGGAAAATTTAAACGAAAAACTGTTCAGGTCGTGTTTCCGGTGGTAATACAGCCCGTGGGCGCAGCCGGGCGGCAGGATCAGGATATCGCCGTCGCGGAGGGTTTCGCGGCGTCCGACCAGTGCCAGCTCGATCGTTCCCCGCCCGCAGATGTTCAGCTGCCAGAAGGGATGCGTGTGGTTCGGCTGCGCCAGGTCGTGAATGGTCATGGTGCTGAACCCGAACATTTTCAGTTCCAGCCGCCGTTCCCCGGGGTCGTGAAGCGTCGATTTTGGCATATATTTATCCTTATACCAAATTGTAATCATAAGGTTTGTAACTGCCTTGATCTTGCGGTTACAAATCCGGCTTGACTCGCAACCGCTAATCTATTAGCGGCAAGCTCATCAACCCCAATTTGCACTCCGCAATTCCAGCGGCATTTACGAACCCTTAGAATGCAAATTGGTATTAGCTGCAATTACAATATGTGATTTTTACCGCATTTTCAATCTTTTTTACCGTTTTTTTTGATATTTCATCCAGTATAATATATTATAGCAAATACAGGTAATGAGGTGACCGATGCGATATAAAATAAAAAATTTCACACTGATTGAACTCCTCGTGGTGATTGCGATCATCGCGATCCTGGCGGCCATGCTGCTGCCGGCGCTGAATCGCGCACGGATGTCGGCTTTCCGCTCTTCATGCCAGAGCAATCAGAAACAATTGGGCACGATGATGATATTCTACATCGATGCGCAGGATGGTTTCTACCCGCCGTACCAGACAGATTTCGCCGAGTCATGGCTTTATAAAGTTCTTAAAGTTAACGGATTCGACAAGGCTTCGTTCAAGGCGGCGATGTGTCCGGCGCACAAGACCGCGGTTGATCACTGGGTGGAGCGGACGAACCTGTATCCGCAGGTGGAGGTGGCGTCAAAGGCTTACTGGTACATGTCGTACGGCATCAACCAGCCGTACATCGCGCTGTCGGCAACGCCGACCAAGGTCACCATGATCAAGAAACCGGCGCTGACCATTACCCATGCCGACACCACCGGCGGGGCCGCCAACTGGCCGACCGGTAATGCTTTCGGGTATTATTATTTGCGCAGTTACAACTGGAACGGCGGCGGCGTGGCCAATCCCATCCATGACAACGGCGCGAATTTCCTGTGGGCGGACGGCCATGTGGAATACGGCCGGACCCCGGGACCGTATTGGAACAAGGACCTGGTGCCCCAGCCCGATGTTCCCCCCGGTCACACACAGGATTATTACTGGCGCATCGACAAATAAATCCAAGGAAAGAATATGAAAAAATTATTGATTATGGTTGCCGTTCTGGCATTTGCAACTCTGCTGGGCGGCGCCCGCGGCAATCTCCCGGTTTACACCGGTGACATTTACCCGACGCCGCAGGATATCACCATCGGCAGCCGCGACATCGACTTCGGCAAAGTCACTGTCAAGGGAATGGATGGGACCCCGCAGCGCAATGAGCTCGAATCCTGGCTCCAAGAGCGCGGCGTGGAAATCGCACCCGGCGCGGCGGAAATCACCCTTTCGATCTCCGACGCCGCCCCGAACAAGCCCGAGGGCTACTCCGTCGAAATGAAGGGCAACGCCGTCAGTATCAACGGCTGCGACAAGCGTGGGTTGCTCTGGGGCATTTCCTCGCTGATGCAGATGCTGCGTATAGAAAACGGCAAAATTCTGTTGCGCGAATTTAGCGGCACCGATTATCCGGTCTACCCGCTGCGCGGCTACATGTACTTGCCGATGGCGGATGACGGGCGCTTCATGACCGCGTTCAAGCTGAATTTCCATGTGCTTCCGTATGCGCGGATGGTGGCGCCGATTCCGGTCAGCGGGCGCGGTTTCTGGATGAAAACGCCGCCGCCGGAAAGCTGGGTCAAGGCGGTGAAAGAACGTAAAAAGCTGACGGATCTCGGGCTCGACTGGGCGCTCGGCATCGAGGGATACCTCGGCGGCAGGGAGTGGGCGGTCGGCAGCGATGAGAAGTTCGAGCGTTTGATGGAATATTACCGGCCCATCGCCGAGGCCGGCGGCTGGATCGAAGTTTATTTCGACGACATGCGCTTCCCGATGCACGAAGACGATGTGAAGCAGTTCGGCAGCGGCCGCGAAGCCGACATCTATTTCATCAACAAACTGTACAAGGCGATTAAGGAGATCAACCCGGATTCCGGCATTATTTTTTGCCCGCCGTTTTACTGGGGTCCGGCCTACGACCCCGCCGGGGAGTTCGGCGAAAACCGCGACGAATACCTGCGCGGACTTGGCGAGCGCCTGCCGAAGGATGTGAAAATCCAGTGGACCGGCAAATCCGTCTGGTCCGGCAAGATCAAAAAATCCGAAGTCGAATGGATCACCGAGCGCCTCCAGCGCAAGCCGTCGATGCACCAGAACGACACCGGCATGCCGCATTTCGGCACCTGGCACTACTACACCGACCCGGTGGAAATCTGGCAGTGGCACTATGACGGTATTTTCGGCGACGTGCAGCACTTTGCCGCTTCGGCCAACTCTGCGGTGTACGTGATGACCATGTGCGACTACATGTGGAACCCGGCCAAATACGACCCGGTCAAGTCGCCGCTTCGCGCTTGCGCCAAGCTCGTCGGCCGGGACAATGTCGCCAAGCTCGACGCCATGAACAAATTGATGACTGCGCTCGATCCGTACGGCTTCAAGGTGAACTTCACCAGCGTTAAGGACGCGGAAAAAATCGCGAAGACCGTGGCCGAGCTGGAAAAGGTTTGGCAGGACGCCCTCAAAGGCTCGAACGGCGACATGTTCAAGCACTGGACCTCTTGGGGACACAAGGTCAATTTCTCCAAAAACTTCAACCTCAACAATCAGGCGGCACTGAAGAGCGGCAAATTCTCCTCCGGCGACGCGGGGTCCATCGAACAGGCCGCAATCAAAGAAACGAATTACCGCAAAGACGCCGATGTCCTGCTGACTGCCTACGATTTCTCGGGCGGGACGCCGCCGCGGCTGTATACGTTTGAACAGAAGGACCAGCGGGTTTGCACAGTGGTACGCGGCAAGGGCGGTTCGAACCTGAATATCCTGAAAGCTGTGTTCAAAATGCCGACCATCGGCGGCAGCGAATACACGCTGAAAATCAGCGGTCAGGACGACGACGAGGCGAGCAATTGCGAGGTCGCGATCCGGGTCAACGGCAATGTGATTTTCGAGGGAGCCAACCCGTTGAAGCCGTTCGAGTGGGGCATCTGGAGCCTGCCGGTGAAGGGGATGTTCCTGAAGGAAGGCGACAATACGCTGGAAATCGAAGTCACCAGCGAAAACGGCGCCTTCGCCGGCGGCAAGTTCCTGCTGGTCAATTACGCGGTCATGAAAATCGAAAGCAAAGGAAATGAATGATGAAATATGTCTTGACGTTGATCTGCCTGCTGGCGCTTTCCGCTTCGGCGCAGACGATGCGAAAAATCGACTGCAAAGGCATGAAAGGTTTCGCCGCCGGTGACCTGAACGGCGACGGCCGGGCGGACCTGGTCCTCTGTTCCGTGCCGGAAAAAGATGCGGGCGAGGTCCTGATTTATTACCAGCAGCCGGATGGCTCCTTCAAGGCCGAACCGGACCGCAGAATCGAGTTTCCGGGCGCGCATGACACCGCCATCGGCGATTTCGACGGCGACGGCAAAAACGACCTGGCCGTGGCCAATTACCACCCCGAACTGCGGATTTACTTCGCCAAAGACGGTTTTCAGACTCCGCTGACCAGTACCTCCGTCAACCAGTGGCGGCCGCAGCTGGCGCTGCTGCCCCCGGGCAAGGACGGCGCGAGCTACATTCTCGCCGGGGCGGTGCTGCACCGGGTCGCCGACGGCAAGGCGGTAAACGCCACCATCACCATGCAGCAGGGCGAAAAAGGCGCGAACCAGCGCCCGATCGTCTGCGATATCGACCTGGACGGCAACCCCGATGTCATCATGACCACCCATCCCGGCGAGGCCACCAAACCGGGATTCAACATTTATTACAATTTTTTCGCCAATCTGAATATCAAGAACCGCCTGCTGCGCGGCAGCGACTTCATTCAGTTCTGCAATCTGGCGGCACCGTACCAGCTGAATTTCCTGTTGGCCGATGTCAATGGCGACAAAGTTCCCGACCTGGTTTTCAGTACCCCGAAGAGCGTCTGCTATTTCCTGCAGGACCGTTTTTCCGGTTTCGCCGAATGCAAGGAGCCGGAAACATTCCTCGAAATGACCTATCCGTGGATTCTGTACGACGATTTCACCGGCAACGGCAAAGAACTGGCCGTGGCCGACCGTACCCGGATTCAGTATTTCCGCCTGCCGGAGAAAACCCCGGCGCGAATACAGAAGTTGAACACGACCACCGCGATTCTCAGCGGTCTGAAATCCCATGATATCGACGGCGACGGCAAGCCCGAGATCCTGCTCGGCACCCCGACCGCCCTCTGGATCATCAAACCGCAATAAAAAAGCGGTGCGGGAAACTGATTTCTCAGCTCCCCGCACCTCAACATAGGGGTGGGACTAATGTGGTTGTGATTTACCGGCGGGGGCCGGGGCCGGGACGATTGTTACCGGGACCCTGCTTGCCGCCGCGGGGCGGGGCCGGCTGGTAATAACGCGGCCGGGGGGCCGGCGGCGCGCTGTAATAAGTCTGAGTATACACGACCGGAGCCGTATAAACTTCACGGGTGACAACCGTCTGGGTTACGACCGGAGTGCTGTAGACGACCGGGGTCGTGTAAACCGTCTGGGTCACGACCGGAGCCGGGGTGACGACTACGGTTTCGACCGGACGTACTACTCTCAGCACCAGATCGACGATCCTGGCAGCGGTGTCGATACCATCGGGACCCCGATGCGGTCCCCCTGCGAATGCCGTGCTTCCTGCGGCGATGATTACTGCCGCAAACAATATCAGTTTGGTATTCTTGTTGTTCATAGTTCTGCCCTTTCTGTTAATTTGGTTTTTGTTTCCGTCTGACAATTCAGAGCTCTTTGTCATAATAAACGCCGCAATTTGAAATTTATTTTGGATATCCGAAATAATTTTGAATTTTTTTATCACACACCAATCGGACAACCCCGCCCTTTTCGCGCGCGACGCGCGATATTGAGTTTGGGCAAGCAAAATTTCTTTACTTTTTGTTCTTTGGCTATTGCTTTTTCCGGTACATGCCTGTATAATTAAAGTGTATCGATCATAAACACATTGTTTTTGTTGAGAGTATAAAGAAGCCACATGCGGCTAATTTTTTTAATCAAAGTGTGTTTATTGTAAACACACTAAGGTGAATAGCAGATATGGAAGTAGACAACAAAACCAACCGGCTCTACCGGCAACTGCGGCGGAAGATCGCTGGTATGACTGATGGCGAGGAATTTCCCTCGGTCCGTCAGCTGATCGGCGAATACAAAGTCAGCCAGGTGACCGTGACCGCGGCCATGAATCAGTTGAAGGAAAAGGGTATCCTGGAGTCCTTCGTCGGGCGCGGCACCTTCGTCTGCAAAAAAGATATGCCCGTGCACCCGAAACTGGTGCTTTTGCAGCCCGACTGGCCCAGTGCATCGATTGCCCGGACCGCCAAGCTGATGGAACTTTATGCGGAGAAATACGGGTTCGATTTCATGCTGGCCCGCCGCGATTATCACGATGATCTGTGCATGTGCGTGGACGACTACGAGGCGGATATCATCGTGCTGGACTCGGTGGCGAACGACCAGTTGAATCCCGAGCAGTTGATGTCGCTGAGCCGTTCCGCCGCGCCGGTCATCATCTCCAACAACACGATTCCGGTGGCCGAGATCCGCTATGTCTGCGGCGACAACGTCAAGGCGGGGGGGCTGGCGGCGCGCTATCTGGTGGAGAAGGGCCATCGCAAGCTGGGGTTTCTCTTCAGCGAGCCGCATATTATCAGTACGGAATCGCGGCTGCGCAACTTTGAAATGGTGGCGAGCGCCTGCGGCTGCGACCTGGAAATACTTGATTGCCGAACCACTTCCGGCGACCGGCCCGACAAGAAAATCCGCGAATTCATGAAGCAGTTCGCCGCCGGTAAATACGATTTCAGCGCGCTGTTCGTCATCAGCGACATCACCGCGGTCAAGGCCATGCAGTATCTGGAGGAATTCGGGGTACGGATTCCGGAGGACCTGAGCATACTGGGCTTCGGGGACGAGCCGGAGCCGGGCATGGAGAAGCTGAGCACCGTGGGCGTGGACCACCACCTGATCGCCGAGTCGGTCATCAAAATGGCGCAGAATATCCTGCGCCACGCGCCGGACTTCAAGACCCAGATCGACGCCGAACCGATGATTGTCGACCGTAATTCCGTGGCCCGGTATGTGCCGAAAAACCAAATGAAATTTGCATGATTTCAACAATAGAAGGATATACAAAATGAAACAGGGAAAACGTTTTACACTTATCGAGCTCCTCGTTGTGATTGCAATTATTGCGATATTGGCATCGATGCTGCTGCCGGCCTTGAACAAGGCACGTGACAAAGCCAAGCGCATCGGCTGTACGAATCAGCTGAAACAGTGGGGGACGATTCTGCATTCTTACGCGGTAGACAATAATGATTACTTCATTTACGGCGGCGGCACCCGGTATGATAACAGTGCAGACGGCGACGGTAACAATGAATATACCCAGCCGACCAATATTGCGGGGCGCTTCGCCTACCGGGCCCGGGCCTATATGGCGGACCGCAAAATGTTCCTTTGTCCCCTGGATGTGAAAACCCCGCCGATCAGCGATTCGAACTGGGAAAAGCTTGCCACTCAGGCGATTTTCGACAATTCCATGGGGTGGAAATTCAGTTATGCATATTTCGGAGTTCTGAGTCCGGACCGGGGATTCGGCAAACCGCGGCGCGCCGGCGACAAATACATTACCGGTTTAATGGCGGACGGCAGAGTCTGGCAGGCCGGAATAGGATTTTATTGGGCGCACCATCCGAGTTACAATTCTTTTGGCGCAATATTCGGCGATCTCAATGTCCTGTTCTCCGATGGACGGGTTGACGCGGCACGGGTGGAACCGGCTTACTGGCCCTTTAAATTCGCGCTGCGCCAATCCGTAAGCGACCCGACCATGCTCAGCTACAATGGCACAAACGCCTTTACCGGCTCCGTTGGCCCCTGATCAGAAAGGAATTTCCCGATGCGAAACGTTATCATCATGTTCTCTCTTTTAATCGGCGTCCTGGCGGGTGCCCAGGAAAAGATTTCTCCGTGGGGCGTGTGTGCCCACCTGAACCGCAGTGCCGAATTTGATTATCGCACCGACGAGCAGCTTCGGCTGATGAAGGAGGCCGGAATCAAGTCCGCCCGCATGGATATCGGATTCTCGTTGATCGCACGTAAAGACGGCCTTTCGCACATCGGCAAGGTATACAATAAGCTCAGGGAATACGACATCGAAATGCTGCCGATCCTCAGCGGTTACGCCTGGGAGGTGAGAAACGTTCGTCCGGACCTGGTACCGCTGCACGACCACCCGGAAGAATGGCGGAAATATGTCCGTACCCTGGCCGAACATTTCAAAGGCAAGATCACGGTCTGGTCCTTCTGGAACGAGCCGGACGGCGGCTTCTGGGTTCCGGCGCCGGACCCGAAACAGTATATGACGCTGCTGAAAATCACTCACGAAGAGCTGAAAAAAGCCGATCCGAACAACCAGATCATGCTTGGCGGCCTTGTCGGCCCGGGTTTCCTCGAAGATGTTTATAAGCTCGGCGGCAAACCGTATTTCGACCTGATTTCCACGCACCCCTACGGCTGGGGCGGCGACCGCAACAAAGGATTTGACCGGAATCTGGATACCGTGCGGGCGATTCTCAAACGCTACGGCGATGCCGATAAACCGGTCTGGTTCACCGAATGCGGTTCTTCCTCCGCCTGCAATGAATTTATCGAGCAGCAGCCCGGGGCCATTGTCAAGGCGCTGCAGCTCGCCGGCGAAAAAACCGGCCGTCCCTTCGCCACGGGCCGCCAATTCAAGGTGGGCGTGCCGGTCCTGCCCGGAGCCCCTATGGACAACTTTCGCGACAGCCGCACGTGGCTGCCGGGGGTGGAATTCGTCCCCGTCACGCCGCAACAGCTCGGAACGCTCAAGATCGACGAAATCCCGGTGATGATCGGATGCGAAAACGAAAAAGTCGACGAGGAGTTTGTCCGTTCGCTGCAGCAGTACATTCAGCGCGGCGGCATTGTGCTGGCCTTCGGTCAGTTGCCGTTCTACACGCTCCGCTATGTCAACGAACATGGAACCCGGGCACAGCGGGGCGCATCGGATGAACTTTACGATACTTTCCGCATGGGCTGGCACGCCTCGTGGACCAAGCCCGGCACCCCGAACGAAACGTTCGGCGTCCAACCGGCCCCTGATGCCGAGAAACTCGGTTTCACCTCATCCCGCGCTCACGCCAACCGTTATCTGAACAACGATAAAAACCGCAAAGGCGTCCGTTATACCCCTATCCTTCAGGCAGTGGCGGACGGTAAGCCGGCGGGCGATACACTGGCCCTTTATACCTTCGACGACTGGAAAGGGGCCGTCATTGGCTGTACGCTCATCAAATTCAACGATTTTGTCACCGAGCAGCAACAGGCGGACCTGGCGCAGACGTTCAGCATTTACAGTCTTTCGCGCGGCGTCCCGCGCTTCTATCTTTATCTTTTCCGCAACACCGGAATCCAGCGCGGCGAACGCGAGGACAACTTCGGCATGGTCACCCGCGACCTTCGTCCGAAGCCCTTTTACCGCGCCTACAAACAGATGACCACAGCGCTCGGCGAATACCCGAAGTTCATCAAACAACTGTCGAGCCCGGACAAGTTCTTCATGATGGTATTCGAGCGCGGCGAAGATCAAAAGAAGGTATTGGCCTTCTGGTCCGTCGATGCCGGCCGCGAATACACGGTCTCCGGTGTGGACGGCACCTTCAAAGACGGCAGCGTCCACTTCGTCGACTACAACGAAAAAACCGATTACCGGCTCACTCTTCGGTAATGTAAAAAACGCCTCCGGCAATGATAAACCAGAGGCGTTTTCTCTTGTTTCCCGATTTCCCCAATTCTCCAATTCTCCAATTCAGGCGGCGAAGCCGCCGACCAATTCCCCAATTACTTGACGGATTCGCGAAAGAGGTTATCAGGGCGATTTTTGTCGCGGCTGTTGGCGTCGACTTTGGTGAAGTCCACACGGGTCCGCCAGCCGGGGCCCTCCAGCTGCAAACGGGTCACGAGCCAGAGGTCGTTGACTTCCGTGAATTTGGTGGCCTTCAAACTGCGGTAAGCAACGGCGTTTTCGTCGAATTTATCTTTGTACCAGCGGACTTCCATCGGGAAAAGGTATTCCACGTTGACGCTCAACCGCACGTATTCGTCGCCCTTGGTCAGCACGAAAACGCGGCAGTTGCGGAACGTGATGGTTTCGCGCGGCAGCTCCTTGACGAAATCCCAGTAGATGAAACTCATGGCCAGGTCCTCGGCGCGCAGGCCGTATTGACCGAGCAGGTCGCTGTCGGTGGCATTGTCGTCCATCGGGGTGACGGTGGTGCCGGACTTGGCGCCGTCAAACGTCTGGCTGATCGTGTAACCCTGTTTATCGTCTACAATCACCTGCGAGATCATCCGGTCCGGCGCAAATAGTGTCGCCAGATACACCGACGACGACATTTTCTTGCTGCCCTGCCGTTCGTGGTCGATGCGGCCGGACATCTGCCCCCAGGTCTGGAAGCCGTGCGGACGGCGCAGCAAGTCCAGAAACTCCTGAGAGCTGATTTTGTCCAGGTCAATCGCCATGGCCGGCAATGCGATCACGGCGCACAGTATCAGAAGCAGGTACTTGCTCATTTCTTCGTCCCGGTTTTCTTGGTGGCCGCTTTCTTTTTCGGAGCCGAGCCCAGAATCTGCTCCAGAGCCTTGGCGGCCTGGTCGACGAAAATGAAATCGATCTGTTCCTTGACGTTGTCCGGGATATCCGCGAGATCCTTGCGGTTTTCCTCCGGCATGACGACCGTCTTAATGCCCGAGCGCAGCGCGGCAATCACTTTTTCCTTGATGCCGCCCACGGCCGTGACGCGGCCGCGCAGCGTAATTTCGCCGGTCATCGACAGGAACGGGCGCGGCGCTTTGTTCGTCAGCAGCGACACCAGCGCGGTGACCAGCGCGATCCCGGCCGACGGGCCGTCCTTCGGCGTGGCGCCATCCGGCACATGGATATGGAAGTCGTTCTGATCAAACATCTTAGGATCGATGCCGTAATTTCTACAGACGCTGCGGACGTAGCTGAACGCGGTTTCGGCGCTCTCCTTCATGACATTGCCGAGCGAACCGGTCAGCTTCAAATTGCCCTTGCCGCCGGGGAGCATGGTGGCTTCGATCATCAGGATGGTGCCGCCGACGCCGGTCCAGGCCATGCCGGTGGCAGTGCCGGGCTCGGGATTGGCGGTGGCTTCGTCCATCATGAACTTGCGCACGCCGAGGAGCTCGTCGACCTCTTTCGGGCCGATGGTGATCGTTTTCTTGTCCGGGTAATTTTCCTGAATCGCCTTGCGGGCGATCTTGCGGCACAGCGAACCGATGGTCCGCTCAAGATTACGCACCCCGGCTTCGCGGGTATAATAATTGATGATCTCGTCGATGGCGGCGAGGTTGATATTGACCTTGAAATTCTTGAGGCCGTTGTCCTTGATCTGGCGCGGCACGAGGAAGTTTTTCGCGATCTGGCGCTTTTCGAAACCGGTGTAGCCGGGCAGGTGAATCACTTCCATGCGGTCGCGCAGCGGCCCCGGAATCATCTCGCCGACGTTGGCGGTGGCGATGAACATGACCGAGCTCAAATCGTAATCGATTTCGAGGAAATGGTCGTTGAATGTTTTGTTCTGGGCCGGGTCGAGCACTTCCAGCAGCGCCGAAGAGGGGTCGCCGCGCTGGTCGTTGCTGAGCTTGTCGATTTCGTCCAGCATAAACACCGGGTTCGAGGTGCCGGCTTTTTTGAGTCCCTGGATGATGCGGCCGGGCAGGGCGCCGATGTAGGTACGGCGGTGGCCGCGGATTTCCGCTTCGTCGCGCACGCCGCCGAGCGAAATACGCACGAATTTACGGCCCATCGACTCGGCGATGGACTGCCCCAGCGAAGTTTTGCCCACGCCGGGCGGACCGACGAAGCAGAGGATCGGCGCTTTGCGGTCATCCTTCAGCTGCAGCACCGCCATGAATTCAAGGATGCGCTCCTTGACGTCCTCGAGCCCGTAATGGTCGCGGTCGAGAATCCGGGCCGCTTCCTTGACGTCGATACGGTCCTCGGAGAAAATATTCCACGGCATGTTGCTCAGCCAGTCGACATAATTATAAGCCACGTGGTATTCGGGGGAAATCGGCGGCATCATTTCCATGCGCTCGAGTTCCTTGTTGATCACATTCAGGACTTCTTCGGGAATATCGAGCTCGGCGACTTTCTCGCGGAGGGCGATGATATCGGGGTTGGCAGTCTCCTCGCCGAGTTCCTTTTTGATGGTTTTCAGCTGTTCGCGGAGGTAGAACTCGCGCTGCGAGCGCGACATGGCTTCGTGCACCTGGTTCTGAATTTTTGAGCTCAGGCGCGATACCTCGATCTCGCGGTTCAGGATCGCCATCAGCAGTTCGAGGCGCTCGCGGACGTTGGCCAGCGACAACAGCGCGAATTTTTCGGTGGCGATAATCGGCAGCGTGTCCGACATCATATCCACCACGCGCCCGGCGTCGTTCAGCGTGCTGATCGCCAGCTTGAATTCATCGGGCACGCCCTGCGAAAACGAAATCACTTCCTGGAACTGGGTGACGGCGCTTTTCAGCATGGCCGCGGTTTCCACCGATTCGTCGCGGTCTTCGCGGACATCGTCGACCAGCGCCATGTCCGGCGACTCGTCCTTGGTCTGATATGCCCGCTGGAAGCTCACGCGGCGCAGTCCGCGCACCAGCAGCCGCACGGTGCCGTCCGGGAAATTCAGCATTTTGATGATTCGCGTCATGGTGCCGATGCGCCCCATGCGGACGCCGCGGAATTCCACATCCTGAAATTCCAGATCCATCGGCAATTCTTCGAGCTGGCTCTTCGGCGGCACTTCGGGGAATACCGCCAGCAGACGGTCGTCGCCGGAAATCCGCTTGAGCATTTCAGCCATTTCCGGCTGATCGACCAGCATCGAGGTCAGGGTATACGGAAACGACACCATGTTTTTCAGCGTCAGCACCGGTACCGGCACTGGCGCGTTATTATTATTAAAGCCCGGGGCCTTAATCGTAATACTGTCAAAATTGCTCATATGTTACATCTCCAGTTATTTTCAATTCAAGTTCAAGGCCGGAACCTTATAGAGCGCCAGCGCGTCGCCGGCCATGAAGAGCGAGCCGGCAATCAAGTGCCGGTGCTCCGTCGGCAGCTCCAGCGCCTCGCGCAGACCGGCCGCGGTACGCGCCGGCGTTTCCGCCATGCCGCGCAGCATCGCCGCCAGCTCCTCCGGCGGCAGTCCGCCGCGCCCGTCCACCATCAGCGGCACAAAGACGAAACTTGCCGCTATCTTATTCAACTCGCGCAGCACGCCGGCGGTATCTTTGTCGGCGAAATTCGCCATGATCACGGTGAACTTCTCGCCGGGCAGGATCTCCGCCAGGGCCTCCACCAGCGCTCCGGCGCCATCCGGATTGTGCGCGCCGTCCAGGATACTGCCGTCGGGCAGGAACTGAATCCGCGCGGGCCAGCGCACCGCGGCCAAACCATCCAGCGCCTTGTCCAGCCCGAAACCGAATTCCGGCGCCAGAAAGGACAGCACTTCGTAAACAACCTTGAAATTACGCCGCTGCAACGGTCCCGCCAAGCCAAGGCTGATCCGGTGCCCCGCGTAATCAAAACATTGGATAAATTTATCGCCATTCAGGGAAATTTTCAAGTCCCTGCAACTATCTATCGCGCAATATTTAACGGTCGCCCCGATACCGGCGGCGGTTTCATCGATCACCCGGGCGGCCTCCGGCGGCAGTTCGCCGCAGAAAACCGGACGGCCCGGTTTGATGATTCCGGCCTTCTCGCGGGCGATGCTCGTCAGGTCCTTGCCGAGGTATTTCTCGTGGTCCATGGCGATGCCGGTGATTACCGAACACACCGGCATGACCACATTCGTCGAGTCGAACCGTCCGCCCATGCCGGTTTCCCAGATCACGAAATCCACCTGGGCGTCGGCGAAGATCTTCGCCGCCATCACGGTAGTAAATTCAAAATAAGTCGGGCACTGCGCCAGCTGGTCGGCAATCTCTTTGAGCCCGGTCACCGCGTCCGCGTAGACTTCCTCGCTGACCGCGCAGCCGTTCACCCGGATACGCTCGCAGGGCGACACCAGGTGCGGCGAGGTATAGAGCCCGGTCCGGTAACCGCAATGGCGCAGCGCCCCTTCCAGCATGGCGGCGCAGGAGCCCTTGCCGTTGGTACCGGCGATGTGGATGAACCGGAGCGCTTTGTCCGGATTTCCGGCCCGGTCCATCAGCAGACGGGTCTGTTCGAGCCCGAGTTTGATGCCGAACCTTGTCAGATGGGCCAGGTATTCTTCGGCCTGGTGGAAATTCATTTGAGCAGCCTGGACCACGCCGGGGTGCTCTGGTTATACGGGAAATTCATGATCTGCCGGAAGTTGCCGGTCCATGAATCCACCAGATACAGCGTCGAGCGTCCGTTGAGCTTGCGGCTGCAGACCACGTGACGGTTGTCCGGCGCCCACGAGGGGGACTCCCAGTCGCCGCCGACGCTGATCAGGATGCCGGAGCGCGCCGGGCTGGTGCGCCCCATATTCAGAATCGCCAGCGTATAGTTGCCCATCCGCGTGGTGTATACGATCACGTCTTCGCCGTTCCACTCCGGCGACACCGCTTCCGAACCCTCGGTGTAGAGCGGGGTCACTTCCTTGGAGCCCAGTTCGATCTTATAAAGCTTGGGGCTGCCGCGCTGGTCGGAGACATAACAGAGCGCGGTACCGCTCGGGTTCCAGCTCGGCGAGGCTTCCACCGCCACGCTGTTGGTCAGCCGGATGCGCTTGCTGCTTTCGACTTCCTTCACGTACAGGTCCACCTGACGGTCCAGGCTCATGATCAGCGCCAGATACTTGCCGTCCGGCGACATCGATACCGAGGAGTTCAGCCCCGGATACGAGACCAGCCGACGGCTGCGCAGCGGGTCCAGCTCCGTCTGCACCACGTCGATATAGGAGGGGCCGTACATGGAGTAAATCAGCGAATTGGAATCGTGTCCCCAGGAGGGCTCCACGCACAAAGTCTTGTAATTGGTGACCTGGCGGACCTCGCCGCCGTCGATGTCGCAGGTGAAGAGGTTACGCACCCCCGGAGCAGTGTCGGCGCAGAAGGCGATCCGCGACTCGCACATGCGTACCTTAAATAATTTGAACAGGATGCCGTCGACCATTTTCTTGGCGATCGCGCGGTTATGGCTCGGACCGTTGTAGGTGGTGCGCACGGCGAACCCTGCCTGGCTCTCGGTACTGCGAAGCTGCAGCGAAAGTTTGCCGTCCGCAAGCTCGCCGGAAATCAAGTAGTCCACCGAACCACTTTTCTGAAGGTCAAACCAGTCGCAGGCCCGGAGGAAGCCCAGCACGGTTTCCGAGAGTGCCGCATCCGCGCCCTCGATCCCCTGGAAAATCGCCGTGGGGTTTTTGGTAATATCACCGGGGTTCTTGGTAACGCGCACCGCTTCCTGGGCCACTACGGCCACCGAAAAAATCAACACTGTCAGCGACAGCAAAATCATTCTTATTTTCATCATTATACAATTGCTCCAAAGTGAAAAATTTCAGACAATGGATAACATATCCAATTTCTTATTTTTTACCAGTGCCAAGAGATGAAAAAATCGGGTTTTTCAACCGATTATTTTACGATAAGTATCGACGGTGTACTTGATGGAGTATCCCTTGGAGGCCACCTGGCTTTCGGACTGCAGCGACATCAGGCGCGGACACGCCTTCAGGTCCTTGATCAGCTGCGGCCAGTCGACCCGGCCCTTGCCGGGCGGATTGTGCTCGTCGCGGTAGCCGTCGTTGTCATGCAGATGCGCGGTCACGATGTGCGGCGCGAGCATTTCCAGCGAATTCGGCGTCAGGACAAATCCCTCCCACCAGGCTTCGTGCAGGTTCGGCGGGTAGTTCGCGAGTTCCTTGCCGGGAAACGGCGCCATCATGTTGGCGTGTCCGCTATCGAAGCAGCAGCCGACGTGCGGCGACTTGAAATGTTCGATCAGCCCCAGTACCTCGGCGGCGGAGTTCGGCGGTTCGAAACTGTTTTCCACGGCGATGACCATCCCGAGTTTTTCGGCGGTCGGCAGCAGTTTCTCCAGCGTGTCCAGCGCCAACGGACGCAGTACCGACAGCGGGGTATGATGAAATACCCAGTGATACGCGCCCACGTGCATGGTGTAGGTTTTGACTCCGGCCTCGGCGCAGTATGCCATGCTGGTTTTGTGGTCCTCGATCAGCCCCGGGCGTCGCGCCATGTCCGGACAGTTCAGGTCGAAGTGAGCTCCCCACGGCGCATGCACCGCGCCCAGCCGGATTCCGGCTCGCCTGACGCACAGCATCAGATGCTGGTAAAATCCGGGGTCCTTCAGGAGCCGGGTCGACCATTCATGGGCAAAAACCAGGTTCTCGGCTCCGTTATCCCGGAATTCCGCGAAAATACCCGGTATCATCTCATCCGACACCATATACCAGTTGTAGTGATGGAAAAAAGGTACACAATTGGACATTTTATTCACCTTTATCAAATAATTATGACAAAAATATAACCCGGAACGGGGGGCAAATCCATGCGAATTCATAAAAAAACAGTATATTTTATAAATGGATTGTTGAAAAAGCGCGTGTACTTTGTATTATAATAGTATAACATCAGGAAAGGGGCTATGAAAATAAAAATTCAGTGCGCCGGGTGCGAAGAAAAATTCAAATTCGTTGTCGAGCCCGGAATGACCTACGACTTTGTCTGTCCGCAGTGTAATACCGAGCAATCCTTTGAAACCCCGGGCGCGGCGGAAAGCCAGACCCAGGAAATCCCGGTAGCCGAACTGCCGGCGGAAGCAGCTCCGTCTGAAGCCGAACCCGCCCCGGCCCCTGAACCCGAACCTGCTCCCGCTCCTGCTCCGGAGCCGGCCGCGGACCGTCCGAAGTTGGGGCTGCGTCCCGAGATGGCGGCCAAGTATGCCCAGTCGGTGGCCAAGCCTGCGGCACCGGCGGAGAGTTCCGCCCCACCGCCTCAATCCCAGCCCAAGCCGGACGATAAATATGTTCCCCCGCCCAAAAAAGAGTACAACTTCAAGCGCGGCGGCAAGGAGAAAGCGGCTTCGATCATGAAGTGGACCTTCCGGTTGATCCTGCTGGCGATTATCGGCGGTATCGGTTGGGCCGTCTGGGTGAATTTCCTGGACCCGGGCGGCAAAATCGCCTGGCAAACGGCATTGAACATCAAATCGTTTGACTTCATCTCCAAAGAAAACGGCAAGATCAAGTTCCGCAACGGTGCGCAGATCATGAGCCTGACCGCCGAAACCGGCGAGGTAACCACACTGGCCACCCTGCCGGAATTCGACCGTTTTCCATTCAAGATTGCGGATTGCGGCCAGAATCGCGGCATATTCGTAAACGGCTCGGAAGGGAAATTCTACGGCTTCACTGCCGGCGATGAAGTCGCCCTGATGGATTACAGCGGCAAAAAGGCGTGGGAGCGCAAATTCATCGGCCGCGTCAGCAGTGTCAACTGCGGCGACGACGTGGTACTGATTCAGTCGGTCGAAGCCGTCTACAGGGAGACCCGCGACAGTTATGATGTATACGATCATTTTTACCGCGTCAATGCCGTCAGCGCGAAGGACGGCACCGACCTCTGGACCAAGGGCCCGGAGAAAAACACACCCATTCTGCACAGCACCCTCACCGGCGGCAAAATGATGATTACCCAGAGCTGGGAAGTTCAGAAAAAAGACAAGGCTGAAAAGCCGAAAACCGATAAAGCAAAAACCGAAAATGCCGAAGACGATGATGATGACGACGACGAATTCGCTTCCGGCCGCCAGATTGTCCTCACCGCCGCCGAGCTCGCCGACGGCAAGCCGAAATGGCGGTTGAGAACCCCGGATTACATCGACTGGGGCCCCTTCATTCTCGGCGATACGCTGATTTTCAAGCAGAAAAACAAATTGTCCGCGCTGAATATCACCGACGGCAAGCGCCTCTGGGAACTCAATGCGGAAGGATACCCGCAGTATGACCGTGAGGACAAACTGCCCAATGTCGTCTATTTCTCCTCCAGGTCGGGCATTGCCGCGCTTGATCTCAAGTCCGGCAAGGAGCTGTGGAAAAACAGTTTTGGCGCGGACCCGATGATCAGCTCCATTTCCGACAAATACCTCTTTCTCGGCAGCCGCCGCGAACGGACCGTGGAAGTCAAGGAGTCGGATAACAAATTACCGCCTGCTTATGAAAAGCTGAAAAAGGAAGAACCCGACCTTTTCGGCGGCGGCATGGCGGAGACTTCGGGCACCAAGACCAAAGTCGACCGGGGGATCATTTGCATCGACGCCGCCACCGGCAAGCAGCTGTGGGACGTGCACAAGATTTTCGGCCAGGTGGTTGCCGAGGGCAACCGCATCGTCCTTTTCTGGGACTCCGCCGACACGACCACGCTCGGCGGCATGGGCTTCGCCTCCTCCAACCGCGCCGGCAAAACAGTCATTCACCAGTATTCGGCCAAGAGCGGCAGAAGGCTTTTTAACCGCAACGACGAAGTGGCAATCAAGGGGCCCTTCATCATCTGCGGCAAAAAATTCGTGGCATTGTACCATTCCCGGGCCGGCGGCCCGGATCAAGCAGCAAGCGGAATCGTGGCATTTAACCTGAAATGACATTACCTGGCGATCAAGAACTGCAGAATGAACTGGCGGAGGCGCTTTACGGCAATACCGCCGACGAGGGACTTTTCACCTGCCGTTATCACCCGGCCGAGCCCGCCGTGGGGGCCTGCCGCAACTGCGGCGCTCCGCTGTGCCAGGGCTGTTTCAGCGCCGCGTGGCCCCGGATCTGCTGTACCGCCTGCCGGAGCCGCCTCAAACAGCTGAACCTCTTCAAAGCCGGGCTGAAAAGCCTGAAATTGCCGGTCATCTGGGTGCTTATCTGCGTGGCCGCTTCCGGCATCGCCTATGCGGTGGGTGTGGGCAATCCTTCGCTGGAAAAAATCGCCGAGCGCGACACGAAAAAACCGTGGTTCCGCCACGAGGCTCCCCAGCTCCTGATCGCCAAAGGCTCCCGCCAGCAGCGTCGTGCCGCCGCGCTCCGCATCCTCAACCGCGACGAACAGGCCAAAAAGTGGTCCGAATGGTCCGTCGAGGCCTTTGCCGCCGCCGCCGAACTCTGGCGCGACACCCCGGTTTACAATTCGATCCGGGTGGCCGAGGCCAAAGCCGTCGGCGATCTCGGCGATTACCGCCGCGCGCTCTCCATCCTGGAACCGCTGGAACTGGAACAGAAGGACCCCGCATTTCTCGCCCGCCTCTACGCCATCGGGCTGTATTACGAAAAACTGGGCGAAAAGGCGAAGTCGCTTGAGTGGTTCAACAAAGCCTACGACGGCGCCATTCTGGTCAGCAAAAAATCCTTCGACAATCTCCTCGACCGCGTCACCGGCGACCGCAACGAAGCAGCCCGGGTCATCAAAATCACTTCCGCCTGCAATGTCCTTATGGGACCGGCCGAGATCAAGAAATTGCTGAAAGACTACGATTTACCCGCCAAGGGGCACGACGAGAGCGGCTTCGGGGATTTCGGCGGCGGTGTCGATAACCTCAAGGAATTACAGGAAAAAGTGGAAGAACTGAAGGCGAAGCAGAAGAAACGCGAAGAAAAGGAACCGTCATTCGAAGTGGAGAAGATCGAATAAATGTTTATACCATATCGAATTGAAGCCGATGAGTACGATCAGGCGGGAACACCCTGGATCACCTATTCGATCATCTTCGTATGCTTCGTGATCCATATGCTGGTGATCAATTTCATGAACGAGTTCCAGCAGGAGGATCTCTATTACCGTTTCGGCTGTACCCCGGCGGAGTTCCGGTGGTGGAACACGCTGAGCTGTACGCTGCTGCATGGCGGCATGATGCACCTGCTCGGCAATCTGTACTTCCTGTGGATTTACGGACCGCTTTGCGAAAAGGTCCTCGGCAAAGTCAAATACCTGGCGCTGTATATCATCGGTGCGGTGGCCAGCGTCGGCGGGCACTGCCTCACGGTGTCGCCGCTGTTTTTCGACGAACCGTGCATCGGGGCGTCCGGCGCGATTTCGGCGGTGCTCGGCGCATTTCTGGTGTTGTTTCCCACGGTCCGGATCAAATTCCTGGTTTATACCATGCTTTTTCCGCGGGCGCTGCCGACCCACGGCCCGGCCTGGTTCGTGCTTGGCTGCTGGTTCATCGTCCAGCTGCTTTCCAGTTTGCAATTGCTCGGCGGCAATACCGAAGTCGCCTTCTGGGCGCATGCGTTCGGTTTTGTGGTCGGTGCCGTGCTCGGCTCACTCTACATGTACCTGTACAACCTCCGCCGCACCCGCATGCTCAACGCCGGCATGCGGATGCTCGAGGAGGGCATTGAGTTGGACGATGACTACATGCGGCACCTGGACAAGGAAGGTTTGATCGATCATGCGCTGATGAAGGCGCTTTCGCAGACCGATCCGCTCTACCTCTTCGACCGGTTGACCGACGAGTGGCGGCAATCCCGTACCGCCCATGACGACGGCAAGGCCGTTCTCTGTTATTACCTGCTGCTCTGCCGTTACGGACCCGAGCGGCTCGATGGCGACGCCCACGCCTGGACCGCCGGAGCCGCCGCCCGGTTGAAACTCCCCGCGTTATCCAAGTACGCCTATTTCCAGGCGATCACCGTCAACGACGGCACCACGCCCAAGCGCGAAAAAATGCTTCGCGAGCTCGCGCTCATGCTTCAGAAAACCGCCAAGGACCCCGAGGCCGCCTCCGCAGTCCGCGCCCTGATCGTCAAACACTACCCGAACGCGGACCTGGTGGCGAATTAAGCTTCAAAAATGACCACGGCGTAGCCGGTCATTTCGGGCAGCGTTACGCGGCAGTAGCCATCCTCGATTTTGAAGGTTAGCGGCGTTCGGTCCGGCGCTTGATACACCTGCTTGATTTCCGGGCCGTCCGTGCGCAGGGCGAGCCCGATGTCGCGGACAAAGCTGCCTTCTTCGATCATATCGATTTTCGCGCCGCGGCGCTCCGGTACGTAAGCCGTCAGCCAGACCATCCGGCGGCCGGGCTGCTGCGTCACGGTAGTGCGCGCATAACTCGGCAGGTTGGTGGTTTGCAGCAGCGGCCGTGGCAGCAGTTTGCCGATGGCCCATTTCAACAGATTGCGCAGCGGCACCTGGGCGTGTTTGTAGTAGCTGAACCCCAGCGGATGGCTGAAGTGCGCCACGTGGTCATTTATGGTCAAAGCCGCAGTGCCGTCCGGTTTGTCCGGCGGCAGGTACAAATAGGCGTGTTCCAGGTCGAATTCGCGGTTGAAATACGGCGCGATGATTTCGGCCACTGCTGCGGCTCTGATTGACGTACCCGCTTCGTACAGGGCAATCGGCATATCCGGCACGCCTTCAACGCTTTGGCAGGTCCGGAAATAAGCGGGATTGTGCGGCGATTCGCCAAGGTATTCGGCGCCCCAGATTTCCGGCAGGGCGAATTCGTCGGCATCGGCCTTGAGCCCGGCCCAGGCGCTCGAAATCACCTTGCCGCCGTTTTCGACAAAACGTTTCAGGCGCTCGGCGAGCTCCGCATCGAGCCGGATCAGGTCGGTCAGGAAAACCATTTTGTATTGGCTGAAATCCTGATCCGGCGTCATCACGTCGAACTGACACTTCATTTCGTTGAGCATGCGCGAACAACCCCATGAGGTGTAAACCGGCGGAATCGCATCGGTGGGTTTCGAACAGTATTTCTCTTTTTTAATGAGCAACGCGATATCGGTTTGAGCGGCGGCCTTGTCCAGCCACGGCTGCAGCGGTTGCAGCTCGCCGTAAACGTCGGCGATGAGGTCGTAAACCGCCATATTCAGGTCGCCGCGCGGATGAAAATGGTCGCCGACCGTGGTGTTCATGGTGTTGGCCAGCCCGCTCACGCAGTCGTAGAGAATGCTCGCCCGGGTGCGGATGCCGCCGAAGTCGCCCCAGCTCTCATGAAAACGCCCCGTCATGTTCAGCACCGGCTTGCCGAGCGTCCGCAAATAATGCGCGTTCAGCTGCAGTGCTTCATAACCCCAGCCGCCGGTCGGCAGACACTCGTATTCGAGGTAAGTCGCCATGTCCAGCTGTTCGTCGAAACGCGGCCCGTTGAAATAAACCAGATACTCGCGCCCGCTCTCTTTGATCTTGTCGCTCAACCGTTTCGCCAGCCGCTGACGCGAAAAATGCGCAAACGTGTCGAGGTCCATCTTCCGCTCTTTCATCTCGCGGACGCACTCCACGCCGATGCAGAGATGCGGCCCGAAACAGTCAAAGAAAAATCCGTCCACCGGATACTCCAGCAGCTCGCCGACCATGCCGAGCACGTGCTCCGCATAGCCGGTGTTGTAACACATCTGCCGGTGAAAATGATCCAGAAACGGCTCGTAATACGCGCGTCCCTCCGGCGAAACCGTGGTCCACTCGCGATGCAGCAGCCCCTCCTCGTGGCTGAGGCCGATATTCATGTAGGCGCTGATGGCGATCCCGCGCTTGTGCAGCGCCTCCGCCAGCGTCCGCAGCAAATCGAACTGCAGCGACGGATGCCGCGTCCCGATTCTGGTGTTGTAATACGCATTGCCCAGGTTACAGCGCGCCGGGAACACCACGAAGTCGATGCCGCAGCGCGCGAGCTGCCCGGCCACCGCGTCGCAGTCAAAATTCTTCCCCACGTCCGGACAGGCCGGCATCGTGTGGAAATCGTACAGGATACCCCATTTCGGAATATGCATTTTCACCTCAGTTTCTTTCTTTGATCCAGTTGCGGAGCCACTTCACCGCCGCCCGGTTTTCCGGCAGGTCGGCGCAGCAGTTCGAACAGAAGATGATCCCTTCCGATTCACCCTGCCGGATCAAGTCATAATAAGCTTCGCATTCAAATTTGATTTCATCCACGGTGAGCGGTTTGCCCTCTCCGTAGTTCCAGATATAGCAGCCGGTCATACGGCGCTTGCCGGGGGTGCGTTCGATCATCCGCGCCAGGTCCTTGCGAAGGATGGAGTGCTCCGCCGGCGCTTTCATGTTCCAGTAGGTGATGACGTCGAATTCCCGCAGATAATCGTCGATATCGAATTCGAGCTGGCGCTTGTACCAGACGACCCGCAGGTCGAGCGACGCCCGGTGAAGCCGCTGCTTCATGGCGCGGACCTCTTCGACGGAATACCGCGCCCAACTCTCGACCGGTTCGGTACGATGCGCGAAAAAATCGTCCAACACCGCCCCCGTGATATTCGGAAATTTCTCCGCCTGCCGCAGCACTTCCTCCAGGTCGCTGGACTGGTCGTTGCGGTGCGAACCCGAATCGCCCATCGCCGACCACACGACCTGGCGCATGTTCTTCATTTTGATGGATTCCTCGTCAAACGGCGGCTCCGGTTTGCCGCACATGACCACCCGGTAGATGTTCGGAATCCCCAAGTATTCCGCGCCTTGAACCGGGTCCATGTGGTTCTTGTCGGGCAGTTTCCACTGGGCATTGCCGGCGGCGCGCTGATGCGACGAGGTATCCTGTCCCCACAACCAGAGTTTATCGCCAAGTTTCATATCCGCTTGACCTCGCAGCCGTCGAAATCGAGCGTACTTTCCACATGGACGATCAGCGAAAAACGGAACGACGCCACCCCGAGGTCCGGCACCGTGTATTCGTAAGTAACCGTCTGCCATTCCGCCGAGTCCACCGTTTTCGCCGGGGAGCCGGAATTGGGGCGAATCCAGCGCTTGTCGGCATCGTATTGCGAGGCTTCGAAATTGAATTTGCCCTTGCCGCGTACCTTGGCGGAAAACAGCAATTTGTCACCGGGCTTCGCTTCGATATTCGAGGGACTCATCAAGGTCAGGAGCGGCTTGCCGATCGCGACTTTCAGGTAGCTTTTCCCTTCCGCCGGGGAGTCCGTGGCAACCTCGACTTTGTCCTCCGTGTTGCCGAGGCGCTGCCAGTACAACGGGAAGTTATTGCGATGGTTTTCGAACCCGCCGTTTTTCAGCAAATTCTCGATCCCGGCCGGATAAACCGCCTGCGCCGGGTCGCCCTGCAGCGGCAGCGAAGCCGGATTGTTCGAGAATATCGGCAGCAGCGGCTCGTACAGCCTCAGATTCACTTCCCACACCGCACGATCGAACTGGACCGCCCAGATTTCGGATTTGGACGTGTCCTGCCGTTTGCCGGTCAGGATAATCATCGAACGGATGCCGTTTTTCTGATCGACCGCTTTGCCCGTCGTATCCAGCAGCATGGCGTCCACGCCGGAGCTTGAAGAGATACCCACGTGGAACTCGCCGACGCCGGGCGGCACCTCGAAATACGCCTTGCCGCCCAATGGCAGCAGCACCTGGAATTCCTTGTCGATCAGGTACGCGCCGCCGGGATGCGCGGAGGTGATATCCAAACGCTGGACATTGCCGCCCTTCAACGTGTAATATCCGGTTTGCGTGGCGGTGAAAGTGACCGGGGCGTGGCCGCCCAGCGGCACCTGGATTTTGCGGATTTCCGAGCCGTCCGGCGCGGCCAGCGTCAAATCGATACCGCCGGGGTAGCCGCCGGTGATGCAGTTTGCGTCGACCGTGATGTTATCGCCGGCCTTCGCATACTGGATGTAGGTCATGACGCCGCGGGTGTACAGCAGATTATTCGCCGGATCGCGCGGCACGGCCGCGGCGGGCAGCTTCAAGCTTGCCAGATCCACCGCGGTTCTGGATTTCAGGCGGTTGATCATGTCGAAATACTGCTGCCGCTCCTTCAGGAACGCCGCGAAATCGAACGGATAGGATTTCGCCCCGGCCTGTACGGTCAGCTGCCCCCCGATTTCATCCGAAACGAGGCCCGCGCCGAGGTAATTCAGCTCCATCGGAGCAATCCGGTCGTGCGGCAGCTTGACGGTGCAATTCTCGAAATGGAGTCCGCCGATTTTCCGGCCCGCCGCTTCCTTGCAGATGATCAGAAAAGGGGTCGTATCGTTTTTGCCGGCAGAAAACGTACAATTCCGGAACGTAAATTTGATCGTATCCGCAATCGGGTCCTGAAAAAGGTTGTCATTGCCCGAAAAATCGCAGTCGATAAACTCGACCGTACCTTTAACCGGCGGCAGCTCCGAGCGGCGGCTCGGATAGAGGAAAAGCCCCAGCCCGTTATTGTTGGACTTACAGTTCTTGAAGGTGATGGAAACCGGTTCCGAGGTTTCGTTCAGGTGATTCGGGGAAATGCTGATGCCCGCGCCTTTGTTGCCTTCAAAAAAGCAATCCTCCACCCGGCAGTTGACCAGGCGCTCCGCCGCGCGGTTCGGCTCGAAGTCGATGCCCCCGGCGGGCGAAGACGGAGTGCTGTTGATAAATTTGCAGTTTTTGATCAACAGGTTTTCCGCGGCAATCACCGCGATGCCGAGGCGATTGTTGTCATCGCTGACCACGTTTTCGATCAGGACATTTTTGCAGTACGGGTCCGGCGAACCGGCGCCGACATAAATGCCGTCGCCCCCGCTGCTTTTCAGCGTGATATCGCGAATCACCAGATCGTTGGCCCCGTGCAGCGAAATGACATGCCGCCACTCCGCCGGCAGGTACTTGGTCTTGTCCAGATAATCCGCCTTATTCATCACCAGCGCGGCATTGCCCTCACCGCGGATGACGACGTTTGAAATGCCCACGCCCTTGAACAGCATATCGCCGATACGTTTGAACTGGTCCTTTTTGGCGCGCACCACCACTTTGTCGGCAAATACCAGTTCCTGATTCGAGGCCAGAAGAATGGTCCTGCCGATGATCCAGTCCTGTCCGGTATAATCGACGATCAATTTTTTGGCCCCGGAGTTGATGGCGTCCTGCAGGAATTGCGTGGAATCCTCCGCGTCGAACCCCCACCATGAAGCCTGGGCGGTGTCGATTTTACCCGCTTTGAGTTCGGCGATTTTCTCGGGATTGGCGGCGGCGAGCGTGAAAACAATCGCCAGACTTAACAGAATCAGTGACTTTTTCATTATATGACCTTATTTTGAGTTACAGTGCAAATGCGGTACCGTCCTGATAACGGCCATACCTGATGCCAAATTCTTTCGCCTCCGCAGGGAAGTGACTGCCCACGTGCCCATCCACAAACCACAGATTGGCCGTCATACCGTGCCGGAAAGTGACGAATCCGAATGTTGCCCCGGCATTATAGGTATAAAACGAATCGGCTTGATAAGCCTGATCATTGGCCGTGTCGGCAATAAATGCATCAGTCGACGGCGTCAGGCCGAAAATACTGCGAACCGGAGCCTGGATATTGTAAAAATAGTTGAATTTACCATCCACGGTCAACTTGAGCGATAACTCCGTCGGAGTCGTCACCAGCTTAACGCCGTATACATGGTACCGGTTCAATGACTCGACTCCCGGACATGAAACCCTGAATCGTTCGGCAGCGATATTTCCAGCCACCGATTCGCCCCGCCCGAAGTCGAGGCGTTCCCACCACAACGGCTTGGCGCTGTCGCCTACGGTGAACATCCAGCCTTTGTTGTTGTCGGCATACAATGTGCAATACAATCCGGCCTGCTTCAGGTTGCTCTTGCATTTGGTGGAAATTCCTTTCTCTCGAGCCTTGTTCAAGGCCGGCAGCAGCATAGCGGCGAGGATGGTGATGATCGCGATCACAACGAGGAGTTCAATCAGGGTAAATCTGGTGCGGTGCTTCAAGGTACTCATATCAACTCCATTTTGTTAGAAAAAATTGTGTTGAACGGTTTTAATTTCCGGCTCACGATATATAATATAATCACAGCCCATTTTTTTAGCAATATATGAGATGTAGAAAATTATATAATATCTCCACAAAAATATATAAAATATTTACGCGGATTCCGACTCATGAAATACAAACGCGATACCACTTACAACCTGAAAGTCATACCGCAAATCAAGGAGAAAATCTACTCCTGGCTGCCGCCCACCCCGCAGGCCATGGCCATCTGGCCCATTTTTGCCGGTGACAGTCTTTACGCCCGCGATTACTGGGTAAATCATAATTATTTCGAGAATCTCGACGTCCAGATCGTGCTCGAAGGCGAGTTGAAAATTCACTGGAACGACACCACCGCCCTGATCGGCCCCGGCACCATGGCACTCATCCCGTTCGGCGCGCACAAACTCGAAACGGGCCCCGCCGGTTTCTGTGATAAAAAATGCATCGGCTTCAGCGGCATGGCCTTAAAAATTCTCATCAAAAGCCTGAAACTCGATTCGTTCTTCGTCATACGCGATTTCCTGACCCCCGAAATCATCGAACTTCATGAGCGGATCAAGCATCTGCTGGGGCAGCGGAAAGTGGAATCCGTGCCGGAACTCTCCATTCTCGGATTCACCTTCCTGATGAAAATCGCCGACAAGCGCCAGAGCAGCGAGTTGCCGCAGGAAATCATCACCTGCCGTCACTTCATGGAACAGAATATTTTCCAGAA
>JBEBRW010000005.1:0-131301 GCA_040394635.1 Victivallis vadensis | reverse complement strand
TTAAAAGTAACCATCTGAGCTTATTTTTTCACAAAGCGCAGAAGAGGCAGAAATAGTGTCTTTTCTTGTCAAATTAATCGTCTCGATTTCAACTCCGAATCTCATTCCAGCCAATTCCGCTCTCTGATCCATATCTGCCTCATAATCATGGTTTTTGTCAATGCCAGACAATACCATCAAAATATAGAAAAATCAAGCAAAAATGTGACATAAATCATTAATTATTAATATGTTATGAATATTCATTATCGATACTGAAGATAATCTGGTCTGGATAGAGGGACATGGTACTATTTTGAGCTGAAATCAGGAGATATACCGATAATCTGGATAATAACAGAAAAGACACAATCTCAGAGGGCAGGGCGAAGGCAGGATACTGCAGTTTTTACGAATTCGGAATGTGCCGCCTAAAATCCAAAATTCCAATCAGATCCGACATATCGGCAGATGGCAGTAAAGAAATTTTCAGAAATTTTGGATTTTTGGGAAATCATGTTTTTTATGAAACCTTTTTATGCTTCTCGAATAAATATTCTAAGCGGAAATGGTAATGCAATGTCATATAAAATGAACTGATGTCTTCACTTTGTCTGCAGGTTTAATTCGAAATGATTTTTGAGGTAGGATAAATTCATTATTAGTAAGTCTTAGCCAGTCCTTGCATAGTTCACGAAATATCTCTATATGCTTTTGAATAAGCGGATATTGTTCTCTATTAAATTTGTGAAAACATGGTATATCAACTTTATAAGCCAAAATGAATTCGCTAGTATTAAGCACCATGCTTCCAGAACCATCGTCTAAGGGTTTTAACAAAATATAAGAATTTGGTGGATTGTCTGGAGCCATTTTACTTGCTGGTAGGAATTGGAAATGACAATTCTCTCCTGTATCTGTTTTCTGGGCAATAGGGGGAACTGTTCTTTCGGACACTATATATGTATTTTCATTAATCCATTGAATGAGCGATAGGACCATAGTTGCCCATTCACTTGGGAAAAAATTGGACGAAATAATTTTGTTAAAAATAGCTTCCAGACTTTGTAGAGATTTTTCATAATTGTTGTAAAAGAAAAAACCCAAAAAGTTTGATGACTGAATATATCCATTTAGTTCAATTTCATTGAATCTAAGCAATTTTGGGAAATTTTCAAATGCCTCAGTCATGGAATAACCTCCTAATAATAAATTACCGAGATTGCCTCCAATATCAATAAAACATTCATCTATTTTCCCTTTTAGATAATCGTTTAATGGGTTATAGAACAAGCCTTTAGCATGCAATTGCTTCAAATCTTCCATGATTGCAGAAGAAATGATTTTTCTATTTTCAAATGGTTTTTGTGTGAATCCGCTATATTTTAAGACTCTTTTCTGTCGAATATCAAATGGTAAGTTCTCTATTTTTCCATAATCCGAATTGAATATACATAGGATTCTATCCCATCCAAGACTCTTTATTGCATATCCTAATTCAATTAATACATTGGGATTAGAGGTTTTCTTTTTTGTCCGTTTTGCAGAGATAATACTAACATCACAAACGAAATACTCCGCCTTATCGATTTTATCAAAAATAGTTTGAACGATATCTGGAGAACCAGAAACGGCTTTGGTGTCACGGTCACAAATAAAGTCAATATCAAGAGAAAAAGAGTTTTTTAGATGTTTTATTGCTTGACCAATACTGTTTTCAATCAAAGAACGGTTATGATTATTGGGCAAATCAGATTGCCATGAGTAGAAAATAGACTTAGACATTGTTTACCTCATATTTATGTCAGCAAAATCAAGCGTTCTCTCTAAAATTCTAAGGCTTACTTTAACCCATATAATATATTCGTCTTTGTGATTATAATTTTCTTGAATTGCATATTTCATAATCCGTTCCAAGTGATATTTGAGCAAATCTTTCAACCTTATCTTTTAATGATTCATTTTGTTTGACCGATTCTTGTGAATTCCAACTGAATACAATTTTGGTTGATTCATTGATAGATATCTGTATATCTTCAGATATGGCATTAAAGCACAGACCAAATGAATTTTTAAATGTTGTATTAATAAATATATGATTTTCCTTTGAAACTTCTCCTATAATCTCACGAAGGGAGCATAAATCCAAACAACAGTCATCAAACCCCCCCGTTGAGAATAATGAATTAGTAAACAACGTATTATTGATAAATTTACATCGTTTAAATGAATATATAGATAAAGAAGCATTTTGAAACTGACATGAGTCTATATTTAATCTAGTAAAAGTTATTTGACAAAAGGATATTGAGGAAAACCTAGTTTCAATAAGTTGAGTATTCATTAAGTTTATATTTATTGCCACCGAAGGTTTTATCGTGTATGGAAATTGGGATTGATAAAACAGTGAATTTTTTGACTCTATTTCATTTACGCTCAAGTCTAAAAATTCAGATGAAAGAAATTTCACTGTTTCAAATGATGCCTTTTCGACATTTATCTTTTCAAAATTCGATCGTGTAAAAGTAACATTATTTAAGGTTAAATCTGAAAAAGAGGAATCTAACCAATTTGATTTTACAAAAAATGAATTACCAAATACATAAGACGACAAATTAATATTTTTAAATGTGGACATATAAAAATCACAATTTTGAAAGTTTTTTCCCTTAGATTTAATATCATGTAGCGTTGTTTTAATGAATTTGCATTGGGTGTATTTATCAGTTTTTCCCAAGCGAGATATATCAACTAGGATGAAATAGAAATTATCGATCGTAGAATTGTCATCATGCCAATCGTTATCAAAGCTCATTTCAATCGTTTTTTTATAAGCTGAAAATAATTCATTTTGCAGAATTCTTTTTTCATGCGTAATGATAAGATACAAGAGTTTTTCTTCTTCTGGGATATGTTCCCACCCTGTATGGTTCTTTACAATATTCTCCTCTATCGTAATTTTTTGCTTACACAGAAATGATTCATTTTTTTTGCAAATATATATCAACTCATCCCAAGTCAGTTTACCCTTGTTGAATTCCAAGTCATTTCTATCTTTCTTAAATTCGAATTCTTCAATTTCTTCTTGACATTCTTTATAGTTTTTAATGTTATGTTCCAACATCTTTTCCAACTTTTCTATTGAATCAATTTTTTCATCAGAAAGCCATCGTTTCTTAGCTAGAGTCTCACTTGTTTCGTCAAATATGTCTAGAGAATATATGATTTGACGAGAAAAATCACGTAAAAATGACCACGCCATAAACTTTAACTCGTTCCCTTTCTTGCCCGACAGAAAAGAATTTAATCCATAAAGAGCCGCTGCTCTAGCACCAGGAAGTTTTTGGCTGTCGCATACAATTTCACAAAATTTTAAAAAATGATTTGTACTTGAATCTCTGTCTAGTATATCCAAATTCTTAACATCATTTGCAATATCTTGTTGTTTGTCATCATTGCGCCAAACCCACAACCCCCATGCAACTGGAACGGAAATTAGAAGAACAGTCAATGTATCAGGAATAGTACTACCGTTGCTATTGCCAAATATTTTCTTAAAAAGGAAAACTACCAAAAATAATAACAATAAAGATATAAACCCTAAAACTAATATTGCTGTTTTACGATTTTTTCCTTCATATATCCAATCTCTGAATCGAATCCAACTGCTAGAAAGTAGATCCCATAAGAAAAATAAGAGCAGAACAGAATCTATTAATATAAGAAAGCCAACAATCAACTGAGGAATTCGCTCTTTCATTTTCCATCACTCCTAAATTAAGAATCCAATAACTATATAACTCAAAAGCTAAAAAGCAATCAAGGAAATTGTTTCCTGAAAAGAATAATCTTAAAAGTCAAATATGAATATTCCTGCATAATATAATCTATTGAAGTTCAAGAATTATTTTGATTAGGTCGTCTTTTTTGAGTTTTTTCAGACTTTGGGCTGTATACTTTTTGTTATCCGAGGTTTCCTCAATGGCAGGAAGGACGTTTATTGCCTTTTGTTTGGATTCCATTGAGATGTGGGAGTAATGGGAGGTCATGTCGGCGGTGGAGTGTCCTACTATTGATTGGATCACGGATATGGGGATGGATTGATTTATAGTCAGAGTACAGAAAGTATGACGGAAGCTGTGCATGGAGTAGCGTACTATGGCTTTCTGGCGATTGCCTGTTGGCTTTTCCTTGGTTTTTATTTCTGCTTTTTCCAGGAGTCTTGTAATATCAAGAGAAATACCGACTTGATTGCGCTGATAGCGATCAGCGACGGCGGGGATTATATAATCGTCGGGTTGTACCTCCGCTGAATATTTTTCGCTCAGTATAGAGAATAGCGAATCCGCAATGGGTATTGATACAGGGACTGGGCGTTTCCTGGCTGTTTTTAGGGGGATATAGGTCAAAATGCGTTTTTCCATGTCAATGTTGCTCCACCGCATAAGGCAAGCATCTTCGCCACGACAGCCACTGTAAAGCATCATCATCATAAGCATTCTCATTTCAGCTTTATTGATCATGTGATAGCTTGGATCGTCCATTGTTTTCCATATTGATCTGAGTTGCTCGACCGTAAACGCCAAACGACTTTGCTTATTTTCGGTTTTGTGGCGGATGTTTTTAAAGGGATTATCATCGTTAAGTAGGGTTTTGAAAATCAGCTTTAAGCTGGTTATTCTGGCATTGTAAGTACGCTCCGATATTCCTTTCTTCCAATAATCCTCGGCAAATTTATGGGCTTCCTTCTCTGTGATATCGTCAATTTCACTGATATTTGGATAATTTGAATTCAGCCAGGGAATGAATATATCCAAGGCTCGCCGATAGAAAAGTAATGTTCCCTCTGCACTATCTGGTCTTGTCGGATTGGCAAGGTAGCAATCCCAAATGCCTTCGATCTTAATGCCACTTCTGGAGAGGAGTTTCTTGGCTTCGGCGATTCTTACAATGGCTTGAGCTTTGGTATGGAAGTTTTCTTCCTTCATACGAGCATTGTAATGTTCAACTGCTTTCCTCTCTGCTTCGTCTTTATCGATAATTTTCAGACCGTTCTTGTCGTACAGTATCTTACTGCGGACTGCACCAGCAATGTCTTTATACTGATATTTGAATCCACCTTTGACAGGGAATACACTACCGCCGCCTTTAGGAAGAACTGTTTTTCGTGACATAGGGACACCTTTTATTCGAGTTGCTTATTACCATGTGGTCTATGAAATACTGTAATATGCAAATACTCAAAATCAAGGCTCTACTACTATTTTTTTACTATTTTTCAATATCATTTGAGCTTAAATTTATGATTCTGGTTCATTTTGTCGAGGTTCAAATCCTTGCGGGGCAGCCATTCTTTTTATTTCTTATTATCCTTAATGACCTCAAGCTTCCGTAACTATAAGCGTACCCCAAGTGTAACTCAACAATTTCCGTATTGATACTTGTAATCAAAATACATTCCATGCTATATTACGATAAAATCAGATTTTCACCAATCAACATATCAGGGTCTATTAAATCCTGATACCAGATATAGTAGCAGGTAACTTCACGGTCATTCGCAATTTCCGGCGGATCTTCGTAGTCTCCGGAGCCGTAGAGCACATCGTGTTCGAAAATATCAGCATGATATTTTTTTACGCCGTCGTATATCAAATTGCCCGTTTGACCAATTTCATGTTTACCTCGGCAACTCATAAAGCGTGAGATGGTCAACGGTCAATATGCCGTGGAATGGATAGATATAAATACCGGCCGGCGCATTAATCTTTTCTTCGCGTATGCTGCCAACTCTGATGCCGTCCACGAAGTAAGTGAATTTATTGATGCCTCTCACATTTTGGCGGATTATTTTCATTTCAAAGATATGGCCCGGTTCTTTTGCTTCAATACGCTCAAAAAAACCATCCGAATGAGGCTTCATCGGCAAATGATATGAAACGCCGATTCTAGTATTTTTAGATTCAAGGTTAATATAAAAATCCACGCCGTCAAATATAATAGACCCTTCTGCCGGATTGACACCATCAATCCAGCTATTGCTGTTTGGATCCGCTTTCACGGAGACTTTGGCCACTAAAACAAGATCCTTATTGCCGGGGTATTTCAGTTTTATGCCCCCACCGTCACGAGGAATGATATATTTTCCGTCGTGAAATGTTCCCTTCTCAAGCGTCAGATTCGTATTGACTTCAGCGGGTCGGTTAAAGCTCTCATCGATAATTACCGGCAAGTCGTCGAGATCAATCGATGAAGCAGGAAGTTTGAATGCAGATAAAAGAATGATTCCGGCAATTACGATAATCACTGCCGAAATCAATGCGATTTTTAATTTCATTCTGGTTACTTTCATAATTTGGTCATCCTGGGTTTACAATAAATGATTTTATGAAAAATGCAAACAGAATGGAAAGAGAAGATCGTTGATCATTATTTTGACTGTCCTTCCAATTTCAAAAATTCGATCAGAATCGCCAGAATGATTTTTTGCTCTTCGATAGATAAGTGCCTCAAATCTTTTTCGTTCAGATTAATGACATGTCCGGCCAATTATTTCCACAGGAGGATACTCCTGCATAGCATAATATTATTAATAATTCCTGAAAACCAGCTAATCTCAAGCTCAAAATCCCGTTTGCCTATATTTGCGTATGAAACAAAATAATGATAATGGTTAAGTTCAAAACCATGGTAACCATGACAACCCAAAATTTTATAAATTACATTGAGAGATATTATTGCGGACCATTAATGCATAGGTTATTGCGGTTATTTAGCTCCGGAAATACGCAAAAATCCCAGCGCCGCGGAGTTCCTCGCATTGAATAGTTACTGTTTCGGCTTCAGCAGGCGCTTGAGCTCGGGGCGCTTGGCCATGGTGTAGGCGAGGACTTTCTTTTTGGTTTCGATGTTGATGTCGGCGCCGTTTTTCAACAGGATTTTGACAATGCCGGCGTGGTCCGCCTGGGCCGCCAGGTGCAGCGGGGTGAGCCCGGCATCGGTGGCGGCGTTCGCATCCGCGCCTTTTTTCAACAGGAGCTCCACCAGTTTTTCGTGCTTGTTTTCCGCGGCGTAATGCAGCGGGGTATAACCGTCGATGGAGGTTTTGTTGACGTCGGCGCCTTTGGAAATCAGGGCGATGACCAGTTTTTCCTCTTCCTTTTTTCGCTTGCAGAGGAGCAGCAGGGGGGTATTGCCTGCGCCGGAACCATCCTGGATGTTGACGTCGGCCCCGGCGGTGAGCGCGGACTCGATCGCTTTTCCATCACCCGCTTCGCAGGCGGTCAGGAGTTTCTCGTCGTTGTCGCTGACTTTCGGGCGGACTTCGGGGTCGCCCGGCCAGGCTTTGCACAGGACGATCCGGAAACCGAGCGAAGCCTGACGGGTGCGCCGGTCGGCGACGTTGGATGAGGCGGAAACCCGGGAATTTTCCGGTGACGACGAGGCGGAGCCGCCGCGGCTGTTGATATTCGTGCCGTCTGCTATGCCGGCGGGATCTTCGTTGACTTCGCCGGGCGGCTGGAGTTTCGCGCCGCTGGGGCCGAATACTTTGTCCAGTGTCATTTCGGCCACGTTGCCGGTCATGTCCTGAATGCCGAGTTCATTGGGTTCGCGGTTGCCCACGGCACCGATGGGAATTTTGTGGCGGGCCACGGCGGCAATGGTATTGGAACCGCTGAAAAGATAGCCCTTGCTGCGGTTTCCGCCTTTGGCCGCGAATTCCCATTGCACGTCGTAGGGCAGCGAATAACGGTATCCTTCCTGCAGGCGGTTCGCTTCGCGTTCGCGGGCGGTCAGGGTATTGCAGAAATCCAGGGCCTCGTCCCAGGTGATACAGGTCATGGGGACGTTGTTGCCCTTGATCGGCTTGAGCTGTTTATCTTTGGTGGCGTAGTATTCGATCTCCTTGCCCATTACGTTCTGCCACTGCGCCTGGGTGATTTCGTAGCGGCCGATCCAGAAGGGCTCGGTGATTTTGACCTTGAACCGGGCCTCGCTGAGTTCCTTACGGCCCTTTTCATCATCCGGACTGCCGTGAGTGAAGGTGCCGGCCTCCACATAGATCATTTCCAGCTCGGCATCGCCACTCGAGAGTTTATCCAGCGGCACCGTGAAGTTCTGGGTATCCCCCTTCTTCGCATGTTTGGAGCGCCCCTGCGCGCCGGTTACTCCGACACACAGACATACCAGCATCAACAGCACCGAATACTTCAGCAATTTATTTCCCATACCGAATTTCTCTTTTTATATTGTGACCTTATATCAAGCGAAAAAAAGGCGACCGTTTTTGCGGCCGCCTTGGAGTCATAATACGGTTTATTACTGTTCGGACCAGCGCATGAAACCGGGAATGCTGTGCAGCCAGTCGCTACCGCTGGGGGTGATGCGTCCGGTCATGCCGAAGCGCCCCGGAGTTTCGCAGACCAGGGTATGGTGGTACATGAAGTTGCCGCCGCCGAGATCTTCGAAATTCTTCATCATCACAAAATTACTGTGGGTAATATTGTTGTGCGGGTCGACCGGGCCGAAGTAGATTTCCACATCGACTTCCGCCGGGGTGAGTTCCGCCAGATACACCTTCATCGAGACATCGAAGGAATCTCCGGTGTGAATCGAATTCAAATCGCAGCCGGTGTGGGGCTGTTCGAGGTGAATCTTCGGGAAACTATGGACCAGGCGATCCTTGTCGGCCACCAGCTTTGAGGCCAGGGCCGCGTTTTTCTTCATCAGCCCCTCGTAGGACGAGACTGCCGGCTGGTAGAAACGCTTGTTGTATTCCTCCACCATGCGGGTGCTGGAGAAGTGGCTCAGGCTCATGCTGATCGAGTGCTTCATCATCTTGACCCAGCGCAGCGGGATATCGCCCTCGGAGCGGTCGTAGAAGCAGGGAACGATTTCATTTTCCAGCAGGTTGAAGAGAGCGGCCGATTCGTTGGCGTCCGCTTCGTCGGTGTTGGGGCTGTCCTCATCGCTGGGGATGGCCCATCCGGACTGCGGATCGTACTCGTAGCCCTCGACCCACCAGCCGTCCAGAATGCTGCAGTGCAGCACGCCGTTGATGGCGGCCTTCATGCCGGAAGTACCGCTGGCCTCCTGCGGGCGGCGGGGAGTGTTCAACCACACGTCGACACCCTGGACCATGAAACGCGCCACGCCGATGTCGTAATCCTCGAGGAACACGATGCGGTTGCGCACCGCGGGACGCTGGGCGAACTGCAGTACCTGGCGGATCAGCTCATGGCCGGGCTCGTCGGCGGGGTGCGCCTTGCCGGCAAAAACGAACTGGACCGGACGCTGGGTGTTACAGATCAGCGCTTCCAGCCGGGCCGGGTCGCGGAACAGCAGATTGGCGCGTTTGTAAGTGGCGAAGCGCCGGGCGAAACCGATGGTCAGGATATCGGGATCGAGCGCGTTTTTCGACGGGGATTCGACCGTGTCGAAGAATGCGCCGCCGCGGTTGCGGATCTGATTCTGAATATTGCGGCGGGCATGGCGCACCAGCGAGTGGCGGCTGAGTTCATGGCTGATCCACAGTTCTTCGTCCGGAATCAGCGAAATGCCTTCGCACAACTGGGCGGTATCGGGATTCACGGCCCAATTGGAACCGAGATAAGTATTGTACACGTTCGCATTGTAATTCGAAACCCACGACTTGATATGGACGCCGTTGGTCACGTGCGTGATCGGCACTTCGTCCTGCGGACGGGTCGGCCAGAGGCGGTTCCACATCGCCCGGGCGACTTCGCCGTGGAGGCGGCTCACGCCGTTGCTGTAGTTGGCCATGCGCAGTCCGAGCACCGTCATGCTGAATTCGCGCGGATTGGGATTGCCGGCGCCGACGGCCCAGCTGATGATCCGGTTGGTGTCCAGTTTGGTTTCGTTTTTCAACGCATCCAAGTACGGACGCACCAGCTCGGTGTCGAAGGCTTCGTTGCCGGCGGGCACCGGAGTGTGCGTGGTGAAAATATTCGTGCGCCAGACGACTTCCAGCGCGGTATTGACGTCAAGGCCCTTTTCATTGACCAGATATGCGATACGCGCCAGCGAGAGAAACGCCGCGTGGCCTTCGTTCATATGGCAGACCGCCGGTTCCATTCCCATCTGGGTCAGCACCTTGAAGCCGCCGATGCCGAGCAGGAGCTCCTGCTGCAGCCGCTGGGTGCGGTCCGCGCAATAAAGACGCCCGCAAATGCCGCGGTATTCCGGCGGATTCTGCGGAATTTCGGTATCCAGCAGGATCAGCGTCACACAGCCCACTTCCATTTTCCAGACCGATGCCACGACTTCCTGTTCGAGCATCTGGACCTTGACAAACATTTCCTCGTTGGTATCCCCTACGGTGACACGGGTCAACGGCATATGGTTGATTTCGTTCTGCGGATAGCGCTCGACCTGCCAGCCGGTGCGGTCCAGCGTCTGCTTGAAATATCCTTCGCGGTAGAGCAGCCCCACGGCAACCAGCGGAATTTTCAGCCCGGACGCCGCCTTCAGGTGGTCGCCCGCCAGCAGTCCGAGACCGCCGGAGTACAGCCGGACACTTTCGTGCAGGCCGTATTCGAGCGAGAAATAAGCGATTTTGCGGTCGGCCATGGTTTTATGCTTGAGGACGTCGGTGACTTCAAGGCGGTATTCATTTTCCACCATCTGCAGCATCCGCATATATCCCTCGTCCTTGAGCAGTTCCGCGAAGCGGGACTGGGGAATCAGGCTCAGCAGCTGGCGGGTATTGCCATGCACCTGACGCCAGAGCGAAATATCGATTTTGCGGAAGAGTTCAAGGGCACCCCGATGCCAGCACCACCACAGATCATAGGACAATTCTTCCAGAAACTTCAATTCTTTCGGAACCTTCGGAGCCACACTATACAATTGGATATTAAACATCGATTCGGATCCCTTCTCTGAAAATTAAATTAAAAAAAGCGGGGCATCTTCCGCCCCGCTCCCGTAAGTTCAATTGAATCGCTTACAGTAATTACTCGATTTCAAGAACGCTGTTCAGCGTGCCCATGTCGTTGGGCGTGAAATTCGGGTTGGCCGGGTCGATGCACCAGGTGTCATTCACGCAGAACTTATACTGATAAGTCCCGGGCGAAAGCATGACCGTGCACTGATACGAGCCGCTGCCGTCTTTGTCTTTCAGCACCTTGTCGTTCGGCTTCCATTCGTTGAAGCAACCGGCTACCGATACCACACTGCCGGGTTCGGCCTGGTAGAAGAAAGTATGACGACGCTTCTTGGCGTCCGCCGCTACGGCTTTGGTCGCGGTTTTCGCGGCAGTCTTAACTGCGGGCTTCTTGGCTTTCGGCGCTTCGGATTTCGCTACAGTTTTTTTGGCCTTCGCCGGAGTATTAGCTTTTCCACTCATAATGACACCTCCTATAATGTGTTTGTCTATAATATAGTACAACTTCTAAATTTTGCAAATACAGTTTGTTAGCATTGGGTTAAGATTACCGATAGTGGAAAAATTCTTTCAAATTTTTTCCGTACTGCCGGGCCTGGAAAAGTATAAAAAAATAAAAAAAATCAATTTTTTTTCTGTCGGCAATCCCCAACACTTTCCGGACTCACTTTCCACAATGCTTTCCATAGCAGCATCAGCAGATTATAGAGGTTCTCGCTGTTGATGATCATCGAATAATTGTCCTGCGGCAGGGCGTATATCGCGATCAATCCCTCAAAGAGAATGGTATTGGCGATCAACAGGTTCCCGCTGTTCTCCAGGTAACGGACCCGGCGGAGGTTCTTCTGGCCGGGCAGCAGCTCCGGATACTCTTCGGCATAGCCGTCGTTAAGCAGCAAGGCGTTGGACCAGATGCCCTTGGCGATGCGCTTGGCCACGTATTCCTTGCGGTATTCCGGCGTGGTGGTCGCGTGAAACGTGGCCATGGAGCCGAAGTAATAATACTCCTTGCGGGTCTTGCGCAGTATTTCCTCGTGCACGAAGATCGAACCGCTTACCCCCTCGAAATAGCGCACCCGCAGCATCCGTTTGTTCACCTGTCCCAGCTGAACCAGCTCCGGCATGATCCGGTCCAGTACCTGCTGCTGCCGCTTCAACCGCAGGTCGAGCCCCTCCGGCGCCTCGGCAATAAAATGCCGCCGGTTTCCTACCGAAGTAAATGCCGCCAGGTTCTCTTCGCACAGTTCCTCCAGCAGTTCATAAGCCGTGGTTCGCTTGATGCCCGCCGCCTCGGCCAGTTGCGCCGCGCTGCCGCCGCCCTGACGCAGCAACGCCAGGTAAAGCTCCGCCTTCTTCTCGCCGAACCCAAGCTTAACGAGTTCCAGAGCAACATCATCCATATTCCGTCTCCTGCCTTCTTTGTCGGTATTTTCCGACACCCCGTATTTTATTGACTTGGCCCAAAATATATGTTATAATAGACACAGTACACCATAATCAACGGAGAATCAAATCATGGTAAATTATAAAGTCCGATTTTTTACACTTATCGAGCTCCTCGTCGTCATTGCAATTATTGCTATCCTGGCGGCAATGCTGCTGCCTGCTCTGAATGCCGCCCGCGAAAAAGCGCGCGCCATCAGCTGTACCAATAACCTGAAACAGCTTGGCCTGTCGATACGGCTGTATGTGGACGATCACGACGACCATATGCCGCCGAGTTTTGTTGATGCCGCTCCCGGCTCCGCTGCCACCGTCACCACCGGGCTTCGCTGGTTCCACGTACTGGCGGCCCATGAGACCGGCAAAGAAGTGAAAACCGCCGATCGCGACGAACTCTCCAAAGCCGTTTCCTCCACCTATGCCTGCCCCAGCGAAATCAATTATTTCGGTTTCAAATCCGAACCCATGAAATGCAAAGTCAGCTATGTCATCAACTGGTACTCCAGCCAGACCCAGTACAGCAATCCGCCCGCGCCCACCGGCAAGGCCCTCGGCAGGAAAGTCGCTTCCTGCCACGACAATCCGAGCGAAAAGCTGATTCTTGTCGACGGCAATTTCAGCTATGGCGACACCGAGGCCGATCGCGAAAGACGTTCATTCGTCCCCGGAGCCGGTACCGCTTCGACCCCGCTCACCAACTGGCACCGGGCCGGTTTGAACCACAACAAGCGCGCCAATATCCTGTGGCTGGACGGCCATGTCGACGCCAAAGGATATACCGAATTCGGCGGTCCCATCGGCACGTCCAATGAAATTGCCGAACGCTGGTTCAAGTGGAATATCGGCGATCCCAACGAATAACAGTTGAAAATCCGCGTCTCCGGTGTTAGTTTATCAGACTAACATCAGGAGGATTTCGATGGTAAAAAGACTTGCAATACTGGTTCTGCTGCTGACGGGCGCAGCGCTTTTCGCCGAAAACTACAAGCTGGACATGAGCTTGAACAAGCAGGACGGCATCTACACGAAGGGCGAAAAGATCGTCGCCAAGGTCACCGTCACCGACGAAGGCAAATCGGCTGAGGTCACGATCACCCCTTTCGTATCCATCGACGGCAAGAAAGCTAAAGCCGGTTTCAACGAAGCCGAACGGACCATCGAGATTACCGCCGACACTGCCGGCTGGGTACTGTTTGCCGTCACCATCGACGGCAAAGACGGCAAGAAAATCACCCGCAAAATCGGCGCCATGGTCGACCCGCTGACCATCAAGCCCGGCGCGGACGAACCGAAGGATTTCGACGCCTTCTGGCAGGCACAGCGCGAGAAGCTCAACGCGGTCCCCGTCAAGGCTACTTTGACTGAAGCCGAAGTGCCGAAAGACCAGCAGGGCAAATTCAAATGTTTCGACGTGAAGGTCGACTGCGCCGGCGGTATGCCGGTATCCGGTTTCCTGACCATGCCCGTGAACGCCGAGCCCGGTTCGCTGAAGGCCGTGGTGGAGTACCACGGCGCCGGCGTCCGCAGCGCCAATAAACGCTTCAAATCCAATGCGATTTATTTCGACGTAAACGCCCACGGCATCGAAAACGGCCAGCCCAAGGAATACTACGACGAAATCAACAAAGGCAAACTCAAAAACTACCCCTGGTTTCCCGCCAATGACCGCGAAAAAATCTACTTCCACGGCATGTTCCTGCGTGTGATGCGCGCCATGGATTACGTCATGTCCCTGCCGGAATGGGACGGCAAAACCCTGATCGTCCTGGGTCACAGCCAGGGCGGCGGCCAGGCGCTGGCAGCGGCGGCCATGGAGCCGAAAGTGACGCTCTGCATGCCGAACAAACCCGCCCTGTGCGATCATTATGGCGTCATGGCCGGGCGCATCTCCGGCTGGCCCAAATGGGTCAGGCTGACGGACGGCAAGCCCAACGACCAGAAGGTTTATGATACCGTCGGTTACTACGACGGCGCGTTCTTCGCCAAACGCATCAAATGCGAAACCATCATGTCGGTCGGTTTCATCGACGAAACCTGCGTGCCGACTTCGGTCTACGCCACCTACAACAGTCTCCCGGAAAACGTCAAAAAACAAATCGACACTTCCACGACGCAAACTCACGCCTATTGGATTCCCACCGGCGGAAAGCGCCTGGACCAGGTCCTCGGCGCAAAATAAGAGTGGATTAAGAACGGGGGCGCTACTCCGCCCCCCGCGCTGAAATCACTGCTTCGGTTTCAGCCGGAAGAAGAGTATTTTCCCGGTATCGAAGAGTTTCTCGAAGGTTTCGGGATGCGCCTCCGCCCACCGGACCTCCTGTTCAAGATTCGTCATAAAGTCGAAATGCGCGGAATAATCGACGACAAGGTAATCGATATTCGCCTCACGCAGGCGGGAGAGCCAGACGGAATAAGGCACCGGATTGTCCCGTATCTCCTGATACGTGGCAAAATCATGTGGATGAGTTGAATTTTTCTCATTGACCGGAATGTACACGACTTTATTTCCCGACATATCTGCGAGGTAAAGAAAGTTGTACCACGAGCCGACGGAAGCGATATTGATGGCTTTTTTGGTTTCAACATGCCGGTTCCAGACGATTTCGACGGACATCCCGCCCCCCGGGCCGCCAAAACGGCGGGCATTGGCGAGTTTTGAACCGATCCGTATCTGAAAACAAAGCGGCAGGCAAAAAATCAGGATCGCGCACGCCAGCAGGATACCGTACCGGAAGTAACGGTCCCGCCAAAAGCATAAAAGCAGCAGGAAGGCGCACACCACGGCCCACATGAAGATCATTTTCGCCAGGTGGGAAATATGCGAGAGCAGGAAACACAGGAGCAGGACCCCCGCGGCACCGGCAAGCATATTGATGCCGGAGCGGCCGCGAAGAAAAGTATTCGCAACCGGCAAAACGAGGAGGGGAAAGCACATCAGCAGCGGAATAATCTGCCTGGCCTGCGCCATGGAGGGATAAAAGGAAAGCTGGACGATGCCGAGGAGAATTAACATCACAGCTAAAAAGGGAAAAATAAATTGTTTTTTCAGCTTCGGACGGCAGAAAATAAACAGCAGAATCGCCAGCACCGGCAGCGCCAGATAAAAAATTCCGGAGGCGGTATTCATATCCCAGACATTGGAGTTCACAAACATTTTCCAGGTATCGAGTCTCAAGCCGGAGGTGGGGCGCTCAAACTCGATTCCATTGGGAAACAGCGGGATTCCGGCGGGCATGATTTTGACCGGATAGAACGGATTCCCGGTTCTGATCCAGTTTGCCAGGTAAGAAGGCACCGCCGCCACGCAGGCGGAAGCGGCGAGAATCAGCGCGAATTTCCACAGTTTTTTCCGGTGTAAAACCAGAAAGATCAACAGTCCGGCGGTCAGCAACGGCGTGAGCATTAAGCCGCTGTACTTGATGGCGGCGGAGCAGCCCAGGGTACAGCCGGCGACAATCGCCGCCTTGTTGTCGTTTCGCAGGGCCCCGATAAGGAGCAGCGAGGCCCCGGCCAAAAGAAAAGCGCCGTTCAACACGTCCGTGTATCCCAGGAGCGAATTTTCCCCGATGATGCTGGTAAAGATCATGAGGTTGACGGCCGCCAGGCCGTCGATCCGCCTGAATCCGAAGGTTTCGGTCACGGCGAGGATCGCGAGACCAGCCATGACGATGCTGGTCAACTGCAGGAAAAATGCAAAAGATTCATCTCCGAACGGCAGCATGAACCACCCATACAGAATTTCTCCGTAAACGGGAAAATATTCATGGGGAAGCCCGGCCAGCGAAACAGGATAAATCTTTCCTTCCGTCAACCACATCGCCGGATAATACAAATGATACAGGAAGGCATCCGTGCCGCTGTGCATGAAGGAGGCCCAGTAAAAGCGCAGGAGCAGGATCGCGACAGCGGAGGCCGCCAGAAGTTTTTCGCCGGCCAGGAGCGGAACGGCAGGCGGCAATTTCTTCTCAAAGCGTTTGAAAAAGCAGAGGGCACCGCCGATCACCGCGTTGGCGACGCCGCAGACGACATAGTTCAACTGTCCAAACAACCCCGGCAGTCCGAACGCCACAAGCGCCTCGAAAAAGTAAATCAGGATCATCAGCAGGAAAAGTTCCGCCCGTCCGCCTCTGTTCAGAAAGCGTGCGAGATAGAATGCCCCCAGCGCCGGAATGAAATTCAACAGGACAAAAGCGATCATAAAAGAGAAATGATAAATATAATTTTGCATATCACCTGTTTCCGGGAAATTTACTTTTTCAACAAAATCATACTTATATTAATTCCCTAAACCGAAAAATCAAGATTCCATGCCGGATATTGCGGAAATTTTGGGCATTTGAAGAGTACAAGAGCACCGAATTGAGTATCCGGTGCTCTTGTATGTTGGAATTCGTTATCCGGTTTACTTGTACCAGCCTTCCGGGAGGTGGTCGCGTTCGGCTTCCAGGAGCTCTTCGATGATCTTTTTGGCGTCGCCGACGTTGTTGACGATGGGATCGGTGAGCATGGCGCGAAGCAGTTTGGCGCGGTCGCAACTTGCAATGGCTTCCACGGTCAGTTCATGGGTGTCGAGCACCTGATGGGTCAGGCCGAGGATGCCGCGCGGGAGGTCGCCGACCTTGATCGGCTTGGGGCCCTCCATGCTGAGATCGCAGCGCAGCTCCAGGAAAGCGTCGTCCGGCAGGTTGGTGACGGCGCCGCGGTTGGAGGTGTTGATGTAGAATTTTTTGCCGAGTTCGCCCCACATGGCTTCGATGATGTCGGTGGCATGGTCGCCGCGGCCCTTTTCGAAGAACTCTTCGATGGATGCTTCGCCGTTGGCGAGGCGTTCGGTGGCGGCCCAGGCTTCGGCCATTTCGTCGGCGCGGTTGTAGGCGTCGAAAGCGATGATCGGTTCCGGGAAGGCCGGCGAAACGCCGTAGCCCTGGTAGAACGGCACGTACTCCTTGGTATGGCTGACGGCGGTCGGATAAGCGCCGTAGATATCCATCAGATCCAGCGCGTAATTCATGTTCAACCGCGGCTTGGCCTTGGGGCTGGGTTGGGTTTCGTATTCTTTGGCGGCCTGGGTCGCGACGAATTCGCGGAGCTTCGGCAGGTAATCCTTGCCGTCGTAATTCAGCCTGAACAGCCAGGTGCAGTGGTTGACGCCGGTGATCGCCATGTCGAATTTGGCGTCGACTTCGGGCGGAGTGGTCAGTGTATCCTCCGGGAGCACGCCGATCCAGCGCAGGAACATATTGCGGACATAGGGCTCGTGGTTGCCGTCGCACAGCGCGAAGCTCCTGATGTCCGGGGCGAGGCGCATCAGGCCGATGCCCATGACGGAGGTCGGGTTGATGAAGTTGATCAGCCAGGCTTTGGGGGCGAGACGGCGGACATCGTCAGCCACGCGCAGGATTTCGGGCAGTTCACGCATGGCGCGGAAGATGCCGCCGGGGCCGATGGTGTCGCTGGAACACATGGTGACGCCGTATTTGAGGGCGATCCGGGTGTCGATGCCGCGGTAATAGGCATTGCGGAACGAAAACGAGAGCACCACGAAGTCGGCGTCTTTCATGACTTCCGTGCGGTCGACCGAGCCGATGATTTCGGTGTCGGTGCCGGCGTATTCTTTGGCGCGTTTGGCCAGTTTCATCATGGTGTCGAGCACGGCGGGGTCGGTATCGACCAGGGCCAGCGTGCCGCCGCGCAGGATTTCACTGTGGATCATGTTGTAGATTACCGGCTTGCCGAAGAAGTAGCTTCCGGCCCCGATAACGACGATTTTCGGTCCTTTTTTCATGAGAACGCTCTCCGATTTAGTATTATGGTAGCGGTTTTGTTATATATATTTTACCGTTTATTGCTTGAATTTGCAATGGTAAAAATGTATTATAAATAGTAAATCGGTAGCACTTATGAAACATCGCTCAATATACCGCCCTTATGCCAAAGGCTCGATCCGGGCGCCGCTGCAGGCACGCTCGACCGGGCACTATATCATGGACGCCGGATGGCAGGACCACGCCATGCGCAAGGAATTCGTCGAACTGTATTGGGGCGTGGCGGGAAAAATACGTTTCCGGCACCTCGAGCGGGAGTGGCTGCTGGGGCGCGACGAGGTCTGTTTCTACCTGCCGGGCGACGCCCACCGGATCGAAGCCTTGGAAAACGGTTCGGAATACTACTGGATGACCTTTGACGGGCCGCATATGGAGTTTGTGATCTCCGCCTTTAACCTGACGCGGGAGGCGCGTCCGGCCGGGAACTGCCCGGTGGAGCTTTTCCTGAAACTGGAGCGCGAGCTCCGCAATCTGAGCGGCGACGGCGAGTACCGGGCGGGCGCGGTTTGCTATGAAATCCTGTCGCTGTCGCGTTTCGCACCCGCCGCTGCCGAAAACCAGGTGGCGGACAAGTTCAAGGCGCTGGTCGAGGAACATTACCAGGACCGCGCGGCGGGCGTGGAGGAGCTGGCCGGGCAGCTGGGAATCCACCGGACGACGCTGAGCCGGATCGCCAGGCAACATTTCGGAATGCCGCCGACCGAATACCTGGTCAGTTTCCGGGTACAGGAGGCGATGAAATTGCTGCGCGACACCGATTATTCGATCAAGGAAATCGCCGAAAGCACCGGGTTCAGCGATCAGAATTATTTCGCCAAGGTGATTTACCGGCGCTTCGGCAAAACCCCGTCGCAGCTGCGTAAGCACGGATAAGGTTATATGGGAAGAGTCCACGAAAAACACGAAAAGACACGAACATTATTGACCGCCGGTCCGGCGGTTAATTGAATTTTTTTCGTGAAATTTCGTGTTTTTCGTGGATAAATGGAAAAGGCGCTAAGAATGGCGGGAGCCGTGGCGTCATATTTGTTAAAAGAGAAGAACAGGAAAGAGAAAGTAATTGGATGAGGCCCAGTTTAATTCGATGATCGATGAGCATTTGCCGATGTTCCAGAGGGTTTCATGGCAGATTGTGCAATGTGGCGCCGACGCGGACGATGCAGTCCAGCAGGCGCTGGTCAAAGCATGGTCGAGGCTGCATACCTTCCGCGACCAGGCGAAACTGTCGAGTTGGGTGACAAGTATCGTTATCCGCGAGAGTTACGATCTCCTGCGGCGGCGGCACCGGGACAGCAGGCGGCGCGAACGGATCAGGGAGAATCCGGTCGCGCGCGGCGGCCACAATGAAGAGGTTCTGGCGAAACTGGACCGCGCCATTGCCCGGCTGCCGGAGCTGTACCGCATCACGATTCACGTGGCGGTACTGGGCGATATACCGGCGGCGAAGGCGGCCGAGATCCTGGAATGCACGCCCAACACATTGTATCAACGGGTTCACAAGGCCAAAGAACTTTTGCGCGAGAGCATGGAGAAGATAGAGAATGAATGAGCAACGATTGGACGAACTGCTGGAATTGAAGAAGGCGCGGGCCGCGGAAGTGGAATTTGCGCCGGCGGACGAATTCAAGCGGGGACTGGATAAATGTATTAAAAGACGCCAGCTTTTCCGGCACCGGATCTACGCGCTGGCGGCCGCCGCGGCGGCTGTTGTCTGCGTGACGGTGGTGCTGCTGGCGGATTTCAGGCCCAGGGAGCAGACGAATGCTTTTGCCGACCGGCTCCGGGAAACGATGAAGCTGTTTGGCGTCGGCGAGGGTTTTCTCTTTTATGACAACGAGTTGATCGCCTATGAGCGCGAAAACGGCCGAGGCTACAACAATCTCATCAAATTGCGCCTGATCGGCAAAAAGGATATCATGCTGGTTTTTCCGAGCGCCGACGAGGATGTGATCGCGCTGGACGACCCGCTGCTTTCCGGTTATATCCTGGTGACCCGCAGCGACGAATGCACGCTGGTACTGGAGCTGGATTTGAAAGACAAAACCTCAAACCGGAAAATCAGGAACATCATGACGCTGACCAAGCCGGTCTCAAGTCACGGGGAAAATCTTGCTCCGCTCGATAGCACCATCAATCTTACCTGAGAAAGATCATGTTCAGATGCATAATCATAGCGTTGCTGTGTTGCCTGGCAATCCCGGACCGGGCGGATGAAGCGAAAGATGAAACCCCGGTCAGGGTGACGCTAGCGAGATCGACGATCGATGATGAAATTCAGCTGCAGCATCAGACATTGTCGGGCAATGTCAACTTCGTCATTGTGGCGCTGAAAAAAGATCCGCGAATATCATATCTTCCCAAAGCCGGCCGGAAAGAGCTTGGAAGTACTGGCCTGGTATTAAAACCGCATTTCACCGGAAAGCGGAACGACCGGAAGTTCAATATGGTGATTTCCATCGAAAGCACGGAACGGATTACGCTGGGCAGTTTCACGATTCGGGGATTGGACTGGAATACCAGAAAAGAGGTGGAAGAGGGTACCGTGCAATTGATCGATACCTTGCTGCGTATCAATACGGAAATGCGTGACAGCTCCAATGCGGAAGTGGGGAGATTGTTTGAGGAATATAAGTCCTCTGCCGATTATCGCATACTATGCAATGTGATCGCACTGGAACCGCAAAATGTGACTTACCGTTATGAAGAGTTGAAATGCCTGGGAAATATGACGCCGGGTTACCCGTTTTCCAAGCACCTGGCGGCGATCAACGAAAGCCTGCGGAAGGCCATCGAATTCAAGCGTGATTTTCCGGACTTCGCCGGGCCGGTATTTTCGAGCCAGGTCTTGAATAATACTGTCAGGAGCGGTGCGAAAATGACGGCACAGGACCTGGCGGGCTATGCGGCTTATTGCGACATTTGGCGGCCCCTTTACCTGCAGGAATTGCGGAGGCGCGAGTTCAGCGAATTCATCGTCAACGCTAAGTGGCGCAATCTCAATGATATTACGACTTACCTCGGATATATGGATTTGGCGTATCGGTATGAGAATTATTATGATCTGGACAAATGGTTGCGGGAACGCTATGCCGCCAATCTCGATTTTCTGAAACGCATGAATGAATATGCGGCGAAAAAGCCGGAGTCGGTGGCCGGCAGCAGTTTCTTCCGTTTCAAACCCACTGATCCCACAGTATTGAATAAAATTGCGCAGGACGGGAAGAAACTGACAGCTTATCTGAGCGGTACCGACGAATATCTGAAACTGGCCCAGGAATCCCCGGCCTACCAGTTCCGGAAGTACGCGCTGGAGTTGAAATATATGCGGAAGTTGGCCGATACACCCCGTACGGCCGATCAGTTCGAACCGGTGATAAAGGAATATTTTGCAGAACGCGGCGAGAGCCTTGACAATATCGATATCTGGAAATATACCAAATATCTTTTGAGTGGAAACGAGTTGGAATTGTTCGAAAAGCGCTGTTTCGCGGAAAAAAGTGTTCAAAGCGTTCCCGCGGCGGCGCCGAAAAATGAAAACGATTTCTCGAAGGCAGGCCGGATTTTTACCGACGGCAAAAAAATCACTCCGGAAGCGGAGGCGCTGTTTCAACAGGCCAATGCCGGATTCGATATCCAATACCGGAACTACCGGGAACTGTTCCGGCATTTTTTCAACCTGAATATGATCGCTGCCTGCAATCAGGGAAATAACATTTGCCTGGTTTTGCAGAATGAATATCCGGGGAGTACCTCCAGGGTAATCCGTAATGGCGCCGCCGAAACCATGCGGGTGCCTGCGGCCATCTATCTGGGATTCGTGAAACCGGAACTTTCGAAGGAGAAACTGATTGAAACGCCGTTTAAGTCGAATTCACGTGCGAATTTTGGCTATACCGTGGCTGCTTCAAGCGATTTTGTCGCCTTGTCGAATGACGAGGTCCTGGCGGTTTATGACGTGAAAAACCGTTCCTGGAATCAGTTCGATGATTTCATCGGTAATAAAGTTATCCGGCTGGCGGTAACGGACGGGCGGATTTATCTGTTGGAACACGCGGGGGCGGATTCTACCGTGAAGTCGATGAAAGCCGACGGCACGGACCGCCGGCTCCACTACGGCAGTCTCCGTGAAGGCGATCAGAACGGCATTGACAAAAGCGCCGGAACGTTTTACGACCTGTTGGCGATCGGTGACCATGAGCTGATCGTGGCCGGAATTTCGTCTATTTTCTGTTATGATGCTGTCGCAAACCGGTTCCAGCTGTTGGCCGAGTTGCCGGATGGACGTTACCGGGGAATGAATTTTCACCGGGGAAGCCTTTATCTGGGAATCCAATACATCAACAATATCAGTTTATACCGGATCGACCCCGGCAAAAAATCCATCGAGGAAATTCTGACGAATGCCCGGAATGGACGGGCGAAAGATGCAGTCCCCTTACTGAAAAATATGTTTTTGCGCGAGCCGTATCTGGTCGCGGGAGATTTGCTGTGGGAACTGGGCAATTCGCGGGTCACTAGTTTGGAAAAACCAGATGATCAGAGAAACATATACTTGCCGATGTCCAATCCGGTCGCATTTGCGCTGGGCGACGGCAGTGTGGGTTATGCTGTGTACAGTTATTTATTCATCATCAAGAGTAAAGTAATCAAGAAATGAAAAATACGCTCATAATATTGTTATGCTGTCTGACTAGCCTGGTTCCGGGGGGCGAGGCGGCGCAATATTTTGCGGAATACCGCGAGGCGCTGAAAAACGGCGTCAAGCATGGCGAAGCGTATCCGAAGCTGCAGGCGGCAATCGCGCTGGAGCCCGGCAATGTCGCTTACCGTTACGAGGAACTGAAATGTCAGGCACGGATCACCGGCAGCCTGGGCTGGGAGCAGTGCATCCCCAGGTTGTATGAGGACCTGGCCCGGATCGAGCGGTTCAAACAGGATTTCCCGGACTGCAAAAAGCCGCTTTATGGTCATGAGACCATCCAATATGACTCTACTAATGGTTTGCGGTACATTACCGACGAACAGCGGAAGCGGATGGGAAAATTTCTCGATATATATCGTCCGTTAAATTATGAGGAAATGAAAAAAATCTGGTACCCTCATGACTTGAGCGACGGAATCAACGACTTCAAGGAACTGGAGCATTATTCGGATTGTGTGATCATAGGGCACCGGTTTTCTTATTATTGCGATTATAAGAGATGGTATGAGGGGCGGTACCGGGTAGAATTGGAATTTCTCAAACAGGCGACTGAATTTGCCCGCAAAAATCCGGACCAGATGGCAAAGATCGAAGCCATTGTCCAGCAGCATAATATGACTGATCTCGGTCAGATGCGTGAGGAAACCGAGTTGTTTGGAAAAATAAAGAATTATTTGAAGTCGACCGATGAATATATAGAGTTGGCTGAAAAAGGACCGTTCAAGTCAACGAAACGTTTCGCCCTGCAGCTTCGTTACATGCGGAAACTCGGCGAATTGCCGCCGGACCGGGAGCAGATTGCTGCGTGTTTGATGGAATATTTCGCCGAAGACCACAAACTGAATCCGTTGAAATACCGGAGACGCGATTACCGGCCGCATCTTGGTTTTGCCATGATCACGATGATCAGTTTTCAGGTACATGAAACCCGATTCGTTTATAAATGCCTGGATCGTTACCTGGAGAGCCTGCCCGAGGGCACGGCCTGGGAAACGGTGGAAAATATTATTTCCAGGTTGCATTATGCGGGGGCGACGGTCGATGAGTTATTGCCTTACGTGGCCGAATTGCAGAAGAACAGCCTCAAAAGGTTCCATGACAACCCTCTTGCCAATACTTATCAGTCCATCCCCGTCTTGAACAGCGCCGAATTCTTCAAGGCTGTAAATGGCGCGTTTGAAATCGATTACGGCAAATATCAGGACTTTACCGGTACGGCCAAGGTGTTGGCCTGCGTCGGCGCGGTGCAATCCGGAGACCGGATATTCCTGGTCTTGATCGAAAAAGAGGAGGACAGCCGCTTCCCGACCACGTCGTACCTCGGCGAACTGAATTCGTCCTTTGTACGGAAAATTCCCCTGGCCCGGAAGGAACTGGTGCGTGGCAGCTATACGCCATGGGATGAAAAAGTGCCGATGGCGGTGTCGGACGATTATATCGTGGTAAACGGAGCCGATAAAATCGCCGTGTACGACCGCAAAGCGGAGAGCTGGCAGGTGATCGACGATATCCTCAGCGATCCGGTACTTGACATGGTCATTGCGCAGGGGCGGATTTACATTCTCTGCGGCGGCGTCCGGCAGGATATTCCGGCGTCGCTGATCTCGATGCTGCCGGACGGTTCGCAGCGGAAAACTCATTTTAACAACGCCCGCAGTGAAAAGAAAAGCGAGCCGGATGGTTTGAAAGGCATGTATTCGAGCCTGACCGTTCTCAATGACAACGAACTGGCTTTTCTCTTGACCGATGTGTACAAAAAAAGCGGTATATTCAAGTTGAAGATTGATGAGGATAAAATTGAGCGGCTGGCGACCATCCCGGACGCGGCCAGGTCCTATATGGGCAAGCGAGGAAAATATCTTTATCCACTCGGCCACGGCGGCGGGTACAACATTTACCGGGTCGATTCCGAAACCGGCAATGTTCAATGCTTGCTCACGACCGTTTCGGGCGACAAGACCGAGACGCTCTGCCACCTCGAGGGTGGCTACGGCATATGGCTGTCGTATCCCTATATGGTAATTGGCAACCGGGTATGGGTGGGCGGAAACTTTCCGGCGGTATTTGACCTCGACGATCCGGAGAAATCGCCTTTTCTGCTGGTGCCGCGCAGTTCGTTTATGTTTGAGGCGTCCGGCGAAATGATTTATTTGAATTACTATCATTATTTTCGCATAAAGAGGAAGTAAAATGAAATATCATTTATTGCTGTGTACTCTGTTTTTTGGCTTGTTGCTGCATGGCAACGAGGCGGCGCAGTATTTCAAGGAATATCAGGAATTATTGAAAAGCCGGGAAATCAGGGCTGCTGCGGGAAAAATTGCCGCCGCCGTCGCCCTGGAACCGAATAATGAGACATACCGCTATAACGACCTGACCGTACGTGCCCGGCTGTTTGAGACAATGAGCTGGACCGACCGGGTCGCCGCCCTGAATGAACAGTTTGACCGGGTGGCGGAATTCGCCAGAGAATTTCCCGCTTCGAAGCAGCCGATGTATTCAAATCCGTTCTCTTCCGGATCGTTTATCAATCAATTGTCGCGCAGCATCACCAAACCCGAAATGCAGGCGATGGCGAAGTTCTGCGAGAAATGGCGCCCGCTGGTCAAGGAGGAACAGCGGCGGCTGTGGTTCAATTATGATTTATCGGACGGGATCAACTCGGTCAATGAATTGCAGTCTTATTCGCTTGTCATCAAACGCTCGAATACTTGCGACCTCTATTTCGACTACGCCGCGTGGCTCAAGGGGCGCTACCGCGAGGAACTGGAATTTCTGCGTTATGCCCATGATTTCGTCCGCAAAAATCCGAACCAGCTCGCCGCCGCCGCCAAAAAGATCGACTGGCAGGGCATACACCGCATCGAGTTTCCGAATTATCCGTTCAATGATTACGACCAGGTCATCATCGACTATGTGAACGGCACCGACGAGTACCTGAAAATGGCCGAAAACAGCCCCTTCGAAGAAGTGAAAATCCAGGCGGCACACCTGAAAATGATGCGCAAAGCGGTGAATGCTCCACGGAACAAGGAGACATTCGTCAAGTTCATCGATGAATTTTTCCGGGAACTCGACGAAATCAACCCGAAACTGAACGCGCCTTCGGATTCGCCGAACAGCAACTTCATGCAAAGCCGGGTCGACATGTATTTCTGTCAATGGTGGGTCCATGAACGCGGGCTCGCCGAATTTGAACTGAAAAAATACCGTCAGAAAACCAATAAGACCTCGACCTGGGATTCGCTCCGCCGGTTATTCGACGCCAGGGATTATGACGCGCTGTTGAAACGCGTGCCGGAGATTCAGCAATTCAACCACGAGCGCATGTGCAAAAATTCCGTGGCCAACAGCTTTATCAGCCCGGTCGAAAACCTGTTCCCCCGAAATCAGGAGGTGCGCAGCCCGGCTCAGATCAGGCTTTTCAATGAAATCAACAACGCGTTTGAGATCGAGACGTTGGACTGGCAGAAACTGTTCAATCACCCGGGCTATTTGCGTTGCGTTGAGATGACCGAGCATAACGGGGATTTGTATTTGATGCTGAGAGATGTTCCCGTAGACCGGCCGGCCACGGAATTGCTGCTGGGGATCTGGCGCAAGGATGGTTCCGTAAGCGCGCCGGTGAAAACCCCGATCATGGGCGATTATTACATGCGCGGCAACTGGTTCATGCTGCGCGCCAGGCGGCTGGCGGTATCGGACGAGTGGATCGTGTACTCGATGTCCTCGACGTTGGCGGTTTACGACCGCGCGAAATCCTCGTGGCATTTCATTGAGGACTTCCTGGACTCGCCGCCGCTGTACACAGCCATCGTCCAGGGCCGGATCTACACCCTTTGCGGCGCGGAAGTGGGGCCGCCCGCCGATATCTCGCTGAGCTCGGCCAAAATGGACGGTTCCGACCGGCGGGTGCATTTCAACACCACCCGCAGCACCAAGACGAACATCGCGGAACAGAACAAGGGCATCCCCTGCAGCCTGATCGCGTACAACGGCAATGAATTATGGTTCATGGTGGCCATGAACCGGGAGATCATCCTTTTCCGCTACCGGCTCGACCGGGACGAATTCATGGAAATGGCCCGTTTTCGCCGCAGCAGCGAGTTCAATTTCTGGTATCAGGCGGATGAGAAAATGATGTATGTGCTGGCGGATAGCCAGATCACCCGGATCGATCCGGCCGACGGTAAACCGCATACCTTCATATCGTTCAACCGCAAAGCGGCGGAGTACCGGATGGACGGCCTCTCGGAAAGTTTCAGAACGCCGTGGCTGATTCACGGGGGCCGCCTGTGGGGCTCCGGCTACAATCCGATCTGCGCAAACCTGACGGATTTCGCGAAATCGCCCATGCTGCTGCTGCCGCCGTGCCGCCTCATTTTCGAGCGGGACGAGAGCGTCATTTACCAGACCCCCTCGCGGTATTTCAAAGTAAAGCCGAAGAAAGGAGGCCAACGGAAATGAGAATTTCGCTGCTGATGATATTGTCGTGCTGCATGTGGCTGGGAGCGGCGGAGGTCAAGGTCGCGGTGTTCGGCGATACGGACACGGTGGCTCTGCTGACGGCGGAAATCTCGGATGAGGTCGATTTGTACGAGCGCGGCCAGATCGACAAAATCCTGCGTGAGCACCAGCTCAGCGAAATGAATCTGACCGAGTCGCAGCTGGGGCGTTACTTCCCGCATTGCGATATTTTCGTGCTGGTCCGTGGCGGAAACCTGCTGGCGTTCAATGCCAGGAACGGGTTCCGGCTGGAGAACGCCGCGTACAAAAACCTCGAGGAGGCGCTGAGCCTGACGCGGCGGGCAATCAAGCGGCAGCAGGTGGAAAATCCGATCCTGTTTTCGATCGTGTCGGTGCGGGATATCGGCGTGCCGCGCAAATACAAAGGCATGATTAATCCGATGGTTTCGGATATCGAAAAAGAGCTGATGAAATACGTGGAACTTCAGATGCTGGAGCGCACATATCTGGAGAAAGTCCTGAAGGAGCGCCAGCTGACTTCCGCAAGTTATAAACTGGCGCAGGCGGCTAAACTGCTGCGGTTGGAATTCGAGCCCGGCTCGGAAAGCGGGGTCATCAATCTGCAGTTTTATGTCACCGATGCCGGTGGCAAGATCTTGTCGAAACACAATATAGTGAATGTTTTCGGCGACAAAAGCGCCGTCGCCGTTTCGGCAAAAGAAATCCGTAAACTGATCAATGGCGAAATCGCCATCAGCGACAAAAAGTGAGGTGAACTATGAAATGGATGCTTGGTCTGATGTTGGGTATGACCGCCGCAATGCTGTACTCCGGTGACGTGCTGAATCTGTTTACCGGCAAGCAGCAGCTGGTCGATGGCGAGGGTTCGTGGCAGCTGACGGCCACTCATGGGCGGGTGCTGGCGATGGGCGTCGCGGAGAACGGCAAAATCATCATAGACCTGCCGAAAATGGACCCCGGCACGGTTCTGGACGCCACGCTGCAGTCCGACAAAGCCACCACCAAAGTGAAACTCTATTCCCCGGAAATTCTGACCGGAGTCACGGCCGGAATCGATATGGAGAAGAGAACGATTGCCAATGCGCTGAAGGCATACGGCGTTGCCGTGCCGCCGGCCGGCAAAGAGAAGATTATTTTTGCCGACACCCTGGCCAAATGTACCGCCGAGCTTAATTTTCTTTTCACGGAAAAAAATTATTTCCCGATGAATCTCAGCGGCGATTGGCAGGCGATTTCTTTATGCACCGCTAAGATTTCCGGTTCTCTTGGCGTCATACTTAACAAAGAGGAACAGATTGCAGATATTAACGGCAGCGCCGCTTATCTGGAATTGAAAAACAATGATCGACGGGTTATTGTGTTGGCGCCGGAATTTAACCTGTCGAATATTGAAGATGTTTTATTGATAAAGCAAACGATAACAAAGGAGAAAGGAAAATGAAGAAGATCCTCTCAGCAATGCTGATCGGGCTGTGCCTCTGCTCCTGGAGTGCAGAGGAGGAAAAAACGCTGATGGTGCCGACCACCGCGGTACTGGCGTTTGAGAGCCGTGATCCCAACCCCAGAAATAACGAACTGGGACGGTCCGTGGCGGACCTGCTCACCGAGCAACTCGGCAATGCCGATATCGAAATGGTGGAACGTGCCGAACTGGACAAGATACTGACTGAACTGCAGTTGTCATCTGTGGGACTGGTCGACTCCGAGAGCCAGAACAAGTTGGGCCGCCTGACCGGCGCCAAGATCCTGATCACCGGATCGCTGCTCAAGGTCGACGGCAAAAGTTACCTGACCGCCAAGATCATCGGCACCGAAACCAGCAAAGTTCGCGCCGCCAGCGTCTCCTCGGCCACGGCCGATTACCTGGACCAGGTCCCCGAGCTTGCCAAGAAAATCCTCGACATTCTGGAAAAACAAAGTTCCAAACTGCTGCCGAAGGAAAAAACTTCTCTTTCCGTAGCCGATACTTTGTCGAAGTCGCTCAAAGGCGAAAAACGCAAGGTCCATGTCGCAGTCCGGGAAGATATCAGCATCATGGTGCCTGATCCCGCCGCCGAGACTGAATTGAAGAAATTGCTGCTGCTGCTCGATTTCACCGTGGCCGAGAGCGCCAAGGATGCGGATTTCCAGATCGTCGGCGAAGCCGTGGCGAGCAATTCCGGCACTTACCACAAATTCACCAGTGCCACCGCCAGGCTTGAACTGAGTATCTACCAGCTCAAGAACGGTGAACGCAAACTCCTGGCCACCGGGGCGACCAAGGAAACGATTGCCGGGGCGACCTACATCATCGCCGCCAAGGACGCAATCGCCCAGACCGCGCTGCGCATGGCCGACGAGCTCTTCCCGATCATGAAGTAATTCTACCCACAAACGCAAAAGCCGGAGATTGGTGAAATCTCCGGCTTTTTTAGTGCCCTTTTTTTACCGGGCTTGTGGTCGGGCGCCGGCCTCGGATATCTTATATTCGGTATAGATTCTTTTGCCGCCGATGACGGAATTTATGCCTTTTGAATGCTTGTCGTTGACACTGTATTCGTCGATTTTTATCCATGCTTTGGGATTGCCGATTTTTGCCAGAGGGGCATCGCGGTGATAAGCATAAAAATTGCAGTTATCGACCACAATACCGCCACTGAATAACGGGTCGGTGTTGATCAATATGGCATTGCCGCCGCTGAGGTATCCTCCGCATGAGGTCATCGTCAAGCTGATCATGTCTTGTACCGTGGGATTGCCCTGGTAATCCTGATTCGGAATTTTATTGGGATTGGCCGTGGCGAAGAGATTGCCGGACTCAATATGCGTGTTGGCCACGGATACCGCTCCGTAATTGCTGAAATATTCGCGCTGGGTGCAGCGGATCGGCTGAACTTCGATTAACGGTACTTTGGACGTGAAATTCGCCAGGCCGCCGCCGGTGAAATAAATCAGGCTGCCAATGCTCCTGACCAGCGTCGAATCCGCCGCTTCCCAGGCTTCCTTGCGGGGGTCGCCTGCCTGCAAGGTCCAGGGATATGAATAAATATGAGCATTGTTAAAATGGATGATCGTATTGGCACCGACCGCTTCCACTCCACGCAGGCAATGCACCGTTGAGCCGCCATTGATCTGGACTTCGCTGTCGCCCTTTTCCGCATCGCCGGGTTTGCCGCTGGTCGCCCAGGAGCGATCACCGAAAAGCCACGCGAGGTTCGCCCGCCAGATTACGATGTCATTTCCGATGAAGTGACGCGTATTGACATTGATCATGCAGTCATAACCAAGATTGTAATTCCCGTCAATGGAGAGGGTCCCGGTGACTTTGCAGAAGTGCTTGCTGAACCGGATCAGATAAGGATAATTTCCGGCGGGTTTGGCAATCAGCCAGGCATTTTCCGAATGAATATTCAAATACGTGGTATCGGCGTTCAGGCTGCCGACCAGGTGAATACCTTTCAGGACAATCACATTGCCGGCACCCGCCCCGAATCCCTGGTCCCGGCAGGAGTCCAGCGTTCGCTGCAAAGCTTCCGTATCATCGGCCTTGCCATTGCCGATGGCTCCGAACCACTCAGGAATGAGCTTCCGCACCCCCGCTATTTTGCCTTTGCCGCGGAAAATGTGCCATTCTCCGGCAGTGAAGCCTTGGTTGAAGGTGACGGTAACATCTGGGGCGATGGTCAGATACGCCCCCTGCTCAAATACAACGGTTTTATCATAGGTGGTATTTGTGGTTATGGGATATTCTCCGGGCTTGAGAGTGATTGTTTCAGCCGAGGCGCCCATCAGGATAAGGGCCAACAGTACAGTCAGATAAAATCCGAATTTTTTCATGTCATGCATTCCTTGTAGATTAATATGGTTTCCAGTTCAAATATTCGGGGTCGCTGACCGTATTGCAGGTGATGTTGCGGGGATACGGCTTGACGCTTCCGTCAAGATGCGACACATTGGTCATGCTGCTGTGTACGTAACCGACTCGCAACGGCGTATTGAAGTCCGCAGCCGCGTATTTGGCACCCATATCGAACAGCCAGAATACCTGCGACGGACGCGTACAACGGCTGACCTTGCAACCTACGGCCGAAGTGATTAAGGCACCGCTCGCCTCCTGCATGGTTGCTGCGCGGTTATTGATGCCATAGCCCGAGCCGTTAGTGCCGTACGCTGCCCTGGTCTCGATACAGAAATTAGCCAGATCATTGTCGGCATCACTGTCGGTGACCGAAGCGCACCGGAATATCGGATATGCCCGGTCGGTATAGAAAATGTTATCGCCTCTGGAACTGGTCCGCATGGGAATTCCCAGATACGGGCCGACCCGGTTGGTCCAGAAAACATATTCCGGCCAGACTCCGCGCCCGGGCATGAATCCGTTATTGTCGTCCGCATACATGACGCTTGCCGCTCCAAGCTGCTTGAGCTTGCTTATGCAGGATGACGCGTGAGCTTTTTCCCGCGCTTTGTTCAGTGCCGGCAGCAACATGGCCGCCAGGATTGCGATGATTGCAATAACAACCAGGAGTTCAATAAGTGTAAAACATTTTTTCATTTTTATCCTCCGATTTAATGATCTTGATATTTATTTAACATGAGTTCCCCCAGAACAGTTTGGCACGGACCAGGTTATGAGGCGGCGGGGCCGCATCGCTCCCGGGCTCCATGAAATCGAGCAGGTGATCGATGACCAGCTGTCCCATTTCCGCTGAATTGTAATCGAATCCGCAGAAACTTGGCCGCGCCGCCTTGCCGTAGCGGCCGAGATTGGCGCTGAACAACGCGATATCCTGCGGCACCTGGAAGCCCTGGTCGCACAGGACATTCAGGCACCAGAAGAGCGTCTCATCGGTGTTGACGATCAGCGCGTCCGGTTTTTCCGGCAGGAGCCGCTTCAGTTCTTTTTCCGCTTTCGCATAATCCGGCCACAGGCCGTTATCGCAATCCCACCAGAAATGATCTTCCGCCGGGATGCCCTGGGCCTTGTACGCATCGAAGAAGCCGCGCCGCCCTTCGCTGTAGGCCTTGTCCAGATAATGCGCCCGGCAGCTGAAAATACGGCGGCGGCCGCGCTTCAACAGCTCGCTTACCGCGTTGAAATAATTGGTGTAGTGATCGGCCACGACTACCGGAAAACGGGTCGGCGCCTGCGGCTCCTCGAGAAATACCACATGCTTGAACGGCTCGAACATGGCCGGCACCTGCGCGCCGAAGTCCGGGTAATTGTGCGACAGGCAGATGACGCTGTCGATGCCGGACCCGAGGAAGTCGTCGATATAATGGCAGATGGAGTCGAGGCTCTCGTGCATCATCCCGATCTGGAGACGGTAGCCCTTGGCGAAGGCGAGCTTCTCCAGCTCAAACATCACGTCCTTATAAAACATCGGCGCCTGACTGTCGATCAGCAATCCGATGATATTATTTTTCGGTGTAACCAGACGGCGCGCGTGCAGGTTCGGGCGGTAATTCAGTTTCTCGGCGGCGGCGAAAATCCGCTCGCGGTTCTTTTCGTTGGCATGATTCAACTTCTTGCCGTTCAAAACATAAGAAACGGTCATGACGCTGAGTCCGGCTTCCCGGGCCACGTCTTTTAAAGTTGCTTTTCGTTCCAGTTTAATCATGGGTAAACCTGTATTTGTTTAACGCTACACAAATTATTATACAGGCTTTTTCCAAATTGTCAATACCCGCAAAAGAATTTTTTTTAACACGAACGCAACAACGGCAACGACCTCAGTCTTTATAAACAGAAGGGATTAACCACGGAGATAGTGGGTTAAAGAAATAACGGAATAAGAAGTGAAGCTGTAGGAATGCTTATGGATAAAAATGAAAAGGAAGGAGAGTTTTCAGTGGTCCCGGGCCTCCAACACACTCTACATCTTCAACCTCTACAGGCTCCGGAACGGCTCTCCTTCCCGTCTGTCACGCATCTAAGCGTATGGTTGTGAGTTTCTTCACTCGGGTTTGTACCCTGACAGACTTGTTCTACTATGATTATACAACCGATCCGGGCAATGTCAATACCCTAAACGAAAAAAGTTGGCCGCTATACCGGATTTGAGGGAACGGACCGGGGGAATTTTAATCACGGAAGGCACGGAAATTTCCGGGAAGAATCACAAAGAAAGATCGATTTTCGCGGTCAGGGCGTTTCCGGGGTTGCCGGTTTTTTCAGTTCTTCCACGGCTTTGGCCAGGGCTTCATCGGTAAGTGCGTCCGGCATGTCCGGTTTGACCACGCCCGGGTAAATCGCCAGCTGCGAATAGAGCGCCACCTTTTCGGCGGGCGGTACCGTCACGGTGATATCCGGGGTGATACCGATTCCCTGAATCGGCTTCTTGGATGGCGTCAGGTATTTGCCGATGGTCAGCCGGATGGCGGAACCGTCCGGCAGTTCCTGAATGTTCTGCACCGTGGCTTTGCCGAAGCTCCGGGCACCGATGCTGACCGCGCGTTTATTGTCCATCAGCGCCCCGGTGAAAATCTCCGCGGCCGATGCGCTGAATTCATTGATCAGGACCACCACCTTGACTTCCGGGTCGACACCGTTTTTGACTTCGTAGGATTTGATGGCTTCTTCGCTGCCCGCCTCCCGCGAGGAGGTATAGAGCACCACCGAATCCGGCTTCAGGAACCGGCTGCAGAGGTCCACGGCGGCATTGAGCAGTCCACCGGGGTTGTTGCGCATGTCGACGACCAGCGATTTGAGCCCGCCATCGGTCCTTTTCAGCTTGCGTAGCGCCCGGTCGAAATCCTTGGCGGTGTTGGAGTTGAAAACCATGATCCGGATATAGCCGATATCGCCTTCGACCATCTTCACGCCGTGCGGCGGGATCGAGCCATAAGCGATGTTTTTGCGGCTGAGCGTCACCGAAGACGGCTTCTCGTCGCCGCGGTTCTGTATTGTCAGCTCCACCGCGGTGTCCGGCTTGCCCTGAATCAGTTTCAGGCAGTCCTGCAGCGTGATGTTTCTGGTCTCGGTGTCGTTGATTTTCAGGATATGCGCCCCGGCTTTGATGCCGGCGGCCTCGGCGGGCGAGCCTTCCAGCGGCGTGATCACTTCCAACGGTTCGCCCCGGCGCTTGTTGACCACGATCCCGACGCCGACCGTTTCGCCGCCCAACACCCGGACGCTCTCCTCGTGCTGTTCCCGGCTTTCGTACCCGGTGTAGGTATCCAGGTCCTGCATCATGCCCTTGATTGCCGCCTGGATCAGCCGTTCATAAGAAACCTTGTCGGAGTCGATGTAGCGGCCGTGAACCATTTCCAGCACAGCCGCAAAAGTCGCCAGCGCACGATACTTGGCCTGATCATCATCCGGCGCTGCATCGTCGCCGCGGCACGGGAGCAGAAAGGCCATACAGAGGGCCAATGATAAAATTAGACGCATATTTTTCTCCACAACAGATTGCTTTTTCGGCAATAATATATATCTTAATAGTATGATTGCCAACTAAAACAGGAGAAATTTTAATGTCTAATTTCGATAACTATCGCGAAGAATACCGCGAACTCGGAACCCGGCGCAGCGAAGCGGTCACTATCAGCTTCATCAATCAGGTCTATGGCTGGATGTGCGGCGGCTTGCTGCTGACCGCGCTGGCTGCGTGGGCCGTCCTCACCATCGACTCGGTTCAACAGGCCGTCAAGACCAACCCTGGATCGGTTCTCGGACTGGTTATCCTTGAATTCGGTCTGGTGATCGCGATCTCATGGGGCATCAATCGCATCAACGCCGTGGTGGCGGGCGTACTGTTTGTCATTTATTCCATCGTCAGCGGCATCACGCTTTCGCTGATCCTGTTTGCCTATACCCCGGCGAGCATTGCCTCGACCTTCCTGGTCACCGCCTGTATGTTCGGGGGCATGTGCATCTATGGGTTCGTCACAAAGCGCGACTTGACCAGCTGGGGGAGCATTCTCCTCATGGCCCTGTTCGGGCTTATCGTCGCTTCGATCGTCAATATATTTATGGGAAGCAATGCGCTGCAGTGGGTGATCACCATCATCGGGATCATCGTTTTCACCGGGTTGACCGCCTTTGACGCGCAGAAAATCAAGAACCTGAGCGTTTCCATGGACAGCTCCAGCGACCGTGATACGGTGGGGAAAATCGCCATCCTTGGCGCGCTCCACCTCTATCTCGACTTCATCAACCTTTTCATCATGTTGCTCCGAATCTTCGGCAACAGACGATAAACGGGACTGACTCATGGCTGATTTCATCACAGAACCCGTCGGAATGCTGGAAGTAAACTGCTATCTGGTGCCCGTGGGGCAGACGCTGTATATCATCGATCCGGGCGGCGACGCCGACAACATCGTCCAACTGGCCCAGAGTTTCAATTGCACGAACCGGGTGATTCTGCTGACGCACGCGCACATCGACCATATCGGCGCGGTGGGCGAAACCGCCAAGAAGCTTGGTGTCCGGACCGTCTATCTGCATGAACGTGATCACGATCTTTATTTCAGTCCGGCCAATGCGTTGCCGCCGTGGCTGCCGCCGGCCTCGGACCTGCCGCAGCCGGACACGGCATATCAATCGGCTGATTTCGAGATTATCGAAACCCCGGGGCACACGCCGGGCGGGGTTTGTTTTTATTTCAAACAATTTCCGGTATTGTTTTCGGGTGATACGCTGTTTGCGGGTTCGGTCGGACGTACCGACCTGCCGGGCGGCAATCACCGCCGCCTGATGGATTCGATTGGCGAACGGCTCATGACGCTGCCCGTCGAACTGAAGGTGTATCCCGGCCATGGCCCGTACACCACCATCGAGCGCGAAAAACAAACGAATCCCTACATCTGAAAGTAATTACGAATTACGAATTCAAGAAAATAAACTCGCCGCCGGGCGCTTGCCCGGACGCAGTGCAGCGCGCGGACAGCGCTGCCCGCCTCTAAGGCGGAGTAAAATGTAAGCTGTGCAGCGGCGCTATTCTAATACAATCCTCTTGCCTGGAAGCGATATTGAGCTGAAGAGATATAGCGGTAGCTATCTTTTCAGCTCAATGTTGAGCGAGAAGGCGATAATGGCTCCACCTTTTCGCTCAATGTTGAAAAATCAGCTTTGCGCTTTTTCAACCTCGCTCTCAGGTGAGTTGTAGATTTTAGGATAGCGCCGCTGCGCGGCTTATTTTTGTTCCGCCCCAGGGGCGGCCAGCGCTATCCGCGCGCTGGACTGCGTCCGGGTAGCACCCGGCGGCATGTCTTTTTAATTCGTAATTCGTAATTCGCAATTCGTAATTATTCTCTATTTTGCGCTCATTCTGGCGCGGCGGTAGCTTAGCGCAAACTCTGTGCCGTCGTAGCCGGGGTCGTCCAGGCGTAGATCGCTCAGAAATACCTTTTGACCATTATTCATCCATGAAATCCGCGCTGCCATCGCTGCCAGTTCGGGCTCCAGAATACTCGCCGCATCCAACGGAGCCGTATCGGTTTTGCCGCTCAAATACGGCAGTACCGCCTCCAGTAGACTGCGGTAAATACGCGAATTGTCAACCCCCACCTGATACACTTTTTTATTGGTCACCGCCGTCACATTGAACGGCAGCCAACTGGTGGGGCCGATGGTCAGAATGGCACTCTGTCCGCTTTTCCATTTCAGCAGAATCTGTTTCTGTACCGAGGCGTCGAAAAATTGTGCATACAGAATTCCCGGCCCCATCAGCTGCGACAGCAGCGAATAAGCATGAATCCCATAGTTGAAATCATCCACGCCGATCGCCGCGTAAGCCGTGTGGATCTCGCCGCGTTCCTCCACAGGTTTTTCCAGCAGTTCAGCGACTTCTCTGGTGAAGCGCAGCGACGAGCCGCCGGTGATGCGTTTGCCCTGTTTGAGCCAGTCGAGAAATATCCCCGCGTCGCGCAGGTTTCCGACGATCGGTTTGTCGAGAAATACCGCCTTGCCCGCCTCGACGAAAAGCTTGCCTTGTTCGATATGGCGGTCCCAGTTGGTGGTGTGGACGATCACACCGTCGACCAGCGGCAGCATATCGGCGAGGTTGTCAATTGCGTGCGGTATTTCAAACTGACGGCAGAACTCGGCGGCAAATCCTTCTGCGCGCGTTTCGCCCGAATCCCAGGCTGCGGTTACTTCCACATCGACCAGGCCGGCAGCGGTCAGGTCGCGGATGATCGGCACCCAGCATTCCGGGTGCGAGGTACAGAGGCCGGCAAGTCCGATTCTGAATGACATGCTTCAATCTCCTCAGTGTGACATTTCCAGCACAATGCCCATGGCCTTGTCCGGGGTGTTGATCAGCAGATCGGCGGCGGCGCCGACTTCGCTCAGCGGCAACTTGTGAGTGGTCATGGGGTCGACCAGCAGGCGTTTTTCCGAAATCAGCGTGATGATCTCGCGCAGGTTGCGGTTGGTATGGAACTGAATGAACGCGTTCGGGTAATCCTGTCCGTACTCCCACGCCTTGTCGTAATATCCGGGGCCGGTTCGGGCCGACGAGCGGATATCGAGGTTGCCACAGCCCGCACCGCCGACGATATTGACTGAGCAGCCGCCGACCAGCGTGATCCGCCCCATCGCATGCGTGTCGGACGAAATTTTCATGCATCCCTTGACCTGGTTGAACGCCGCGGTAGCCTCGCCGCCGAAGGCGAGAACGGCGAAATCCATGCCGTAGGGCGCGGCAAATTCGGTTGCGGCCTTGACCGGGTCGGCCTTCTTGAAATTGACGGTGTTTTTGATGTTGCATTTGGCCGCGGTTTTCAGCCGCGACGGCATCGCTTCCCAGGCCAGAACGCGCGCGCCGCTCAACTGCGCCAGCTGCGCCGCCAGGTTGCCGACGATCCCCAGACCGAGCACCATGCCGTATTCGCCGAGCTCGACGGCCGTGCGGTGAATCGCCTGCAGCGAGGTCGCGCCGAGGCACGCATAAACGGCCTGTTCGTAAGTGACATTGTCCGGCAGCGGCGTCATCATATTGACCGGGACGTTGGCGTAGTTGGCGTGATTGGCCGCGGCGCTGCCCATGCAGGCCACGCGCATGCCGCGCTTCAAGCCGCCGCAATCGCCGTTGATCTCGACGATCTCCCCGGCGTTGGAATAGCCGAAAACGGTATAATCGACTTTGGCATCGGGGGTGGCGCGGCGAACCTTCACCAGATTCATTTCGGTGCCGGGGCTGATGAGCGAGGCGTGAACCTTGATCCGGGCTTCGTTCGGCTTCAGGGCGGGCAGATCGACTTTGCGGGTTGTGACTTCACCTTTGCCGGTGACGACCGCAGCAATACGTTTTTTCATAATACAGCTTCCTTATGCTGGAATTTTGCATGTTATATACTATACTGCCGCTCTGTCAAATAGTCTATGGTCCGAAATCACCGTTTTTTTAACAGAAATCATCACGTTATCATCGCCAACGGCCCGAAATCACCACTTTTTTTAGCAAAAATCATCCTGATTATCGAATGGGTGCAATAAATGTTGAGATATTTTCGTTATTAATATCAGTACGAATAGGGCGGTTGCCGGAAAACAAGGAGGATTGATCATGAAAATATCGAAATTATTATTGGCTTTGTCTGTTGCCGGCATTGTCCTTTTGCCCCGGTTTGCGGGGGCGGAAGACTGGAGGCTCAAAACCGGTGAGGTTTACTCGGATGTCAAGGTCAGCACGATTAACCTGCAGGGAGTGGTTATTGTGCACGCGAAAGGCAGCTGCACGGTTCCGTTTGAAGCATTGCCGGATGCCCTTCGCAAGCAGTATGCCGCCCAGGAAGAGAGAGCTAGGCAGGTAGCAGGTACACAGGCGGAAAAGCCGATATGGTTGGACCGATTCGAAACTCTGAGGCCGATTCATAACTATTTTGAGGGTGTTGTGGTAAATCAGGTATTCGGTAATGCCCTGCTGACCACGGCCGGGCTGGTGGTGGATATCAATACGACGTATATTGCCGATGGTGATATTCTGGCAAGCAACGATTTTGAGCATCCGTGCTGGTTTGAGACTTCTGAGCCCACAACCGGGTTGCAGTATATCAGCTGTTTCATATGCAAGCAAAATGGATATGGGCTATATCCTTCGGATCAGATCAGGAAATGGCTTGACGTACATAAATATGACAAATGCGCGATGCCCAAATTATCGCTGTATCATATCGGGTTCTACAGTTATACGGCAATAAACGGGACCGTGAAAAAAGTCCGGAAATATACTTACAGCCGGGAAAAAGCGCTTCAGTTTGCCATCAATAATCCCAAGTTTATAGAAAATGCCGCCGCAGAATTGCTCACGGCGGAAGCCATCAAAAAACTGTCCAACCTCTCTCTATTCCCAATAGTTCGCCCCAACCCGCATTTCTACCCGGAACACGCGATGAGAGATTATTCATATAATCTTCAGTTTTGAATCAGATGGCGGTGCGGATTTCGACTTTTTGCGACTTCAGGAATTCCAGCTCCTGTTCGCATTGCTCGGGGGTGAAGGTGACGATGCTCCAGGAATTGTTGTGGCCGTGGAAGGTGTAGCCGCGTTTCCGGAGGTGGTTTTTGATGTCGTAGGAGTCGAACACTTCGATGGTTTTGCGGTGCGGGCTGCCGGCGGTGAGTTTCGCCCAGTCGTCGTGCAGCGGAATCACGCGGTTGCGGTAGGCGGCCATGATTTTCTTGATGGTCAGGTCGCGGTGGTCCATGTTTTCGTAGTCGCGGTAATTGGTCAGGACGCGGGCGATTTCCTCGGGCTCAAGGCCCTGTTCCTGGAGCAGTTTTTCGCACTTGGCGCGCAGTGAGGCGAGCCGGGCGGTGACCTCCTGCAACTGCTGGTCGTATTCTTCGGTTTTGACACTCGACTTGTGACTTTTTACTCTGGCGTACATGGAATTCCCCCGTGTTGTAATAAAAGTAACGCCGGAGCAGCGGAAATCAAGCCGAATTTCCGTAAAATTTCCTTCAGCTTGTTGCACAATGGGCGCGGGGATGGTATATTACATATAATTATTTGTTAATTATAAGGTTGCGGGGTAATGAAAAAACTGTTATGGCTGTTTCACCGGCGCGTGATATTGCGGATGGTGACATTCTGGTATTCGCGTTGGGGTGAAAAGAGCTTTCTGGTCATGCTGGCCTGTCTGATCGGGGTGCTGACCGCTTTGCTGGCGGCAGGGCTGCATGTCATGGTGGGCTACCTGGAAAAGCTTTCGATTCAGTGGAGCATGGCGTCCAAGCAACTCCATGAATACTGGTGGCTGGCGGTATTGCTGGTGCTGCCCATGGTGGGGTTGTTTCTCTCGTATCTGGTGCAGCGGTACCTCGGGGGGCCGCGTTACGCGAAGAGCCTCAGCCCGCTGATTTTGAGTTTGAACCGCAAGCGGACCAATATCCCGTTCAGCGAAGTATTTACGCATGCGCTGTCGAGCGCGCTCTCGGTGGGTCTGGGGGGCTCGGCGGGGTTGGAAGCGCCGAGCGTGCTGACGGGGTCCGCGCTGGGCTCGAACCTCGGCGGAGTGTTCCGTATCGACCGCAAGAAACGCAGCCTGCTGATCGGTTGCGGCGCGGCGGGGGCGATTTCGGCGATCTTCGGCAGTCCGATCGCGGGTGTGCTCTTTGCGGCGGAGGTACTGCTGCCGGAATTCAGTGTTTCGGCGCTGATTCCAATGCTGATGTCGTCGGCGGTGGCAGCGGTGATTTCTCGCTGGATCATCGGCGAACACCAGATCATCCCGGCGATCAATGAAAAGTGGGAGTTGACGGCGATTCCGTTCTATTTTCTGTTGGGACTTACTTGCGCCATCATCGGGGTGTATGTGATCCGGATGGCGTACCGGATGTCCGACATCCTCAAGGAGCGCTATCGCAACCCCTGGCGGCGGCTTTTTACCGGCGGCGCGCTGCTGTGTATTCTGCTGCTGATTTTTCCACCGCTGCGCGGACAGGGGTATATGCATATCATTGCGCTGTTCAATGAGGAGCTCGGAACTTTTGTCGAAGCCATGCCGCTGCTGAGTTGGATCCCATCGGAGACGGCGATCATCGTGATCGTGATGCTGGCGGCGATCTTCGTCAAAGTGATTGCGTCGGTGCTGACGGTGGATTCCGGGGGGGACGGCGGGATTTTCGCGCCGTCGATGTTCATCGGGGCCTTCGTCGGATTCGCTTTTGCAAAATTGATCAACATGAGCGGACTGGTTCATTTGCAGGTATTCAACTTTGTGGCGGTGGGCATGTGCGGGGTGTTTACCGCGGTAATGCGCGCGCCGTTGACGGGGATCTTCCTGATCGCGGAAGTCACGAACAGTTATATCCTGCTGGTGCCGTTGATGATCGTATCGTCGATTTCCTATTTTGCCGCCAATTTTTTCGAGCCGCACTCGATCTACCGCAAAGCGCTGGTGGAGGGGAACCTCATCAGCGACAACCGCGAACAATCGATCCTGCGCCGTCAGGCGATCCGGCTGAACATCGACAAAAACTACCACCCGCTGGCGCAGGGCGCCAGGTTCAAGGATATCACCGACCTGATGGACCGCTACGACGACGAGGCGTTTCCGGTGCTCGATGAAAACCACAAGCTGCTGGGAATCGTCAACAAAAACAAAATCATCACCGCCATGCTGAACCCGGAAGTGTGTAATTACCTGCTGGCTTTTGACATCATGGACGAGCCGCAGGGCGGTCTGTCGCCGGACGACGATCTGGCGCGGGCGCTGGCTGCAATGGATGTTTTTAAGGCCAAACAGCTGCCGGTATGTGTGGAGCAGACCGGGGAATTCCTGGGTTTCGTCCGCAAGGAAGCGATTTTCAGCAAATACCGCGGCATGGTCCAGGAAGCCGACGGCCTCTGATATTTTTTTGTCCACAAAACACAAAAACTATTGATTGTCGGGGCTGGCAATCAATGGAATCTCATTTTCATATCTTTTCGCCTATTACGTCCAATAATTGTTTCAATACCATACATAGCTAAAAGATAGTTATGAATTATTTTTTAAATTTTTTACGAAAAATGTTTTTCAGCTGTTGATTTCTTTAACGAATCACGTTATAATAGTAACAAAGATAGCTATGATTTAAATATCTTAGAACGAAACAAGATACACTAGGGATAAAAGAAGGGTGTCAAAATGAAAAGAAATTTCACATTGATTGAACTCCTGGTCGTGATTGCGATTATCGCAATCCTTGCTGCCATGCTGCTGCCGGCATTGAACAAGGCGCGGGAGAAAGCGCGTACCTCGAAATGCACCAACAATCTTAAACAGCTCGGCATGGCCAACTTCATGTATGCCAATGATTACGACGATGTCCCGGTACCTGCTGCCGCGGGCCCGGGCGACGGTGTTTCGTGGGACCGCAACCTCGCCCCGTATCTCGGCAAGGTCGGCACCACAAGCAGCGATATCGCCAAATCCAAGATGTTGCAATGCGATGCCCATACCGCGCTTTCCTCGGGGGTCACGCTCGAGACCCGCCGCAGTTACGGCGTCAATGGCAGCATTCATGGGGTATATACCTGGGGAAACAGCGGCACGAGGGCGAAATATTCGAAAATTGTCCATCCCAGCCAGAAATTCGATATCAAGGATTTTCCCCGTTCGAACAATCAGATTGCTTCCGGCAGCCTCGCGATTGTGGTCGTGACCTGGTATCTGGCTGACGATTTGCTGATCGGTTATCCGCACTCCGGCTGGGCCAATATGGTGTTCGCCGACGGCCATGCCGGGACGCGCGACAGGCTCCGCGGGCAGTTGGTCAATACCGAATACACCTGGGATAAATATTGAGGAGAAATGACGTGAAGAAATTGACTGGAATAATTGTTCTGCTGCTGCTTGCGGTAGTGGGTTTGGCCGATGAAGTTGTGTTCAAGGAACAGGTGAACCTCTGCGCCCCCATTTCGGTGGCGGTTTCACCGGACCTGATCTCCGCCAAGGATGTCGAGGCCGGCGAAATTACCTTGTATGTCACCGCTCACAACAAGACCGCCGGGTGGACGGTTCACTGCGACGCCGAGAGCCTCTACATCTCCGACGGCGAGAATAAATCGCCGTTTGACGCCGAGCGGAAAGCCGGTTCGCACCTCGGGGCCATCGGCTCCGGCGTGCCGCGCAAGCTGACTTTCAAACTGCCCGCCAAGGCGAAGGATAACGGCATAATGCTGGAGATTCCGAGGGGCGTTTACAGCATGATCGCCAAGCCGGAGGCCCCTATACCTTTGAGGTCTGGAAGGGGTTGCGGCCGGTCATCAGCTCCTACGTGGACAAAGTGAACCGCGGCGTGATCATCAACGCGACGTCCGTGGGCGATGACGGTGTGAAATTCACTTACGAAGTGCCGGGGTATTTCAAGCGCGAATCCGGCGCGCCGGTCTGTTTCATCCGGTTTGCGGAAGATCCGCAGCCATTCAAGGTCAAAATCTCGATCGAAACCCGCAAGGACGGTCTGGTCACCGCCGAGCTGGACGTGGCGCCCCGCGCCGAGGTTCTGACGGCTCCGCGCGCCTCCAACGACGTGCTGACCGGCATCTGTTACTATGATTCCGACAACTGGAAAGAGATCTACGACAAATTCATCTCCGAGGACCTCGGCAATCTGTTTATCCAATGGCGGGACAGGAGCCAGAAATTGGAGGACCGTCTGGCGTTTCTGGAGCGTTTGCCGGCGCACAAGATTTCGTTCATGACCATTTACCGCTCCGACCCGGCGGCGGTCATCGCCAGGTACAAGGAGATTTTCGGGCGGAATTACATGCAGAACAACATCGGCGAATACGCGGGGTATCTTTACCAGCAGCAGTCCAGCGCCGACGCCATCAATATGCCGACCGACCAGGCCGATATGCGCGATGCCCGCGACCGTTTCTTCGGCTTCATTCACCGCCGGGTGGTCAACGAACACCGGAACCACGACTATATCCTGAGCACGTCCGGTTCGGCGCTGGCGGATTACGAGCTGATGGGCGGCGTGGATTTCATGTGCAGCGAGCTCTACGCGGTGGGGGCCAACAACGTCAATTACGCTACCGCCGAAATGCGCGGCGCGGCCCGCAAGTGGAAGCCCGAATTCTGGGGCAGCTGGCTGGCCGAGGAGTGGCAGACCTTCGGCGTGCCCTACGGTTCGACGCAGAAATATGACATGCTTAAAGTCGGTTTGTACGCCAATTTCATGATGGGGACCAACATCATCGTGCTGGAATCCGGCGCCACCCATACCCAGGCCCAGAAGCATACTTACAACCTGGACGGCACCGTCGGTTCCGAGAAGCAGGAGTACGACGGCCACGCTCCCACGGAGTACCGCAAAACCATGCACGAATTCTGGCAGTACGTCAAGGCCAACCCACGCGAGGAGGGCACCCCCGAAACCAATATCGTCATGCTGCGCGGCAACCTTGACTCCTGGGTCGGCGCATATCATAACTGGTTTCCCGCCTGGGCGCAGCACAAAACCGCCAAGCGTGAGCCCCAGTGGCTGTACAGTGACCCCGAGCGCAGCTGGCTGGCCGCGATCGACGTCTTCACCCCGATTTTCGCCGACGCGCTCAAGCCCTATGCGAATTACTGGATCGGCGGCATGCCCTACGGCCAGACCGATGTGGTCGGGCTCGACGAATTCACCCGCCCGGCGGATCTCAAACGCTACAAACTGGCGGTGCTGCCCGGCTGGAACACCATGGTGCCGGAGTTGATGGCGACGCTGCGCGGTTATGTGGAGCAGGGCGGCACGCTGGTCGTCGCGCTGCCGCATTTTTCGACGCGCCGCGACCGTGAATTCAAGCGTTATGAAATTGGCGACCTGATCGGCGGCGGCGATCTCTCCGCGCTGATCGACGTCAAAGTGACCGGTTTCACTGAAGTCAGCGGTATTCCGGCCGCGGCCAAACTCGGCGGTATCAAAAGCAAGCTTTTCGGCAAAGAGCAGCTTGCTGACGCGGCGCTCGGCGAAGGGGTCGAAACCCTTGCCACGGTCGGCGGCAAACCGTATGTCGTGTCGCAGCAGCGCGGCCAGGGCAAAGTCATCCTGATTCTTGGAAAGGAATACCCCGGCAAGAATTCCACCGCGGATTTTTACAAGAATATGCTGGCGAAACTCGCCGGAGATGTGGAGCAGGCGGTCACGATCAAGCCGCTGGAATCCGCGGCGGACGTCCGGGCGGTCAGTTACGCGGTGTACCCCGGAAAAGTATATTTTCTGAACTCGGACTGCGTAGCGGAGCGCAGCTTCAAAGCCGTGATCGACGGCACGGAAAAGGAGTTTCGTCTCAAGCCCGCCGAATTTATCAGCATGGAAAGAAAAAAATAAATATTTGCAAGTCGGATGACTGCAGGTATATTATAAGGTTGAACGAAAATGATTGGCATGTTAATGAATAAACACAACACATCGCTGCGTTATATGCAGGTTTATCTGGACCTGAAAAGCCGGATAACAAGTGGGAATTATCAGTCGGGGACACAGATTCCGATCGAAAAGGAACTGCTCTCGCATTACGATATTTCCATTACCACGCTGCGCCGCGCGATTGACCTGCTGTGTCGCGAGGGGCTGCTGGTGAAGAAACAGGGCTCCGGCACATTCGTTAACCGCACGCCGCAGAAAACGCCGACCGAATCCCAGCCGCCCGCCGTGGAGGAACTCGCCCGGATCGCCGTGCTGATGCCGAGCGTGTCGCGCCTGGCGCCGGAGGGCGACGGCCGCCACTGGCAGATGAATCTGCGCCGGATAGACGGTATTTACCAGGAAGCCGCGAAGCTGAAAGCCAGCGTGTCGGTGTTTGATCTCTCGGAAGTATTCGACCTGAATAACTTCGACGGGGCGGTGATTTTCCGTTCGTTTGAAATTGAAATGGAAGACGTCTTCGAAAAACTGACCGCGCCGCTCAAGGCCGCAGGCAAGCCCTTCGTGGTCGTATCCGAATACAACCTGCGCTTTGCCGACAAATACTGGGTGGTCGAGAACCTGGCTATCGAGTTCCTGCGGGCTTATCGTTACCTGCGGGAGCAGGGGATGAAAAAGCTGCTGGTGGTCGGCATGAACCTGTCGGACCAGAACCCCCGCGTCAACACCTTGCCCCACGTCCTGGACCGCAAGGATTATGTGTTCCTGGAAAATCCGAAAAGCGACCGCGACAGCGCCCGCAAAAAGATGACCGAATACCTGAGGGCCAACCGCGGCCTCGGCAAAATCGATACCATCTTCTGCCTGACCGACCTGCAGGCGCTCGGCGTCATGGAGGCGCTGATGGAGTACGGCATCCGGATTCCCGAGGACGTGAACCTGATGGGGTGCGACAATATTTCGGACGGCCTGACGGCTCCGGTTCCGCTGACCACGTTTCAGTTTTCCGACCGCAACGTCGGTTCGCTGGCGATCGCGCTGCTGATGCGGGCGATTCGAGGTGATTTCCCCGACGGGCTGATGATCACCAAACGCTGCCGGATCATCGAGCGCGACAGCGTCCGCAAAAAAGCGTAAATCAAATACGGAGAAAATCATGTTCAAAAGACTTCTTGTGCCTTTTTTCCTGTTATCCGCCATAACCTTGTGCGCCGCCAGCCCGAAGCTGGACAACGCCCGCGATTTTGTCCTGTATTACGGCAAAGTGGGCGACAGGGAAATGGCCGAGCTGGCCAAATACAGCGTGGTGATCATCGACCCCCATGCCATGGGCAAAAACGCCAAAGAGAATATCGCCAAGCTTAAGGAAAAAGGCTGCGTGGTGATCGGTTACCTGAGCTATATGGAAATCGCCGAGTGGCACCATTACAAGGACCGCGTCCCCGCCGCCTGGCGCATCAAAGTCAACGGTCAGGACTGGGTGCCGTGGGGGAAGAATTTCGCCATCGACCTGAATACCCCGGGCTGGCGCAAACTCATGGTCGAACTCACGAAAACCGAGCTGATCGATTACGGCTGTGACGGCGCGTTCATGGATACCCTGGCCGATATCGAAAACCATACACTGCCGGAAGGTCAACGCAAGCAACAGCTGACAGGCCTCGAAGATCTGATGAAGGACCTTCGCAAAGCGTACCCCGATTTTATTTTCGTGGGCAATTGGACGGTCAACGCCACGCTGCCGGTAATGGCCAAATACGCCGATATTATCTGTTGGGAAAACTTCCAGCCGAAGTTTTTCGACAAAAAGGACGGCGCCTACGGTTATGTGAGCAAAATCCGGAAAAATCTGGATGAACTGCAGAAAAAATACGGTTTCAAAGTCTATGCCCTGTGGGCCTCGCCCAACTATTACGAACTGCGCGACGATCAGGCCGCCATGGCGAAACTTGCCGCTTCCTTCGGCTATCTCGCCTACAGCTGCATCGACGACTACCACGCCGAACTCCTCCCGAAAAAATAACTTTCTTTAACCACGAATAAAAAATTCCCTTTCCGGGTTTGCAATTTCATTTCGGCGGCGTTATATTCATGACATTGTAAGTAAGGAATCGTTATGTTGCGCTTTATCAACAGCCCGTTTAAACTGATTGCCATTCTGATCGGCATTATTTGCGAGTCTTTCCGTCTCTCCGCGGAAGGGCTCGTAATGGCTGTGGAGAAAAGTTGACGTTTTATTTAGATTATAATTACTGAATTTACAGCCATGGATTGTCGAGAGATATTCATGGCTTTTTTGTTTTCAAAGAGGAAAAATTATGTTAAAAAGATTACCCCGGTTCGATAAATATGTGGAAGTGCTGGATACCACGCTGCGCGACGGCGAGCAGACCCCCGGCGTCTCCTTCAGCCCGGTCGAAAAAGAACAGATCGCGCGTTTCATGCTGCAAAACGTCCGCGTCGACCGCATGGAAATCGGCTCCGCCCGTGTTTCCGAGGGCGAAAAACAGGCCATCACCGGCATCATTTCGCGCTTCGCCCAAAAGGGGCTGGACGACCGTTTCGAGATCCTCGGCTTCGTAGACGGCGGCAAATCCATCGACTGGATCTGCGAGGCCGGCGGCAAGGTCATCAACCTCCTCTGCAAGGGCTCCGAGCGCCATTGCCGGATTCAGCTGAAGAAGGAACCGGCCGAGCACTACGCCCAGGTCTGCAAGGAAATCGAATACGCGCTGGAGCGCCGCTTGACCGTGAACGTGTATCTGGAGGACTGGTCCGGCGGCATGCGCGAAAACTTCGCCTACGTCTACAATATGACCAAGGAAATCCTGAAGTACCCGGTCGCCCGCATCATGCTGCCGGATACCCTCGGCATCCTGTATCCGCAGGAGCTCGACAAGTATCTCGACTGGATGTATTCGGCGTTTCCGGACATCCGGCTGGACTTCCACGGGCACAACGACTACGGGCTGGTCAGCTCGAATTCGCTGGCCGCGGTCAAGAAAGGGGTCAATGGCGTGCATGTGACCGTGAACGGCCTCGGTGAGCGCACCGGCAACCAGACGCTGAGCGAGATCGTGCCGCTGATCCATGACCTGACCGATCGCAAGACCCATGTGGCCGAGAAACAGCTTTTTCACACCTCGCAGTTGGTCCAGACCATGTCCGGCAAGCGCGTCGCCTGGAATACCCCGGTGGTCGGCGCCGACGTCTTCACCCAAACCTGCGGCGTCCATGCCGACGGCGACAAAAAGGGCAATCTCTATGCCAACGACCTGCTGCCCGAACGCTTCAACCGTTCGCGCCGCTACGCGCTGGGCAAGCTCAGCGGCAAGGCCTCCATCGACAAAAACCTCGAGCAGATGGGCCTCGAGCTGGACAAGGAAGTCCGCGAGAAGGTTCTGCGCGAAGTGGTCCGCCTCGGCGACAAGAAAAAGAGCGTCACCCCGGACGACCTGCCGTTTATCATCGCCGACGTTATGCGCAGTCCCATGAATGAGGTCATCAAGTTCCTCGATTACGGCATCTACTCGAAACTGGGCGTAACGCCGTACGCGACCATTGTCATCGAATTCAAGGGCGAGAAACTCGAGGCCGAATCCCACGGGGACGGCGGTTACGACGCCTTTATGAAAGCCCTGCGCAAGGCCCTGAAGAAGGTCGGCATGAACCTGCCCAAACTGATTGACTACGAAGTGCGCATCCCCCCGGGCGGCAAAACCGACGCGCTGGTCGAAACCACCATCACCTGGGACAACGGCGCGAACTGCGCCCCCATGGTCACCACCGGTATCGACTGCGACCAGGTCGTGGCCGCCATGATCGCCACCGAAAAAATGATTAACCTCTTATACGCGGAGATAAAAAAATGATGGGACTGGAACTGGACAAAATCACCGAATCGACACACCGCAGAATCGTGGCGGTTGAGCCCGAAAACGACCGCGCGGTATTGTTTGCGGCCGATGAAGCCGGCAAACGGGTTCGGACGGAAATCCGGTTCCAGCCTTTTGTGCTCCTGACCGATGCCGCGCTGCTCAACGGCGCGGAGGTGGATTACGAGTTGGACGCGCTTGAAGGCAGTGCATTTTTCCGCTACGCCGCGCGTTTCAAGTCGGAAAAAGAGCTCGATGTCGCGATGAAGTTCCTCAAGGAAACCACCGGCCAGAGCGTGTCGTCGCCGAACGCCAATTTCCGGCTGATTTCCGACATGTACCAGCAACTGCTGATTTCGGAAAAAATCCGGTTGTTCCGTGATATGGAGTTCACCGATCTCAAGCGGCTGCAGTTCGATATCGAGACGATCGTCGAACCGGAGTTCGAATTCTCCAATCCCGAGCGCGCGGGCGACCAGATCATCATCATGAGCCTGGCCTTCAGCAATGGCGAAACGAAAGTTCTTTCGCAGGAAAACATGAGCGAAAAAGAGCTGCTCGAAGCGTTCGTGAAAATCGTTCAGGAATACGACCCGGACGTGCTGGAAGGGCACAATATTTTCCGCTTCGACCTGCCATTCATCGAGACCCGCGCCAAGCGTCACAAAGTGGCGCTGAAACTCGGGCGCGACAACAAGTTGATCGCCAAACGCAATTCGCGCCTCTCCGCCGCCGAGCGCACCGTAAACTACACCCGTTACGATATTTACGGCCGCCACGTGGTCGATACGTATCACCTGACGCTTTTCTACGACATCAGTCATCGCAACCTCGACAGTTACGGCCTCAAATACGTGGCGCGCCACTTCGGTGTGGCCGCGCCCGACCGTACCTACATCGAGGGCAAGGACATCTGCCGCTACTGGACCGAAAACCGTCAGGCGCTGCTGGCTTATGCCGCCGATGACGTCATCGAAACCCGCGCGCTGGCCAATATCCTGCTGCCGAGTTATTTCCATCAGGCACAACTGATCCCGATGAAGTTTCAGGACTGCGTGGTGCGCGGCAATGCCACTTCCATCGATTCGATGCTGATTTCCGAATATCTGAACCACAAACGCAGCATCCCGCGCAGCGAAATGCCGCGCGGATTCGAGGGCGGTTTGACCGAATCCTTTGAGGGCGGCGTATTCAAAAATGTCTGGCACTGCGACGTGCGCTCGCTGTACCCCTCGATTATCCTGGCGGAGCAGTGGGTACCGGCGCGCGACAGCCTGCAGGCGTATCCGCGTTTGCTCGGCGAACTGCGCAAATTCCGCCTCGAAGCTAAGGACGCCGAGCGCAAAGCCGCGACCACGGCCGAGCGTGACCGCCTGAATGCGCTGCAGACCACCTTCAAGGTGCTGATCAACTCGTTCTATGGCTACCTCGGTTTCGCTATGGGCACGTTCAATGACTACAATATGGCGGAAAAAGTCACCGCGCGCGGCCGCGAAATCCTGACCATGATGATGAATTTCCTCAAGCAGTCCGGCGCCACCGTCATCGAAATGGATACCGACGGCATTTACTTCCAGCCCCCTGCGGGCGTGGACAAAACCGACGATTTCCAGCAGGCGATCCAGAAAATCCTGCCGCAGGGCATTGAGGTGGAACTCGACTCGACGTATCCCGCCATGTTCGGTTATAAGAGCAAAAACTACGCACTGCTGACCCACAAGGGCGAAGTGACGCTGGTCGGTGCGGCGCTCAAATCGCGCGGTCTTGAGCCGTTCCAGCGCGATTTCATCCACGAGATCGTGTCGCTGCTGCTGCACGAAAAAGCCCGCCTGGTCCCCGAACTGATCACCCGTTACCGAACGGCCATCGAAAACCGCGAATGGCCGCTGGATAAGTTCGCGAAAAGCGAGACCCTCGGCGATTCGCTGGACGTCTACAAGCGCAAGCTTAGCTCCGGTTCCGGACGCCGTTCCGCCGCCTACGAACTGGCCATCGCTTCCGGACGCGACTATCGCGCGGGCGACCAGGTGTCGTTCTACATCACCGGCGTCAAGAAAAAAGTCTCGGTGGTGGACAACAGCCGGTTGCTGGCCGACGCTCCGCCCGAGCGCGACGAGAACACATTGTATTATCAGGACAAGCTCGACGAGCTGGTCAAGAAGTTCGCCGACGTCATCGAAACTCCACCCCCGGCCGACGATCTTTTCGCATGATAACTGGCCGGGACAATCGGAAAAAAGCACTGGCCGCCGCCAGGGAAAAACGGCGGCGGGCGCCATTTGTCGTGCAGACTCTTTGGACCCGGGGGCTTGAGTTGCCGATCAAAAATCCGAAAGAAATTTTCGAGTATAAGTTATTATGCGATCATTGCAGAAGGCAGGGTTATCTTCAGAAAAAAGAATTGAACTTTCCGGTCGCACGAATTAAACGGGACTATATGTTTCTTCACTTTCACCATGTTCCTCCGGTAGTTTCCGCCAGATTTCGGGATGCCGTGGAATCCGTGGCCTTGAAAGGTGAAGTGACTTTCCGCCCCATAATCGACAGCGACAGCAATGAGATTACCGACCGGTATTTTCAGATGGAAATCAATACCATGCTGCCGCCCGTAGCCGAACCGCAAAACACAGTCAATTGTTTTCAGGACAGCAAAATACCTCGTTCCACCTGTCCGGAATGTGGAATTACAGAGAGGAATATCGTAATCGAAAGTGAATTGTATTACCGTCAAAGTGACCTGCCGAAGTTCCATATTGCAATTGCTCCGGAAATGAACAGTTATCCTGTTTATTCCCATTATTCGTATGAGAACTATGCAATAATTTTTTCGCAGGATTTGCGCCGGGCGATCAATCGGTTGCGGCTTGCACCGCAGGAGTTTTCGGTTTACCCGGTTCATGTGATTGACGATGACGGCAATGAGATTTTTTATGAAGAATCATGAGATTACCTTGACCACCGGCAGCGATCCGGTTTATGAGCGGCATTTCAACGAACTGGTGCAGGCGGTTTTCAAGTTCGATTTCGGGCACTGGTTCAAGCTGGGCGTGTGGGATGAAACCTACGAAAGTTACGGGCTGTGGCTGGATGGCCGCCTGGCCGCGCATACCGGTTTGTTCAAGATGGATTTGCTGGTCGCGGGGAGGGTGTACCCGACAATCCAGTTCAGCGCGGTGGCGGTGCACCCGGAGTTCCGCAAACAGGGATTGGCGAAGATCATTTTCGAACATATTTTCGCGAAATATCCGGATACTCCGGCGTTGCTTTTCGCCAATGAATCGGTGCTGGATTTTTATCCGCGCTTCGGATTCAGCCCGACGGATGATTTCATCGCGTTTGCCGATCAGCAGGTCGACAATGAACCCGCGTCCATGGTCACGCCCGATCAATGCCGCGAGATCGTGGAAAACCGTCGTCCGCACTCGCAGATTCTGGACTGTGCGAACGGCTCCAGTATCCGCTTGTTTCACCTTTACGGCGAATTCGCGGAGAAGCTGTACCGGATCGATGATGTGGTAATTGCCGCCGAAGCCGATGGCGACACCTTGAAAATCGCCGATATTTTCAGTGCGGACCCGGTCAAATGGCGCGACCTGAAACCGCGCCTGCCGTTTCGCGACATCCGCCGGGTCGAGTTCGGTTTTTGTCCGGACTTCCTCGATGTGGAGTATCAGTGGTGCAAACCGGACGAGTGCAACCATTTCTTCACGAAAAACATCGCCTTTCTGCCGGACAAATTCACCGTCTCCGAATTCATCCGTACCTAACCGCAGAAAACTATTTTCTTTTTTGTCCACAAAATACACAAAAATACGCAAAAAGGGAATCAGAAAAAATTCCGTGCTTTCCGTGTATTCCGTGGTTAATAAAAAAGAGTGAGGGAGTTATGGGGGGTATTTATTTTTGTTGAGAATTTTTCTTTCCCCTATTGACAAGATGTGTTTTCTCGATTATAATAGTAGCAAGTTATACGTATAACTTTTTTAATGAGGACGCTATTGATGACGATCACGATGACCGAATTGGCAAAGCAGTTGAAGCTGTCGCAGGCGACGGTTTCGCTGGTATTGAACAATCGTGACAAAAGCCGGGTCCGGCCGGAACTGGCCGACCGCATCCGCGAGGCCGCCCGTGAGGCGGGATTCCGCCCTAATCGCGCCGCCGGGGAGCTGCGCCGCCGCAAATCGCATGCCATCGGCATCCTGTTGCCGAGCTCGCGCAACCTCTATTATGCGGAACTGGTGGCGGACCTGCATCAGGCCATACGCAAGCGCAATTACGCCCCGATGTTCGCTTTCTGGGAGAACGACGACGAGAAACCCGAGGCGCTGGAAAGCATTCTGGACTGGAACCCCGACGGGCTGATTACGATTGAGCCCGAATGGATTCCCGCGAATGCCCATCAGCCGGCGGTGAGTTTTTATATTGAAGATCCGCGTTATGACTGCATCAAGCTCGACCTGGAGCGGACCGTACATTTGGAATTCGAACATTTGTGTGAGCTCGGGCACCGCTCGATTGCCTGGCTCGGCAATCCCGACGACGAGCGTTTCCCGATCATCCGGCGACTGGCGCCGGAGTACGGACTTGAACTCAGGCCCGAATGGATCGTCACGATTCCGGGCATCCTCGATTTCGTCAGCGGACGGATCATGCTTGAGCAATTATTGAAGCAGGCGGGGAAGAAACTGCCGACCGCGATTCTGGCGCATCACGACATGGCGGCGCTCGGCATCTGCCGCAAAATGCATGAACTGGGCTACCGCGTGCCGGAGGATTTCACGATCATCGGACATGACCATATCCAGCACGGACAGCACTCGGTGCCGACGTTGACCACGGTGCGTTACGCGACCATGCCGTCGGTCGGCGACTATCTGGTTGAGGCGTTGTTTGAGCGTATCGAAAACCCGGACGCCCCGCGCAAAGTGATGAAGATCGACCCGAAACTGATTATCGGCGAAAGCTCCGGCCCGCCGCGAAAAAATTTCTGCAAACAACCTGTAAAATAAGGATTGAGAAAAGATGAAACGAACAAAATTTACATTAATTGAGCTCCTGGTGGTAATCGCTATTATAGCGATACTTGCCGCCATGCTGCTCCCCGCCCTGAACAAGGCCCGGGAAAAAAGCCGCGCCGCTGCGTGCATCAACAGTTTGAAGCAGTGCGGGCTCGGGTTTAACATGTATGCGAACGATTACGGTGATTTGCTTTGTCTGGATCTCGTCGATCCTGTTGAAGAAACGTGGGCCTGTGTGCTTTTCAACCAAAAATATATCACCAGCCTGAACACCATGCTTTGTTCAAGCTGGTCCCCGGTCACCTGGAAAAATCCCGAAGACAATCCGTATTATTCAAACGGTAAGTGGACCACCTATGGCTCACGCAAGGGGCAGTACAGTAATTCCGCCATGAGCGGCGGCTGGAACACCAATGCTTTTCTGAGCTTGAATAAAATCAAAACTCCGGGTCAGGTTTTTGTGTTGAGCGACAGTATCAGAGTTACTTCATCCGGGACCGTTTACAATAACGCGGAACAACGATATAAACTCCTGCCGAGCGATCCGGGCGGAGAAGGCGCGGTCCACCGCCGCCACAGCGACCGGGCCAACCAGCTTTTTGTCGATGGTCATGCCGAAGGGCTCGGGGGGGACGACCTGGCGGCCCGCCGTATCAATTCGGTCAACGGTACCAACAGTGTGGTGAGACTTGTAACTTATATCGCCACACTTCCGGATGGATATTAATATTATGATGAGAATGCATATGAAATTTTTCCTATTGATTGTTTCAATCTGCCTGTTTGCCGTAAGCGTTATGGGTGAAAACCTGGTCTATAATTCGCGGTTTCAAGACTGGAAATACTGGGAACTTCCCAGCGACCGGACCGGCATCGAGGCCGCGGACGGTATACTGAAAGTCAGCCGCGCCGCCACAATCACGCAACAGCGGTTACCATTGAAGGGCGGCGAAAGCTATTTGCTTGAATATGAGTACAAAGCTGCTCCGGGCGGAAAATGCCGCATTTACGCGGAGTGGACCAGCAACCGGGACGGGCAGACCATCTGGCTCGGGAGCGGTGCCGTCGATTATCGGAGCGGCACCGGCGACTGGGTCAAGGTTTCGCGGGAGTTCACCTATACGCTGAACAGCGCCCCGCCATACCTGGTGATCGGCGTGGCAGCCGGTTCAACGGTGGAGTTCCGCAATATCACGATCACCCACCAGCCGCAGGCGGCTCAGGAAGCGGCGACCGGAAACCTGATCCGCAACCCGCAATTTCATGGTTGGAAAAACTGGGAACTACCCAGCGACCGGACCGGCATCGAGGCCGCGAACGGTATCCTGAAATTCAGCCGCGCCGCTACGATCACGCAGCAGCGGGTGCCGTTGATAGGCGGCGAGAGTTATTTGCTGGAATATGAATTCAAGGCCGAAACGGGCAAACAGTGCCGCGTTTACCTGGAATGGACCCGGAAGGAGGAGGGTAACACCACCTGGTTCGGAAGCGGCGCCGACTATCGGAACGGTACGGGCGACTGGGTCAAGGTTTCGCGGGAGTTCGACTATACGCCAAACAGTGATTTGCCGTATCTGGTGATTGGCGTGGCGGCCGAAACGGGGGCGGAATTCCGCAATTTCAACCTCAGCGCCCGGCCGCGGCTGATTCTGGAATCCGCGATCGGCGGACAGTGGAACTGCCCCTTCGGCAGCGAAGTGATCGAAGGCGATGTGGAGTCCGGAGCGGGGCTGATGCAGATTACCGGAGTGCCGGTGACCGCCGGCAAAGAGTACCGGCTGGAGTTTTCCGTGACCGGCAGCGGCAACTCGGGGACCACCTCGGGTTACCACCCCTACCGGATCAGCGCTTATTTTCCCGAAATCGCTAAAACGGTGGAGGGACCGTGGGACGACACACTGCCGGATACCAAACAGGACAAGAATTTTGTTTTCACGGTTCCCGAAGGCGTTTCCAAGGCGAATTTCCAATGGCAGGTCACCACCAAAGGTAAGTTGCGGATCGGCGGCGTGAAGCTGGCAGAACGGGTGATTCCGCTCAGCGAGCGTTATCCGGTAGAACTGGATTCGCCAACTTACCGCAATACCATTTACGCGTCGATGCCGGTGGAGTTCATTGCCGGGCGCGTGAAGACCGATGACGCGGTCCGCTCCTGCGCCGTCGAGCTGCGCCAGGGGGCGAAAACGCTTCAGCGTTCGGAAGGCGGCACATTCAAGTTTCCGGCCGGGGAACTGGCCGTCGGAGCATATGAAATCCACGCGCTGCTCGGTATGGCCGACGGACAGGAATTGTCCGTGGTTTCCGAAGTGATGAAAGCCGAACCTTCCGATTTTGAAGTGGTGATCGGGAAAGACCTGAATCTGTATATCAATGGCAAGGTGTTTTATCCGGTCGGATTTTTCCAGATTCCGGGGCACAGCGACGACACGTTTGCCGACGCGGCGGCGAACGGAGTGAACACGATTCTGGCCGAGGGAATCAACACCGACGCGCAGGCGCTGCCGCTGCTCGACCTGGCCGGCCGCCACGGCATCAAAGTCATGCTGTACACCTGGAACATGCGCGGTACCGACGCGGCGGCGGAGCTGGCCTGGCAGCGGCACCTGAACGGACTGCTGACGCCGAAAGTATTGGCGCATCCGGCACTGCTGGGGTACTTCCTGGATGACGAGCCCAGTTGGGGCGGGCGCCCGCTGGCCTGGCTCCAGCGTTCGTACGAACTGCTGAAGAAATTTGACCCGTACCGCCCGATCTGGATCAACGCCGCGCCGCGCGGTTCGATCGAAGAACATCAAGCCTATTCCACTGCGTGCGATATTTACGGCGTCGATATCTACCCGGTGCCGGTGCCCGACCCGCACGGCGGTTTAAGCAACAAAAAATTGACGGTTGTCGGCGATTACGCCGAACGGATGGCCCAATCGGTGAACTACCGGAAACCGAACTGGATGGTGCTGCAGGGCTTCGCCTGGGGTGCGCTGACCGGCCAAGCTTCCGTTTATCCGACTGCCGCGCAGAACCGCTTCATGATCTACGATTCACTGACCCGGCACGGCACCGCCGTCAGCTATTGGGGGTTGCAGTACATCGATGCGCCGGAGTTTTATTACTCGGTGCTTTTCGAAGGCACGAGGGAGCTACACGCCATGAGCGGGCTGCTGGCCCGGGGCCGTAAGGTCGATGTTTTCAGCTGCACGAATCCGGCAATCCGGCTGTATGCGTTGGAGCTTGACGGTAAATATTACCTGATCGCGCTGAATACGGACGACCAGCCGCAGGCAGCCGCCATAAACGGAGTCCGCACCGCCATGCAGGTGATCGGCGAAAACCGGACCATGGCGAAGCAGGAACAATTCACGCCTTATCAGGTGCATATCTACGCCGAAGCGCCGCTGCCGCCGCCGGTTTACCAACTGCCGCCCGCTGCTCCGCGCGCCCTGGGAAAATGGATCATGGAGAACCGGCTCTACAATGGCAAGGCTTCCTGGATCTGGGACCGGGACACCCAGAACGTGGCCGGAGGCAAGGCATGGCTGTTGCGCGAATTCAACATCGATAAAGAAGTGGAAAAAGCCGTGTTCCGGATCAGTGCCGACGATATGGCTACGATCTACCTTAACGGCAAAGAGCTCGGCAAGGCCGGTTCATTTACCCGGATGGTGAAATTCGACAAGTTGCCGCTGCGTCCCGGAAAAAACATTCTCGGGGTTGCCGCCGCTGATGCCGGCACGCTGCCCTGCGGCATCCTGGCTGACCTGAAAATCACCTTCAAAGACGGTTCCGCGACGGCCATCGTCTCCGATGGCCAATGGCGCACCGCCTCCGCAGCTCCGGCCAATTGGGATGCGCCGGAGGCGGGGCTCTTCAACCGCCCGGCGGCCGTGGTTTGCCCCTACGGGCAGGGGGCCTGGGGTAATCAGACCCGCATGGGGAATTAGCTGGATTTGCCTTTTGCAAAAAGCAGAATGCGGCAGTATGGTAATAAGCGTATTGTCTTTTGCAAACCATGAGGGCTCAAAATGAATTTGAATGATTTATTGCCGGTACCGGCTTCGGTAAGTGTGGCTGGAGGGATTTTCGATCTGACCAAAACGGGTGAACTTCGGGCCGGCGCCGGTACTGATTTCCTCACTCCCCGGATTCAGGAAATCTTTAAAACGTTCGGACTCAAACCCGAGGTGAAACTCGAGCTTGAGCCGCAGTGCGGAGCGGAGGCCTGGAAAATGGTCATTGACCCCAGCCGGATTACCTTGTCGGGAGGCGACCGGGCCGGATTGTTTTACGGAGCGGGAGCCCTGAAGCAGTTGCTGGCGCTCGCCTGTGCCAGGGGGGCCGAAAATGCGCAGATTCCATGCGGTACCATTTCCGATGCTCCGCGATTCCACTACCGCGGCTTCATGCTCGACAGCGCCCGGCATTTTCAACCGGTCAGCCGCATCAAAGAAGTCATCCGCCTGATGGCGGAAATGCGCCTGAACCACTTTCACTGGCATCTCACGGATGGTCAGGGATGGCGCTACCAATCGGTCCGGGCGCCCAAATTAACCGGTACTTCCAGCGAATTTTACAGCAAAGACGAATTGCGTGAAATCGCGGCGTATGCGGCGGAGCATTTCATCACGATCATTCCCGAAATTGAAATGCCGGGGCACTCCTCCTGCATTCTTTCTCATTACCCGGAGCTGAGTTGCAATCCTTCCGAACCCGGCTCGGTATTTTGCCTCGGCTCTGCTGAAACCAGACAATTCCTGCAGATGCTGCTTCTGGAACTTTTCGAAATTTTCCCGGATTCGCCGACCATTCACCTGGGCGGGGACGAGGCTTCTCCCGAGCCCTGGGAGGCCTGTCCGCGCTGCCAGGCGGCCATGAAAGAACTATCGCTGGCGAATGCCCGGGAACTGGAAAGTCATTTCATGATGGACATGTGCGGTTTTGTGCTGGAACAGGGACGCACGCCGGTGGTCTGGTCGACTCATTCGGTGATGCAGCCCGAAGTCATTGTGCAGATATGGAATTCGATTCATGAGCTTGAGCCGGCTTATCGCCATGGCAACCGGATCGTCAACTCCGTGCATTACAATTATTACCTCGATTATCCGGCCAACGGTTCCGATTTCATGTACAACTGGATGCCGATGCTGTCGGAGGAAGCGGTATACCTGGCGGAGCCATATTTCCATCAGGAACAACTGGTTGGCTCGAAACTGCTCGGCCCCGAAGCGTGCCTGTGGACGGAAATCGTGCCCGAATGGCGGGTTGTCGCCAAGCTGAAGGACCGCCTGTTCGCCTTTGCCGAAACCGCCTGGAGCCCCGCGGCAAAACGGGAATGGCACGATTATTCGCGCCGGAAATCGCGCCTCCTCAATGCCGGCTATTTTGAGCTTATCTAAAGCTGCGGGCCGTTTGCCGGGACCACGAGGCTAGGGCACTTGAATATCGTACTGGTTCCAGCCGACTTTGAAGGCGGCGGTATCGGACCAACGCATGATCGCCTCCTTAAAGAGCTGGTTCATATTCAAGCCCTCCGCATGACCGTCCACCCCCAGCAGGTTGACGCGCCCCATGTGGGTGAAGTAAACGTACCCGGTAGTGCCTCCGGGATTCGGCCACAACCGGGGGATGCGGGTACCGCCCCCGCTACTGGCATCGGCAACGACGACCACCTGCGAGGGCTTATAGAAGCTTTTCAGGTTAAACGCGCCGTAACCACTGGCGCATCTCGCACCATAAGTAAACCAGCGCCAACTCGTGCTGTCCGGGGAAATTATCGTCGAACTCGGACAGTAAAAAAGATCACCCTTGGGCGCGTATCCATATTTGGTCAACATGATGTTCCAGGTATCGTTTATCCTGCCGTTGGTATCGTTGGTATTCAGGAACCATGCCGGATAGTCGTCGGCATAACTCTGGATGCTCAAGCCCAGTTGTTTCAGGTTCGAAAGGCAGTTGACGGTCTTGCTCCGCTGGCGGGCGGAGTTGAGCGCCGGCAGCAGCATCGCGGCCAGGATCGCGATGATCGCGATCACCACCAGGAGCTCTATGAGAGTGAATTTCAATCCGGTTTTCATATCTTCGTCTCCTATTTTGTAAGAATGACACTTTCCCAGGGTTCAAGTTCGATAACTCCATTATTGACAACGGCGTCCGCCCGGGTGCTCCCCCAGGGTTTGAAGTCATTCAGCGGCAGTTGAATCCGGCACACTTGCTTTGCCCCGCTGTTGTTGGCGATTACCGCATATTCGCCGCCGGCGCGTTTCCAGTACGCGGCGTAAAATTTGTTGTCGGCGCCATTTTTCACGGCCGTAATCTCGGGCAGCGGCGCGGCCAGCTCGCTGAATTCGCGCAGCTCGCGCACTTGCGGCAGGAATGTGCCGTCCAGCCATACCCGCTTGGGATCGCGCTGAAACGCCCGCTCCAGCGAATAAAAAAATATGCCCTTCGCGCCCTGCGATACCGCCGTCCAGATCATGAACTTCAGCTCCGTTTCATTCGGGTAACGGCACTGGTCCGCCTGGTATCCGCGCTGTTTCACGATATTGGGAAACACATTCAGATTGTTGATCTGGATTACCGGCATAAAGGGCTTTTTGTACTTTGCCGCCGCATCCAGAAACTGCGTATAGAGCGCCAGATTCATTTCCGGAAACGGTTTGTCACCAACCGGATAAAAATCGAACATCAGAATGTCGGATGTGGTCGTGTCCACGGCGTATTTCCACCATCCCTTGACGCGGTTTTCCACGACCGCGGTGGGCAGGTCGGGCTTTATTTTCTTGACTTCGGTATTGAATGTTTTAATGTATTCGAGAATGTTCTCCTTGGGTTCGTCGGCCAGCAGGCACATGGCCAGCGCCGGGTGGTCCTTGTACTCCCTGAAATACTGCATGGCGCCGTCGACGGTTCGCCCGTCGGTGTTCCACCAGGGCGCCCGGAGATAAAACATCACCTTCAGCTGGTGTTTCCCGGCATTTTCCAGAAACTGCGCGGTCGCCTCGCCGGATTGGCTTCCCCCGATGGCATAGGTATGGACCACGCTGACCCCGGCGTCTTTCATTTCCTGGAAATAGCGTCCATTCGGATAGCAGCCGTAAACCCCGATCGGATATTCCTGACCATACATGACGGAGATCAAAGCCAGGAAGCATATTGATAATGTGATTTTCATCGGTTTCATTCCTGAATTTTGCGGGTTATTTTCCAGACCAGGGTCTCCCACGGCTGGATTTTTTCATCGATGGAGAGCCGTCCGTCGGCAATCACGGCATTGACCTTGCGGGTAGGTCCAACCGGCTCCAGCACGGCCTCGCCGATCAGGTCGTTCATGTACCGCTTGTAAACGCGCTGCTCCAGCGGCCAGTCATTGACCAGTACCAGAAATTCCCCCTCGACGGTGCGGGCGATCATGCCGCGCATATGGGTATCGCGCAATCGCGTCAGCTCCTGGCGGCGGATGAATCCGGCCCCGGCCCATTTCATGTACTCGTTCAACACCGGACCAAACACCTCGGCCGCCCACTTCCGACCGTCCTTTTCCTTCGCCACGCCGCGATAAAAAGAGTAGAACGCGATACCCTCGCACTCCTGCACGGCACTTGAGTACACCCAATAGCGCAATTCAATTGCATTGGGGTACCGGCAATTTTCGGGATTGTCCGTACGGGTCCTGGCTATATCCGGGAACTGCGACAGACGGAAGAACTGCCCGATGGGAATCACCGGTTTGCCGAGCGTCTGCAGCTGAGCGGTGAACATCGGCAGCTGGTCGAGCTGCACTGCGGGGAACTCCTGGTCCGCCACCGTATAAATATCCGGCAGGATCACGTCGTAAATGTCTGCGTAGCGCATGAAGTCTTCGGTCCAGTTCATGGCGATGCCCACCGGAATATCCGGCGTCTCATCCTTCAAAATCCGGTACAGCCGCCGCAGTTTCGGCACCTCGCCGATCTTCGGTTCGTCGTACAGATACCACATGCTGATCGCCGGATGATTCTTGAACTTGCGGATATAGGCCCGGAACTCGCTTTCATAGTTCTCGATTCTGGTCCAGCCCTTGCCGTTCAGGTTGTACATTACCTTCAAGCCGTTCGCCTGCGCCAGCTCCAGGAATTTCATGTCCTTCTCAATCGCCTCCGGGGTGCTCCGTCCGCCGCCATAGGTATGAACCGTGTTGAATCCAAGGCTGCGGACAAATTTGAAGTTCCCGTCCGTCGGCTGTACATCGTATATGATCGCCGGAATTTCCCCTGCCGCCAGCAAAAACGGCAGCAATAACATCAACCACACAAACTTCATATCATTTCCCTTTCAATACGGCGGATTTCCGCCAGATGATTTCGGCGGGCTGTTCGACCCGGCTCGGCAAATCCTTGCCATTGATCAGCACCTCGAGCAGCAGCTGGGCGTTTTCCATGATCGGCAGGTGGATGGACGTGATCGGCACCGGCACCTCCGCACCGAAATCCAGATTGCCGAACCCGATCACCTCGATGTCCTCCGGCACGCGGAGCCCGAGCTCCATCAGACCCCGGATCAACCCGATGGCCCGGCGGTCATTGCGAAGCAGCACCACCTTGGCCGTACCGGCTTCCCAGCGCTTTTTCACTTCATCCTTTAACTGGTATCCGGCTTCAAACGAATCCACCCCCGCCGCCAGACATTCCATATCCGGCGGTATGGCGCCGTGCTCCTTCAGGTATTCCGGGAAGCAACTGTTATCGCAAATGATCGGTCCCTTGCCGTTTTCTTTCAGCATCCGGCAAAGCCGCAGATAAAATTCCTGCCGGTTTGAACCAATCCGGTAAAAATTGTCATGCTTATAGCTTCCGTGCCCGGGGAAATTATAGTCGATCGCATAGAACTTAATGGATTTATCACCAAGGAATTCCCGGAAATTCTCGGAATCGACCATCCGGTGACAGTTGAAACTGTTCATTTTTTCATTGGTATATTCAAAGAAAAACCCGATGCAAACGATTTTCTTGACTTTCATTCCCTTGAACTGGTTCAACACCTCGCGCCAATGCCCCGGCAAAGCCACCAGCATGACGAAATCCATGTTGTTCCTGCTCAATTCCTCGGTAATCCAATGCAGCGCCCGGCTGTTCTTGTCCAGCCCGAAATCGTTGATCACCATCAACCCGATCGTGTCCGAGTCCTCCTTGAAAATCTTGCGCGCCCAGTGATTCGGCACATAACCGACCCTGTCCGCGTAGTCGCGCACCCGCCGCACCGTCTCCGGTGTAATCTTGTATTCCTCCGGCTTGCCCGAGAGACAGATCGACACCGTACTGGTCGATAAATTCAAATCTTTTGCCAATGTCCTGATATTCATTTCCACTTACCGAACATGGTTACTGAACATGTTCACTAGATAATATTATAACTCCCATCCTGTTTTTGTCAAGAGGGAAGAAATCAAAAATCCGGAAATAAAAAATGCGAGGAATTTTACGTTCCCCGCATCCATTCAGCTGAGGAAATTAGAGCCGTAGGCTGTTTTTCCGGTCGGCCAGGGGTTTGCGGAGGCCGGACTCGAGGAGGGTTTCGAGGGCTACGAAGTTGGCGTCCATCATCTGTTCGAACGTATAGTCGAGCGAGACGCAACATTCGAGCGTCATGGCGGTGCCGCCGGAGACCAGCGGAATCAGTGTATTGAGGTTGACACTGGTACTGCATCGGGGCGTTTCCGGCACCCCCTGACTGCGTAACCCGGCTTTGAACAAGGCTTCATTGACCTCGCGGAAGAGTTCCATTTCGCGCTGGAGGTTGGCGGAGTAGTTGACCTCGCACGGGGCAAGCAGGACCGGCTCGTTCTCGCAGGAATGGGCATTCAGCATGAAGTCGACGGCGTATTTTTCCACTAAGTTCAGGATGGCGCGGGCCTCGGCAGTACGGATGTTGCCGGGCGAGGCGTCGTGCATGATGTTGTAGCCTTGCGAGTTCGGGTAACCGCCGGGATAGGCGACCTTGTCTAATGGCAGTGGGAAATGTTCCTTGCTGCCGAGCCAGCCGATCAGCGAACCATCGAGCCAGCTGCCCTGCGAGGCGTGGCGGAAATCGCGGTACGCGGCTTTGCGCAGATGGTCAGGACTGATCGAGCGCCCATCCATGTTGGCGCAGGGCACAATAATCAGGCGGTAGTTTTTCAGCAGTTCGACCAGGCGCGGGTGGCGGCGGCCGAGGAAGTCCGTGCTGGTTTCCAGGAGTTGGATCAAGTTCACCGCTGCTGCGACGCTTTCGGCCTCGGCGCCATGAATGCCGGAGCACCACAGGAAGGTTTGAGGCTTATTCTCGCCGGTAAAAAGTTCGGGGTGCCCGGACGACGAGCCCGCCGACCAGTTGGTCTGCGGTTTGCGGTCGGAAAAATCGCCATAGAATACGGCGTAAACCGGAAAGCCGCCCGGGGTTTCGGTAATAATCCGCGAAGTGCCTTTGCTGGTCTGACGACAGATTTCCATGATCTCCGCCGGGCGGACGCGCCACCAGGACGGACGCGACTCGAGGTAGTCGATGACCAGCGGTTCAAACAGGTTTTCTTTCTTTTTATTGGCTACAGTAATCATAAATTATCCTCATTGATCCGGACGCCGATCGGACCGGACCGGTTGAAACGGACCTGCCATAGCTTGCCGGAGCGGTCGGTGAATTCGACGCCGAGGGTCCGCGCATCCTGCAGCAGTTTGGCGCCGACCATGGATTCGGTACCGGTACCGGCGGCTTCGATCAGATGCAGGAAGTTGGTCGATACATCCGGTTTGACATCGCGGATCTGCAGCCGCCACTGGCCAAAATAGTTCGGTTTGTCAAAAGCGGCCTCGCCGTTCGGCAGCGGCCAGTTCTGGCCCGAGGCGTAGAACTGTTTGCCGGGGCCACCGATTTTTTCGATGACAGGATTCTGCGGCCACAGGGTTCGCTGAAAGAGGCGCCCTTTGCCGTTGTCGGCGCGGTAGACGCCCGGCTGGATTTCCTGTGGTTCGTTCTGAATGTGCAGCAGATATTCCTTGCGTTGCTCCGGTTTGACGGACGCCACACGGTCGAAAATGACGAAGTAGTCGGGACGGATGTACACGAACTGGCGAACCGCCTCGCGGCATTTCTCCACACTGTACACACCGGCGGCGTCGTTGGCGGCATAGGTATAGAGCGGAGTGGTTACAAACGCCAGATTTTTCGCACCGGTAGTGCGATACTGTCCGCCTTCGCTGTAAACTTTCTTGTCGTCGGTCTGCGCCAGGCTGCCCCACGGTTTCCAGAAATACGCGGCGGCTTCACCGTCCTGGTGAATCAGGATCGTATTGTGCGCCACGGTCTGCGGGGCGTAATAGCAGTGGTGCATGTTGCTGGTACGGTTGCCGGAGTCAAGCGCCAGAAAATCGTGTTTGAAGATGACGAAACTGCTTTCATCATAATGCTGGTGGTTGCCGTATTGCGAGCCGGTGCGGAACAGCGCGTGAGTGTCGGACTGCTGATTGCCGGAGCGCATGATGGCGAGGCCGAAGCTCGGGAAATAGGCTGCACCGGTATCATCCGCTTCAGCTTGGAGTGCAGTCTCTGCCGAGGGATCGAAACGGTAAAGCATGTAGGGCAGGAACGGGAACCACTTATGGAAGACCTGTTCTTTCGCCGGCAGGGTTTTCATCAGTTGCCGGGCGGCGGCGGTGCTTTCCGGGTAAAAATGAATGGTTTGCGCCATATGGGTATACATCATGTCCGTGCTGAGCAAGTTGCTTGTGTGCTGCATGTCGCCGATGCCATAAGTCAGGAGCCGCCCATCCTTCGGAATCTGCATCCAGTTGAACCAATGGGGATAGTGGCGCATCTGATTCCAGCGGGAAGCAATATTCTCGCCGGTGGCGCTCTCCCAGGTGTGCAGAAAATGGAACGCCGCATAAGGGTACGCCCCGAAGGAATAACCATGGGTGGCAGCGGACAGGAGCCCGGTACCCGCCGAAACTTCGTCACGGAAATCCATCATCTTGATGTTCTGCTCATAGCTTTTGCGCAGCAGTTGTTCGGCCAGGGGGTCGTTGAACCCGTCCCTGAACGCCGCGAGGCCCATGAACCAGGCGAGATTGGTCACGCCGTAGTTACCGTCCCGGTAACCGCCGATGCTGCGGTGGAAGTTGGTTCCGGCACCCGGCTGCAGCAGATGGATATTTTCCATTAACGGCAACGCAACCTCGCGGCGCTGTTCCGGAGTCATATCGTTGTACAGCCAGTCGTAGGTGAGGATCGCATTGATACGGCTTCCGGTTTCCCAGTCGACCAGGGTACGATGTTCATAGCACCACTGGAAAAATTCGATCGCTATTTTCAGATAAGCCAACGATTTGGCGTGGTATTTCTCATCGCCGGTCAACTGATAAAGGAAAGCGCACTTGACAGCTTCTTCGGCACCGATCCGCTTTACCAGCTGAAACCCCTCGCTGTAAGGTTTGTGGTACTTGACCGCGCCGTCGACAATCTCAAAACGTTCGGTACGGAATTCCAGTTTCGGATTATCCGGCAGGGCATCCGCTTCTTTCTGCATGGCGGCGATTCTGGCGGCATAGTGTTTAGCGGCATATTCGCGGACCAACGGCAGATTTTGCCGGTTCAGATACAGCCGGGGATGCTCCTGCCGGATCTGGTCGGTCCAGTCGGCATGTATGGTGATGACGGCAAGCAATGATATAATAAGCAGAATTTTCATTAAAACGGTACCCCCGAGCCTTCTTTGATTCCCAGGCTGCACATCTGACCGGTTCCGGTATAGTAGGGAGGTTCATTGATCATGATCATGGAAGCGTAGGTTTCCGGAGCCACGTGTCCATCGAGGAAGATGATGTTGGCGCGGCCTCGCGACGTGGGAGCATCATTGCGGGCAGTGGTCGTTCGTATATCGCCGCCGTCATGGCGGAAACTGAAAAAGACCGGATAATTAAGTTGTGGTTCGCCCTCCCGGATCGTGTCCCCGCCGAATACCGCAATGGCAGGTTTACGAATATCGGACAACTTTTTGCGGTTATAATCCACTACTCCGGGAAAAACGTTACCCCCGAGCCGGCTGTTGTGTGCGTAATGCGTATAAGCAAAACCGTTAGCGCTGGAGGCTGCGAAGTTTTTGCGTTCGCCCGGACAGACAAACGAACCTTTGGTGATAGCGGTGCTGCTGCCGAAGTAGGTGACGCCATAGCCTTCGGCATACTTATCCCCGTCGAAATTCACGCCGGACAGGATTTCAAACCAGTACCGCTGTCCACTGCCATAGGCGGAACGGCTCGGCACGATCCATTCATTACTGTCACTTGAATACATGTTCTGGGCCAGGCCGATCTGCTTCAGATTGCTGGTACAGGCGATGTTGTGCGCTTTGCTGCGGGCTTTGTTTAATGCGGGCAGCAGCATGGCGGCGAGGATGGCGATGATCGCGATCACTACGAGGAGTTCGATAAGTGTAAAATTCCGTTTGCTCATGTCCTGTTCTCCTTATGGACAGTTAACTCATGTATAGGAGTATACATCTTTCAGTTGAAAATGTCAATAGCAGCATGCGAAATCTTTGAAATATTTTCAATATAAATTGATGTTTGTCCATTCCGCCATTATATTAATATAAAGCATAAAAAACGGAAAACCAGATGAATTCGGAATTATGGCAGCAGTTGCCGGTATACCGGCAGATCGAATATGAATTGAAGCGCTATATCGTGAAGCACAAGTTGAAGCGTCACGACCGCCTGCCTTCCGAATCGCAACTGGCGGCGGAGTACGGCGCCAGCATCGGTACCATTCGCAAGGCACTGAACAATCTGGAAACCGAAAAAGTCCTTTACCGGCGGCACGGACAGGGCACTTTTGTGGCTCCGCGGTCGCGGCGCGGCAAAATCCTGCTGGTGTCCAACATGGAGCATTTGTATGAAATCTCGCACGGGGACTTCATGGATTTCTTCATCGGTACGCTGTCCCACGCCAACAATGCCAACCTGGCGTATGAACCACAGATCGTTGAACTGGAGGACTTTCTGGAAAATCTGCATGAAGTGGGCATGGTTTATCCGGAGACCGCCGGGGTGATCTTTTTTCGCGGTTACTCCAATGCGCTGCTGCCTGCCGCTGGAGCATTGAAGGCACAGAACATTCCTTTCATGTATTATGGCGGGAATTTCTACAAAGACATCAACGACATCTGCCCGGCGATTTATCACAACGAGGAAAAAATTGCGGCGATGATGGCCGATTATTATCAGCAGAAAGGGTATCGGAAAGTGGCGGGGATCATCAACAACGAACTCGTTACCCGCGAGCGCTCGCGGCGCTTTGCCGCCGAACTCGAACAGCGCGGGATCGAATACCGGGAATTCAACGATCTGACTGAATTGCCGCAAGCCGCCACATATCAGGCGATCAACTGCTTCACGGATTCGCTTGCCACCCGGGCAATTCAGCTCCTCGAGCGTGAATACGGAATCCGGGTACCGGACAAAGTGGCAGTGTCGGGCGTCGACAACATGAGCCCCGGCTGGCTGAAACCGGAGCTGACCACGATCGACCTGTGCAATCGCGCCAACGGCCGGCTCGCCATCCAGGAATTCAGCGACTACATCGACAGCAACCGCCGGAAGCCGTTCCACCTGGACGGCGAGCTGAAGCTCGTCCCCCGCGAAAGCTGCTAGGTTTTTTAGTGGGAAGTTGATAATTGACAGTTGATCGTTGAGGGAGAAGCTTCCCCAATTTTCAACTGTCAACTTTCCATTTTCAATTGGCTTAGATGCCCTGGTCGACCATGGCGTCGGCGACTTTCAGGAAGCCGGCGATGTTGGCGCCCGCGACATAGTTGTCTTTGTAGCCGTAAGCGTTGGAGGCGTCGACGCAGGATTTGTGAATCCGGGTCATGATCTGCAGCAGCTTCTGGTCGACTTCTTCGGCGGTCCAGGACATGCGCAGCGAATTCTGGGACATTTCCAGACCGGAGGTGGAGACACCGCCCGCGTTCGCGGCTTTGCCGGGGCCGAACAGGATGCCGTGGGCCAGCATGTAGTCGACGGCGTCCGGGGTAGACGGCATATTGGCGCCTTCGGAGACGCACATGCAGCCCTTGGCGCTCATGTATTTGATGTCGTCCAGATCCAGTTCGTTCTGAGTGGCGCTGGGCAGGGCCATGTCGATTTTGTCGACCAGCTGCCAGGGCTTCTGACCGGGGACGTACTGGATGGATTTGTACTTTTCGGCGAATTCGCTGAGACGGCCGCGGCGGACGTTTTTCACTTCCATGAGGTACTCGAGCTTTTCTTCGTCGATGCCGTCCTTGTCGATAATGGAGCCGCCGGAGTCGGACATGGCGGTGACTTTGCCGCCGAGTTCGAGGATCTTTTTGGCGGTATACTGGGCCACGTTGCCGGAGCCGGAGATGACGGCGGTCTTGCCGGCGACGTCTTCGCCACGGGTGCGGAGCATTTCACGCATGAAGTAAACGTTGCCGAAGCCGGTGGCCTGCGGACGGATCAGGCTGCCGCCCCAGTTCATGTTTTTGCCGGTGAGCACGCCTTCGTGAGCGTTCACGATGCGCTTGTACTGGCCGAAGAGGTAACCGATTTCGCGGGAGCCCACGCCGATGTCGCCGGCCGGCACGTCGCAGTCCGGGCCCACGTGGCGGTAGAGTTCACGCATGAAGCTCTGGCAGAAACGCATGACATCGACGTCGGAACGCCCCTTCGGGTCGAAGTTGCTGCCGCCCTTGGCGCCGCCCATCGGCAGCGTGGTCAGGCTGTTTTTGAAGATCTGCTCGAAGCCGAGGAACTTGAGGATGCTCAGGTTCACGGAAGGATGGAAACGCAGGCCGCCTTTGTACGGTCCGATGGCGCTGTTGAACTGGACGCGGTAGCCTTTGTTGACGTTTACCTTGCCGCTCTGGTCGACCCACGGCACCTGGAAAATGATGATGCGTTCCGGGATGACCATGCGTTCGAGAATGGCGTGTTGTTCATACTGGGCGTTCTTGTCGAGGACGGGGGCCAGAGTTTCGATCACTTCCCTGACGGCCTGAAGGAACTCAAGCTGGTCGGGGTTCTTGGCGACGACGTCTTCGTAGACTCTCTTTCCATACGTGTTCATAATTGTTTCCTCTTTATGTTTTTTGGTTATTGTTTTTACCGTTAAAAATATTACAGATTTTGACGCGCAAAAGGTTGAGAATATAATACTGAAAAATTTTTTTACAAATTTGAAATCGGAAAAATTTGTAATATTTTTCGTGAAATCGCGCCAAGAAAAATAGAAGCTTTCTATTAATCCGAGAGATGTGCGTCTTTGTAATATTGATTAACAAAGTGTGAATTAGTGAATATCCGAGCAAGGTAAAAAATGTAAAAAAAAAGAAGGGGAGGGGCTTTGGGGAGGAATGGGTACACGGACGGACACAGACACACGGACATACACGGAGGCTAATATAAAGAGTCTATACCTCTCCGTATACGTCTGTGTATCAGCCCCTTAGTTATTTCAAAAACGACAGGGCTTCGAGCACTTCGTCGCTCAGGGTGCCGTCGGCCGGGTTGAAGGGGACGTCCCAGCTGATTACCGCCTGCATCTGGTTCAGGCTGTCGGTGTAGCGCTTGAGTGCCGGTCCGTCGAACCGGAGCCGGCCGCGTCCCCAATTGGAGCCGGCGTAGGTCAGGATATGGCGGCGGAGGCCGGTCAGGTTGTCGAGGCCATGCTCGAGAACTTTGTCGAGCTCCACGACTTCGCCGGCGCTGTAATCTTCCTCGCCGCTGATGCTGACCGGCGGATACAGCACGCCGCAGTTGAAGGTAACCATCGAACCGGGATTGCCGGAGCGCGCGGCGGCGGCGAAACTGTGGAAATTCGGCTCGTCGGTACGCTGGTACATCGTCTTATAATAATAACAACCGTCGAACCACCAGCCGTTGACCTGACTGCCCCAGCGGTCGGACCACTCGCGGATGACGGCTTCGTAGTTGCGCTGTCCGCGACTCAGGCGCGGGTCGGGGTCGGTACCGGCGGCCTGGAGTTCAGCGAGGTTGGGTGGGCTCCATTGGCTGAAATCCCATTCGGCGACGAATCCGAGTTTTTTGACGGCTTCGGCGTCCGACATCGGCGCGTGGCTCGGCAGGTAGACGAAAAGCTTGATGCCGTACTTGTCCAGCTCTGCGGCCAGGTCGGCGACCAAGTCACGGCGGCTGCAGCGCGAAGTGGCGGCATTCCGGCCGACGATCCGGTCCAGCGCGGCATTCGGCGCGCAGTAATAGCCGGAGTTCTGGCCTAGGGTCAGGAACATGTATTGAGCACCGGCCCGATGAAGCTGCGCGGCCAGTTTGTCGGCCCGGAAGGCGTCGACATTGCGGTTCCAGTTAGCCGGATTGAGCTCGCCCGGCAGCGCATTGGTGCTGGCCGGAATCGCCAGGTAATGCATGAATATCCCCCAGCGCAGTCCCTTAAAATGATCTCTTTTCATAGTTTTCCTCTTGATGAATTGGATAATTGCGATATAATAAATTATACAATAACAATGCTAAATGACAATAGTATAAACCCGATATTAAATGGTATAGATACGAACTATGAGACATCCGGATAAAACAATCAATGCATTTTTGTCGATCCTGGACCGGCCGAGGGGGTTCCGGCAGGTGGTTTTCGCCGGGGAGGGGCGCGCGACGGGCGGCATGAACTACGAAACCGGCGGATTGCTGGAGTTTCTGGTCGGCGGCAGGCAGCGGGTGCATTTTTACCGCCAGGGCAGGATTGTGTCGCATGTGCTGAACGCGGGGGAGCTGTTCTTTGTTCCACCGGGGCATCCGTACCGGGTGGACTGGGAATATGATTGCCGGCGGATCGGGATCGTGGCGGGGGAATTCGGGCGGCTGGCGATGTCGTGGCACAACCACACCGCCGAACACTCGCGGGTGGTGACGCGGAGCGACCTGTGGTACACGGCGGAAATACGCGAAGAACTGGATATTCCGGCGTTGTTTGCGGTCATGACGGCCCGGATCGGGCATCCGGCGGACTCGAAATTGAGCTGCGAACTCGGAGTAATGATGATCCGGCGGATCGTCGAGCATCTGCAAAACGGCGGGCGGGGCCTGCCCGGGCGCTCGGCGTACCATACGTTTCAGCAGGTCAGTTCGTATCTGGAAACCAACTGCCGGGAGCCGGTCAGCCGCAAAGAGCTGGCGCTGAAATTCGGGGTCCACCCCGATTATATTACAAAATTGTTCAGGGAGTACGCGCATTGCGGTTTCTCCGAATACCTGCTGCGGCTGCGGATGTCGAACGCGCAGTGGTACTTGCATAATACCGGGTTGACGGTCCAGGAGATCGCGGGCATCTGCGGTTTCTATGATGCCGGGCACTTCATCAAAAGGTACCGGGCGCAATATCACACCTCCCCGGGTCGGGGCCGGAAATAGAAGAAACCCGCCGGCGGCGGGTTGTAAGCGTGTCATGAATCGGGAAGGTTTTCCGGGGCTTCGGCGGGGTCCGTCAACTTTGATTCGAGGATGCGGCGCCTCTGCATATACTCAATCTTGATAAGTCCAAACTCTGAGTCAAGCAGTTCAAGCTCTTCCAGGACGGAGAGACGGGTTCTGACTTTTTCGATTTCGTTTCGCACGTGGTCTTTTTGATTCGACATACTGCCTCCATAAAGGTTTCATTGTTTTTCTGGATACTGTTGTTATTGATCCGGTTTTTCCGGTTGCGCAGAAAGGGTTCGAGCTCAGGGAACATTTCGCAGCGTGACTTGATGAATTTGTGGACGGCCTGTTTGGTGATCTTGCGTTCGCGGCTCATGTCGGTGAACTTGATTTCCGGGTGGTTGAGTTTTTCCTCGAGCATTTCGATGGTCTGCCAGTCGAGCGCCAGAAAAAACGCGATCACCTCGTAGAGATCCTCCTGGGAATAAGTGCGTGAATCTTTTTTCTCCGGCGTTTCCTCCGGTGACTGCTGCGGCAGGTCATCCTCCAGAATCGGACTGAATCCGGAGAGGTTCATCATTTTATCGACCAGCAATTCGGGGTCACCTGCCGTGGCACACCACTTTCCGAGCTTGCATTTGCCGCATTCTTCTTTCTTCTGAAACAATTTTCCGTAGCATTCCATATCGACTCCCATATTTTAGTTGATACTTAATATTATATAGGAGAAATGCAAAATGTCAACCCGGCATAAATGAGCTGTTTATGCAAGGTTTAGGATTCGATAAACTCTTTCGTTCAGTGATTTAGTATTGCTTTAATAAAAATTTTTGAATTTTTTTATTAATTAATCAAATACTTAATTATTATTTGAAAATAATGCACCGGAGAGAGAAGGATCCCGGATCAATCTTCGGCGGAAGAAGGGGCGGGAGCGAGGGCCCGGAAAACTTCTCCGGACTTTTGCAGCATGTCGATGTTTTTCGCGTTGGAGTAGGAATCCGTCAGGAACATAGCCGAATCACGCTCGCCGTAGACTTTGTCGATCTGGAACCGGGTGAAAAAACTGTCCGGATAGTACTCGAATGACCAGCAGAGGAAATTTCCGAGAAAGGAATTTTTGAATTTCGCATAACGTTCGCCGGTAATATGCGGCTCGTAGCTGATGCACCACGGATTGTAGGCGCCAAGCTGGGATACGATGACGCCCCACCCCACGCACAGCAGAAATAGATAGGTTTTTGCGCTTCTGCGCCAGTTCTGCAAATCCAGTATGATGAAATAAAACATGACCGGTATCGCCGGTATCAGGTAACGGAACCCGAAGCTCCAGCCGCCGTATTCGCTGGTCACGAGCCAGTAAAGCAGAAATGCGGCAGCGACGGAGATAAGCATGGTTACTTTCAACCGGTCACCGCGCGCCCGGGCGGTTTTCAGGACGGCCGGGATGATAAACAGCAGCGCCGGCATATAAAGGAAAAAACCCTTGAAGCCGAAGGTGGAGTTGAAAATATAGAATAGAATCCGCGGATTGAGGCCAACGTGGTGGGTTTCGGAATAAAGCGGCATCAGCGTCCCGAAAGCGATGAAGTTCAGCGAAAACATGACTCCGATCATGATGAACGCACCGCAGGCATACAGCACCGCCGGAAGCCAACGGATCTTCCACTCCGGCGAAAACAGCACCAGCACAAAAGCACTGAGCCCGAAAATCCCGCCGAAGATATACTCGAAATTCAACAGCGTACCGGTCAGGATACCAATCAGGAACGCCATGCCCAGCGGCATGTCCCGCTCGTGGCGTTCCAGGCAATACAGCAGAATCAACACCACTGCGGCGGCCGAGGTGTGATTGTTGATCGCCACACTGTAGCTGAAAAGCATGGTCGAGAAAATAAGCGCCAACGCGCCGAACAGCCGGAACGACGGCGCCGCATCCGGCAATTTCCGGCAGAGCATTTTGTAGAACAGCCAGAACATCAGGACATTCAGCAAATAAGCACACAGGTAATTCAGCAGGAAAATCACCAGATAATAATGTTCTCCGAAGCTGAAGCCGAAGACATTTTTGATCACCCAATAAGGAGCGCAGGCCAGGACCGGCAGCAGCAGCGGCTTGTCGCTGTAAACATGGTTGTTCATGATCACCCGGTCAACGGTTTTGAACATGCCGTTTTCCAGCGCGAAAGTACCGAGGTCGACCACACACTGGGTCGTTCCCAGCCGGGTGGCCTCATTGCCGGACATGGTGACTTCCGACTTGGTATAAAGAAAGCCGAACAGCAGAATCAAAACGAGCGCTACGCCGAAGCCGTAGCGCCCGATGACCTGCTCCAAAGTGAGTTTCCGGTCTGCAGTTTCCATTCTTTATTTCTTACTCTTGGGTACGATGAAAATACCGATATCATCATCGAAAACGATGTCGTCGGCGTTGGCGTCGTACCATTGCTTGAACTCGCCTTCGCTGCTGGACGGGGTGAAAGAGAGGAACTGGTTCATCCGGTAATTATCATTTCTGAGCAGCTGAAGGTTCATCGCCATGAAAGTAAAGGCCGGTTTGAACCCGTACGGGAGCAGCTGCAGCGCCACATAGGTCATATTGGAACGGTCGCTGCGGTTGGTTTCGCGCAGGCCCCGCCAGTATTTTTTCAGGAACTCGGTTCTTGCTTCGTCGTCCAGATTTTTCAAGGCATAGCTCAGCCATTGGTCACGGTTATTGAAGTTATTGTCGTTCAACAGCTTGGCGGTCACGATCGGCAGCAGCATTTCGGGCGGGCAGTCGCTGAGGGCGGACAACAGGTTGGGATTTTTCGGCAGGATTTCCAGGAGAAATTCCCGGTCCGAAGCATCGGCTATGCCCTTGTAGATTTCGACAAGCTGGTAACTCATCTGCTGGTCGCCCCCTTTCAGATATTTCAGAATCAAGGGCCTGTCTTCCTTCGTCACCAGCTTTCGCACGGTATTCTGTATTGAGTTGATTTGCCCGATATAGGGAATCAGTACTTCGAGGTAGGAGTGATCGAGCTTGCCCAGCTGCTCGGTGATTTCGCCCTGTATGGAGCCGCGGTAATTATAATTGTTCAGCTTGCTGATTTTCTGCAGATAGTCCTTGACCTGTTCGGGGGTGGGGTCGGCCGGCAACTCCAGCGACTTCATGTACCGGTAGACCAGCGATTCGCTGATCTGCCCGTTCTGGTAATAGGTGTCAAAAAACTCCCGCAGGTTGATCATCCCCTGGTCGCTCGCTTTCAGCTGTTTGATTTCCGCCTCCAGTTCATTGATCCGGTTGTTCAGCGCGGCATTGGTTTGCGGATTGGTGCAGCCGGCGGCCAGCAGCATCGAAACCGCGGCCAGACTTGCAAGTGTGATTGATTTGTACATATTCGTACCTCCTTAACGCATTATTTTGCGACTTTGTAAATTTTTTTATCGGGGTCGAAAACCAGATTGTCTTTGTTCGCCTCGTACCAGGATTCCATATTTTCGATCTTGTCGAATTCACTCATCATAAGCAGCTTGCGATGCATGTCCTGGTAATTATGGTAAAGGTTTTTGTTGTCCATGACGAAGTGAAAAGCGCCGAGACACCCGTAGGAAGCCATTTTAATGGCCGAGTGGGTGGCTTGCCAGGAATTGTTCTGTGCGAGGATTTTCACGTTTCGCAGCACGCGCCGGAAGAACTCGGGGCGCTCGGCGTCCTCCATATTGCGCATGGCGGCGTCAAAAAACTGATCGAAATTCTGCAGTTGATCTTCTCCCAGCAGCCTTTGTTTGATGATGGGCATGGCTTCCTTTTCGAGCTCCAACTGGGTTATCGTATGAAGTGCGCTGGTATTGGTCCGCAGCAGATACAAAAGGGTATCCTTGTCCGATTTGTCGGCAAATTTCAGGAACATATCGCCGGCCAGAATGCTCTGCGCGCCCATCCGGGTCACCGCCAAATTGCGCAGCATTTCCTTGTCTTCCGGTTTCACCATGGGGGCCACCACCTCGCGAACAGCATGCGAACCCGCATAAAACAACAGATCCGGCAGGTATTCCCGGCCCAGGCCGCTCAGGCGCGCCATGACGGCGAGCTTCATGGCCTTGTAATCCTGAACCGGCATGTCGACGAGCCTGGTCAACCGGTAAATGTATTGCCGGATCTGTTCCGGCGAGGCATTCGGCGGCGGGTCGATCAGCTCCAGATAACGCATCACCAGCTCGTGGCTCATCTGGTTGCGCGTCATATTGTCGAAGATTTCATTCAACGACACCATTTCCGGCTGTTTTTTCTGCAGGGTCGCCAGTTCCTGCTCCAGCACCAGGATGCGTTCTCTTTCCACGGCCCCGTCGTCCACCGGTTGCTTGCAGCCGGAGAGCAATACTACTGCGGCCACGGCTATTGCTGGAAAAATAATCGTTTTCATTTTAATCTTCCTGGTTTTCAGTGAAATAACTATATATTAGACGCCCCGCTTTACAAATTTTTTATCGGATAATCCGAATATTTTGATTGTATTTTTACAATTTTGAGGCATATTACTACAATGTTTTTACAATTAACCCATTAAGGAGATTATCTCATGATCAACTACAAGGACCTCGGACTGGTTAACACCAGAGACATGTTCGCCAAGGCCATGAAAGGCCATTACGCGATTCCGGCCTACAATTTCAATAACATGGAACAGCTCCAGGCGATTATCCAGGCCTGCTGCGAAACCAATTCCCCGGTGATTTTGCAGGTGTCCTCCGGCGCCCGTAAGTATGCCAACCAGACCCTCCTCCGCTACATGGCCCAGGGCGCGGTCGAATACGCCAAGGAACTCACCAACGGCAAGGGCATTCCGATCGTTCTGCACCTCGACCACGGCGATACCTTCGAACTCTGCAAAAGCTGTATCGAATTCGGTTTCTCCTCGGTCATGATCGACGGTTCCCATCATTCTTATGAAGAAAACGTGGCCCTGACCCGCAAGGTCGTGGAATACGCCCACCAGTACGACGTCACCGTCGAAGGCGAACTCGGCGTGCTCGCCGGCGTGGAAGATGAAGTCTCCGCCGCGGACCACACCTACACCCAGCCGGAAGAAGTCCAGGACTTCGTCAGCAAGACCGGCGTGGACAGCCTCGCGATCTCCATCGGCACCTCGCACGGCGCTTTCAAATTCAAGCCCGGCCAGGACCCCAAGATCCGTCTCGACATCCTCGCTGAAATCGAACGCCGTCTCCCCGGCTTCCCGATCGTGCTGCACGGTTCCTCCTCGGTTCCGCAGGATCTCGTCCAGATCATCAATTCCTTCGGCGGCAAACTGAAAGACGCCATCGGTATCGGTGAGGACCAGCTCCGCGAAGCGGCCAAATCCGCTGTCTGCAAAATCAACATCGACTCCGACGGCCGTCTCGCCATGACCGCCGCCATCCGCAAAGAATTCGCCGAAAAACCGGCTGAATTCGACCCGCGCAAATATCTCGGCCCCGCCCGCGATATGCTCAAACAGCTCTACATTCACAAGAACAAAGAAGTGCTCGGCTCCGCTGGTCACGCCAATGACTAATCGTCACTGAAATTCTGTGAATATCTGGCAGCCTTAACCGGCTGCCATTTTTTTGGACACTATGAAAAACCTGTTGTTAATGATATTCTGTTTGCTTCTGGGCGGCTGCTTCTGTACGGAGCAGCCTGAGGCCACCGTATTTTACGCTTGCGCCTCGGCCAAAGATGAACATGGCGGCTTGTACAAAATCGCCTGTTCCGGCAATGAACTCCGGATTATGGATTTCATCCCCGAACCGGGGCTGAGCTATCTGGCGTGGTCCCCGGACCGCCGTTATCTGTACGGAACGGTTTTCGGAGGCAAGGAAGGCGGAGTCGTCACCTGGCGGGTGGACGGCGCAACTCTTAACCGCGTGGATTATTCGCCTGCGGGCGGTAAAATCAGCTGCCATCTTTGTGTTTCAGCAGGCGGTAACTTCCTTTATACGGCCAACTATACCGATGGTTCAATCACCGAATTCAAACTGGCCGATGGTATTCCAACTGAAAAGCGGGTCATACCGCACAGCGGCCGCGGCGCCACGCCCCGTCAACAGGGACCGCATGCGCATTTCGTCGGCTTCACACCGGACGGGCGGTTTCTGGCGGTGGTCGACCTCGGCACCGATGAAGTCCGGATGTATCCATTCGACCCTGCATGTGGAATTGACACCGCACAGGTAAACAGCGTCAAGCTGCCGCCTGGCTCCGGGCCGCGACATCTGGTTTTCCGTCCCGGCAGCGATATTTTTTACACGATCAATGAGCTGGACAGTACGGTTTCGACACTACGTTATGAGGGAAATGGACAGGCAGTTCTGCTTCGCTCCATCAGAACCCTGCCGGACGACTTCACCGGGCAAAACTATCCCGCCGCGATTCACCTGACCCCGGATGGCAAACGACTGGCAGTCACCAACCGAGGGCACGATTCAATCGCGATGATCGAATTATCAGCTGACGGCGGTATGAAACTGCTGGAATGCCTGCCGTGCGGCGGCAGCTGGCCATGCGACTTCGCTTTTGCCAAAGGCGGGGCAATATTGTCGGCCAACCAGCGGGCCAACGAAGTTCACCTCGTCGGTACAGAACACAAAGCGACTGTCCCCGGGGCAGTCTGCATCATCCCCGAATTCTGAACGGCTCAGCCGATGCCGTGATAGCCCGAGCCGGAGTCGGATTCCATGGGTTCGGGGATCATGCCGCCGAAACCGCCCGCCGCGTTGCGCGTCAGCCCGGCGATCACCATGAAACGGTACATCAGGCTTTTAAAACTCGATGGACGTTTTACGTTCGTCATATAGATGGACGGGCTTCCGGTGCACAGGTGTACTTTTATTCCTTGTTTCTGGTAGCGAAACAGGATATGCGAGAGGTCGTCCCGGACTTTGTCGGACCGCACGACTACTGTGCTTATGCCGTTCCGGGTCATGTATGCGGCGGAGGGCATGTCCTGCGGAAAAATGCACCAGCGGTTGTCGAACTTGCCGGGCTGCTTGCCGAGCCCGTTCAGCCGGTTTGAATCCAGCAGGAACGCGGGCGGGGCATTGATCGGGAGTTTTGTTTTATAAAGGGTTTTGGCTCCGCCGAAAAGCGCGGCAATGATGCCGCTCACATCCACGAGCATGGCCGAGCCCGGACCTTTCACGCCGTTGTAGAGCGGTACCGGGCGGAAACCGGCCTTCGTCAGGGCGAGCCCCTCCAATACACCGTCCTGGCCGGGCAGGTCGACGATGATCGCGGTGCCCCGGCCAAGGCTTTTCGCCCACTCCGGTTCCGGGGGCTCCGGCGGGCTGTTCAGGAGAGTTGGCGCCGCACTGGCAAAAAGTACCGGTTTGGCCCATTCCGACCACGCCGCATTGTCCGGCGCCCATATTCGATAGGACGAAATTCCGTCAGCCATTTCCTTTCCCTCCGTTTGTGACCAATATCGGTATGTCTCTTGCTTTGGCGTCCATGCGCGGATACGGGCTGATCCGGCCGTAAAATCCGGCGCTTTTGCCTTCGACCGTGAATACACCCACGCACAAATGATACGTTTCGTTTTCTTCCGTGACGAGCGGCTGGCTCTGGAACCTCCGCTGCACGACCCAGTTCGCGGGATTGCGCAGCGCGGCCTTTTTGATCTTGAGCATTTCTTTTTCCGGGATCGCTTCCTTGATGGATATGCCTTCGCCGACCCTGCCGAGCGCCGGCTTGTATATCCATTCGCCGTCTTCCGCTTTCAGAGCGCGCGGGTCCCTGGTTTCGGGCAGCAATTTCTTCCATGCCGGGATATCGACGCCCAGCTTGTCCCAGACAATCGGCAGCCGCTTGGATTGGGCGAAGATCGAGACCGGGTGATTGCAGGACGGCGTCCGGGTATCGTAGTAGCCCTTCCAGTCCGCGCGCCACGGCAGGTTGAGCAGCCATTCCAGCGGGAAGAAACGCAATATGCCGTCCACGGCGCCCTCGTTTCCTTCCGCGATGCTCACCGCCATTTTATCCGCCCATTTCATGTGATCGGGACCGGCGAAAAAGGTGTCGACGCCCGCGGCGTTGAACCGGTCGCTCAGGCACTGTATGGATTGGCGGTCGTCGGAATAGGACGTGGCATACACGAAGGCCAGCGGACCGCCCTTCATTTTGGGTTTGAACGCCTCCAGCAGGCTGCCGGCGGTATCCTTGCGGGGCGCGTATCCGTCGAAATACCGGGCCGCGAGCGCGGGGAGCGCGGATGCTTCGGCGAAGCCGCCCGGCACGTCGCTGTTGACCTCCGAGATCGCCCAGCCGTCCACCGTGGGATGGAAGTCGAACCGCATCAGCCGCACGTGCCCGGCCGGGTCGTAGTCGGAGAGCCGGGGAAGCGCCTTGGTCATCTTGCGCGGCAGCCGCAACTCTTTGGCGAGCTCCGGCTGTTTGGCCAGGACCTCCTCCATCTGCACGGTTTCGGCGGCGAGTTGTTCCGCCCAGGTTTCGAGCTGCTCGGTGGTTTCCATATCCATCAGCACAAGGTGCCGCGAAACGGTGCCGTCGTCCTCCACCTGCGGGTCCCATTTATAGGCCTTGAAGATGGCGTCGTAGCGGTATTCCGAAAAGTTCTCTTTCGGAATCGAAATCAACTGCGGATATTTCCTCATAAGAGTCCTCCGGGCATAATAAATGCCGCCTCTCTGTAGGCAGGATTTTTCACGAGCGCCGGCAGCACGACTACCACCGCGATCGCAATGAGGATATAGAATATGCCGCAGAACGCGGATGAGAGCACCCTGCCGCTTCGCGCGCCAGTTTCCGGAGGCTGCCAGGCAATGTAAAGCATCTCGACGATCACGGCCAGAACGGTCAGCAGCAGCGCGGGCCAGCCGTCGAAAAATTCCACCACCGTCATTCCGAAAGAGGTCCAGTCCCCCGCCGAGGCGCGCGCCAGGATGATGCCGCTCGCCAGGAGGAAGCCGCCGAAGCGTATGCCGCATGGCAGATCGCGCTCCACGGTGATATGTTCGGACGCGCCGGCTATTTTGCTTACAATCAGCGCGAGGAGGAACCACGCCCCCGTGCCCAGCCCCCCGGCAAACACGACGCACCACCAGCCCGGCCCGTCGCCGATGTTCGCGCCGGAATAGATCAGCGCCAGCGCCAGCACACCACCGATGACCGGCCAGAGAGCGGCTTTGTTGTTCAGGTGCAGCACGTCATCGAGCCAGGATATATCCAGCCACAGCGACATCAGCACGATCCCCAGGTACAGCCAGGTGAAACCCAGCAGCACATACATCGTCTTGTAGATGAACGCCCCCACAACGTCGAACGACGCCAGATAGTTCAGCGTATACAGGAACATCACAAATACCGCCAGAGGCAGAAATCCCAGAATATAACGCGCGACCTTCACCCGTTCCGGCGGCCAGACGCCGGACAGGCCCCGGTACCATCTGACCAGGAAGGTAATCGAGAAAATGGCAGAAACAATAAACACAACCATTTCTGAAATATCCATATCCATTGAAACACCCCCGCGTTGTTAATAGATTACTGCACATCGTTTATGATAAAGCAGAATCACCGGAAATCAACAACATTTGCAACTTTTTTGCCTAAAAGATGAAATCCGGTTACCCGGATATGCCCGCCGAAAGTAAATCAATGGGACGAATGGGACCTTCTGCGACCTATGGGAAACTGACTTCCGAGCTTATCAGCTGTCCTATATGTCCTATATGTCCCATTCGTCCTATCAAATTTCGGTTACTTCGCGAGAAGTGGGTTCGTGGCGTAGATTGCGGCAAACCAAACCGGGACTCGAAAGTTACTTCAAACCGATACTCATTGACCCCCTCTCCAGAGTTTGTTGCGCCGGTTCTCCTCCATTTTCTGAGCTGATTTCAAGCGTTTCAGGCCTTCTTCGATTTCGGCGGCTTTCCCCTCCCCATACCTTGGCGTTGCTCTTTTACACATACTCAATTTTTCTTCTTCCAGCTGGACCAGGATTTCAAGTTCATCCTGAGGTAATTCAGCCAGGCTTGCAGTTCCCTGCAGATAAAACGGAATGGGCAACAGGGTGTTGTTCAACTTTGCCTCCATTTTCCTCTGAAAGGCGAACCCTATGCGATTCAGTTTGCGTACTTTGGCATAAAGTTCCAAGCGCTGCGATAAATTTATGATTTCCTGCTGAAGCAGTTTGTCGCCTTTGGAGGATTCTTCAGAGGCTATGCCTTGCATTTCCTTGATTTGCTGCTGGCCGAATCTTGCGACGGAGGCATCGGATTGATAAATGATCGGAACTTCCGGCAGGAACACGCGACAATTCTGCAATTCATTTGTCGGTTTGCATTCTTTGATTTGTTCCAGATAACTCTCATAGAGCTTTATTCCCGAAGAATTTGACATACGCTCCATAAGGTTTTTCCTGCCTTCGAGAAGCTTGGTCGCAGCAGTTAATTCCTCCTGGTTCATTTTTGCTTCTCTCAGGTCGTAATTGAAGTATTGAACATCTTCCCATATATCGGCTGCGTTGCTGATATTGAGTATTAACAAGGCGGCGGCGATCAGAAATAGTCTCATTGATTCTCTCCTTTGGTTATTTGCTTAAAGGTCGGGTGTAGACGAAGCCTACGCCTTCCTGGGTGAAGTTTACCAGCATGATGGCCGGCGGGTTCTTGCGGATCAGGATTTCGCCGCTGGCGCGGCCGAGATTGGTCTCCTCGCGGGCCATGGGCTCCCATTTGTCCGGCGAAGCGATGGCGATCATCTGTTCCAGCGCCACGGCGGTGGGGGTGCCGTCGTAGCGAAACGCACCGTACAGCGCCTGGCGCTTCGGAAAGCTCATCAGCCGGAACGGCGTGGCGTGGGCGAGGATCGGCAGCTGGCGCGGCCAGTCGAATTTGTCGGGAATTTTTTCCGGTATTTTCATGCTGACCTGCAGCACCGGCATGCCCGGGCGGACGGACACGTAGAGATAACGCTGCTGCCAGCCGTCCTGCACCGGCATCATCACCAGTAGATTATTGCCTTTGGCGGCGACCTTCGCATCGCGGAAATTTTCCTGAATCGAGATGACCAGGTTGTGAATGTCCTGATGCACCAGCCCCAGTTTCATTTCACAGCGGACGCCGTTGATGATGACCGGTTCGGTGCTGAAAATCTCGGCCTCCAGCGGATTGTCCGACACGCCGCCGCCGGACGGCCACAGCGTGAAAACCTGCGCCTGCGCGCCCAGCGCCAGGCAACAGATCGTGAGTATGAGCAGTCGCATCATTTCAGTTTCCACATTTTCAGGCTGAAGTGATTGTAAATGCCCGGCAGGAAATACCGGACGGCGAAGAGCGCGGTCCCCAGCCAGCCGGGGTAAGTCATCGATTTCCGGCCGCGTTTCCATGCTTTGTAAACGGCTCGGGCGAAGGCGTCCGGCCCGGCGGAGCGTCCCGGCGAATCCGGCGGGCTCCGGTGCCCGAATGAGCGCGACGAGAACCCGGTGCTGATTTGTCCGGGACTGACGTCGAGCACGTTGATATCGTATTGCGCCACCTCGCCGCGCAGCGAGTCCGAGAACATCGACACTGACGCCTTGGTCGCGCAATACGCCCCCATGCAGAACACCCAGATCCGCCCCGCCGCCGAGGAAATGTTGATCACCGTGCCCCGGCTCTCCTTGAGCAACGGCAGAAAACTCTGCGTCAGGCCGACCATGGCGAAGAAATTCAGCTCGAAAAGTGCTTTTAATTCGTCCATATCCGTCTCTTCCCAGGTATCATAGAGGCCCTTGCCGGCATTGTTGATCAGGATGTCGACGCGCCCGGCGAAATCTTCGGCTTCCTTCGCCGCCCGGGCGCGGTCATCCGCATTGGTGACATCGGCGCCGATCCAGAGATCAAGCTCGATATCCGGCTTCGAGCGGCTGATGCCGATGACCCGGCAGCCGTTGGCCCGGAAGCACAGTGCCAATGCGCGCCCCAGCCCGCTGGAAACTCCGGTGATGACAGCGGTTTTGCCCTGCAAATCACACCTCCGCAAATGATATGGTGGCGTAGCTCACGCTGTGCGAGAAATCGCGGAACATTTCGCCGGTGTTGGTGTAGTCGAGCAGCTCCGGTTTGACCTCGCCCGGATGCTTGTCGAGCAGCGACATCAGGATGGTGATCGGGAGGTAGCCGCAGATCGTGGCCCCGGTCTCCTGTACGTAATTATAGAAGCCCGCGGTGTCCTGCGCCAGAACTTTGTCGACCGCATCGAGGTCGAGCTTGCGCAGCCGGGCGCGGATGTCGGTGCTGAACGGCAGGTAGTTGAACGACCGCCCGAAATGGGTGAAGTCGGAGCTGATCACCCACAGCGTTTCGGGCTCCCAGAACTGTTCCAGCGCATCGGCGATCTGCCGTGTCTGTTCGAGGGTGTTCTGTCCGACCACCAGAGGAATCAGCGTGAATTGGTTCAGGAAATACTGCAGGAGCGGGAGCTGGACCTCGATGGCGTGCTCGCCGTTGTGCGCGTCGGGCATGTTTTTGACCGGCGAACCGGGGAAGGCGAGCAGGGAGTCGAGCGCGGGCATGTCGCACTCCACCGCGTCGAACGGCGTCCAGTAGCCGTCATAGCGCCCGGCCGCCACACCGTGGAAACCGTGCCGGTGCGAGGGCGAGAGAATCAGCACACGCTTGATCCGCTCCTTGTCAACCGAGAGTATTCCCTTGATCGCGCTCACCGCCGAATAATCGTATCCGGCATGCGGCAGAATCAGCGCCCGCACCGGTTTGACAGTGATTTCATCCTGGCGGGCGATCATCGCCGCTTCTTCGATTTTTTTGCGCAAAGCATCTTCCTTGCCCGGGTAGAATTGCCCGGACACCGCCATCAACCGCATGCCGATTCCCATAATCAGTACCTCATTTTTCGTGTCATTAGATAATGTAAACGCAAAAATTTGCTTGTCAAACCCGGTTTTTCATGTTATATTATCCGGATGATATGTAACAACTAACGGAGAAAAGAATGAGCATGGAAGAAATGCCGAAGGCTTACGAGCCCGGCGATATCGAGAAAAAGTGGTACCCGATCTGGGAAGAACGCGGTTATTTTCACGGCAAACCGGCCGAAGGCAAACAGCCCTATTCGGTCGTGATTCCGCCCCCGAACGTCACCGGCGTACTGCATCTCGGCCATGTGCTCAACAACACGCTGCAGGACATCCTGGTGCGCTGGCACCGCATGCTCGGCCATGAAGTTTCGTGGTTCCCCGGCACCGACCACGCCGGGCTGGCTACCGAGCGCAAAGTCGAGCGCGTCATGCTTGACGAGGAAAACATCACCCGTGAACAGCTCGGGCGCGATGCCTTTATCGACCGCGTCTGGGAATGGCGCAACCAATACGGCGGCACCATCATCAAACAGCTGCGCCGCCTCGGCTCGTCCTGCGACTGGGAGCGCGAGTGCTTCACCATGGACGAAAGCCGCAGCTACGCCGTCCGCAAGGTGTTCGTCGAGCTTTACAACAAGGGTTACGTTTACCGCGGCCGCCGCATGATTAACTGGTGTCCGCTCTCCAAAACCGCGCTCTCCGACGAAGAAGTGATTTACAAGGAAGTGAACGGTAAGTTCTATCATTATAAATATCCGTTGAGCGACGGCACCGGTGCGCTGGTGATCGCCACCACCCGTCCCGAAACCATGCTCGGCGACACCGCCGTGGCCGTCCACCCCGAGGACGAGCGCTACAAGCACCTGATCGGCAAGACCGTGGACCTGCCGCTGACCAACCGCAAAATTCCGATCATCGGCGACCTCCATGCCGACCCGACCAAGGGTACCGGCGTGGTCAAAATCACCCCGTCACACGACCCGAACGACTATGAAGTCGGTATGCGTCACGAGCTGGCCTTCATCAATATCATGAACCAGGACGCCAGCCTGAACGCCAGCGCCGGCAAGGAATTCGAGGGACTCGACCGCTTCGAAGCGCGCAAGAAAGTCATCGCCATGCTCGAAGAGCTCAATTTGATGGTCAAGATCGAGGACATCGTCCACGCCGTCGGTTACTCCGAGCGCGGCGACGTGCCGATCGAAACGCTGGTCAGCGAACAGTGGTTCGTCAAAATGGACGAGCTCGCCAAGCCCGCGATCAAGGCGGTCCGCGACGGCGAAATCAAGTTTTACCCGGAACGCTGGGCCAAGACCTATTTCCACTGGATGGAAAATATCAAGGACTGGTGCATCAGCCGTCAGATCTGGTGGGGTCACCGCATCCCGGCCTGGTACCACAAGGAAACCGGTGAGATGTATGTGGGCATGGAAGAACCCGCCGACATCGAAAACTGGCGCCAGGAAGAAGACGTGCTCGACACCTGGTTCAGCTCCTGGCTGTGGCCGTTTTCCGTGATGGGCTGGCCGGAAAAAACGCCGGAACTCAAATTTTTCTACCCGACCGTGGACCTCGTGACCGGGCCGGACATCATCTTTTTCTGGGTGGCCCGGATGATCATGGCGGGCTATGAGTTCGCTGGCGACCTGCCGTTCCGCAACGTCTATTTCACCAGCATTATCCGCGACGAAATCGGGCGCAAGCTCTCCAAGTCGCTCGGCAATTCGCCGGACCCGCTGGATGTGATGGATACTTACGGCGCGGACGCGCTGCGTTTCTCGATCATCTACATCGCCCCGATCGGCGTCGATATCCGCTACAGCAACGATAAATGCGAAATCGGCCGTAACTTCGCGAACAAGCTTTGGAACGTGTGCCGTTTCCGCCGCATGCAGGGCGATGTGAGCAAGTCGTTCCGCGACCTCGGCGGCGTCGACCTGAGCAAGCTCACGCCGGACGAAAAATGGATTCTGGCGCAGATCAACCAGATGACCGTAAACGTCAACGAATTCCTGAAAGAATACCGTTTCGACCAGGCGGTTCACCAGATTTACGACGTGGTCTGGAGCAACCTCTGCGACCTCTTCATCGAGTCGGAAAAAGTGCGCCTGCGGGCGGGCGGCGAAGCCAAGGAACAGGCCGTGGCCGTGCTGGATTACGCCATTTACCACGTGCTGCTGCTGCTGCACCCCTTCATGCCGTTCATCACCGAAGAACTGGCGCACCAGATGGGCTATCTGGCCGAAGGCGAGAGCATCATGATTACGCAGTTCCCGACTGCCGACACCATTCTGCAGATTCCCGGCGCGGACGAACAGCTGATGACCTCGGTCGCCGGCAAATTCGAGCTGGCGAGCGCGGCCCGTAACCTCAAGGCTTCCTACGAAATTCCGTTGAGCAAAAAGGTCGATTACTTCATCAAAGCCGTCAACCCGGAAATGGTCGGGTTCCTGAAAGCCGAACTGGATTCGCTGACTTTCCTGACCAATGCGGAGAACTTCACCATCGGTACCGCTGACTACGACACCGCGCAGGGCGCCGCGCCGTCGATCATGGCGAACATCGGCACGATTTACCTGCCGTTGAAAGGCCTGGTGGACGTCGATGCCGAACTGAAAAAGCTCGAAGTGCAGAAAAAGCAGATCGAGGGCTGGATTCGCGGTTCCGAGGGCAAGCTCTCCAACCCCGGCTTCCTGGCCAAGGCCCCGGAAAACGTGGTGAAGGAAGCCCAGGCGCACCTGGACGACCTCAAGGCCAAACTGGCCCGCGTGGAAGACCTGATTAAATCGCTGAATTAGTTCAGAATTGAAACTAAACCGCCGCCGGACACATGCCCGGCGGCGGTTTGTTTTTAAGCTCGAAAATAAAAATATTTTGAAAAAGACTTGACTTATTCGAAAAAGACTGTATAATCAATATCAGGAAGCAGGTCAATCTCTGAATAAGATTGCATCGGGCCCGCAAGGGCTTATATTAAACGTTACTTAGAGTAGCACCTGCTTCCTTTTTCTATTTCTTCATTGTAGGATCTTTTCAATCTTTGCCAGTTCGGTTTTGCTGAATTCCAGATTTTTCAGGCAGTTGTGGATGTCGATGATCTGTTCGGGGCTGCTGGCGCCGATCAGGGCCGAGGTCACGGCGGGCTGGCGCAGCACCCAGGCGATCGCCATCTGGGCCAGGGTCTGGCCGCGTTTTTCGGCAATGGCGTTCAGCGAACGGAGCTTTTCGAGGCCTTCCCTGGTCAGGTACGCTTTTTTCAACCCGTCGTTGCGCGAGGCGCGGGAGCCGGCCGGAATGCCTTTCAGGTATTTATTGGTCAGCATACCCTGGGCGAGCGGGGAGAAAACAATCGCGCCCACGCCTTCCTCGAGCAGCAGGTCGAAGAGGCCGTTTTTCTCGAAATCGCGGAAAAGCATGCTGTAGCGCGGCTGGTGAATCAGGCACGGAGTGCCGAGTTCACGGAGGATGCGGTAGGCTTCTTTGGCGCGCTCCGGCGGATAATTGGAGATTCCTGCATAGAGAGCCTTGCCGCTGCGGACGATGTGGTCGAGCGCCCCCATGCTTTCCTCCAGCGGGGTGTCCGGGTCCGGGCGGTGGTGGTAAAAGATGTCGACGTATTCGAGGCCGAGGCGCTTGAGGCTCTGGTTGCAGCTGGCGATCAGGTTTTTGCGCGAGCCCCATTCGCCGTAGGGGCCATCCCACATCAGGTAACCGGCCTTGCTGGAGATGATCAGTTCGTCGCGGTAGGACTGGAGGTCCTTCGCCAGAATCTGCCCGAAACAGCTCTCGGCGGAACCCGGCTCCGGCCCGTAATTGTTGGCGAGGTCGAAATGGGTGATGCCGAGGTCGAAGGCGGTATGGATCATTTTGCGGCTGTTTTCGAAGACATTGACACTGCCGAAGTTCTGCCACAGTCCGAGCGAAATGCGCGGCAGCCTGATGCCGCTGCGCCCGCAGCGTTTGTATTCCATTTTTCCGTAACGATTGTCGTCCGCTTTGTAAATCATGATAAGTTCCTTGCTTTATTGGTCTTTCAGTTCCGCCATGGGGAGACGAATGGTAAAAATACAGCCTTTGCCGGGCGAGCTCTCCGCCGAAACCGCACCGCGGTGATACTGCACCGTGTGCTTGACGATGGACAGTCCGAGGCCGGTGCCGCCCAGCTTGCGGCTGCGGTTCTTGTCCACCCGGTAAAAACGCTCGAAAAGCCGTGACAGGTGCTCGCGCCCGATCCCGCAGCCGTTGTCGCTGATCTGCAGGATTACAACCGGTTTTTCGATTCGGATAATGACTTCAATCCGGGTACATCCGGAGTACTTCACCGCATTGTCGACCAGGTTGAACACCGCCTGTTCCAGCAACTGCGGATCGCCATTTACATAGACTTCGTCCGGATGGCAGAAATCGGTTTGTATGTTCTGCCTGGCGGCGCGTTCGCTGACCATGTCGATGGCATTTTCCGTGACGGAAACCAGGTTCACCGGGATGAATTCGCTGACGTCGCCCTCTGCGCGGTGTTCCAGCGCCGAAATATTCAAAATGTCCCGCACCAGATTGTTCAGCCGCTCGGACTGCTGGACGATCATGCTCATGAAGCGTGCCGCTTCTTCGGGGTCGCTGTCCGCCCCGCTTTGCAGCGCTTCGACGGCGCCGGAGATGACGGTGAGGGGAGTTTTGATCTCGTGCGAAACGTCGGCGATGAAATCGCGCCGGAAATTTTCCAGTTTGTACAGCCGTGTCATGTCGGAGATCACCAGCACCACGCCGGAGGTTGCCGCATGCTCGGATTTCATCAGCGTGCCGCGGAGACGGATATGGCGCGGATTATCGCCGTCAATGGTCAAATCCTCCGTCAGGGGGCGCGATTCCTCCAGCAGCCGCATGGCGAAATCATGGAGTTCGCCGCCGCCGCGCACCAGGCTTTTCAGTGAGCACCCCTCGGTCAGGGTCGGCTGGTCGAGGATTTTGGCTGCTTCCTGGTTGATGTCGATGATGATGCCGCTGCGGTTGGCCGCGATTACCCCCTCGCTCATCGAAGAAAAGATCACGTCGCGCTTGCTTTTTTCCAGCCGCAGCCGTTCAATCTGATCTCTCCGCGCCACCAATAATTCATTGAGGCTGTCCGTCAGGTTCCGGACGTACGAGGGACCGGATTTGATGTTGAACCGGAAATCCGGTTGTCCGACAATGACCGGATCGGATTGCGCGGCCAGGTCGTCGACCGGAGTTTTGATCCACCGTCTCTGGAAAAAACCGGCGGCAATCATGATCAGGATAATACAGACGGTCAGGAAAATGGTATCCCGCCGGGCGTACATCACCATATGATTGATCGAATGCATGGGCATGCCAATCCGGATGACATAGGTTTTGCCGTCCGCACCTTTGCTTTTCAGGGCGAAATAGATGATTTCCTGCCGGGTGGTCTCGCTGAACCGGCGGCTGGAACTTGAACCTTGCTGCAGCGCGCCGGCAACTTCGGGACGCTCCAGGTGATTGGGCATCAGGGTCGGGTCGAGGTCGGTATCGATAACGACCTTGCCGTGTTCATTGATGATGGAAATCCGGCTCTCGGAAACCTTGGCCATCCTCAAGGCGCGCTCGGCCGCCTTGGTCATATTATCTGACTTGATGGATGATTCCAGAACCAGCCTCACCATTTTGGCCCGGGTTTCCATGTTGTGCTGGAAAATCTTCGAGTAGGCCGACTCCAGTGATTCGCTCTGGAACCAGGTCATCGTCACGATCAGAAGCAAGGTCAGAACGATCAGGCCGGGAATGGCATGAAAAGCGTAATTTTTCATGATGACTCTGCGCCGGTTGATTTACTCAGTATCGACGTCGCAATACAGCATGTGTGCGCAATTGTCGCAATTCACAATCATGCCGCTGCGGCAGGCGTTACGGGTTTGCGGGGTGGCCTTGAAACGGCAGTTGCCGCAGACCTCGCCGTCCAGTTTCACCGCCGGGGGGCCGTTGTCTTTGAGCAGCCGGTTGTATCGCTCCAGCAGATCGGAGGGAATGCGGGTGGCGAACTCCTTGCTTTTCGCAACGAGGGCGCGGCCCTGTTCCTTGATCTCTTTTTCCATGGCGTTGAACTCTTCGAGTTCGTCCTGGATGGATTTGATCTGGGCGGCGCTTTGGGTTTCCTCGGCTTTGACGGCTTTGCGCTGGGTGTCGGCGGTATCCATCAGCCCGAGCAGTTTGGTTTCCTGATCGCTGATTCTGTCCTTGTGGTGCTGAATTTCGGTGAGCATGGCCTGGTACTCGTTGTTTTTCTTGACCAGGGCGGAATTGACCTGCAATTTCTTGATGCTCTCGTTAAGCTGGTTGATTTCCGATTCGGCGGCACGGATGGCGAGTTCGGTATTTTTCAGGCGGTCTTGCTTCGCTTTCAGCGCGGCGCTGGTGGCGGCAAGTTTCTTTTCATTGGCTTCGCGTTCTTTCGGCAGCATGGTCAGACGGGTCTTGAGTCCGCGGATTTTCATATCCACATCCTGGAGCGCCAACAGGTCGAACAACTGTTTATTCATATTTCTCCTTACCATTGCATTTATGATACTCTAATTAACATATCGGTGTTTTGCAAACCTGATTTGGGATTTTTCGCCATTGATTTTTGGGTTTTCGGATGTAATTTACTTGCAAAAGGTGACATTGCATGGAATTTAAAATTTTACCGAAAATACTGAATATCCGGGTGATGGTTTTCGAGACCATCTGGGCGCAGGATTTTCACTCGAGCCATACCAACGAACTACTGCATGTGCTCGACGGTAAATTCGAGTTGACCTTCCCGGACGGCCATCGTTATCCGGCCGCCGCCGGCGACACGCTGTTTGTCCCGCACTCCACCATGCACAAAGATATTTTTGAGTTCGAGGACGACCTGAAAATCCTGTTGATCAGTTTCCATTGGGAGCATTTCGATGAATTTGCCCGGGGCGTCAGCAACTCCAACATCAACAAGATCCGGCCCGAAATCCGCAATGAAATCCGCTGGATCTTCGAGCGGATGCGCGAGGACCGCGGCGGCGGCGAAATCGACAGCATCGTGGCCGGCGCCCGAGTCATGAACCTCCTGACATTGATCTACCGCGACCTGACCCAGACCGCCGAGCCGGCGGTGGAGAACAACTCCCAGCACGAGCTGATTCAGGCCGCCCGGCGCTATATCGAGCGCAATTTCGCGCTGCAGCTGCGGCTGGAGGATATTGCGGTGCACCTGCGGGTGAGCCCGTTTCACCTGTCGCGGGTGTTCAGTCAGGAGAGCGACTTCTCACTGTTCGAATACCTGACCGAAGTACGCATCAACGAAGCGAAAAAACTGCTGCGCGACGGGCGCTTGCTGGTCTCCGAAGTCGCCGAGCGCACCGGCTACGACAACGGTAACTATTTCGCCAAAGTTTTCCGCCGCAAAGTCGGCATATCCCCGGGGAAATACCGCTCGACCTGACAAAACTAACGATAAGGGGCACAATCATGAGCATATTCAAACGCATTTTGGTGGTCATTGCGTTCACCGCTTGCGCGCTCCAGGCCGACGACCTGCTGCAGAAACTGGAGGAACAGGAAAGGGAATCGCAGAAAAATGCATCGATACTGGCCAGTTTCTATGGCAATGAGATCAGCCCCGGCGAAATAGCCACCCTTGAGAGCCTGACCACGGGGTACGATGAGCAAATGTCCCTCAAACTGCTGAACTTCTGGCGGCGGCCCGAAACCCACCGGCTCATCGAGGACAAATACTTCAAATTGTACGAGAAATATCAACAGATCGTTTTCGACCGGGAAACCCTGACGATTTCTTTCCCGTGGAGACATGTCAAACCACTGATCGAACCCTATATTGTGGCGCGCAAAGACACCGGCGAAGACGCCACCAAAGCCGAGCTCCTCGCCATGCTTTACGGCCGGAATTTCCAGGAACTGGAACAGCTCATCCAGTTCGACCGGGATAAGCCGGAGATGTATTTTCCGCTGATGCTGATCGGCGGCGTGGCCGCGTCTTACAGCAAAAACGAATTTTTCCTCGAATGCCGCCGGGAAGCATACCGGATCGATCCGGTGAAAACCGTCTGCACCATTCTGTGGTTTGTGGATGGGCACCTCAATCCCTCCGACACGCTGGCCGGGATGCTGGAAGATGACCCCGTGGTTCTCGCCAAACTGCCGCAAGGTGCTCAATGCGGCATCATGTTTTCATTAATCAGCCATTATGCCAGATTGAATGACTACGACACCGCCGGGACGCTCAAGGCATTGGAGGAGATCAAGCTCTACAACGAACTGGCCAAGCTGCTCCGGCTCGGAGTATGCACCTATACCGTTGTCGGAAACACTACGACTTCAAGCATGACCTGGCGGAAGGAGGAGGCAGGCGCTCAATTCACGCTGCGGATTATCGATGACCGCCAGAATCTCCTGCAGAGACTGGCCGAGGCGGAAAAACCGTTCCTGAAGACACGCTCGCACATGTTTCAAGGCTACTTCGGTACCATGAGCAAAGAGGAGGCCGCCGTCATGGCCAGTTTGTATGAAATCGACCGCGAATGCTGGAAGGAATCCCCACGGAAGCGGGTGTCCGATAAATTGACGGAGCTCCTGCCGCAACCGGGTTACCGGAGGGAGATCGCCGATAAATATTTCGTGTTGTTCGAAAAATTCAGCCGGATGGTTTTTGACCGGAAAATCCTCGAGCTCGACCCCGAGTGGCGCTTCCTTCACCTGATCGACAAGTCTTACAAGGTTTATGCGGAAAACAACAAGGACATACCGCCGGAAGCCAGGCTGCTGCTGGCGCTCTGTTCCGATGAAGGCAAAAATATGGAGCAGGTCATCAAGGGCATTTCAGATACTCCGGATACGGATTACCGCCTGCTGCTGGCGGGCGCAATCGCCGCCTGTCTGTCCCCAAGCCCGTATTCGCTGGAATGCCTGAAAAAAGCCTACAACATTGACCCGGTCAAAACGACCTGCGCGATCATCTGGTTCCGCGGGGGCGGCTACCGCAGTGCGAAAGATTTTACACCTCTGCAGGAATTGCTGGAAAACGACTCTGTCACGCTGTCGAAACTGCCGGAAATGTCTCAACTCAACCTGATTACCTCCCTGCTGCAGGAAGAAGCCCGGTCAAATGATTACAACCCGGAAAAAACCTTGGAATCGCTGAGGAAAATCAAACTGTACAACCAGTTAGCCGTATTGATGAAATCCTTTGATTGCCACATACAAGTTATCGAAAGCGCCATCACAAGTTCATGCACAAAAAAACCGGACCCGGCCGGAGACGAATTCACCTTCACCATCACCGACAAGAGAACTGAGACGAAACAATGACATTTCCGTGTTCTTTCGTGCATTTCGTGGACTCCCTGAATTGAAAAAACGTTTTGCGGTGCTATCTTGCGGGTAATTATATTCTGGAGAATGTTTTATGCAACTTGAATTGTGGAAAGACGGCGCGCGCGTATCCGCCTCGGCGGTGGCGTCCGAATTTGAGATTATCACCATTACTCCGCAGGAAAGCGGCATTGCCGAGTTGCATCTGGACATTCCGATCATCGACCTGCAGGGCTATTGGATTCCGGACAACCGCGCCCCGCTTGCCAGGATTCCGTGGGTCATCGAGGCAGACAGTGCCGCACAGCGCAATTTCCCCTGGATCAGCTTTTTCAATACCTCGCAGGAAAACCGGATTTCAGTCGGGCTGGACTGCCTTTACAGCGATGTGAAAATGGTCGCCAGAATGAATCAGGAAAGTTGCAATTACCAGCTCACGATCAAGGTCGTAGTCGACAAGCCGGGCCGGTCCTTCCGGGTGATCGTGAACCGCCGCCGCCAGCCGTGGACGCGGTGCCTGCAGGACTGGCGCGAGGCGCTGAAGCTGCCCGCCGTTCAATACCCCGCCGGAGCGTGGGAACCGGTGTTCTGCACCTGGTACGCGGTTCACGCGGCCGTGACCCGGGACTGGGTGGAGCAGACCGCTGCCGAGGCCGCGAAGCTCGGTTTCGGCACTTATATCATTGACGACGGCTGGTGCTTCGACGATATGAAGCGGGTTTCGCCGGAGACCATCGGCACCTGGTACGAAATGATCGGCGACTGGGAAGTTTCGAGCAAGAAATTCCCGGATTTCGTCGAACACGTCAAGCGCGTTCAGGGCATGGGGCTCAGCTATATGCTGTGGGTCACGCCGTTCCTGATCGGGGTGAAGAGCCGCCTGTTCCAGCAGATCAAGGACTGCGTTTTTCCACGTTATGCCGAGGGCTGCCACACGTTTGACACCGCTAATATCGAAGCCGGCAAAATCATCATCGGCAAGCTCGCGGCGCTGATGGAAAACTATCCCCTCGACGGCCTGAAAATCGACTTCCTCGACTATGTGTTCCCGAATGTGGATGCGCCCCGCAGCGAAATTACCCGCAAATTCATTCAGGAACTCACCGATGCGGTGCGCGCGCCGAAGGCCGACGCCCTGATCGAGTTTCGCCAATCCTACGCCACCGTCGGCATGTTGCCCTACGGTACGCAATTCCGGGCCGGTGACGTGCCGTTTGACTTCGTCGATAACTTCCAGCGTCTGGCGCAGATCCGCGTCAGCATTGGCGACGGCGCTCCGGTTCACGCGGACCCGGTTTACTGGCACCCGCGCGAAACCGAGGCCAATATTTCGCGCCACATGATCGCCTCACTGCTCGGCGTGCCGATGCTCTCCATGGACCTGAATACCGTCAGCGAAAAGCAGAAAGGGATCATCGCCCACTGGCTCGGGCTCTACAAGCGGCATTTCGATACATTCACCACGGGCAAATGGGAAATCCGCTTCGGCGCCGCCGGGGTCGACTGGGCGGCGGTGTCCGGCGAAAAATCACGGATTGTCATCCTTGCCAATCACCACTGTCTGAGCGAAGCGGCCGCGGCCGGAAATTATGTGTTGAACCTCACGGCCGAAGAACTGAGCCTGCCGGATGCCGAAGCATACGACTGCCTCGGCAACCGTTGCGGCGCCAAGGCGGTTTCGGGCGGTTATTTGCAGCTGCGGTAAATCTCTTTCAAGGGTACACCGGCGGCCTCGGCCAGACGGCGGCAGTCTTCGTACTCGGGCGAACGGCTGACCACTTTGCCATGGCGGAGGCCGACCTTGACCTTAACCTTGCCGAACGGCGTTTCAACCTCCTCGAAGCGCCGTTCGAGGCAATGCCGCACCACCGGAATCTCCCGGATGCCGAAGGTGGTGCTTTCCGCGAAAATCAGCTCGATCAACGCCGCTTTTTTCGCCTCGTCTGCCAGTACCGACAGCAGCACGGCGGGACGCTGTTTTTTCATCGTCACCGGCGTTGTCCAGGCATCGGCGGCGCCCGCGGCGAGCAGCCTTTCGGTCAGGTAACCGATCTGTTCCGGGGTTGAATCGTCGATATTGGTTTCGAGCAATACGATCTGTTCGGGCGCGTTGCCCGGGGTATCCTCGTACAGCAGCGCCCGCAGCAGGTTCGGACGGGTTTTGTAAACATGTTTGCCGAAGCTGTTGGCTGTGGCGGTGATACCGGCGGACGCGGAAACCGCCGCCTTCGGCCAGGCCGCCAGCAGCGCCGCCCCGGTGGGCGTGACCATTTCAAACGGTTCTTCCTCGCAGGGACGCGATTTGAGCTCGGTCAGCAGTTCGGCGGTGGCGGGCGCGGGTACCGGGTAAATCCCGTGCGCGCACTTGACCAGCCCCGAACCGGTCGGCAGCGACGACACCGACACCGCGTCGATTCCCAGCATGTCGTAAGCCAGGCAGCAGCCGATGATATCGACAATGGAGTCGACCGCGCCGACCTCGTGGAAATGGATTTCATCCATCGCCTTGCCGTGGATTTTGGCCTCGGCCGCAGCGAGCCTGGTGAATACCGCGACCGACATTTCTTTGACCCGGTCGTTCAATTTGCTTGACAGGATGATTTCCCGGATTTCCCGAAAGCTGCGCCCGTGATGGTGATGGTGCTCGTGTTCATGATCGTGGTGGTGATGATGCTCGTGGATGTCTACTGAAGCCTGTATTCCATTGATGCCGAACGACTCATATGGCTTGCTGTTGATCTCGAAATCGTCGGGGATCAGTGCCGACAATTGACGGTTCAGCTCCGCCGTATCCGCGCCCAGGCCGATCAAAGTACCGAGCAGCATATCGCCGGAAGCCCCGCCGACACTGTCAAAACGTATGATTTTCATAAGATTATTATCCTCAAAATATGATTCGTATTATAGTAGTTCAAAGGGGCGGATATTCAATCCCGGATTCGATTTCTCGGCAATTTTATTTTACAGGGGTTGATATTTTGCCGAAATCAGGTAGAATATCCCTGAGACTCAAAAACGATAGGTGGTGGTTAATGAAATTTGCAGGGACCGTTCTGCTTTTGTTGTGTTGCATTCTATGCATGGCTGATATGGCGGTGACAATCAAAGGGGTTGAATTCCGCGACCCGGTGCTTACTCCGACCGATGACGGTAAGGTGAAAATAACCACCGTTTACGGCGAAAAAACTGTCGATTACAGCGATCTCGATCCTATCGACATCAGGGCTAAAAAACGACTGTATACAGGTTATAAGCTGGAGTCGATCGCCAAAGAGCGCATATCGCTGAGCCATGACGGCATCACCATCCGGATCAAGCTCGAAGACCTGGACGATGAATATCGCCCGATGTTCGGTCTGGCTGTCGCCGAAAAAGCCGTTGTCGAAGCGGCTCCGAAGGAGGAACCGCAAGAGGAAGCGCCCCCGCCGGCAAAGAGCGATTTCTTCCTCGCCGGTGAAGTATTCCGCGCGGAACTGATCCATGCCATGGAAAATTTCACCCCTCCGGCCGCACCTGCTTCAGCTGTCGCCACCAACCTGCCGGGGCGGAGCAACAGGCCGGTCGTTTCAAGCGGCAGCATCATGAAGAATATTGTTTTCATTGTGGATGAAGGAAAGGGCGCGGGAAGCGGAACTCTCTGCAATCTGTGGGGTATCCCGGTGATCATTACCAATGCCCACGTTTATATGACCGCCGAAAAACCGACCATTCTCGACGGCATGCGCAATGAGTACAAACCCAAAGCCGTGCTGGTGTCCCCGATCCGGGATATCGCCATCCTGAAAATCGACCTGCCGCCGAATGCCACCCCCCTGGAGTTGAATTACCAGGTGGAAAACCTGCCGGTAAATGCTTACCTGACCGCCTATGGCAACAGCCTCGGCCACGATGTCGCCACCCAGCTGGAAGGCGTGCTGAAGGGAATCGGTCCGACCCAGATCGAAATCAGCGCCCCCATCGTCCCCGGGAACAGCGGCGGACCGGTCATCTGCAACAACCGGGTCATCGGTATCAGTACCTCGGCCCGGCTGGTTCGCGACGACATTTGGATGACTGATTCACCTTACGAAGGTCAGTATAAAAATATCAATCGTAATCTTGCACAGAAAAGACCGGTCATCCGCCGTTTCGCCACCCGGCTCGACAACCTGCAGCCGGGGCGGCTGGAAGTTTTTGCCAATGACATGCAGTTCAATGACTTGAAGTTTTATCGCGACCTTTCCCGGGCCTTCAATGTTTTCATATCGGAAGTGAAGAAAAACCGGAATCCGCTCGCCCCGGAAGCGATTGCCAACCGGATCTATGCGCCGTTCGGGGAGTTCTACGCCTACAGGAGCCATGTCGAATACATCAACAAAATGCTGGAAAACGAGATCGAACTGCAGAATAAAATCTTCAGCCTGCTGGAAATCTCGCTGAACTACTCAAACGCAGTCGAGCGGCGCAATGCCGGCAGTTTCTTCCAGAAAATCCTGCGTTACCGCAAAGGGTATTACGATTGTCTGGTTTGCACCGGGCGCGGCCAGAAACCCAACAGTTCGATCGGCCTGGCGGCCGACCGCGAAACCGGCAGCAGCGTCAGTTGCGTCGATTGCCAGGGAGTGGGGCGGTACATCGGTACTTTTTACGATGTGCCCCGCGGCTTCAGCCCCGGCGTCATGGCGGTCAGCAAGGAAACCCTTGGCGGCATGCGTACCGGCTGGTCCCGCGATATGCTGAAAAGCGCCCTGCGCAACGATGACCACTGGTCGGTGATGGAATTTGCCGGCGCCGTGGTCCGTGTTTCATTTGAGCGCAACCCGGTCGTTCCGTCCGCCCGGCAGAGCACCGCCATTTTCACCATGGACAAACTCGCGGAAATCGCCCTCGTCTTCGACTACTCCGCGAACCTGCTTGAAGACATCGAGAGCGGCATGACCGGCCAGTTCGGCCCGCCGACTTATAAGCTGGAAAAAGATGAACTCGTCAAGATGATTTTCAAAAAGGGCGACCAGACCGTGGATATTTTCTGGTCCAGCCTCGCCGCCGAACAGGGAGTCACCGTCCGGCTGTACAATAACGTGTTGTTTGGTCTCAAGCAGCTGTTGATCAACGATATGGGCAGTACTCCATATATCACCGGCCGTGGCCGCGAATTCGAGATCAACAACCAGCAAAAGCCGGCAACAGGTCGTGGCGGGCTTGGCACCGGCGGCCAGCAGCAGCAACAAACGCGCCCCCGCAATTACAACATCCGCTGATCAAAATTCAGCACAAAAAAATCCGCCGGGCTCAAATGAATCCGACGGATTTATCCCTTAACTGATTGTCTCAGCGGCCGAGCAGTTTTTTCAGGTGCGCGATGCTGATCGCGGCGCTTTCGAACTGCGGGCGCTTGCAGACGTCCTGCTCGTAGATCAACCATTCGCAAATCGTGTCGCGGGCGGCTTCCACGCAGGCGGCAAGGTCGATTTTTCCGTTGCCGAGTTCGGTGAATGAACCGTCTTCCTTGTCCATATCTTTCATGTGGACCTGCGGCAGGCGGTTGGCGTATTTTTTGATGTACCGGACGGGGCACTCCCCGCCCTTGGTCACCCAGTAAACGTCAAGTTCGGCCTGAACCTGTTTGGCGTCGGTACGGTTGAAAATGATGTCCTGCGCGTATTCGCCGCCGATCTTTTCAAATTCCGCCGCGTGGTTGTGATAGGTGAACTGCAGTCCGCGCGCGGCAGCGGCTTTGCCCACTGCGGCGCATTGGGCGACCACATCGTCGATGATCTCGCTGAACTTACCGCCGCGACTGATCGTCACATACTTGCAGCCGAGTGCTTTGGCGTAATCGAAGACTTTGTTGTTTGGATCGTCGAAGTCATTGGCGGACACGTGCATGCCGCAGGTTTTCAGCCCGATTTCTTTGGTGAAGGCTGCCAGCTCGTCCGGCTCCATGCCGCCGAAATTGAAGGCGAATTCCGCGCCGTCGCAGCCGAGCTTGACCAGTTCCTTCAATACGCCCTTGAAATCCTGCTGGAGGGGTTCGCGGATGGTGTAGAGTTGGATGCCGATTTTCATATCTTTCATGACGTCACCTTTATTTCAGCATCATGCCGAGGATGTAATAATTGAGTTCTTCGTAGTCGCGCTCGGCCTGCAGCTTGGCGATCATTTTGTCGTCCAGCGAACGGCTGATTTCGAGCAGTTTCAGGAAGATTTTGCGGCTGTAGTCGAGATGCTTCAGCGCGGTTTTATCCTTCTGCGTGCGCATCACTTTCACGTCCAAACCGACCCATTCGCCGTTCTGGCCGAAACCGTTTTTGTCGAGCACGCGCACCTGGTTCAAGGCGCGACGCGGGTCGACCGCGCCGAAGGTCAGATCCTGGTCGAATTTCAGGCTGTTCTGGTCGTTCAAATGCACGCTCCAGAGCTTTTTGTGCGCCATGGCGAAACCCATTTCGTCGGAGGGCGAGAGATTGGCCAAAAGCGCGTGGGCGGTCTCGATCAGGCAGCCGATGCGGCCCGGATCGGAGGTCATCAGCCCCATCGCGATCGCGTGGCCGATGGTCGGAATGTAGGTGTGGTCCATCGGCTCGTTCGGCTTCGACTCGATCATCACGCGAACGTTCTTGTCGTAGTCGAGAACCATCTGCAGCGCTTCGGCGATTTTTTCGGTGGCCCAGGCGGGGTCTTTCGCCTCGCGGATGTAGGTGCCTTCGCGCGCCAGCCACAGCACGATGTTCTTGGTGCCGAGGGCGTTGGCGATATCGACGGTGCGTTTGGTGCGGTCGAGCGCGTACTGGCGGCACTTCGGGCAATTGCTGGTGTAGCCGCCGTCGACGGTACGCGGGTCCATCCACAGGCGCGGCGCGACGAATTCGGCGGTCAGGCCGTGGCCGTCGAGCACTTTTTTGACCGCGGCGGCTTCTTTGATGATCTGCTTCGGGGTCAGTTCGTCCATGTTCGGCACGGCGTCGTCGTCGTGGAACTGCACGCCGTCGAAGCCCATTTTCTTGTACATTTTGAGCTTGGCGTTGAACTCGATGCTCTGCCGCACTTCGGGACCGAACGGGTCCGCACCCTCGTGAATGTTCCACGGGCCAAATGAAAATCTGAATACTCCTGCCATAGTTAAATTCCTTCCTTTTTTAAATATTCCAGCACTTTGGCGGTGGCTTTGTCGGCCGGATAATCGTCGTTTTCGTACTCGATGTTGATGTATCCCTGATACCCCTGTTTCTTGAGTTCGCGCAGCGAGGCGAGCGAATCGACCACGCCTTCGCCGATCAGGGCGGCGCGGTAATAACCGTTCATCATCTGGCGGTAGCCTTCTTTCGGCTCCGGCGAGAAATCCCAATCCTTGAAGTGGACGTGTTTGATGTACGGGGCGCATTGGCGCAGGGATTCGAGCTGATCCTCGCCGGTACTGGCGTTGCCGTTATCAAAGGTCAGGTACAGCGACGGCACCGCTTTGCGGGCGTCGAAAAAGTCGGCGGCGGTGACGAAGGGACTGAGCAGCCCCGGGAAATTTTCCACCGTCAGGAAAATACCGGAACCCTTGAACAACGGTTCGATCTGGACGAGAGCGTCGATCCAGATCTTGCGGCATTCGTCGCGGTCGGTGATATCCGCCACGGGGGGCGTCGGAATCATGACCACCGGTGCGCCGAGGGCCACGGCGTCATCGAGCGAGCGCTTGGCGTCGTCGAGGAACCCGGGCTCGCGGCTGGTGACTTTGCCCAGGAAAAAGGTGTGCGCGGCCACCGCCAACCCGGCGTCGTCAGAGAGCTTTTTCAGCTCCTTCGGGTCGCGTTCGTAGGTGCTCACCCAGTCGATTCCGTCCATTTTCAGTTCGACGGCGGTTTTGATAAAATCCTCTACCTTGAAGCCCTGGCGGGCCATGGTGTAAGTCATCATCGAAAATTTCATATTCAACTCCTTTTGGTAAAATTTTTATGGATTGGATTCGTTGGAGAGGGCGATCTGCATGCCCGGTTCCAGCTCGCAGGCGTCGATCAACGTCCAGTCGCCGAGCGGCTCGGCGGATACCGGTTGTTTGAACAGTTTGCCGTCCCGGAACAGCCGGACATAAAACGAGCAGCGATCCTGCGAGGCGAAAATCGCCTGTGGCGGCACATAAAAGCCATCCTCGCTGAAACTTTCGGAGAAACGCACCGCAATGTGCTGATTGACGTGGAAAAGACGCCTGCCGGGAGCGTACACCGCGAAATCGCCGTTATTAATGGATGGCACGGCTCCGGTGACCAGGATGTCGCCGCACGCGAGGTCGCGGCTTTCCACCGCGCAAAGACGGATGTCGCCATGAAAAATGTAACGGTCAAACTGCCGAACGGCGACCTTGCGCATGACGCCGATACGGCTCTGCGGAGTTTGGGACGACATGTCCTTCGTTTTTTCGAATTTCCAGACGAAACGGGTGTCCTGCTCCGTTCGCAATGCTTCCGGTGCGATCCAGACGATGCCGGCTTCGCGGCGGACCTCCGGGGCGGGGATGAAGCTCAACCCGGAAATCTGCGGCAGCTTCCGCTCTTCTTCCGTCAATTGCGACGGCAGGAGCGGATTGTCGACCAGGCACTCCAACTTGCCGGATGAGATATCGAGGCTGTCGGGCCAGGCGGGCACCGGTTTCTCGCGGCCGCCCGGATAGATCATCACCTGAACCGAGGCGTCGAGTTTTTTCAAGACATGCGGCGGCACTTCCACCACGATTTTCAGCGGCGACAATGCCTGAAATATCATGGCGTTGGCGCTGTAGGCCACCGAGGCGTCGCGGGCCCGGAGCACCCGGCTGACGATGCCGCTGAATGAAGCCGGAATCGTACAGGCATCCAGCGTTTCCTCGGCCAGCGCGAGGTCCTTTTCGGCCTGGGTCAAGTTGCTGAGGGCGATATCATACAGGTTCTGGGCATTCTGCAGGCTCTTGGCGCTGACGGCGTTGCGTTTGGCCAGCGGCAGTTCGCGGTCCAGCGTGCATTTGCGGTCCGCGAGGATGATCCGGCAGTGCTGGACATTGTCGCGGGCGCGCTCGACGCTGAGCTTGGCCCGGTCATTGTTCTGGCGCGCCAGGATTGTCCCGGGTTCGAGGATATTGCCGTCTTTGTCGTACACGCTGCCGTACGCCAGACTTTTGGCCGGCGCCACCTCGACCAGGCGTCCGGTCACCGGAAACGACACCCCTACCGAATGCGCGGGGTAAACCCGCCCCGCATAGTAGGGGCGTTCCGGCTCGGACCGCTCCAGCGTGAACAGCTCGGCGGCGGAGAGGGCCCCGCAGATGAGCCAGATCAGGATGACACCGTTTTTCACTTGGCGATTTCCTTCAGGAGTTTGACGGTTTCCTCGACCAGTTCCTGCCCGCCTTTGCTGGAAACGACGTTACAGTAACGACTGGCAGAGTAGCCGCGCCCGTATTCGCCGCGTTCGGTGGCCAGGTAACTGCCGCCGTCATTGCCCGGAACCCCGGTCAACTGAACGATGAACGTCTGTTCGAACGGGCTGCGCGCCTGAATCCGGTGCATGTAGTCCATGTAGAGCTCGAAACGGTTCGTGGCGAAGGCGATGTCGCCGATACGGACAATATGCATCTCCATCGGGAGTCTGGGGTCGGCGTCCAGCCTTTCGTAACGCTCAATGATGCGCCGGCAGCGGTTGCGTCCGGCGACCAGGACTGAATCGTGGTACAACTTTTCTTCCGGCGTTCCCGTGGCGGCAAACTCCTGTTTTTCCAGTTCGGCCAGCCTGGCCTTGTCGTCTTCGTATTCTTCTTTGGTGATGAGGCGCTTCGAGAGCATGACCGTCTCTACCCGGTGTTCCACGGGAACGTCGGTGCGGATGTCTTTTCTCGCCCACGCCAGGACTTCGTCAAAGGCAGCGGCGATGCGTTCGCCGATGTCGCGGCGGCGGAAATCCTCGGGTGATTTCGGGGTATCGCCGTATTTGAGGTGATATCGCCGCGCCTCTGCCTTTTGGTAGTGAAGCTGGCGTGGCGAGAGGTCGCCGCCCGCTGCACATTGGCAGAGAATCGGAATATCGCCGTGTTTTTGACGGATCAGTTCACGGGCTTCATGCCAGAAGCTCGCGCTGAGGCGCTCGATCCCCTCATCATTCTGGCTGGGACACGGAACGTTGACTACCGCGCCGGTAAGCCGGCCGGCCGGGTCGAACGTGTACAGCAGGTTGATGAAACTGTCGGACCCCGCTTCGTATCCGGAGAACATCGGGTCATTGGTATTGCCATACATTGCGGCGTGTCCGCTGAGCGCGTGCGTGGAATTGCTGACCGCGCCGGGACGCTTGGAAAGGTCGTCGAAATAGGTGACCCGGCGACTGAAGGCGACCGTGGCAAAGCCGTAGCCCCAGGCGATGCCGCCGGGAGCGCGTTGTTCATACGCCTCGGCAATCGCTTCCGCCGCCTGCGTTGAGAGGAAATCACGGTATTCATCTCCCGAGGCGATTTTAATTTCGGTGGGCACATCGTTGATCATGGCCGTGGAAATCCCGCCCGGCGTGGCGGTCCATCCCGAATCCGAATAATGGCTCGGCCCCGCATGAGTGTGCGTGGCATTCATGAAAATCTTTTCGACCGGGAATCCGGGGAGAAGCCCCGCGGTTTTGGTACGGATATCGTCAAGCAGCCCGGAACGGATTACGACCAGGTCGGCGGACATCATGCAGACCAGATCCTTGCCGTCGTCGATGAGAAGCGCGGTAATGGTGACCGGATCGAGAATCCCTTTGGAAACGCGCATGTGAAACTGTCCCGGAATGCTGACCGGCTTGTCCGTGGAAACATCCCGGCGCGCCCAACCGATCTTTAAACTCTGTGTATTCGACATGATATCCAAGCTCCTATTTTGAAGGATAAATTTCGTTCAGGATTTTAACGGTTTCGTCGACCAGTTCCTGTCCGCCCTCCGGCGAGACCGCGTTGCTGGCGAGGATCGAACCGTAGCCGCGGTTGGCCGCGCCGCGTTCGGTGGTGAGATATGTACCGCCGGCCGAGCCCGGAGTGCCCGCCAGCTGAATGACGAAAGTCTGCTCAAACGGGCTGCGCCCCTGAATCCGGTGCATGTAATCCATGTAAAGTTCGAAGCGGTTGGAGGCGAAGGCGATATCGCCGATTTTCAGCACGTGGAGCTCCATGTCGATTTTCGGTTCTTTCTGTTGGAGTTCATACAGATTGATTACGTTCTGATGCCGCTTGATCAACGCATTTTTCCGGCTGAGCTGGGCAGACTTATCTTCCGGGGTCAGGTTCTCCGGGATCACGACACTTTCATATTCCTTGACATAGCCTTTGGCCTCGGCGAGCTCTGCGTCGGTGACCATGCGGCGACTCAGGGCCACGGTTTCCACCACGTGCTTGAGCGGCAGGTCGGTGCGGATGTCCTTCCGCGCCCAGTCGTAAACTTCGTTGAAGGCGGCGGCGATGCGTTCGCCGATGTCCTTGCGGGCGGCAAGCTCGATCCCCAAGCCGCCGTCTTCGGGTTTATGGCCGTATTTGAGCTGGAACCGGCGCGCCTGGGCTTCCTTGTAGTGCAGGATGCGCGGCGAGAGGTCCCCGGCGGCACCCGACTGCGGCAGGATGTAGATGTCGCCGAATTTTTTGCGGATTTCCGTCCGGGCCTCGTGCCAGAAATCGGCGCTCAGGTAATAGTCCGACTCGGTATTCTGCGAGGGGCACGGCACGTTGATGAGCGCGCCGGTCAGCTTGCCGTTTTTGTCGAAGGTATACAGCAGATTGACGAAACTGTCGGAGCCGGCCTCGTAGTGGCTGAATTTGTCGTCTCTGGTATTGCCGTACATGATGCCGCGGCCGTTCTCTTTGGCGCCGCCGGGGCGCTTCGAGGTGTCGTCCAGGTAAACCACACGCCGCGAGTGGCCGACCGTGGCGTAGCCGTAGCCCCAGGTCACGCCGCCGGGGGCGCGTTTGTTCCAGGCTTCGTTGACCGCTTCCGCCGCCCGGGTGGAGAGAAATTCCAGATAATCGGAGCTTTTCATCACCTTGAACGTCTTGCCGGAGTCATCGGTGAACGTTTCCGGCGTGGTGTTATTGTAAACATTCGGTCCGGTGTGGGTATGGGTGGCGTTCATCAGGATCTTGAGTACCGGGATTTCCGGGTTCAGTTTGGCGACTTTTTCGCGGACCGTGTCCAGCAGGAAAGCGCGGACGGTGATGATGTCGGCGGAGAGGAAAATGACGCTGTCCGCGCCGTTGTCAACGACCAGCGCCGTGAGGGTGATCGGGTCGCGGACGCCTTTGGAAATCCGCAAGTGGAACTGACCCGGAATCGCGATTGCCTCCTGCGGGGTCACGTCACGCGAGGCCCAGCCGATTTTCAGATTGTCCGCCATTACCGGCATCATAATTACTCCTATGATTACTGAAATGAATAATCCGTAAAGTTTCATTGTTTATCCTGATTGATTTCTTTTAACGTTTTTACCGTGGCTTCCACCAGCTGCTGCCCGCCTTTTGAGGAGAACAGATTGCAGTAAATCGAGGCGCTGTAGCCCCGGTTGAATTCGCCGCGTTCGGTGGCCAGGTAGGAGAAAGTTTCCAGATTCGAGGTACCGGTCAGCTGGACGATGAAGGTCTGTTCGAACGGGCTCCGCGCCTGAATCCGGTGCATGTAATCCATGAAAAGTTCGAACGGATTGGAGGCGAAGGCGATGTCGCCGACGCGGACCACGTGAATTTCCACCGGCATGGTCCGCGCGGTTTTCTGGGCTTCGTAACGCGCCAGCACGCCGCGGCTGCGGTTGCGCCGGGCGGCGAGTCTGGAATTGCAGGAGAGGCGCTCGCCGGGGGTACCGTCGGTTTTGAACGGTTCCTTGTCCAGTCCGGCCAGCACGGCGGCTTCTTCCGCAGCTTCTTCGGCGGTGATGACCCGCTGGTCGAGCTCCACCGATTCGACGATGTGGGTGATCGTCAGTTCGGAGCGGATGTCCTTTTTCGCCCAGTCCAACACTTCGGTGAAGGCGGCGGCGATGCGCTCGGCGATGTCCTTGCGCTGGGAAAGATCGAGGCGCTCTTCACCGTATTTGAGTTTGAAACGGCGCTCCTGCGCTTGACGGTAATGCATGATCCGCGGAGCGAGGTCGCCGGCGGCGGCGCATTGAGCCAGAATGTGGATATTGCCGTACCGGGCGCGGAGCTTCTGCCGGACGTCGTGCCAGAAATCCGCGGTCAACTTCCATTCTGCCTCGGAATTCTGCGAGGGGCACGGAACATTGATGATTGCGCCGGTCAGCTTGCCGGATTCGTCGAACGTATACAGCAGATTGATGAAGGTATCGGTACCGGCCTCGTAATGGCTGAAGTTGTCGTCATTGGTGTTGCCGTACATGGCGCCGTGACCGTTGACCATCATGCCGGGAGTCTGCACGGTGCCGGGGCGCTTCGAAATGTCGTCGAAGTACACCACGCGGCGGCTGTGACTGGTGGTGGCGTAACCGTAGCCCCACGCCACGCCGCCGGGGGCGCGCTTGTCCCACGCCTCGGCCATGGCTTCGGCGAGGCTCCGGAGCAGGAACTCGCGGTATTCTGCGCCGGAAGCGATCTCGCATTCCTGTGGAAACTCGGTTGCGGGATCGACCTCCAGCCCTTTTGACTTATCTTCGAAAACCAGGTTGGACGACGCGTAATTCGGCCCGGCGTGGGTGTGGGTACAGTTGAAGATGATTTTCTCCGCCGGGATTTCGGGGTTCAGCTCCGCGACTCTCCGCTGCAGCTGCTGCACCAGAAAAGTCCGGATGACCACGAAATCGCCGGAGATGAAGATCACACTGTCCGCGCCGCTGTCGAGCACCAGCACATTCACCGTCACCGGGTCCTGAACTCCCTCGGAAACCCGGGTATGGAACTGGCCCGGGATACTGACGGGTTTCTGCGTCGAGACATCGCGCGACGCCCAGCCGATTTTCAACATAGTCGCAGTTCCTTATTTGGCGTTTTTGGCGCGTTCTTCGAGGATCTGATTGATGCGTTTCGGATCGATCTTGTCGAGGTTTTCAAAAACCTTGCGGATCCCTTCCACCGCCTTGGCGGCCACGTCGAGGCCGTTCGGCGCGCGGAGCGTCTGCACGATCGACATGTGGCAGCGGCTGTAATTCAAGGCGTTCGGGTAGTTTTCCGGGTTGTAATCGACGCCGTCGTTGGCGCCCGGAATGCTCCACGGATAGCCGTGGCCGTAAGCGTTTTTGGCCTGGAATACGGTCATTTCCGGCAGGATGAAGCGCTGCCAGACGCAGGCCACCACGCCTTCGTCGCGGATTGCCGCCGACACCGCGTCGCGGAACTCGATCCGCTGGTTGATGTCCGCCGGGAAGCCGATCTGGTCGAAGTCGACGCGCAGGTTGAAATTGTACCAGTTGTGGACGCACTCCGCCGGTTCGTAGGGGAGCTTCAAGCCCTTGATTCCGCCGAGGTTTTCCTTCAGGTAATTGCCGTTGGCGCGGAGGGTGTTGAAGTAATAATCGAACTTCTTCAGCTGGGCGCGGGCAAAGGCGGCGGTGATTTCGTTGTTGCGGTACATCCAGCCGAGGGCGTAGGCGTGGTAGTCGCGGCGCTGTTCCGGACGGGAGGTTTCGCCGAAGCTCCAGAGCTTGGCGGCGCCTTCGAAAATCTTTTCGTCGTTGGTCACGAAAATCCCGCCTTCGCCGCAGCTCAGGCATTTGTTCTGGTTGAACGAAAACGCGGCACAGTCGCCGAGCGTACCGGCCTTTTTGCCCTTGTACATGGCGCCGTGGGCCTGGCAGGCGTCTTCGATGACATACAGATTGTGTTTTTTGGCGATGGCGTTGATCTTGTCCATGTCGCAGCAGAGGCCGTGGAGCTGGACGGCGATGATCGCCTTGGTGCGGGGGGTGATCGCGGCTTCGATCTTGTCCGCGTCCATCAGGAAGGTTTCGGGGTCGATATCCACGAACACCGGGATCGCGTCATGGTGCAGCACGCAGGTCGCGCTCGAGCTCCAGGTATAGGCGGTCACCAGCACATGGTCGCCGGCGCCCACGCCGCAACCCACCAGGCACATGTGCAGCGCCGCGGTACCGCTGTTGGTGAAGAGACCGAATTTATTGCCGTTCCAGTCGCAGAATTCCTTTTCGAAAGAGAGGTTTTCCACGCCGCGGGTCTGGCAGGCGGCATGCAATGCACGCATCACCATTTCGTCATCGGTATGGTCGACGGGCGGCCAGGGTTTCACGTCTTCTGCGCGGAGTGCGGGGGTTCCACCGTAAATTGCCAGTTCTTTTGTCATAGTCAGGGGTTCCTTATTTGATTTTGAGGTTAAAATATCATCACCTGCTATTATTGTACAGTGGAGAACCGCAGCCAACAACCGTTTTTCCTTGTAATAATTTGCGAATTCGGGTAATTTCTTGTGTCCGGGGTAATTTTTCTATCCGGAAAAATTTGACAAAGACCGCTAAGGGGATTATTTTACTTCGTTTAATTTATCTGAGAGGTAATTGCCATGAAATTGCATCGTATCTTTCTGCTCGCAACAATTGCCTGTGTGGGGCTGACGCTATCCGCCGGCACGATTGTTTACCGCCCGAACAAGGACGCCGAGCCCAGGCGGATCTCGAACGTCAAGATCATCAGCATCGAAAACAAGATCATGACCATTGAAGTGGACGGCGGCCGCGAGCGGCTCTCGCTGAGCCAGGTCGAGGGCTATTACGATACCGACATCAAAAACGCGGCCGACGGCTTCGACGACAATTCGCCCGAGTACACCGTCAGCGTGCGCCCCATCAAGGCTCCCAACCGCGCCCAGCGCAAATCCGGCGATAAAATGGTCAACGAAACCTTCGACATCGAATACTCCATCCAGCCGGTGCCGAACAAGGACGAAAAGCGCGACACGGACTCCGTCAAATACCCCTATGTGTATGTGTATATCATGACCGAGTATTCCGAGGACGGCAGCGGCCAGCGCCCCATTTACCTGACCAGCTGGCCCAAAGCGGCCAACGTCAGCAAGAAGTCTTATGACAAGGCCGCCATCATGGAAAAGGTCCTGAGCTCCAAACGCGCCAATCTGTATAAATACCAGGGCACCTCCTCAAACAGGCTCATGAGTACCTCCTGGGACCGCAAAGACGAGTTGCCGCTGACCATGATCAAGAACAAGAACGCAAAAATCCTTGCCTGGCACGTCGAAATATGGGGCAAGACCGATATTGTTTACCAGGAAGACTGGGTCGAGACCGGCGTGCGCGTCGGCAAAAACTGGTGGCAAAGATTATGAGTACAAGCGACAAAATCCATCTCCGCAATCTCACCGCGTATACCGTGATCGGGACGCTGCCCCATGAACGGGTCGAGCAACAGCAGGTGGTATTCAATATCACGCTCGAGTGCGACACCCGGGCGGCGGCCGCCGCCGATGACCTGACCTGCGCCGTCAACTACCTGGACGTGCACGACCGCATCCTCGAGCTGTGCCGACAGTCCGGCTATCTGCTGATCGAGACCCTGGCGCAGGCCGTGGCGGACCTCTGTCTCTCCTTCAACGGCGTAACTCAGGTAACGGTCGTCCTGGACAAACCCGGCGCCCTCAGCAGCGCCGGCGTAGCCGTGGAAATCCAACGCAGGAAATAATTCATGCAGTTTAACAAACTTGGGTAGGGCGCTCTGCCTTCCGATCCGTCTGCCGGGTCGCCTGTGTCGACAGGATATTCGGCGCGAGGAGAACGGCTGTCTGAGGACAGACAGCCCCACCTTGGATTCTTCCTTGATGACATTAATTCTTCAAATCGTTGTTTTCACGGCACAAAAAAAGCGGAACCCGTATGGATTCCGCTGACTTTCAGAACACAAGCGTTGAAATTATTCAACCGGCTTGGTTTTCGGCAGAGCAAATACTTTGTCTTCCGCGACGCGCTTTTCTTTGATCAGCACATCGAGGCGCTCATAGCGCTTCATCACATTTCTTTTCTTCTTGATCTTGCCGCCAATTTTCAGACTCGGATGTTGTGACATAATATACCTCAATATTGTTAAATAATTATTTCTTTAAATACTCGAACGATTAATATGCCCCTGAAATCATTTATTTCAAGACCCGATTCGAAAAAAAAGATATGAATTTCTTGAATTGAGGGTATCCGTCCGTGCCCGTCCGTGTTCCGGTCCGGAATTGTAAAATCAATGTCAAAAATTTGCAATCTTGATTTGTAATCGGGCCATCTGGACTTATTTTTCAGCAGTACCCCAAACAACAGGAGGCACCATGGGCAAAATACTCGGTTCGGCCGCGCTGCTGGTTTTCGTAGCGGCGGCATTGTTAATCGGCGGGCTCTATGTCTGGTTCGGCTGTCGCATCGAACCGGGCAACGGCGAAATCGCCATCATGATCAAAAAGACCGGCAAGGACCTGCCGCCGGAACAGATCATCGCCACCGGCCCCGACAGCAAGGGCATACAGCTGGACGTCCTCGGCGAGGGCCGCTACTTCCGCAATCCGTACGTGTGGGACTGGGAAATCCACACCATTACCGACATCCCGGCCGGCAGCTTCGGCGTCCAGGTGCGCAAGTTCGGCAAGGACCTGCCCGAGGGCGAAATCATCGCGCCCGGCCCCGAGTACAAGGGCATCGTCCGCGAGATCCTCAATACCGGCAAGCACCGCATCAATCCCTACGCCTACGAGGTCCGTTATTACAACGATATCCGCATCATGCCCGGCAATGTCGGGGTGGTGACCAATCTCACCGGCAAGGATATTTTTTCCGGCACGCCAAACGATCTCGCCAATCACAAGGGGTTCCTGGTCGACGCCGCGCGCAAGGGCGTGCAGGCCGATATCCTCAAGGAAGGTACGCACCGCATCAACCCCTATATTCAGGGCATTGCAATCGTCAACATCCAGAGCCAGCGCTATGAGTTCACCGGCCCCGACGCGATCATGTTCCTGACGGTGGACGGCTTCAACATTTCGCTTGAGGGCACCGTGGAATTCAACATCAGGCAGGAAGCCGCCCCCTGGCTGACCCACGAAGTCGGCGACATGGAGGACATCCTGAAAAAGCTGATTCTCCCCTCCGTCAGCGGATTCGCCCGCATTGAGGGCAGCAAAAAGAGCGCCACCGAGTTCATCGTGGGCGAGAGCCGGCAGATGTTTCAGAACGAGCTCGAAGTTTTCCTGCGCAAAATCTGTTTGAACTGGGGCATCTCCATCAATTCGGTGCTGGTGCGCGACATCAATCCGCCGCAGGAAATCGCCGAAATCATCCGCAACCGCGAGCTGGCCCAGCAGGAAGCCAAAAAATTCCAGCAGCAGATCGAACAGGCCAAGTCCGCCATGGAACTCGAGCGCCAGAAGATGCTCGCACTCCAGAACCGCACCAAAGTCGAGGCCGAAACCCAGAAGATCACCAAGGAAATCGAGGCCAAACAGCAGCAGATGGAACGCCTGATCGCAGCCCGGACCGAGCTCGAAGTGGCGAACCTCGAACTCAAGACCGCCGAGGCCAATATCAAGGCCCTGCTGACCATGGCCGAGGCCGAACGGCAGGTCATCGAGAGCCGCAATAAGTCCGAAGTCGAAATCCTGCAGCGCAATGTGGAGGCTTTCGGCGGCGGCGAAAATTACGTCCGCGGACTGCTTTTCCAGAAGCTCGGACCGCGCATTCAATCGATCATGACCAATGAAATATCGGGCGGCGCCTTCGGGCTGCCCCTTGGCACTGCCAAGGCCGGGGAGGTGAAGAAATGAGTATGAAAAAAGTTGCAGCGGGCGGCATCGTCTTTGTCGCCATCGTCATCGTGCTGGTGATCGGCATCTATATCTGGGGGTTCTGCCGTTTCTACGTGCCCCCGGGCAAAATGGCCATCGTCACCGCCAAAACGGGCACGCAGCCTCCTCCGGGCACGATCCTGGTCGAGCGCGGCCAGAAGGGCATCTGGGCAGAGGTCCTGCCGGAGGGCCGCCACTTCCTCGACCCGGTCTCCCACGACGTCAAAATCGTCAACGCCGTCAACATCCCGCTGGGCAAAGTCGGCATTGTGACCTCCAAGGTCGGCAAGGACCTCTCGTCCGGCGACATCATTGCCGCCGACCGCAGCGAAAAAGGGGTCTGGCGCAATGTCCTCGGGCCCGGCCTCTACCGCCTGAACCCGCAGGGCTACAACGTCGATATCGTGGACGCCATCAACATCCCGATCGGCTACGTGGGCGTGGTCACTTCGCAGACCGGCGCCACCGCCAAACCCGGCGAATTCGCCTCCGTCGGCGAAAAGGGCGTGTTCAAGGACATCCTGCAGCCCGGTTTGTACTACATCAACACCCGCGCGTATCAGGTGAATGTCATCGAGATCGGCATGAACCAGGTCAGCATGACCGGCGGTGTGGGCAGCGTGGTGGAGCTACGGCGCAACATCAGCACCAGCAACGCCCTCAACGACATGGCGTTCAACACCTTGAACGCCCAGCTGGAACAGCGGCTGAATGAGTCCAACAGTGATGGCTTCGTCGTAGTCAAATCCGATGAATTGCGGAAAGAAATTCCCCAGAGCCGTCAGCTGAAAAACTTCTCCAATGTCGCACTGGCCGAAAGAAAAGAAGCGACAGCCAGCAAGGATAAAAGCCAAAGGCTGGCCGCCGCCAAGGCTCAGGATACCGCTACCGTGCTGTACGGTGAGAACCGTTTCGTGGAGTTCCCCTCCCGCGACGGCTTCAAAATCCAGCTCGATATGACCGTGGAGTTCGAACTCATGCCCGGCAATATCGCCAAAATCTACATGCTCTATGGCGACCTGCCGCAGGTGGTCGAGAAGATCCTGATTCCGCAGATCATGTCCGCCTCGCGCCTGAAGGGTTCCACTTACAAGGCGCAGGACTTCATCATGGGCGAGGGCCGCGAGACTTTTCAGAACAACCTGAAGGGCGAACTGGTCAACGCCATGGAGGAAAAGAGCCTGATCATCCACAACGCCATTATCCGCAACGTGGAAATCCCGGCCAACATCCTCCAGCCGATCCGCGACTCCAGTATGGCCAAGGAACAGAACCTGACCAACCATTCACTGCAGGAAACCGCCAAGATCGAGGCCGACCTCAACACCCAGACCGCCATGATCAAACAGAAACGCATGGAAGTGGAACAGGAGACCCGCAAGATGGTCGCCGAAATCAACGCCAATCAGAAGAATGCCGTCCAGAAAATCCTGGCCCAGGCTTCTCTCGACGTGGCCGATATCCAGCTCCAGCGCTCGCAGATTCTGGCCAGGACCCAGCAGTTGAAGGGCGAAGCCGAAGTCAAGCGCAAATTCATGCTGGAAAACGAGCAGGCGCTCGGCACCCGCAAGAAATCCGAGGTTCTCGGCCAGCTCGGCATTATGGCTGACCTGAAGCTGATCGAAAACCTGAGCGACGACGTGAAAGTCAACGTAATCCATGCCGGCGAAGGCACGCTGTGGACCGACATGAAATCCGGTTCCATCGCCGTGGCCCCCGCCGCCAAGAAATAACCGCGACAACACAGCGGGAGCGCTTCACGCGCTCCCGCGTAACTCATTATGTGCACAGGAGTTCGGCCAGGGGCTTGCTGGTGCTTTGAACATCTTTCGGCTGCGAAGGGAAAACATCCGGGAGCCAGAGCTTCGTTCTGGCGTCGGCTATGCCGAAGTAAAAGGTTGCATTTGACAGTCTTTCATCCTGTTTGAAAATCTGGACGGAAAGTTCGTGTTTGCCGGGGGCGAGTTCGAGGTCGCAGAACTGGCCCATAGCGGTGCGGTGCGAGGCGGGCATCATGATCCCGGCTTCGCGCCCGAAACGCATGACGCCGTCGACAAAACAGCGGTGCCAGGCATCGCAATTGAACATGACCCTGACTTTGGTGATATCCCGAATATAAAAATCCGTTTTGAGGCTGAGTACTCCCTCGTGGGAGAGATCGGGTAAGGGCAATGTGGCTGTCCAGCCGTACGTCTGGATCCGGTCCACGGCGGTGATATTGAAAATATCCTGCCGGAAGTCGGCCCACGGAATCAGGCCGCTCTGCCAGCAGACCGTGCCGGCGGATAAATCGGGCGTGGAATCTTTGTGGCGGTCGGCCGGTTTCAGGCGTTTCCGCAAATCGCAGATCATGTCGGTGAATTCGGGAATTGTTTTCGGTGCATCGAGGCCGACCAGATATTCGCTCAGCACGATTTTGTCGCCGATGGGGCGCAGCCACGCTTCGGGAATGCGCTCCGGGTGCATGATGCCGAAAACCGCCCCGGCGGTGGCGGCGGTGCAATCGGTGTCGTAGCCGCAGTTCGCCGCATGGCAGACCGTATCGCCGAAGTCGCCGTCGCCCAGCAGCAATGCCAGGATCACAAACGGTACATTCATGACCACGTCGGTGAAATTGTCGCTGCGGTAATGCTCCAGTATCAGCGAACGGACGGCCCTGCGGTCGTTCAGTTCCCGGCACCAGTTTACAGTGTCGCGGATGGCCCGCGCCAGGCGGGTTTCCTGCGGGATATATTTCAATGCGGTCCGGATGAGTGCCGGTACGTCGTTTTCGACAAATGCCGCGCTCTCCAACGCGGCGAAAAAGATCTCGGCATAAAGGCCGTTTCCGGCGTGATCGATGCAGGCATCTTCGTAAGCATAGCGGACCGCCAGTGCGGGGTCGCCGGGGGCGAGACACGCCCACAGTTCGCTACGGATCGCCGCACCGAGCCCGTCCGTGAAAAAGTTGCCGAAGCGCCCGGACCACGGCGGGCGGATGCCCCACTGAAGATTGCGCCGAGCAATGGCGTATTCGTCGCAGGGATAAAAGTTGTGCTGCAGCCAGGCGTCCGCCAGGACATCCCGGTCAACTACCGGATTTCCGGCCTGTGCGAGCACGGTTCCCCAGAGCACCTGCAGTTCGAGGTCATCGTTGGGTGCCAGTTCGTCCGGTACCGGACGGTAAAATTTCAGGTCATTTTCGCCGCTGACACCCTCGGAAATCATGCCGAGGGTGCCGCCGACGGCTTTGCCGTGCCAGCAGCCGAGAACTTTTGCACGATAAACTTTTTCATTGATCATCATTTTTGAGCCTCGAGGATAATGATGGCGCCGGTGCCGGGAACAACTTCGATCGGTTTGGCGATATCGACCGGGCCGCCCTGCTGCATGTGTTCGATTTCGGGACGATAAGCCTTGACTTTCGCCGGGTCCAGGCCAAGAGCCGCGAAATCGACTTTAAGCGTGGTCTCGGACGTTGCTTTGCTTCGGCTGACTTCTCCGCCGGCCTTTTCCGCAAGTATGAGCTGGCCGAAGCCATCCAGGCTGGCGGGTGACACGCCCGGTTTTTGCGCCCACAGATCGAACTGGAATGCCGGCAGATGCATGGTGCGGCAGAAATTGAAGCCGATTTTACCGCCGTCGGCGGCCAGCTTGCGGCCATCGATTCCGAGTGATTGCCACGACACGGCGCCTTCTCCGCACCAGTAGCCGTTTTCGACCCGCGCGGCATATTGCCAGATGCCGTTCCATTTCGCGTCCCGGTTTTTCGAATCCATAAATACGCCCCGGCTGTTGCCGATAAACTGAATCCAGTCTTTGGAGGTGTAACTGGGGCGCAGATACAGTTCGATGGAGTCGTCTTCCCACAGATTGTCGTCGCGCCGGTGTTTGGCGGCAATGAGTTTGGAAACATCCTGCCCGCGGCAGATGAATGAGAAGTAAAGCATATTCTCATCCCACATGACACGCGCTTCAGTCGGTTTTTCTGAAACTGCAGCTGAATTGAGGGTGGTGAAATTATTGAGTACGAGAGCATTTTGCCAGGCGGCTTCGTCCGGGCGGCCATCGATTTTCACCGGGCCGGTACGGCGTCCGGCAATGGCGGTACGCGCCGGCAATCCCGATTCGGACGGCCATTCGCCGATGGCAATGAGGGCCCGGTCGCCGTGATGAACATATGCGGAGGCACGCATGTTCGGATTGTCCGGTTCAACGACCGGTTTTTCGGTCCAGTAGCCGATCATCTGTGCGTCCGCAATGCCGAAACTGTCCCAGAGGGCATGCAATGCTGCGGCGGATGGGTGGATGCGCCCGCCCATGCCGTAAACCATGCCGCGGAACGGATGCCCGCCGGTATGATGTTCAAGCATTTCGGCCGGAATCCCAAAGGGGATGCCGGAGAGTTCGATCAGGTAGTAATCGGGGCCGTGATTGAAGTCGACCGCTTCCCCGTTCCACGCCTGGGAGTAGAACGGCAACGCGTCCATGTTAGTGGAATAAATGCTGCTGCCATTGTTCAGAAAATCGAAGTTATTGCCGGCATGCCACCAGAGATGTCCTTCGGCGGGATTGTTGGCCAGCAATACTTTGCGCAGGCGCTTGGCCACTTCGCGCCCGGCACCGAAGGAATCGAGGTACATGCCGTTGACATCGTAACGTTTGCTCAGGAAATCGACGCCGGCGAGATACCAGTTGTGCCAGCGGGTCGGAGCCTTCACGCCGATGGCGAAGTCGCGTTCGCCGGAATAGGTTTTCGTTTTCCAGGCGGGGGAATAGTTGCTGCCCAGGTGTTCGCGGAGCCAGGCGGTACCGGTTCCTTCCGGGGCCATCCAGGCGCCATCCGGGGTGTAGACGAAAGCGCTCGTGCTGAAGATCTCATTGTCCGGGAGCGAACGGAACGCCCATAATTCCGGGGCCAGCGCGCTCATTTCGCGGACCGTGAAATAAATCGTGGCCTTGGAGGGGGAATGAAGGTCGCCGCCGTCGAGGCACACGTATTCGCCGTCGCGGCGGAACCCTCCGGCCAGCTTGTCGGCCTGCTCGCCGGCACGATCAAAGAGAATCTCATTTCCTGTCCGTTCGATATCCGGTCCGGGGCGGCCCGGCTGGAATACTCCGATCCCGGCGCGTACTTTGCCGACATGGGTGGCGCCGGTGAATGCGATGTTGCCGTTGGCAAGCTGCTCTTTGGTAAAGACTTCGGCGATGTTGAATTTGTCCTCCGCCGCTTTCTGACCGTCGATCCAGATTGCGGCCGTATTATTGTGCCAGCTGAAGCCGATGCGGTGTTTTTCGCCCTGCTTCCAGTCCAGGTTCGGCACGGAAATTTCGAAGGGATAGGTCGTGACCGAGGGATCATATTTGATCGCGATCAGGCGGATTCCCTTCATGGCCGGTATCCAGGCGGTGCCGAATGCGGAGCGGTCCTTGAAGTTCACATACGGAAGCGCGATGGGGTCGGGATGGGTTGCCGGGTCGAAATTGATTCGCAGTTCAGACTCGACATAGCCGCTGTCGCGGGAGACGCGGTCAGCCGCTTTGTAGGAGAGCACACCGCCGATGACCCGGTTCTTGATCTTATCGACTTCTTCGCCCAGGTTCTGCAGTTCGCTGAACGGATAATTGATATTCGGGTTGCCACGCGCGCCGTGGAAAACAACATCCATGTTGCCGGGAGTACCCCAGCTTCTGAACCGCCAGTTCCAGCGTTCGGCGGTTTGTTCGCGACAGGGAGTGACGTTCAACTGGAAGCGGAAAGTAATGGTCTCCCCTTTCTTCAACGGCCGTTTCCCGCTGTAGGCCCGGATGGCGACATGATCCGGTTTTTCCACGACGGTTATTCCGCCCAGCCCCTTGTTGTCCCATTCGGGAGAGGGAGTTACGCTCATCGGTTCCCAGGCGTCGCTGCCGGGTATGAGATGCAGTTGAATGCCGCGGTTGTAATCGCCGAGCCAGATATAGTTGGTGGCATTTTGCGGGTTCCACTTCCAATTAACATCGGCGGTCCGCTTGCCGCCGCGAACGCCCAGGCCGATGATGTATTTGGCGGATTCCGGGAGCACCGGCAGGATCAGGCTCAGATCGTCGAGCACGATATCCCTTTCCGGGGTCAGGGTCAGGGCATAGTCGAACATACCGTCCGACTCAATCGCGCCGTCCAGGCGGTAGCTGATGCTGCCGTTTTGCCCGGTGCCCTGCCATTCCACCCGGTCATTTCCCTTTTTTATCGTATTCAGGCCCTGATGTTGAAATGGCGCGGTGAGGCCTTTGCCCGATACGTTGAATTGTGGGGCGGCGGCGAAAACCGGGCGCCCGGCGACGGTGATTTTTTCCGGCAGGCCGGAATCGGAGAGATCGATTTCCGCCATGGCGACTTTGATTTTGCGTTCAGAGAATTCGATCGGCTTGAATGGTGCGGGGACGGTATCGTCGATTCCGACCGCTGAATTCAGCCAGGCCAGCCGGGTCAGACGCCAGGACTCGCTTACGCCGCCATCGGCGAGTGTTTCGCCGCCGACTTCGAGCTGCAATGTAAGGACGGTATCCGCCAGCCCGGCGGCTTTGACGGTGCATTCTCCCCGGTAAACCCCCGGCGGCGTTTCCATGGGAATGCGGGCAATAACCCAGAGCGGCTGGACTTTGCCGGCGGCGACCCGGGCCGGAGTGTGCCGTTTCCGCCCGGAAAATTCCGTTATGTCGATGTTGATGCATTCGAACACCGAGGCCGGAATGACTTCACCGGATTCCGATTTCAGGTCACTGTACAGAAGATCGACTTCCAGCTCTTTGGCAAAGGACCAGACGGCGATTTGGAACGGGTAGAATTCACCGGGTTGTGCTTTGCCGTTGAACGCGGACGACGGGCCGTTCTCCAGCCAGCGTACCGGAATTGCATCGAACATTTTTACCGGCCGGCTCCTGTCCTCGGTAAACACGGCATAACCGGCGGCGGATTTCATTTTCTCCATTTCCCCGGGCATGGCGGGAACTTCCATCGGCCAGAAGGAGTTGAACTCGCCGTTGGCTTCGATTTTTATGACTTTGGCTATGGGCAGGGAGTCGATACTCAGCGACTGATACCAGCTTGTATTGGCGGAATAATCCGCATTGTAGTAGCCCTCGTCGGGATCGTTCCAGTTTTCCCATGGCGTATAAGGGAGCCAGTAAATCGTATAAACGCCCGCCGCGGGGGCCTCGAACACAATATCGCCCCACATCGGCGTGACGGACACCGGCTGGACCTTGGCGATATCGGTCGTGCCGTCAGGAGCAATAACCACGATTTTTTTCCTGGCCGGGTTGGAGTCGGTTCTGCGCCAGGGGATTTTCACCCGGACTGCTTTAGCCGGGGTGGCGGCTTCGACCAGGGCGCGATGGTTGCCCCTGCCTTTTTCCGGCCAGTGCCCGATGCCGTATTCCGCGACCGTGATATTTTCGGCGGCCGCCACAAAAAATAGGAGGGCCGATAACATAAACATCAATAAATTCTTCATTGTACTTCCTGTTCAAGTTCGTTAATTTCCACCATACGGTTTTCCCGGCGGGAACGTTCGGCGGCGAATACCACCAGGTGGCTGTTGAATGAATTGCGCGCGCCGGAGCGCAGTTGTTGTGGTGCGCTGCTGTGTCGCAGCATCCGGGTGAAGTCATGCATGACCAGGAAATCGCCGCCGCCGTGGCCGTCTCCCTCGCGCAACGGTACGGTGATTTCATCGCGGATGCCGGTGGCGAAATCGACTACGCGCAGGTTGTTCGTGCCGTACATGGCTGCTTCGGCATAACCCAGGGTACCGTGCACACGTGTGAATCGCCCGCCCGGATGAAATGCCGTCATCGTAAACGTGCCCGTCATCCCTCCTTCGTATTCAAGAGCGGCGACCTGGTGGTCCACTACATCGTTGTCACACCGGAACACACATTTTCCCTGCGGAGCTGTTTTCAGCAATTCCAGCATTTCCTCATCGGTATAGCTGTTGAATGCCCCCCTCCATGGAGGATGAACATATATTTTGCAGGCATGATATGGACATTCGCGTTCAGCCGGGCAGCCGTCGAGACAATACTCCGGTGCTCCGTCCGGCGCATGCGCCCGGTTGAAGTAACTGAGACGGCCGAACGACATCACCCGTGCGCATTTTTTACTGAAAAGATGCTGGAACAAGTCGAAATCATGGCAGCATTTGGCCAGCAGCATAAAGGTGGAGTGCGACTCATTGGCCCACGGTCCGCGCACATAACTGAAGCTCTGGTGGATATGGTTGACGCCTTCGATATGATCGAAACTGACAATTTCGCCCAGTTGCCCGGACTCAATGATTTTTCTCAATTTATCATAAACCGCGTGGTAGCGCAGCGAATGGCAGATCATGACCAGGAGCCCGGAGCGCTCCGCCGCTTCGGTAATTTCGCGGCAGTCGCCAAGCGTAACGGCCATCGGCTTTTCCAGAAGCATATGATAACCGGACGCCAGGGCGGCCAGGGCGGTTTCTTTGTGCATTTGATCCTGGGTGGTGTTGATCACCGCGTCCGCCATTTTCGGGCAGGCGAAAAATTCTTTCGCCGAGCGGAAACATTTTTCTTCCGGAAGGTTCCAGAGTTTGGCGGCGAGTTCGCGCTTCCGGTCGTCCGGTTCGGCCACGGCGACGACACGGCTGCGGAATTCCGGCAGTTTCAGCATTTCCGCGAATCCGCGTCCGCGTCCGCCATAGCCGATAACGGCAAAGGTTAATTCATGTTCAGGCATCTTATTTTCCCAATATTGTATATTAGAGTACGAAGTCGACTGTGATCCAGTCGGTTTTGACATTGTTGTAAAGATCGATCGTTGTTTTGAGTTCCGCGTGTCCGTCGTTTACTCCCACACTGACCATGGGGCCCGGATGCGGGGCAAAGGCTGGATTTCTGGCAATGTACAGATCCCGCAGCCAGACCCAGGTATCCGGGCCCAGGATGCAGACAAAGTTGTCATTGTAATTATTGTCGACAAACAGGACGGAGCCGGGGGTAAGTTTTTCCGGCCGTTTCCCGGTCACGCCGCTCATCATCATGTAGCCGACTCCGTGTTCCACGCTGCTGTCGAGCCTGGCGGGCTGGAACTGCATGGAGGGGCATTGCATCGGGGCGACCGTTTTATTGTTGGCATTGTACATGGGATATGCCCAGGACGTTTCATTCAGTACACCATCGAGGATTCCCGCGAGTTCCTGATACGGCAGAAATCCATCGTATTCCTGCGAATACATCAAAGCGGTAGTAACCATACCCTTGATATTGTTCGTGCATTTGATCGTTTTTGCTCTTTCCCGGGCTTTGCTCAGTGCAGGAAGCAGCATGGCGGCAAGAATCGCAATGATTGCAATTACTACCAAGAGTTCAATGAGCGTGAATGATTTTCGATTTGAACGGTTCGGCATTTTATTCCTCCTGTTTGCTTTGTATTAATTCAGGGTGATACGTGATTAACCGGCTCGCACCGGGTTTGTTTTGAATGATTTCCAGCAGCAGTTCCACTGAGAGTTCGGCGATTTTCATGGTATCGATCAGGTAATATTCGCCGATATTTTCGGGCGAACAGAAAAACGGCAGCTGGCGGTTCCTGATATAGACGAAATGCGGTAGCCAGCGCTCGGGGCCGCGCTGCAGGTACAGCAATTCGTTGTAGAAAATATTGGTGATGATATCATCGGGAATGATCATGGCATCCGGCCGCAGCTCCGGCGGCATGGCCAGGAAATCCGCCGCGCACTTCCGTACTTCACGGTCCAGCAGCCAGGGTTCCTCATGTTCTTTCATGCTTTCTTCAAGAATCCTGCAGTAGTCCGCGGGGTTCAGTTCGGGGAAGAAACGGGCGGCGTTGCGGTAAAAAGCCTTGCGAACGAATTCGGTGACCGGATAGCCGCTGCAGGCCAGTCCAATACGCTTGAACCCGCGCCGGTGCAGCGAATTCATCGAATCGTCGATCAATTCCTCATAATCCAGGGTAACTCCCGGCGCTTTCCGGTTCTGGGTATTATGGGTATAGACAACCGGGATATTGTTTTCGGCCAGGAATTGCTGCGAGGCGTCATCCAGCGTCACCGTCGAGACCAATCCGTCGATGCGCCGCTGGCTGATATTCCGCTCGAGACCGTTGAAAAGCGAAAGATTATCCTTGTCATAAAGAGTCTCGATATCGCGCAGAAACGGCATGCCGAGGCAGGATCGGTCATGCAGCTGAATCTGCAGGCACTGCAGGAGGCTGGCGCCGGCCGGGTAATGGGTCAACCGCATGCAGGCGATCCCGATATGCCGCCCGATATAGCCGTTTGTGCTGGAATTGCTCAGGAAAACACCGACCTTCGGGCGGATTTCCACGATCCCGTCCTTATGCAAGGCATCGAGGGCGCGGATAATGGTCGTCTTGCCGACTCCAAGCTGTTCCATCAGAACCGCGTGCGAGGGCAGTTGATCGCCTTCCTTCAGCTTCAGGTCGGAGATGCAGCAGACCAGCGCCCGCTTTGCCCGTTCCGTCTGATTTCCCTGGTTGTTTTTCATGCTCTAAAACCTCTGGTCCATAAATAGACTACAATCTAATTATACAACCAACCTTTGAAATATCAATACCTTGAATGACAATATTCCAAAAATTTTTCAACCCTTGCGCAACCGACCAGGGTTTACCTGCGGAATACACGAATGCGAGATTATTGATCGTTCTTTTTCAGGATTACATCGTGAAGGATCGACCAGCGGGGGAGCTGTTTTTCCACGTTGATGCCGCGAACCCAATAGTCATATTCCTGGTCGATCTCGCCGTTTTTCTGTTTCAGCGTGAGCCAGAAGTTCAGGTATTCGATGAAGCGCTGGTCGTGGACGGGGACCGCGTAGGCGATCAGATCCTTGAATTGGCGCTTCGGGATGAAAATGTCGTATTCGGGGTACATGATGGACAGTGCGGAACCGCTTTCGGCGGTGGTCAGCAGTGCGTCGGCTTTGGTCTGTCCGGTGAAAAACTCATCGTTGCTGCTCAGCTCGATCTTCCCGCATTTGAATCCAGATTGCTTCAGCCGTTTGTAATCGGCTCCTTCGAGGGCGGCGACGGTGAACGACGGCGTGTTCATCTGCTGCGGTTTTTCGCGTAGTTGCTCTTTGCGGTAATCCGGCACCACGAGCGCCAGCGAGAGCTCCAGATAATGATTGGTAAATCCGATTTTTCCCAGGCGCTCCGGCGTGATCGAAACCTTGGTCATGATGATATCCACCTGATTGTTGTTCAGGATGGAGTCCAGTTTATCATATTCAACCGGATAGAACTCGATCAATTTGCAGTTCAGTTCGTTGCCGAGTTTATTAGCCATGGCGATATCGAAACCGATCAGTTCGCCGCGGTCATTGAAAAAGGAAAACGGAACACCGTTGCGGTTGTAGCCTACCCGCAGGACCCCGGTCTGGCGAATCCGGTCGAGGCAACTGGAGCGTTTCGGGGCGGGTGTTGCTTCCGGCAGGCGGTCGAATACTTTGAATTCCACCAGGGGGGTGATGGTCATGGCGTTCAGTACGGTTCGCTGGTCCTTGGGTTCGGGCAGCAGATTATTCATGCCCCAGCGGAGGGCGAAGAGCGAGACGGGGATCACGATACCGATGATGATCAGCCGCCGCCCGAGCCGCCGCCAGCCCCACTGGACCGTGCCGGTCATCCAGGCGGTGAAAAGCGCCGCCAGGACCAGTACCGCCAGCGCTTCGACCGTGTATTTGACATTGTCGGTGATGACGCTGGAGACCAGGAAGACTTCGAACAGGTCCGACGGCAGGTGAAACATATTCAGCAGAAAGGGAATCGCGACCTTGGCGCTGCCGAAGAGCGTCAGCAGCCCCGAGCCGAACAGCGCCACATAGCCGCCGAGGCCGAACGATTCGCTGGAGAACCAGCCGGCGAACAGGATAAAGAGGATATCCATCAACTGTCCGGCACACGGCACGATGAACAGGATCGGGACGATGATTTTGGTCATGGCTTCGCCCTCGCCGGTGAGGCGGGAATGGCGTTTGAAGAGCGTCTCGACGTTTTCCACCAGCAGCGGCAGCACGATAAAGAGGTTGCCGGTGAGCAGCACGGTGAGCATGGTCGCGCGGCTGACGCCCAGGATTTCGCGGTATTTGAACGGGGTGAAGGCCGTCAGCGCCAGCGGCATGATCAGGAAAAAGAGCAGCCCCGCCATCAGCAGGTAGGCGCCCAGGTAGATTTCGACCCGGCCGATATCCTCCATGCGCATGGTGCCGGCCATCCGGGCCACCAGCGCGAAAATACCGATGGGCGAGAGTTTGACCAGCATCCGAGTCAGTTTGGAGAGTACTTCCGAGGAGATTTCCAGCAGGTTCAGCAGGTTTTTCTTGTGGCTGATATTCATCAGTGTCAGACCGCACAGGATGCTGAAGATGGTGACCGCCGGCACGGTGTTGTTCGCCAGCGCATTGAAAGGATTGGCGGGGATGAAAAGCTGGATGTAATCGACCGACATCTGGCGCTCGAAGAGGCTCGGGCTGAAGAACGACCCCATCTGCCACTGCGGGAAGGTCACCGGCATCAGCGCAATCAGCGCGAACACCACGCCCCACAGGATCAGGATCATGACGATGCCGCGCAGGGCGAGCCGTTTCGCCTGTTCCGGTTCGAGGCAGCCGAAGCTTTGGATCAGCGACACGAAGATGTACGGCAGTACGCTGATCTGCATGATGGCGATGAAGGCCCGCCCGATGATTGCCAGGTGCTGGCACCATTCGCCGAAAAACAGTCCGGAGGCCACGCCCAGCACCATCGACAACAGAATCATTGTGCTCAATGAGAGTTTTTTCATGATTGATATACTTTTGGTTATACGCTTTTTGTGAGGATATATTCTATAATATATACTTTGGATAAGATGCTTGCAAGGGGCGGGATCATAGATTTTTGTCGGAGCCGGCTATTGACTTTTTCGCGGAATGGTGGTATCTTATGTGGTCCCGATATTCGTGAGGGAGTAGTTTGCGCGTAAAGCGTTTGGCAAGTCAACATACCGGTTTAACAGCCTGGCTTGTCTTAATAAACGAGACTCATGTATGGTGTAGTGTATACTGTACATGTGTTTGTATTTCTAGATTTGAACTCAAGTACAGTAAAAGCTGTATTTGAGTTTTTTTGTTTTTGTGGAAAAGGAGCGTATCGAACAATGTTGGACTTTCAGAAGGAAAGAGCAGTTCTCCTGGCTGAGCTGGGAACGGACCCCGAACAGGGAATGAAAAGCGCGGACGTCGGCCAGAGCGCCGAGAAGCACGGGATCAACGCATTGACCCGGGCGAAGCCGGTGCCGATGTACAAACGGATCTGGGAAGCGAGCTCGGAACCGATGATCGTGATGCTGATTATCGCGGCGTTTATCGCGCTCGGGGTCAATATCACGCTGCATTTCACGGGGGATGAGGCGGATTTCCTGGAGTGCGTGGGGATTTTCGTGGCGATCGCGCTCTCGGTGATTATCACGGTGGTGATGGAGGGCAAGAGCGCCAAGGCGTTCGAGGCCCTGAACCGGATCAATGAAAACGTGGTCATCAAGGTGATTCGCGACGGACAGGCCAACCAGATCAACCAGAAAGATATTGTGGTGGGCGACATTCTGATCCTGGCCACGGGCGACCGGATTCCGGCTGACGGGCGGCTGCTGGAAAGCATGGACCTTGCCGCGGACGAGTCGGCCCTGACCGGCGAGAGCATTCCCGCCGAAAAAGAGGCCGGCGCCGTCATCGCCGAAGCCAAAACCCCGGTGGCGGAGCGGCGCAATATGTTGTATTCCGGTACTTATGTGACCGGCGGATTCTGCAAGATGCTGGTTACGGCGGTGGGTGACGCCACGGAATTCGGCAAGATCGCCCGCGAGCTCTCTGTAAACGGCAAAGTGACCACGCCGCTGCAGGAGAAGCTCGGGCGGCTGAGCAAGATTATCACGATTTTCGGGGTGATCGCCGCGTCGGTGGTGTTTGTGTCGCAGCTGGTTTCGTTTGCACTGCACGGCAACCTTACGTTCGGCGGGGTCATGGACGCCTTTATCGTCAGCATCGTGCTGATTGTGGCCGCGGTGCCGGAGGGCCTGCCGACGATCGTGGCGGTATCCTTATCGATTAATACGATCAAGCTCTCCAAGCAGAACGCGCTGGTCAAGAAGCTCATCGCGTCCGAAACCGTCGGCTGCGTCAATGTGATCTGTTCGGACAAGACCGGCACGCTGACCGAGAACAAAATGGTCACGGAAGCCGTCTGGGACGGCGGCATTTTAGCGCCGGATCAACTGGAAAATCCGTTTCTGATCGAGAATTTCTGCATCAACAGCACGGCGGACGTCGGGGAGGGGAACTGTTGCTTTATCGGGAACCCCACCGAATGCGCGCTGCTGAACACCGTGGCCGCCGCAGGGGGGGATTACCGGAAGCTGCGGCACGAGGTGAAAGTGCTGCATGTGTTCCCGTTTTCCAGCGAAGAAAAGCACATGACCACGGTGGTGCGCCGGGGCGATGCGGCAATCTGCTACACCAAGGGCGCGCCGGAGCGGATTTTCGCCATGTGTTCCCTCAGTGGCGAACAGAGGGCCGAAATCGACCAACTGGTTGAGCAATACCAGCGCAAAGCCTGCCGCGTACTGGCTTTTTCCCACAAGGAAGTGGCGGCTGCGGCCAATTATGAAGAGATTCACAACAGCATCGAGCACGATATGGTGCTCGACGGATTCGTGGCGATTTCCGACCCCCTGCGCTCGGATGTGTTCGAGGCGGTGCAGGACTGCCGCCGCGCCGGCGTGGCGCTGAAAATCCTGACCGGCGACAATATCATTACCGCTACCGCCATTGCCAATGAGCTCGGGGTATTGGGCGAGAACGCCATCGCGGTGGAGGCGGCGCAACTGGAGGCGCTGTCGGACGAAGAACTCTCGGCCAAACTCGATACGGTGGCCGTGATCGCGCGCAGCACCCCCACCGTCAAAATGCGCGTGGTGAAGCTGCTGAAGGCCAAGGGCAACGTGGTGGCCGTGACCGGCGACGGCATCAACGACGCCCCGGCGCTGAAAAACGCCGACGTCGGGATCGCCATGGGCATTTCCGGCACCGAAGTTTCCAAGGAAGCCAGCGACATCGTGCTCCTGAACGATTCGTTTTCGACCATCGTGCGGGCGATCCAGTGGGGACGTGGGATTTACGAGAATTTCAAGCGGTTCATCAGTTTCCAGCTCACGGTGAACGTTTCGTCGGTGATTGTGGTGCTGGTGTCCATCCTGCTGGGGATGGATGCGCCGTTTACCGCGCTGCAGCTCCTCTGGATCAACATCATCATGGACGGCCCGCCCGCGCTGACGCTGGGCCTGGAGCCGATCAGCGACGACCTGATGGAGCAGCCCCCGGTCAAACGCAGTGCCAACATCCTGTCGAAACCGTTCCTGATTCGAATCGGCCTGACCGGGCTCTATATTTCGATCGTGTTCCTGACACAGTACATCGTCAACTTCCTCGGCGCGACCAGGGAACAGATGCCGACGGTGATGTTCACGCTGTTTGCGCTGTTCCAGCTCTTCAACGCGTTCAACTGCCGCGAACTGCACACGGCCAGCATTTTCGGCACGCTGCTGAAAAACCGCCTGATGCTGGTGGTGGTCGGTATTACATTCGTGCTGCAGGTGCTGATTATCCAGTACGCGGGGGCGTTTTTCAACACGGTGCCGCTGCCGGTCGACATGTGGCTGAAACTCTTCGGAGTGGCGTTCAGCGTCATCATCGTCTCGGAACTGGGCAGATTGATTTGCCGCATGGCGCGTCATTGACAATCCGGCATTCGGGCGCTATATTAACGTCCGGAGGTGGTTATTATGAGTGAACGCAATGTATGGTTATTGCTGAATGATATGGACTTATCTGCTCAGTGCGAACTGGAGTTCTGCCTGGGCAGCGGCCATGGCGGGCAGCACCGCAACAAGACTTCGACGGCGGTGAGGGTGCGGCATTTGCCCACGGGCATCACTGCGGAGGACTGTTCCGACCGCAGCCAGCACGTCAACCGCAACCGGGCTTTGAACAAGCTCCGGATGAAGATTGCCATGCAGTACCGGGACGTGCCCGTGCCGCTGATGCGGCCGCGGGTGGCCATGGACCACGCCGATTATCCGCTGTGGTGCGCGACCCTGCTCGACCACCTGGCCGCCGCGAACTGGAACCCGGCGCAGGCGTCGACCCGGCTGGGCATGTCCACGTCCGGCCTGGTCAAACTGCTTTTCCAGGATAACGCGCTCTGGCTGAAGGTCAATTCGCACCGGGAGCAGCCGCTGTTTAAACCGTAAGGAGGAAGAGATGAAACTCGGAACATTACTGGTATTATTCGGATTATTGATTAATTTCGGGAGTTATGCGCAGGAGGAAATTTCCGCCAAGTCAATTCGCGCCCAATGGAACAGCAAGGAGCTGGGAATTATTGCCACTCTGAAAAGTAACCGGTTTTTCAATCATCAGCCGATACTTCTGATGCTTGAGGTCCAGAATCGTTCGCATGACAAAAAAATCACCGTTTTTCCCATCAATAATATAAATAAGTATGAGTATGCCCTGACCGATCGGAAGAATAATGAAAAAATCCGGAAAACCCGTCGGGGCGAGGCCGCCGGAAACAATGATGTCGGGAAGACGCTTACTCACGGGATTACGGAAACCATCGACTTGCGGGAATATTTCGACCTCAGTGTTTCGTCGGAATACGAGCTGGAGATATCCGGCACGATTCTCATCGGGGAGCGGGAAGTCGCCTTCAAAATCAAGCCGCTGTTGTTCAGTATTCAGCATGGGGTCGAGTTGAAAACTGAAATCACCAGTCTGGATCAGGTGTATGATTTCTGGGTGGATGTGGCCAGATATGATATTGCGGTCGAACCGATTGTCCGCAGCGGCAGGCATAATTTGCAGGATTTCGCTGCCGGGAAGGTCACGGACCTGCTGAAAAAGACGGATGATGGCCGGAAGAAGTCTAATTACCTGTATATCCTGGGTGAGATCGGCAGTAAACGTTCGATTCCGGTTTATATGGAATATTTTGACTTTGTCAAACCCGGACCATGGATAGAGCGGGAAATACCGGTAATTTCGTATAACCCGGCGCGGCAGGCATTGGCAAAACTGGGGATGATGGCGGTACCGGAGCTGTTGAAAGAATTCATCGAGTCATCGGATCAGGACCGCCGATGGGAGTGCTTGCGCATGGCGGCGCAGGAGTTCTGTCTGGTTTTCGGATACGGCAAAAACGGACTGGAGCTCTTCCGGCTAAGTGCGGAGCAGCAGATCGCGGCCATGGCGGATGATGTGGCTAAAGAGGCCCGGAAGAACGAATTGGCTGAATTTTACCGGAAAGAGCAGATAAGGCTCAGAATTAACTGAAATTATCGTGTATTCCTGTTAAAATCAACAATTTTCGCAAAATTT
>JBEBRW010000004.1:0-148377 GCA_040394635.1 Victivallis vadensis | reverse complement strand
GTAAGTTTAAAAGTAACCATCTGAGCTTATTTTTTCACAAAGCGCAGAAGAGGCGGAAAAAGTCTTTACCCGTGTCCATGTGCCTCCGGTTACGTTCGGCGAAAAAGAGATGGCGGCGAAGTTCACCCGGACGCTCTACGCCGTCGATTACGGCATGGACCTCGATCCGAAAACCGACGACACCGCGGCCATGAAAAAAGTGCTTGCCGCCGCGTCCACCGGCGAACCCGCGCTGATCGTGTTGCCCCCGGTCCTGATTTCGCTCTCGGAAGCGCTCGACATTCCGCCGCAGGTGGCGTTCACCGCGCCGGGACTGGCAACGCTGCTGCAAAGCGATCTCAAGCAGCCCATATTCCGCGGCAAAAATCAACTGCTGCTGTGGGCGACCAATTTGCGCCTGACTTCGGGCTCCAACGGTTTCGAGATCACCGGGGCGGATAAGGCACAAATCCTGATCGACAAATGCCTCTTTTACCAGCAGCAGGATAATGCAGTTTCGGTGATGGCGGACAACAGCGCCAACAATACCGAATTCGCGCTGCGCAAGTCCGTGTTTATCTCGCCGGTGCACGGCGTGGTCACCAATGCGAAGCGCAGCGAAATTCACGACTTCTGGGTCAGCACCAACGGTCGGATGAACGAATCCGCATTCATCACCAACCTCGGCGGCGACATGCGTATTACCGACATGCTCGGCGTGCCGATGCCGATGAACGATCACAAATACAACCATCTGCCGTTTGTCAAGGACTGGCCGTATGCCAAGGATAACCGCTGGTTCGACAATTACGGAAACCTGTACGCCAAGGGCTGCCGCTTCGGCGGCGAGTATTACGGTATCCCGCCGGTGTTTAATTTCACCAAAACAGGTACGCTGGCCATCGATAGCGGAATGACCTGCTTCAGTCATCCCGGCATGCGCAGCTGCATGGTGTATATGGTTGAAACGCCCGCGGTGACGCTGATACAGAACGTCGGCTGGATTCTGCAATGGCCGGAGGGTGCCGCCGTCAAACGCCCGGAATCCAACAAGAAAAAACCGGAAGTCTACGTCCGCAATTTCCAATACGAAAAGGAATCGTTCATAGCGAAGTAATTTTCCACTCTTTTTTATCAACCACGGAATACACGGAAAAACACGGAATATTTTTTAAAGAATTCTTTTTTCCGTGTTTTTCCGTGTATTCCGTGGTTAAAGAAAATTGATGATCTGATCGATGTCGCCGGCACCGATTACGGCCAGTAAGAGGGGCGCGGCGGCATTTTGCATGACTTGCGCGGCCTGTTCCGGCCAGGAGCCCTGCAGCAATGCGGCTTTCGGGCCGATTTTTTGGACGAGCTGTTCGCTGCCGGTCGCGCCCTTCTCCACCCAGGCGGCGAACACGGGGGCGATGAATACGGAATCGGCCTGTTGCAGCAGCACGGCGAATTCACCGATGTATTTTTCCAGCCGCGCGTAACGGTGCGGCTGAAACACCACCCGCAGATGATATCCGGGGTAGCGCAAACGCAATAGTTCAAGGGAACATTTCAGTTCCGAGGGGTGGTGTGCGTAGTCTTCGATCAGCACCCGGCCGGGGCTCTCGCGGTGCAGCGTCATGCGGCGCGCCACGCCGGGAAACGACTGCAATATCCGCTGTGCGTCCTGCCGCTCGATGCCGAGCTCAACTGCCGTCGCTACCGCCAGCGCCGCGTTCACGCCGAGGAATCCGCCGAAGCGGACCGGGTCGAACGACGGTTCGGCAGGGTCCAGCGCCAGCGCGTCCGGGTGCTCGCCGTAAAGCCGGCGGGCGACCGGCGAATCCATATAAATCAGTTTGCGGCACTGATGGCCGAAACGACGGAAATTTTCGAGCAACTGCGCCTCGCCGCCCACGCTCCAGGAGTGGTCGTCCTCGACATTCGGCACCACGCCGAGCCAGGGGTGAATAAAGACATGGGTACCGTCGCTCTCGTCGACTTCGGTGATAAAAATATCGCCGTCGCCGGTCGCGGAACTCTCCCCGGCGTTCAGCTTGCCGCCGATCATATAGCCGCAGTCGATGCCCGCACCCTTGACGATGTGCGCGATCATCGCGGTGATGGTGGTCTTGCCGTGGGAACCGCTGACAGCGACCGGGCGGGCGTAAGTAGCGGCCAATTCGGCCAGCATTTCGCCGCGCCGCAGGGCGGTCAGGCCGCGTTTGCGGGCCAGCGCCAGCTCAGGGTTATCCTCCCCCACCGCCGACGAATAAACGACCTTGGAGGCGGTTTCCGGCAGGTTGGCGGCATTGTGGCCGAGGTAAACGTCGGCCCCAGCCGCGCGCAATTTGTCCGTGAACTTATTGGCGATCAGGTCGGAACCGCTGATGCGATAACCGCGCCCGGCCATGATCAGCGCCAGGGGGCCCATCCCCGCGCCGCCGCAACCGATGAAATGAATATGCTCAGGACAGTTTGCCGAATTGGGTTTCATAGAGATTCTTGTAGGTGCCGCCTACGTTAAGCAGTTCCTGGTGCGTGCCGGCTTCGACGATGCGGCCGTGCTTCAACACAATGATCATATCGGCATTCTGAATCGTGCTCAGACGGTGAGCGATGGCGAACACGGTGCGATGACTCATGACGTTGTTCAACGCGTCCTGAACCAGCCGTTCGGTCACGGTGTCGAGTGCACTGGTGGCCTCGTCCAGGATCAGGATCGGCGGATTTTTCAGGATGGCGCGGGCGATGGCCACACGCTGTTTCTCGCCGCCGCTGAGCTTGAAGCCCTTTTCACCGACTTCGGTGTCGTAGCCTTCCGGGTGACGGCCGTCCACGATGAACTGGTGGGCATTCGCCTGTTTGGCGGCTTCCATGATCTGCTCATGGGTCACTTCTGAACAGCCGTAGGCAATATTGTCGGCGATCTTTTCATTGAAAAGCAGCGGCTCCTGGGTCACGATACCGATATGGTAGCGCAGCGATTTGATCTCGAAATCGCGCACGTCCACGCCGTCGATCATGACTTTGCCGCCGGTCACGTCGTAGAAACGGGCGATCAGGTTGGCGATGGTGGTTTTGCCGGAGCCGGTTTCGCCGACCACGGCGACCATGGAGCCCTTCGGAATCTTGAAGCTGACGCCGTCGAGAATCTTGCGGTTGCCGTCATAGGAGAAACTGACGTTTTCGAAGGTGATTTCCTTCTGGAAATCTTCGAGGACCACCGGATTTTCCTTTTCCACCAGCGCGGTGTCGGTGTCGATGATGTCGAAATAACGGTCCGCCGCCGCCATGCTGCGCTGCAGGTTGGCGATGACCTTGGAGAGGTCCTTGATCGGACGGTACGCCATCACCGCCGGCACCAGAATCACCGCCAGTTCGGTAAACGTCGCGCCCTGACTGTAGGAAATCAGGAAGAAAACCAGCGTAGCCGAGACCGCCACCATCTCCATCAGCGGCTGCATCAGCAGCTGCCAGCGGAGCGCGCGGACGATGTTCTTGAAATATTTCTGGTTGACCCGCTCGAAAACGCCTTTTTCCTGTTTCTCGGTGTTGTACGCCTTGACCACCAGGATGCTGGTGAAGGTTTCGTGCATGCGCGAGGTGACTTCGGCGATTTTGGCCAGCGATTTTTTGTAGATTTTGCGGATTTTGCGCGAGATGATGATGATCGGCAGGATGCACAACGGCATGCCGATGAAAATCAGCAGAATCAGCTTGAAATTGCCGTACTGGTAGCTCATCATGATGATGGCGGTGGCGCAGGCGACGATTTCGATCGGGCAGCGGGTGGCGTCCGCCACGGTGTTCGACACCGAGTGCTCGATGGCCGCGGTATCGTTCGAGCAGCGGCTGATCAGGTGTCCGATGTCCTGACTGCCGTAGAACTTGAGCGACTGGTCCAGCAGTTTGGAGTAGATTTCGTTGCGCATGTCCGTGATGACCCGCGCGCCGACCCAGCGCGTATAGTAATGATTGGCGAAAGTGGCGATGTTTTTGATCAGCCACCAGAACAGGAAGATGAAAATGAAGATGCTGAAGAACTGCCAGGTGACATTGCTGTTGCCGTCCAGCACCGGAAAGGTGAATTCGACCGGCCACGTGACCTTGACGGCGGCGGGGCTGACCTCGAGCGGCAGGTTGAATTTCTCCGCGTAGCCGTGCACTTTGTTGAGCAGCTTCGAGAGTTCCTTGTCGTTTTCGATGATGATCTCGGCCTGGGCGGCGTTCTTGATGGGTTCCTGATTCGTACTCAGACTGTGTTTGACCACGGTGGCGATCTGCGGCACGACCATCAGACTGCTGAAGATCGAGCCGCCCACCAGGAACCCGGCGAGAATGCCGAGAATCAGCCGTCCACGGTAAGGCTTGCAGTACCGCAGTACACGCAAGTACCCTACCGACTTGAAATTACGGTCATTTTGGGCGTTTTTGCTCATGCCAGATTCAGGGCCCGTTCGATGACGGCGACCACGTATTGCAGCTGCTCTTCTTTGAGTTCGGGATAAATCGGCAGCGCCAGGATTTCCTGCGAAATCTTTTCGCTCACCGGACAATCGCCCGCTTTACCGCCCAGATAGGCGAAACAATCCTGCAGATGCAGCGAAAGCGGATAATAAACGTTGCAGCCGACATTGTTTTCGGTCAGATACTTCCGCACCGCATCACGCTTGCCGCCGGCGATCCGGATGCAGTACTGGTTGTAAATATGGCGCGTGGTGTAATCGGCCACGTGGGGCAGCGTAATCTGGCTCGCAGCCGGAGACGCGGCAAAAAGTTTCTTGTAGATTTCGGCATTGCGGGCGCGGCCGTCGTGCCATTTATTGAGTTCGCGCAGCTTGATGGAGAGGATACCGGCCTGCAGCGAATCCAACCGGAAGTTGCCGCCCACGTATTTGTGGATATAGGTGCCGCCCTGGCCGTGGTTGCGGAAAATCTTCAGCAACTCAAAGCGTTCGGCCGTATTGGTGCTGACCGCGCCGCCGTCGCCGAAACAACCGAGGTTCTTGCTCGGAAAAAACGAGAAACAGCCGTAGTCGCCCATGCTGCCCGCACGGCGGCCCTTGTATTCGGAGCCGATGGACTGGGCGGCGTCTTCGATCACGATCAGGTTGTGCTTTTTGGCAATGGCGTTGATCTTGTCCATTTCGCAGCACTGGCCGAAGAGGTGCACGGGGATGATCGCTTTGGTCTTGGTGGTGACCGCGGCTTCGATCAGGTCGGGATTGATATTGAACGTGGCTTCGTCGATATCCACGAAAACCGGCTTGGCGCCGACGCGGGCAATGGCCCCGGCAGTGGCAAAAAACGTAAACGGCGTAGTGATGACTTCGTCGCCGAAACCGATATTTTCAGCCATCAGCACCATCAGCAGCGCATCGGAACCGGAGGTCACGCCACAGACATGGGGAGCGTCGCAGTATTCGCACAGTTCGCTTTCCAGTTTGGTAACTTTGTCGCCGAGGATGAAGCGCTGACTGTCACAAATCTCGGTAATCTCTTTTATGATCTCGTCCTTGAGCGGAGCGTACTGTTCACGTAAATCAAGCAAAGGTACCTGCATTTTCAATCTCCTTAATTAGGGTCTGTTAAATCCGTATTCCGGTAATATACCACATATTCAGGAAATTAAAATTGCGAAAGGCGATTTTTTTATAGGACGCGTAGGACGTATGGGACAAATAGAAAACTCAAAATCAACGAAAGAGGGTCGAAGGGATACTTCCCTTGCCGTCATTTTCAATTCTCAATTTTCCATTTTCGATTCAAAAGAAAAGACCCGGCATCGAAATACCGGGCCTTGCGATATAATACGGAGATTACTTGCTGAGGTTATCGCCAGCTTTCTTCAGGTCGTCGCCGGCCTGATTGGCGGCTTTGCCAACAGCTTTACCCGCATCGTTGGCGGCCTGATTGATATCTTTGCCCGCCTGATCGGCTTTCTTCTGGACCGTGGTGGTGGCGCTATCCAACTTTTCTCCAGCGGTTTTTTCCTTGCCGCAACCAGTCATGATGACCGCCGCGCCGACCATTGCCAACAGCACAACAACATACTTCTTCATTTTACTACCTCTTTAATTTATACTTCTCATGCGCGCATTTGCAACGCATCAAACCATAACTAACTATAATACCATAAAACGCGAAAAAATCAAACCTTTTTCCCTTGACAAACTGTTAGAATATCGTTAGATTTCATTACATATTGGCAATAATTCCTGAAAAACAGGTGAAAACATGAAATTCATATCTTTGGTACTGATGTTCGCCCTTTGCTGCGTTCTGCCCGGCTGCAAGTCGGACGACGACTATGTCGAGGTGGCGGAAGTAATCCCGGTGGTGTTCATCGAGGGCGACGCGGATTCGTTTTATGTCCGCAACGGTCCGCGGTTCCAGAAAATCGAACCCCTGATCGAATATCTGAAGAAAAACCACGACCGGGTCGTCCTGCGCGAAGCGGACAAGTCCATCATGTTCCAGCAGAAACTCACCGATATTTTCGTCCGTAACGGCATCGCCGTCGAAAAATACATCCCCTTTCTGACGCCGGAAGAAGCGGCGGAAGCGGCGGAAAATAAGAAGAAAGAGGCGGAGACCTTGACATTTTGAGCGGCAAAACCCAGGCGCACATTTATACTCCGGGTGAAGAGCTCGCCAACTTCATCACTCACGCCGCGGGCGTGCTGGCCGCCATCCCCGGGGCAATCCTGCTGGTCTGCCGGGCCGCGCCATACGGGCTGAAGGCGCAGCTGGCGGTGGGGCTCTACTCCCTGACGCTGGTTTTCATGCTGGCGGCCTCGACCGTGTACCACCGGGTCAGCCGCCCCGAGTGGCGGGCCCGGTGCCGCAAACTCGATCACGCCGCGATCTACCTGCTGATCGCCGGTACCTACACGCCGGTCATGCTGCTGGCCGTGAATAACACCGTGGGAAATGTCCTCCTGATCCTGATCTGGTGTTTCGCGCTCGCCGGGCTGGTCTTCAAGATCTTTTTCACCGGGCGCTTCGAAAAACTCTCGATCGCGCTGTATCTGCTGACCGGCTGGTCGGGCATGCTGATCCTGCCGACGCTGCTGTGCGAACTCTCGACCGCCACGCTGGCGTTCATCGTGGCCGGGGGCGTGACCTACAGCCTCGGCGTCATTTTCTATGCCCGCAAACACGCGTTCGCCCATGCCGGGTGGCACCTTTTCGTCCTCGGCGGCGCGCTCTGCCACTACCTCGCCGTATGGATGATCTTCGGATAATTTTTCAAGACCGTGTTGTTTATTCTGCAAAACGGGTTATATTACTGGAATATATCTATTAACAGAGTCCGGACATAACATGAAATTCAAACTTCACCCATTCCACTACCGGGTCATGCTGATCGTGGTCGCTACGGTATTGTATTTCATGGCCAACGTCCAGCGGACGGCGATCCCCGGGCCGATCTTCAATATCCTGCAGCAGGAACTTCAGGTTTCGGCGCCATTCATCACCTCGCTCGGGGCGGCGTTCATGTATGTTTACGCGCTGAACCAGCTTGTGATCGGCATGCTGATCGAGAAATACGGCGGGGCGCGGGTCATCGCGGTCGGCGCGCTGCTGTTCTGCCTGGGTTCGCTGATGTTTCCGCTGTCGCACTCGATGTTCTGGCTGTACTTCAGCCGGGCGCTGACGGGTTTCGGCGCCAGCGCCATTTACCTGAGTCTGGTCAAAGAGATCAAGCGCGCATGCAAGGACAAAAACTTCTCGGTGGCGCTGTCGATCATGGTGTTCGCCGGTTACACCGGGGGAATCATGGCCAATGCACCGTTTGTGATGGGGGTGAGCGCCATCGGCTGGCGGCCGCTGATGCTGATCATCGCCCTGGCGTCGATCGCATTTTACCTGATGTTCATTTTCTCCGGCTACATGACGAAACTGCCGAAGATCCACCGCGAGAAGCGAATCAGCTTCCGGCCGTTTTACGAAGTGCTCAAAGTCCGCTACAATCTTCTCGTTTTCGGTTACACCGGGATCAACTTCGGCATGTTCTATGTGATCCAGACGATTATCGGCAAGAAATTCCTCGAGGACTTCTGCCAGATGACCTCCACCAGCGCCGCGATGGTCCTTTCCGTCATGGCCACGATTTCGGCGGTCGCCAGCATCATTTTCGCCATTTTGAGCCGGATGATGAATAACCGCCGGCGGATTTTCGTCAAATTCACCACCGGCACGGTATTTTCGGTGTTCCTGCTGATCTGCCTGATGCTGATCTTCGATATCCGGACGCCGATGATCGGGGTGCTGTTTTTCATCCTGACCTTTGCCTCGAACGTCACCTCCATCACCGTGCCGCTGCTGCACGAATACAACCATTCGAAGCTCTCCGGCCCGGCCATCAGTTTCATGAACTTCAACTCCTATATCGTGGTGGCGCTGCTCGGCAACGCGGTCGGAATCCTGATGAACCTCTTCAAGCCGGAAATCCAGGCGGACGGCATCATGCTGTACGGCCGCAGCTCGTACCTGGCGGTATTCATCGCGCTGCTGCTGCTCTCCGCCGGTTCAATGTGCTGCGCCTGGCGTCTCCGCGAAACCTACGGCAAATCCATCGCCCGGGAACTCAGCTGACCCGTCCGGATTTTGACGGTCCTAAAAGGTTCGAATTTTCCATTTTTAATTTGATTTAGCACGATTTCGGGCTATTGTTTAGTGTTGTAATTTCAATACCAGGGAAATGTAAATTTGTTCAGTTGGCTGAAAAAAGATAAAACCGAAACTCCTGAGGTTGAAACCGGCAAAAGCAAGAAAAAGAAAACGGTCGAAGCGGCAGTGCCTCCGAAGCCTGAAAAAGTTGTTTTCCGGTTTCGCTATCTGGTCTATATCATTGTTGCCTTGTTGATGGTACTGGCGATTCTCTCGCACGACGCCGGTGATTTCGCCATCATCGCCGGGGGCAAAATGGGGATTGTGCGCAACTCGGTGGGGGACATCGGGGCGCGGATCTCCACCACGCTTTTCTATCTGTTCGGGATCGCGGTCTACCCGATTGTGCTGCTGATGCTGGTTTGCGCCATCCGTCCGTATATCCGGATCGCGGTCGCCCGCAAGGGATATGTGCTGGCGCTGCTGGTGATCATTGTCAGCACGTCGATGCTTTTCGCTTATTCACCGGAACGCTTTGCGACTTATACCGATGCGCTGGGCATCGGCCGGCTCGAAATGCCCTCGCACTGCCTCTCGGGCGGCGTGGTGGGCCAGTGGCTGGCCGCGCCGGAGCGCTCCGGCGACCCCGGAATTATCCGCAAATACATCGGCGGCACCGGTACGCTGGTGGTGGCGATCGTCTTCGTCCTCGGCGGCGGCGTGTTCCTGTTCCTGGCCGACTGGCTGCCGATTTTCCGGCATATCTGGCGCAAAATCATGGATTCCGCCGCCCGTCAGCGCGAACGCGAACTGGAGCAGCAACAGCAGCCCCCGCCGCCCAAGTCACGCAAAGAAAAGGCCCCGGACCCGGTTCCGCTGCCGTTGGAGCCCGAACCGATCCCGGAATTCGCCCCCACGGCCATCGCGTCCGCACCGCCGCCACAGCCACAAACACCGCCCCCGGCTCCGGTCACCGCCCCGCAGCCGGTACCGGTCGTACTGCAGCCCGCAGTCGCCGCGCCGCCTCCGCCACAGGTGCAGAAAGTGATTATCCCGACGCCCGACCCGATTCCGGAACCGGTTCAGGTCGAACCGAATACGCCTAAGCTCCCGGTAAATCCGCCGCCGTCACAGCTGGTATCCAAACCCGTCGGCCTGCCCCCGGAACTCGATCCACGCCTGGCCCGCAAGGAAATCGAGGGCGCCAAGCATCATAATATCATCCCGGAAATCGAAGCTGCCACCAAGATCGCAGCCGAGTACGTGGTGCCCCCGGCTTCCATGCTCAGCCCCGGCAAAAATATCGGCGGCGAGACCGACGAAACCATCGCCCATATCAGCAATCTTCTGCAGGAGACGTTGAACAGTTTTAATGTCGACGGACAGGTGGCCGGGGCAATCTCCGGTCCGCGCGTCACCCGCTACGAAATCACCCTCGCGCCGGGCGTGAAAGTGGAGAAAGTCTCCAGCATCCAGAACAACATCAAAATGCAGCTGGCCGCCCAGAGCCTGCGTATCCTGGCGCCGATTCCCGGCCGCAGCGCCGTCGGCGTGGAAGTGCCGAACCAGCAGCCGGAAGCCGTTTCCATGCGCTCGCTGCTTGATTCGCCGGACTGGAAAAATTCCAAGGCCGAAATCCCGGTGGTGCTCGGCAAGGATGTCGGCGGCAAAACCACCATTCTCGACCTGGCCCGTGCCCCGCACCTGCTGATCGCCGGCGCCACCGGCAGCGGTAAATCGGTCTGTATGAATACCCTGATCATGAGCTTGCTGATGCGTTTCTCGCCGGACGACCTCCGGCTGATCATGGTCGACCCGAAGGTGGTGGAAATGGAAATGTACCAGACGCTACCCCACCTGATCACCCCCGTGGTCAACGATTCGCAGAAAGTGCCGATCGCGCTCCGCTGGGGCGTGAATGAAATGGAAAAACGCTACCGGATTCTGGCCAAGGCCCGCACCAAAAACCTCGCCGGTTTCAATTCGCGCCCGAAAAGCGACGTGATCCTGACCGACGACGAGGGCAAGCCGATTCCGGATAAACTCCCGCTGCTGGTGATCATCGTCGACGAATTGGCGGACGTCATGATGAGCGACGCCAAGGCCGATGTGGAAACCTCCATTGCCCGTATCGCCCAGAAGGGCCGCGCCGCCGGTATCCATATCGTCATCGCCACCCAGCGTCCGTCCGTCCAGATCATCACCGGGGTGATCAAGGCCAACCTGCCGACCCGTATCGCCTTCAAGGTGACCTCCGGCACCGACAGCCGCGTGATTCTGGACAAGATCGGGGCCGAGGAACTGCTGGGCCGCGGCGACATGCTGTTCATGCCCCCCGGAGCCTCCTCCATCGAGCGTATCCAGGGGGCCATGATCGACGACGCCGACATCGAAAAAGTGGTCGAATTCGTTTCCGCCCAGGCCCCGCAGCGCTTCGACGCCACGGTACTCAAGGAAGAAGCCGAAGACGCCGGCGGCGGTGACGACGAAGATTATGACGACGACGAAGCCGACATCGGGGATTTCGCCCACATCTCCCCGATGGTCCAGAAATACACCCTGCCCGGTGACGACGACCTGATGAAGAAATCGCTGGAAATCGTCCTCATGGAGCGCAAAGCCAGTACCAGTTACCTGCAGCGGCGGTTGAAAATCGGTTACAACCGCGCTGCCGAAATTATTGACAAACTCGAAGAACGCGGTATCGTCAGCCCGCCGGTCGCCGGCGGCTCCAAGCGTGATATTCTGGTTTTTGACGATATAATCAATGAATAGATGAGGTGAGTGATGGAAGACCGCAAAACAAACAGTCCGGAAGAAGACAATCTGCTGCCGCTCGATTTTGAAGAAGCCGCCAAAGTGATGTCCGGTGAAGCCTCCAGCAGCCAACCCGCCGCTGCCGCCGCTCCGGTACCGGATGCCGTCTCCGCAGCCGGTGAACCCGTGCCCGCATTTCTCGAAGAAGTCGTCGCGGAAGAAGAGATCATTTTTCAGGAAACCCCGCCCGCGGCCCCGGCCCCGGTGCAGAATTTCGCTCCGGCGCCGGAAGTTCAGAAACCGGTCATGCCGCCGCCGACCTCCTCGTCCGGCTTCGGCGACACCTCCCGCAAACCCTCAAGAACCCTGGCCGATGAGCTCTCCAAGAGCAAATCGCCGCTGGAAATATCATTCGGCTCCTCGCTGCGCGGCATCCGCGAAGCCAAGGGCATCGACCTGAACGACGTGGCCGACCGGACCAAAATCCGCAAGGATTACCTCGAAGCGATCGAGGCGGAAGACTTCAGCCGTCTGCCCTCCGCGGTATTCGTCTGCGGTTATGTGCGCAAAATCTGCGACCTTTACGGCGCTCCGGCCGAAATCACCGACGACATCATCCAGCAGCTGAAGGGCCACTCCGAATACGGACTCGGCGAGGACAATATCGAACAGATCATCGACTCGGACAATGAAACCAACCGGGATGTGGACCGCAAAATCCGTCATACATTATTGTTCGTCATCACCGCCGTTGCGGTTGTCGTCATAGGCGGTATCGGTACAATCGTATTCCTGAGCATGTCGAAACGCGAACGGGGCCCGGTCCCGCCGCCCGTGCTCGGCACCTTCGACGCCAAGTCCCTCGAAGAGCTCAATCCGCCTCATGTAATCAAGATGTCGGAGCTGCCGATCCCGGAAAATTGAGTATACTATGATGGATTTATGGGACAGTGCCACCGGGTTGGTCCAGGGTGAGAGCTGCATGTTTGTGCGGAAACGCTCGGCCGCGCTGCTTTTTCCGGCGGAAGCCATCGAGCGCGTTTATAACCCGACGACCGGGGCCGAATATGTGGCGGGACGCGATTTCGAGCACGAACCGCTGAGCAATGAAATCCGCCTGACCCCGAACTCGGCCATTCCCTTTTTCGACGAAGCGGCACTGTATCCGCCGCCCGGCTCCATTCTTTTCCCGGAAACGGGCAGTACGGCCATCGGCGGCGGCCCGGACGGACGGCTGCTGCTTTTTGACAACAAAGCATTTTTTGCGGAAAACCAGGTCGAGGTCGATTATGTGGCCGCCAACCTCGATTTTCCGTTTGAGCCGGACCGGCAGCCCGGGCGCCTGCCCCGGTTGTGCAAACGCCTCGCCGAAGGCAGGAAGATTGTCGTGACCGCCGTCGGCGACAGCATCACGGACGGCTACAACGCCTCGAAACGTGTCGACGTGCAGCCCTACCAGCCGCCTTATATTGAGTTATTCGCCCAATTTCTGCGCGAGCGTTTTCAGGCCGGGGTCACGCTCCACAACCGCGCGGTGAGCGGCAGCGGCTGCCGCAACGCTTTTGAGCTCACGGAAAAATGGCTCGGCGACACCCCCGACCTGCTGGTCATCGCCTACGGCATGAACGATTTTTCAATGAACCCGGCCAACTTCGCCGATACCATCGCCAAAATCATCCGAACCATGCGCGAACGCAACCCGCAGACCGAATTCCTGCTGGTAACCCCGATGAGCGGCAACCCCGAATGGACCCCGACCAGGCCCGGCCCCGACCGCGAATTCGCCGCCGCACTGCGTCAATTGGCGGAAATGGAGACTCCGGGCGCCGCGCTTGCCGACGTTCACCGCGTCTGGACCGAGATCATCGCCCGCAAGGGATTTCACTCGTTGACCGGCAACGGGGTGAACCACCCGAACGACTACGGCCACCGCGTTTACGCCGCCGTGCTCAAGGGGCTCATCCTCTAACCATCGCCTAAGGTAGGGCCACCTCGCCGCCCTGCTCGTTCCCGGATTTTTTTGGGGCTCTCATTGAAAAATGAAAAAATGCAATTATATTAATGGGTACGATGAATATTTTAATTATAAACGGACCGAACCTGCAACTGCTGGGGCTGCGGGAGCCGGGTATATACGGCAAGACGACTTTGGAGGATATAAATGGGCATCTCCGAAGTGTGGCCGATTTGCTGGAAGTGAATATCAGTTTCTTCCAGAGCAATCACGAAGGGGACATAGTTGACAAAATAGGGGGTTGCCTGACGGATGGCACCGACGGAATCGTCATCAATCCGGCAGCTTATACACATAGCAGTATTGCGATTCATGACGCCTTGAAAGCGGTCTCGCTACCCGCCATCGAGGTTCATATCAGCAATATTTCATCGCGCGAAAGCTTCCGCAATCACTCCATGACCGCACCGGCCTGCCTGGGAATTATTGCCGGATTGGGTGTGGATGGGTATGAATGGGGACTGCGGGCGATGGTCAATCATCTAAAACAAAACAGGAAATGAACATGAAGATCGACGAAATTAAAACCATAGCCAAAATGATGGCGGAACACAATCTTACCGAGTTCAAGATCGAAGCCGACGACTACAACCTCTGCATTCGTCGCGGCGCAGAAGCCCCGGTTTACGCCGCCGCTCCTGTGGCCATGCAGGCCGCTCCTGCCCCGGCAGCCGCTCCGGCTCCGGCCGTGGCCGCCGCTCCGGCCGCTCCTGCAGCAGCAGCCGCACCGGTCAAGCTGAATACGATTGACTCGCCGATCGTGGGTACGTTCTACCGCGCCGCTTCTCCGGAAGCCGAGCCGTTTGCCAAGGTTGGCCAGCGCGTCGAAGCCGACACGGTGGTCTGCATCGTCGAAGCCATGAAGGTGATGAACGAAATCAAAGCTGAAAAGAGCGGCGTGATCAAAGATATTCTCGTGGAAAACGCCAGTCCGGTGGAATACGGCCAGCCGCTTTTCGTGATCGAATAACCCTTTCCCCGGAGTTGCCATGTTTAACAAGATTCTGATCGCCAATCGCGGGGAAATCGCGTTGCGTATCATTCGTGCTTGCCGTGAGCTCGGCGTCACCAGTGTTATCGTTTATTCAAAGGCGGATGCCGACAGTCTGCCGGTGCGGATGGCCGACGAAGCCGTCTGTATCGGACCGGCCGCCTCCAACCAGAGCTATTTGCTGATCGAACGCATCATCAGCGTGGCGGAAATCTGCGATGTCGACGCTATTCACCCGGGCTACGGCTTCCTGGCCGAAAATGCCCACTTCGCGGAAATCTGCAAAGCCTGCAATATTACCTTTATCGGGCCCTCGCCCGAACAGATCCGGGCCATGGGCGACAAATCCGTGGCGCGCGAAACCATGAAAAAGGCCGGCGTGCCGATCACCCCCGGCAGTGACGGGCTGATCACCAGCGAAGACGAAGCGCTCGCTTTCGCCAAAAAGCTGAAATACCCGGTCATCATCAAGGCTTCGGCCGGCGGCGGCGGACGCGGCATGCGTATCGCGCACAACGACGCCAGTTTGGTCCAGAGTTACCACGCGGCCCGCTCCGAGGCGGAAAATGCCTTCGGCAACGGCGATTTATATATTGAAAAATACCTCGTCAACCCGCGCCATATCGAATTCCAGATCCTGGCCGACAACCACGGCAATATCGTCCACCTGGGCGAACGCGACTGCAGTGTCCAGCGCCGTAACCAGAAGCTGATCGAGGAATCCCCGTCGCCCGCGCTGAACCCGAAACTGCGCGAACGCATGGGCAAAGCAGCCGTACGCGCCGCCAAAGCGGTCAATTACACCAACGCCGGTACCATCGAGTTTCTGCTCAATGAAGACGGCGATTTTTATTTTATGGAGATGAATACCCGTATCCAGGTGGAGCATCCGGTGACCGAACTGGTCAGCGGTGTGGACCTGGTCAAGGAGCAGATCCGTATTGCCGCGGGCGAGAAACTCTCGTTCCAGCAGAAGGATATCAAGTTCGAGGGCCACGCCATCGAATGCCGGATCAACGCCGAGGACCCCGAGCGCAATTTCACGCCGAATCCGGGCATGATCACCAGCTATATCCCCTCGGGCGGCATCGGCGTCCGTGTGGATTCGCACTGCTTCACCGGTTACAAGATTCCGCCGTATTATGACAGCATGATCGCCAAGTTGATTGTTTATGATGTGGACCGCGCCAGCGCCCTCAAACGCTGCTCCCGCGCACTGCAGGAGTTTGTGGTGGAAGGGGTCAAAACGACGATTCCGTTTGCCAACACCATCATCAACAACAAAGATTTCGGCGCCGGCAAATACAATACCGGTTTTATTGAAGAGTTCATGAAAGAAAAGAATAACAATACCAACAAGTAATTCCAACCCCATTTTCATAAGGAGGAATTTATGAAAGACGTCAAGAAAACAGCGCCCAAGGAAACCAAAGTTCCGGCAGGAAAATCGAACGAACTGGGTGCGATTCGGATTAGCGACAGCGTAATTTCCAGCCTGGTGCGCCGTGCTGCGCTGGGTGTGGATGGCGTGTCCAGACTGGCCAGCACATTCGTTGACAACATCGCTGAAATCGTCGGCAGCCGCAAAACCTCCTACCGGTCGATTAACATCGTCATGGAAGAAGACCGGGTGGAAATTGAAGTCAAGCTGAATATCAAGTTCGGTTACAAAGTTCCGGATGTGGCCGGCATGGTCCAGACCGCGATCATCGAATCGGTGGAAGAAACCACCGGCATGAACGTAACCAGCGTCAACGTCATCGTCCAGGAAATCGAAGACCCGGCTGAAGAAGTCGAGGAAGAAGAAGAATCCGAAGACGAAGTCGTCGAAGAAAAATAATCCGCTGATTCAACATGTTGAATTATATCAAAGATCTGATCCTCGGTACCGGCGAAGCCAGCCGGACGTTTAACTCCGGGATCGTTGTCGGCGTCGCCATTGTCGCAGCCATATTCCTGCTCCTCCTTATTCTCTGGTGTATCTGCGCAATCGTGTTTCGCCGCAAAAAATGCAACGGCATTACGTTATCGGCCGAGCTCGGGGATATCTTTATCCCCACCTCGGCGATCACCGCCGCCATCCGGACGCTTGAGAACGATTTCAGCGCCCTGGTGATACAGAAGATCCGTCTCATTGAGAGCAAAAACGACAAAGTCAATGTCTATGTCAGCATGTCCTATGATGAAAAAGGCGGTAACGCCAAACCGTATGTCGAAAACTTCCAGCAGCGGGTAGTCACCAAGCTCCGCGAAGCCTTCGGCATCGAAAACATCAACAAGGTCAATATTGACAACATCAGTTTCAACGCGGATCGCAAATCAGGCAAGAAGTCGTCGTTTGACACGGATGAGTCCGTGACCGACAGCGGCCCGATCGAGTTCCAGCCGTTGGATAAATGAAACTGATCCTGGCTTCCCAGTCGCCCCGGCGACGAAAACTGCTGGCCGAAGCCGGCTTCGTTTTCGATGTCCGCGTTTTTGATACCGCCGAGATTTCCGGCGGTATTTATTCTTTGCACGTACCGCTTTTGAACGCCATCCGCAAGGCCGAGGCCGCCGCCGGGCATTTTCCCGGCGACCTCGTCATCGGAGCCGACACGGTGATCGAATTCAACGGCGCCATCATCGGCAAGCCCCGCGACCTCCCCGATGCCCGCCGCATCCTGCGGACGCTCTCCGGCCGGCGCCACCTGGTCATCACCGGCGTGGCGCTGCAATGCCGCGAGCTGAACGTGAAAATCGGTTTTTCCGTGGAAAGCACCGTGGAATTCAAGCAGCTCGACGAGCGTGCCATTGACCGCTATCTTGCCCACGTGGAGGTGCTGGACAAAGCCGGAGCCTACAACATCGACGAATACGGCGACATCCTGATCCACCGCGTCGAGGGCCCCATCGACAACATCATCGGCCTCCCCTGCGAAAAACTGTCGCAGGCGTTGAATTCACCCTTTATCAAATTGAAAATGGAAAGTTGAAAATGGAAAATTGCGGGAGATACCAGCCATCTCCTATTCGTCCCATTAGTCCCATAAAAAGGTCTTTCCCATTTGATAACTTCGGATTTTGTGCTAATTCTATAGTATGAAAATTATCATCGTCAATGTTGCCAGGATCAATGGCCCGTACACGACCGGATATCATGCGCACGATTTCTGGCAGATCGACTATTACAGCGATTCGCCGACGCGCCAGAAAATCTGCCTGGACGGTGTGTTCTCGTATATCGACGATACCCAGGCGCTGATTATCCCGCCCGGCTGCCGCCACAGCATTGAATCATTCGCGCCGTGCCGCATCAGCACCGTCAAGTTCGAGCTGGAACCCAATGCGGTGCCGTTTCATTCGCTGCACGGCAGTGTGATCAATATCGCCGAATTCAAGGATATTTTCGCCAACATTTTCTCCGTGTCGATGTTCGAGGACCAGACCGGCGAGGAAATCCGCAAGCATTATCTCCATATCCTGCTGCTGCGCTATAAACAGCTGCTGGAGAATTCACGGGCCGACGAAAGCAACCAGACCCGCGACCCCCGCATCCGCGAGGCCATCGTCTACATCCGGCGCAACATGACCGCCGACCTGACCCTGAGCGACCTGGCCGCCCGCGCCGGCATGTCCGTCAACTCGTTCATCCGGACCTTTCGCGATGAGACAGGCACCACTCCGATGCGTTTCGTCCGCCAGCTGGTCGCCCGCCGCGCCATCGAAATGCTGGCCTACTCCGACCTGACCCAGGCCGAAATCGCCAAGCGCCTCAATTTTCAGGACCTTCACACGTTCTCGCGTTGCTTCCGCCGCGAAACCGGCGCCACCCCCGGCAACTACCGTCGCAAAAACCGCGAGCCCAAAGCTTGAATTTTAAGCTCGAAAATTTGTTTTTCCTACTTGAATTCGGGGAGATTCCGGGTATATTTATATAATTCTATTTATTCGAGAAATTATACCATGAATGAACCCCATGTCATTTATTTAGACGAAGTGGACTCAACCAATCGTTATGCGCTTGAGTTCTTTCATGAGTTCCCGGATGCCACGCTGGTGGCGGCCGGTATGCAGACGGCGGGGCGCGGACGCTTGAACCGCCACTGGATTTCGCCGCCGGACGAAAATATTTACGCCAGTTTCATCATGAAAAACCTGCCGGACAACAACTGGCAGTATGCCGCCATGGCTTCGTCACTGGCTGTGCTCAAGCTGATCCGCAGCGTGGCCCCGGAAATTCCCGCCTGGCTCAAGTGGCCGAACGACGTTCTGTGCGAGAACCGCAAAATCTGCGGCATGCTCGGCGAAATCAAGTCCGGGCCGGGCAATCAACCCCTCGGCATCGTGGCCGGAATCGGCGTCAATGTCAATATGCCGCCGGAGGCGCTGGCGGCGATCGATCAGCCCGCAACCTCGTTTCTGGCGGAGAGCAAACGCAAATTTGACGTCAAAAAATTAGTTAATGAGCTGGCAATTTACATAAATGAGTATTATATTACCAGCTTTGAGAACCCTCAGGATTTGTACCGTCAATGGCGCAGAGAAAATCTGCTGATCGGCCGGCAAATCGAGCTTGAGACAGGCAATCGTACCTTGTCCGGTACGGTGATCGATCTCGATGACAGAGGGGGAATGGTCTTTGAAAGCGGCGGGGAACGCACCACGTTCTACAGCGGCGACATCAGGATAAAAAAACAGTCTATAACTCTAACATAAAGGACAGACAACATGGATCTCGTTTTTGACGGTCTCAAGTTGGCAGGTATCGGAATCACTGCGGTATTCGCGTTCCTGATACTGGTCGTATTCATCATCCAATTGATGCACAAGGCAGTTACGCCGTTTGCACACCTGCTCGAAGAACCTGCGAAGGAACCGGTGAAGAAGGCCGGTATCGACCAACGCATGGTTGCCGCTGCCGCTGCCGCCGCTCATTTGCACAAAAATTCCTGAAAATTTTCATTCAAAAGAAGGTTAAAATAAATGAAGAAAATCAGATTCATGGACACTTCGTTCCGGGATGGCTTCCAGTCTTGTCTCGGCGCCCGCGTTAAAACCGATGATATCATGCCCGCTTTCGAAGCCGCCCGCGACGCAGGCTTCGATTATTTCGAAATCGGCGGCGGCGCCCGCTTCCAGAGCCTCTACTTCTATTGCCAGGAAGACGCCTACGAAATGATGGACCGCTTCCGCGCGGCCGCTCCCAAAGCCGACCTGCAGACCCTCTCCCGCGGTGCGAACGTGGTCGGTCTGATTTCCCAGTCCCGCGACATCATCAAGCTGCACGCCACCACTTTCGCCAGGCACGGCGTTTCCACCATCCGTAACTTCGACGCGCTGAACGACGTCCGCAACCTCGCCTGGTCCGGCAAGTGCATCGCCGAAGCCGGGTTGAACCACCAGGTCACTGTGACCCTGATGGGTTTGCCCCCCGGTTCCGACGACGGTTATCCGCACTCCGCCGAATTTTACATCGACACGCTGAAAAAGATTCTCGACGCCGGTATCCCGTACAAGAGCGTGGCATTCAAAGACGCTTCCGGCACGGCCGTACCGTCAGTGGTTTATGAAACCATCAAGGGCGCCCGCAAGCTCCTCGGCAACGATGTGCCGATTCATTTCCATACGCACGAAACCGCCGGCCTGGCCGTTTCCTGTAACTTCGCGGCCATCGAAGCCGGCGCGGACTGCGTCGACCTGGCCATGGCCCCGCTCAGCGGCGGCACCTGCGAAGTCGACATCCTGACCTTCTGGCGCCGTCTGAAAGGCACCGATTACTGCCTCGATATCGATCCGAAGAAAGTTCTCGAAGCCGAAAACGTCTTCGCCGACTGCCTCTCCAAATACTACATGCCGCCAGAATCCACCACTGTCAGCCCGATGATCATCTATTCCCCGATGCCGGGCGGCGCCCTGACCGCCAACACCCAGATGATGCGCGATACCGGTACGCTCCACCTCTATGACAAAGTCATCGTGGAAATGGAAGAAGTGGTCCGCCGCGGCGGTTTCGGTACCTCCGTGACTCCGGTTTCCCAGTTCTACTTCCAGCAGGCCTACCTGAACGCCACCGTCGGCAAATGGGCCAAGATCAACGAAGGCTACGGCAAAATGGTCCTCGGCTACTTCGGCCACACCCCGGCCACCCCGGATGCTGAAATCGTCAAGATCGCGTCCGAGCAGCTCAATCTGCAGCCGACCACCGAAGATGTGCACGACATCAACGACCGCAACCCGAAGCTGGGCATCGCCCCGAACAAGAAATTGCTCGAAGACAACAAGCTTCCGACCACCGATGAAAACATCTTCATCGTGGCCTCCTGCGGCGAAAAAGGTCTCGAATTCCTGAAGGGCAACGCCCCGTTCGGCATTCGTTACGTGACCGAAGAAAAGGCCGCCAAGACCGAAGGCGCCGCCAAATCCGAAAGCGGCAGCTACACCGTCAACGTCGACGGCCAGAACTACAACGCCCAGGTTTCCGCCGACGGCGCCAGCGTCACCATCAACGGCAAGACCTTCAAGGTCGGCGCCTCCGCGGGTGCTGCTGCTGCGACTTCCACGGCTCCGGCAGCCAGCGGCGATGCGCACAACGTCGTTTCCCCGATGCCCGGCTCGATCTTCAAGATCGTGGTCAGCGAAGGCGACAGCGTGAGCGAAGGCCAGACCGTAATCATCATCGAAGCCATGAAAATGGAAATCGAGGTCAAGGCCCAGCAGGGCGGTACCGTCAGCAAAATTCTGGTCAACCAGGGCGAAAACGTGGTTTCCGGCCAGGCTGTGGTCGAACTCTCTTAAGTCAGGAGTTGTAAATAATGTTTAAAATAAAAACGTTCGTCACGATGTTGCTGCTGACGGTCGGGTGCTGCGGAGTTTTCGCGCAGGCCCCCGGCGAAAGCAAAGACATCTTCCGTGAAGTGAAAAATGTCGACGGCACCATCACCTATGTCTATGACTGGGATACCGATGCTACGGTTTATGAAATGAACCTGACTACGGCTCATTTCAACAGCAACTACAAAGCCATGGTTCTCTCGATCCCCGGCCGCAGCAAAGCGGAAGTCCGCCTCGGCGTCTCCTGCAATGTTGTCGCTATTGACAAGGATGTGATTTATCCTTCCGCGATCATCAAAAAAGGCACCGTCCTTTTCACCATGAAGCCGACGCTGCTTTCGCACGACTCGGTGGCGGCCAACGCTGAGGTCCAGCGACTGGAAAGCTTCTCGGTCCTCTTCAAGGGCCTCTGGCAGAGTACCGGTATCTATGACATCTACAAGCAGACCATGTCGTCCAATGTCGCCAAGACCTGGAACCTCGGCGTCGGCAAGCTGATCATGATCATGGTCGGCATCCTGCTGATTGGACTGGCCATCTTCAAGGGCTTTGAGCCGTTGCTGCTGCTGCCGATCGGCGCGGGCGCCATTCTCTCCAACATTCCGCTGGCCGGAATTGCCGGCCCCAACGGACTGCTCGGCATGACGTATTATGTCGGGATCGCCACCGGGGTGTTCCCGCTGATCATTTTCCTCGGTGTAGGCGCCATGACGGACTTCGGTCCGCTGATCGCCAACCCGAAGACCGCACTCCTCGGCGCTGCCGCCCAGGTCGGTATTTTCGGCGCCTTGATCGGCGCGCTGATCCTGACCGTGGCCACCGGCGACACCATCAACTTCTCGCTGCGTGATGCCGCCTCCATCGGGATCATCGGCGGCGCCGACGGCCCGACCGCCATCTGGCTGACCTCCAAGCTCTCGCCCCGTCTCCTCGGCGCGATTGCCGTGGCCGCCTACTCCTACATGGCCCTGGTGCCGATCATTCAGCCCCCGATCATGCGCGCCCTGACCTCCAAGAAAGAAAAGATGGTCCGCATGAGCCAGCTGCGCCATGTCTCCAAACTGGAAAAAATCTGTTTCCCGGTCATTATCATCCTCCTCTGCGCGCTGCTCCTGCCGGATGCCGCTCCGCTGATCGGTATGCTGATGCTCGGTAACCTGATGAAAGAAAGCGGCGTGGTCGGCCGTCTGGTCGACACCGGCTCCAATGCCCTGATGAACACCGTAACGATCTTCCTGGGTCTCTGCGTCGGCTCCAAGCTCTCCGCCGACCAGTTCCTGAACCTGGAAACGATCGGGATTCTGGTTCTCGGCTGCTTCGCCTTTGCGCTGAGTACCGCCGGCGGCGTATGCCTCGGCAAGGTCATGTGCCGTCTCTCCGGCTATAAGATCAATCCGTTGATCGGTTCGGCCGGTGTGTCGGCGGTGCCGATGGCCGCCCGTGTGTCCAACAAGGTCGGTCAGGAATATGATCCGCACAACTTCCTGCTGATGCACGCGATGGGCCCGAACGTGGCCGGCGTGATCGGTTCGGCGGTAGCCGCGGGCGTACTCTTCCAGGCGCTCGGATAAACCTATCCGCAGACAAAATTCAATCCCGGCCGGGTTCGCCCCGCCGGGATTTTTTTTGAATTGAAAATTGAGAATTAATAGGATTCGATCCCCCTATCAATCGCGATACTTGATTTTGCCCTTGTGCAAGGCAAAAAAATAATAGACGATACCGCACAGAAGACCGGCAATCAGCACCAATACTGCGACAATGCCGATATAATATGGCTCGAGCTTCAGGTCGATCATCGAAGCCGGCGTATGTATTTCAGGATTTTCCGGCAGATAGGCGACGGTGATCGTACCGCCCCAATTCCACCGCCCACGCCTCAATTCAAAACGATCGGCATATTTTTCGTCATCGATGACAAACTGGTAAATGGCATGCGTCGGCTCCCGCCACGGAAGGTATTGGATGATATTGGCCTCAAGCGTCGGTGCGTTATACAGCTTCCGCCAGGTATAAATCTGATATCCCTGATAGATCGCAACCGGAATCAGAATAAGCAGCAACACCACCATTGCCGCCATGACAATATGCGCCAGAGTCATTCGCTCACGTTCAATAGGAACATACATATTGCTCTTGCCTCCTATCTACCGTAAAATAATATGAGCTTTCCCCATATGCAAATACTTTGATTGGAAAAAATGCAGGAACGTTGAGACCGATGTGCCCGTGAGGTTGAAGGTCTTGACAACGAGCCATCGGGCGCTTCTTCCTTGTACATACGCTGAGTTCGCCATAGAGGACTTTCACTGTTGTTTCAAAATATCTACAAAAAGCAAGAATGGACATTTTTTCGCAAAATACAACAATGGATATTTTGATCAAATCAGATATATTTTATATGTGAACGTATAACACGAAAAGGAAAAATACTATGTTCAGATTGCTTATAATAATTCTTTCATTCACAGCATGTTTCATTTTTTCCGCCGCCGCCGGAGATAAACCACAGTGGATGACCAGACCGATTGAAATCATTGAAAACAAGATCGAACGCCGTCCCGCCAGTATCCGGATAAAAGACCAGGATTTAAGTAAATGGAATATCGTCAAGGCTGAAAATATCTCCGGGGCCCGCCTGGAACTCTCCGGCGATTACCAGCTGTGGGAAGATCAGGTTGCCAAACTGTCGTTTACAATTGACGATGTGAAACAGCCGGGACAGATTGATCTTGCGGTGAATCCGCCGCTGACTTTCCCGGAGAGCGATTACATTGAATTCTGGGTCAACGGGCCGACACTTTTCCACGGCTATTTTGTGGCGAATTTTATCTCCGCAGACAAGGTTTCGAGCAGGATCGAAGTGGTCGGCGGCGGGCATCAATGGCACAGGTCGAGCTTCTGGGGAACGGCGCTCACGGCCAAACGCCCCTCCGGCAAGCCGCCATGGCAGTTGACGAAACTGGAAATCACCATCAAACCGGCCCCCGGCGCGGAAGCCGGGCGCAGTCAGGCCATCTATTTCGATGAATTCGCGATCGCGAAAAAAGACCTGTCGAAGCTCCCCGTGCATTGGCGCGACAAATATCCGCAGCCAACCACCCCCGACACCATCCTGCCCGCCGCCAAGAACCCCGCCATTTCCCATCAGGTCCGTAAAAATGCGGAGGCTTACGAATTCACCTATAAAGACGGCGAGAAACAGGTCAGCTATCTTTATACCCCGCAAACCGGGACGCTGAGCGACCTCGTCATCCGCCTCGGCGACGGAACCGAGTTCCAGGTCACCCGCAACGGCGGAGTGGTAGCGGACGTGAACGGCGTCTCAATCAAGCCCGACAGCCCCGGCGTCAAGGCCGAACTCATCCAGTGCGACCTGCAGGGCGAAACGCTGAAAACCGTCTGGAAGCGCAGCAATGACAAGGCGTCCATCACTTACGCCATGGATTTCACGATCAAGCAGAAAAGCCTCATCGTCACAGCTTCGAGCAAGGAACCGATGATCGAACGCTTCGAATTCGGTACCACCGATAATACGCCAGGGGTCAAACTGGTTCCCGTCAGCTTCTGGGATTACCGCTGGGCCGTTCCCTATGTCATGTCGGCCAACGGCGTATTTGTGACCGGCATTGTGGATTGGTACAAATCAAATGCATCGGGCATCTTCGATGACGGGAACGACCAGCGCCGTTTCGTGGGTCCCACCCGGCTCGACGCTGATCACGTCCGAATCACCGGCGGCAGTGATTACCGGAAACTCTCGGACGGTTCCCGCAACTGTCTATATGACCGGATTTTCATCACCGTTTCGGATGATTTTGATGAAGTACTGCCCACGCTCGCCAACCCCAAATCCCCCCGTATGACGGAAACCGCCCGTTACATCTACTGCAGCCGCCCGAATATCCTGACCAGCCCGGAAGCAGCGGAAGAGGAAGTCGTATTCTGGACCAAACTCAAGGCCTACGGTATGGACGATATGTTCGTCCGCTACCACAGTGAAGTCATGCGTACACCGTTGGAAAGCAACCGTTTCGGGCGCAGCGACGAAGCCTACAAAGGGCTTGGCGACGAAGCCTTGATCAAGATGATAAAGGGTATCCAGGCCCTGGGCCACAAGGTGGGGATCTATGGTGACGAGCAGTTGCTGCACGGCCTGGCTCCCCAGTACGATATCAGCAAAATCGCGCTCGACTACGCTTACCGTCCGCATCAGCGCTGGTATTTCAACAACTACCTGGCCCGTCCTTATGTGCAGATTCAGCATGCCGCCGATTTCATCCCGGGATTCCAGAAGAAATTCGGCTGGGACGGTATCTATTCGGACGAAGTCACCAATACTCCTCCGTGGGGACATACCGACTACGAAGCCGGCGTGCCGGGTGCGGGCAAATTCACCGAAGTCCTCTATGGCTACATGCTGTTGCTCGAGGTGAACCGAAAACTCTACAACGGACCGGTCTGGAGTGAGGGCACCGCGCATTACTTCTGGGCCGGATATACCGATATGAACTACGCCCAGAGCAACCGCCCCGACAATCCGATCATCGTCAACTTCCAGCTCTCGCAGTTGCATACACGCCAAAACGACATTGGTTATGAACTGGCCGCCGGCAAACCGTGGAGCATCGACTTCTGGCTTGCCTCGACGGTGATTTTCGGCAACATGGGAAGCCTGATTCCCCGCGACGGCGCGCCGTCCATGATCCAGGGACCGCCGGAGTGGTTCCCGGAACACGGCAACCTCGCCAAATGCTACTTCATGATGCGGGCCCTGCAGGAACTTTATTCCGGGCAGACGGCGGCAGAGATCCGTTACGCCGACGACCGGGGTGTACTGTACAACACCTCCGACGCGGTGCGGCGCGACATCATCGCCAACAATATGGTATACGTCAAATACGCCAACGGCCTGGAAACCTGGGTCAACCGCCACCAGGAAAAATCATGGACCATCGATTTCAACGGCGCCAAATTGCTGCTGCCGCCGAACGGCTATGCCGCGCTCCTGAACGGCAAAATACTGGAGTATTCCGCCGGGGCCCCCCGCGTCGATTACGTGGAATCAGCGCTGTACTGTTATGCCGACGGCCGCGGCACCCGTACGGAATTCCCCTCACTGACCGCCTCCGGCGCCTACATGTGGCGACCGAAAGACAATGGCATCGAATTCATTCCCCAACATCCGGCAAAGACTGAAACCGTGGTCCTGAAAAATGTGAAATCCGTTCAGGAAATTACTGCGTTGGATGCAAAGGGCCGCACAATGCCGATCCGCCCGGAATTCAGCCGGACCCCATCCGGAATCGAACTAAAAATCAGACCTGATGTTTTCAAATATCAAATCGTAACGATCGAGAAAAAATAACGGAATCAAGGAAATGACACCATGAAAAAAGCTCATAATTTCACCCTCATTGAACTCCTCGTTGTGATCGCGATCATCGCCATCCTTGCCGCCATGCTGCTGCCGGCGCTGAACTCCGCCCGGGAACGCGGACGCTCAGCCAGCTGTATTGCCAAATTGAAACAGATCATCCTGGCGGACCATATGTATGCCTCGGACAACAACGACTGGCTGTCTTACAGCGTCATTTGCACCTTAGGCAAACTGGAGGACGGCGGCAACAATTTCGGCGGCGTGGGCAAGCGGTCGCCGAGCAAGCCCGATCTGCTGATCACCGGCGGTTACCTCGGTGGCGCAAAGAGTAAAGACGATATAACCCCTGAACTCCGGGACAGTCTCTTCAAGTGCCCCAGCGATGCCAACAACTGCAACGCTACCTGGCCATCGGTGCCGGAAATCACCATGAGCTACGTCTGGATCTGGTCCAACCGCGACAGTGGCAGCCCGGCGTCCGCCTCTTACTGGAACATCCAGGGGGATTCCCGTGGCCGGTTCGGACGCTCGCGGGTGGGACGCGACAACCCCGGATTTGTGATCTGGGGAGACGTCATGCCGAAGCTGGTTACATCCGGCCTCGGCAACCATATGCTGAAATCAGCCAATATCGCATACCTCGGCGGCAATGTCAAAACCCAGAAGACCACCCAGGCGCTGAGCGACGTCATCACTACACCCGGACGTTACGCTTATATCTTCGACGAACTCAACTGATTTATTTTTCGAGCAGCTGCAGCCGCCTGCAAATGGTGTCAATCGCCTCCTTGTGGGCACGTTGCCATTTGCTGAAGGCAGCCGGCGATGAAAATCCCAATTCCACCGCAATATTTTTCTGCGGCATACCCCGGTGATAAGCCTCGGCGGCAAACTGCACGCGGCGCTCGTTGATCATCGTCCCGATGGATTTACCCGAGCTCTGACGGAAAACATGCGCCAGATAAAAACGGTTGAACCCGGTGACTTTTTCCAGTTGCTCCAGCGAACAGTTCCGCCCATTAGCCTGCGTGATGTAATTGCTGATGGTTTCGGCCAGGTCGACGGAACTTCGGGTCTGGGGCTGCGGTATCAAACTGAAATTCTGTACGGTGAATTCCTCCAGCAGCAAGTTCACGGCCGACCGGAAAAGATAATCGACGGATTTCCCGTCATGCGATTCCAGCCCTTTCAGCCGGTCCCAGCGGTTCGAGAGAATCACACCGTATTCCCGGGGAAATTTATTGGTGTAGCCGGTACCGCGGCATTCCCCTTGCGCCCCGATATGCATCAGGGAAAACTTCAGTTCATGATCCGTGCTCAGGTAAAACCAGAGATGCAGTAAATCGTGGTCGCTCTTGCGGTATAGATAACTGTGGGATTCCCAACGGTCGATCAGCAGCAGTGTCCCCGGCGTCAGGTGGTAAACCTTGCCGTCTAAAACTGCGTCGCTTTCCCCCTTCACCACATAAAGCATTTCACGATGCAGATGCCGCTCAAGGGTGAAATCGTCCTCATTCTTAAGCTCTCCGGCGGGCGGCAAGTGACTGCTTATGACCCGCTGCACGGTGCAATCGCTGAAATTATACGGTTTTTCCTGGTTTTCCATAAAAAACTATACCGCATCTGAGGTAATTTTCAAATGCACAGTCATAAAAAAACCCCGTCCGGCGGGAGAAACCGGGCGGGGAGGATCAGTCGGGTGGGGCTGATCTGAATTTACCGGTACGGGGCCCAGTGGGGCTCGTTGGCAAAAATGAAGTCGTAGTATTCGCGGCCGGTCAGCTGCTTGGCGGCGGCTTCGTCGCAGATCACGACCGTGTCGCGGTGCATCTGCAGTGCGGTGGCACTGATCATCGAGGTGACCGGGCCTTCGATGGCCTTGGCGAAAATTTCGGCTTTTTCCTCGCCGGTGACCAGCATCAGCACGCGGCGGGCATCCATGATGGTGCCCACGCCCATGGTGAAGGCGCGTTTCGGCATGTCCGACGGATTTTCAAAGAGCGGCGAATTCTGCGCGTAGGTTTCCGGCGTCAGGGACTTGGCGCGGGTACGGCTGGTCAGCGAGGAAAGAGGCTCATTGAAGCCGATATGACCGTCGCGGCCAATGCCCAGCAGCTGGATGTCGATGCCGCCGGCATGCGCGATTGCTTCTTCGTAACGGGGGCCCTCGGCCGCGACGTCCTTGGCCATGCCGTCCGGCAGATTGGTATTGCGCATATCGATGTTGATGTTATTGAACAGGTGATAGTTCATGTAATAGCGGTACGAATTGATGTTTTCCGCCGGGAGCCCGATGTATTCGTCGAGGTTGAAGGTCTTGACCAGCGAGAAGTCGAGCTCTTCTTCCTTGCACATGCGGCTGAGTTCGCCGTAGAGGGCTTCCATGGTGCGGCCGGTGGCCAGGCCGAGGTTGGTGTTGGGCTTGGCGCGCAGGGCGTCGGCAATGAGTTGCGCGGTCAGTTTGACGGCGGACTCGGCATTGGGTCTGATGATTACTTCCATTTCAGGATTTCCTTTATTTTTTAAGGTTTTTAAAATAAGCAATAGTGGCGGCCAGCCCGGCGTCGAAATCGCTGGTGGGCTTGAAGCCGGTGGCATTGAGTTTGTCGATCGCGGCCTGCGAGTGCTTGACGTCGCCCGCGCGCTCCGGCAGATGAATCACCTTGGAGCTGGAGCCGACTTCGGCCTTGATCTTGTTCACCAGGTCATTGATCGAGACGCGGCCGCCATAGGCCACGTTGTAGACGCCGGTGTATTCATGGGTGGCCATGTAAACGTTGGCCGCCACGATGTCCTTCACATAGATGAAGTCACGGGTCTGCTCGCCGTCGCCATAAACGGTAATATCCTCACCGGCCACGGCCTTGGAGGTGAAAATCGGAATCGCGGCGGCATAGGCGCTTTTCGGGTCCTGTCGCGGTCCGAACACGTTGAAATAGCGCAGGCAGGCGGTCTGAAGCTTGCCTTCGCGGGTGAACATATTGCAGTAATATTCGCCGTCGAGTTTGGTGATCGCGTAGGGGCTTTTCGGCTCGGGGAACATCTCTTCGCGCTTCGGCATGACGGGATTGTCGCCATAGATCGCCGCACTGGTGCTGAAACACAATTTCTTGACGCCGGCCGCGGCGGCTTCTTCGAGCACGATCAGCATGCCCTTGACGTTGATGTCGGCGCATTCAATCGGCTTGAACATCGACTCCGGCACACTGATCATCGCGGCCAGGTGAAATACGTAATCCACGCCCTGCATGGCCTTGCGCACCGCCTCGCGGTCGCAGATATCGCCCTCGATAAATTCAACCTGAAATCCATCCAGGTTACGTTTATATCCCGAACGCAAACTGTCAAGCACTCTAACCTCAGCTTTCCCCTGAAAATGCTCCACGATATGGCTTCCAATAAATCCGGCTCCGCCGGTAATCAATACTCTCATCTTTCTTATCCTTATTTGATACTGTTCAGGAGGTTCATCATCTGCGGCATTTGTTCTTCGATCGAGGCAACCAGCTTGAACTGGGTGCGGCAACGGTCGAGGTTGTGTTCCGGGCGGTGGATCTTGAAATAGACATCACCGGAGAGATAATCGGTCAGGAACCGGATGCCGATTTCGAGCGTAATCAGTTTGCCGCTGAACGGCAGGTTTTCGCGTTCGACCGGATTCAGGAAATCGCCCGCCGACTCAAGATAGCCGCGCAGCAGCGCTTCGAACATATTAAACTGCATATAGACCTTGGAGAGGTCCTTTTCGTCTTCCATGCTCGGGCTGGTGCTGGTGCGGACCATGTCGCCGAAGTCGTAATGAACGAGGCCGGGCATGATGGTGTCGAGGTCGATCACGCAGATGCCCTTACCGGTGGCGTCGTCGATCATCACGTTATTGAGCTTGGTGTCGTTGTGGGTGATGCGCTCGGGGATCGCGCCGGCGGCGTTCAGGTCGATCAGCTTCGAGACTTCGCCGCGGCGGCTCAGCACGAAATCGATCTCGGCGGCGACTTCCTTGGCACGACCCTTGACGTCCGCTTTGATCGCGGCTTCGAGCGCTTCGAGGCGCTTCGGCGTGTTGTGGAAATTCGGGATGGTTTCGAACAGCCGCCCGCCGGGAATATCCACCAGTGCCTTCTGGAAATTGCCGAACGAACGCGCCACTTCAAACGCCTGTTCCGCGTTTTTGATCACGTCATAGGTCTGCGCCTTTTCGATGAAGAGGTAGCCGCGCCAGTAATTGCCGTTTTCATCCACCACATACGGCTTCAAATCCATGCCCGGAACGATGCACAGCGAACGGCGCGAGGCGTCCTCCTGCCCGTGCAATTTCTGCCCCATGTGACTGGTCACGCGCAGGATGTTGTCCATGAGCCCGACCGGCTCTTTGAAAATGTTGGTATTGATGCGCTGGAAAATGTAGTTGACCGTGGTTCCGGCCTGGTTCACCACCACTTTGAACGTGTCGTTGATGTGTCCCGAACCGTAGGGAGCGGCGCTGATGAAATCGCCGTAAATGGCGAATTTTTCGTAAATTTTAGCAATATCGTGAGCCATTTGATGCAGGTCCTTTTCAGAATAATTTTTGCGGATAAACATCGGCGGCGATCAGTTTGCCGATGTTGTTCATCAGTTCTTCCTTGTCTTCGCGATAGGTGATGCCCATCCAGGTGTCGGGGCTGGTCATGACCTTGACGTCCGCCTTGCCGGATTTGATCAGCGCGTCGACGACGAACGGGATATAAAACTCGGATTTTTCCTTCTGCCCATGCTCCTTCAGGAACGTGATGAAAAGTTCTTCCAGATTCCCGAACAGCGACGGCGTGAAGCCCCACAAATTCAGCGAAGTGACTTCGCCGCCGGTCAGCTTGACACTGGAACCATCTTCCATGTGGCTGATGATATTGCCCTCGGCATTGCGCTCGATTTTGGTATTTTCGACCACCGAAGCGAGGTTGCCGTCGGCATTAACTTCGCAGATGCCGCGCGACACGGTGCCGTTTTCCGACAGGCAGTTGCGCAGCAGGAAACCGCAGATGGCGTACGAAGCCCTGGCGCCGTCCTTCACAGTGGAAAGATAATCGCCGAGAAGCCGATAGCCGTTGCGGCCATAAAGGTCATCGCCGTTGATCATGGCAAAGGGTTCTTTGATGATGTCGCGGGCGGCGCGCACCGCGTGGCCGGTGCCCCACGGCTTGACGCGCCCCTCCGGCACGGAAAATCCCGCCGGCAGGTCGTTCAGATCCTGAAACGCGTACGCCACTTCGATTTTGCCCTCGTAACGGCTGCCGACTTTCGCCTTGAACTCGTCTTCGAATTCATGACGGATGACGAACACCACCTTGCCGAAGCCCGCGCGAATCGCGTCGAACACCGAATAATCGATGATGGTTTCGCCGTTCGGCCCGACCTGGTCCAGCTGTTTGAGCCCGCCGTAGCGGCTGCCCATGCCGGCCGCCAATACCAATAATGTAGGTTTCATATAAATTCCCTTAACTTGATTGTCTTAAGATCAGATCGCATTCGATGCTTTCCGACGGCACTTCCTTTTCGCCGAAAAGCAACTGGCCCAGCATCTGGACCGATTTCACCCCGAGGTCATACAGATTCAGCGTCACGGAAGACAGCGCGGGGTTCACATAGCGCGCCGGGTGGATATCGTCGAACCCGATCACCGCCAGTTCCGCCGGAATCTTTTTGCCGTCATTCAGCGCGGCCTTCATGAAGCCGATCGCCAGCACGTCGTTGGCGCAAAGCACACTGTCGGTCCCCGGAAACTCCTTCATCAGCCGTTCATACGCCAGCGAACCGTGGCGGAAACTGTGGCCGCCCTCCAGGATATTGATTTTGCCGCCGAAGCCCCGCCGGAAGCCGTTTTCCTTGGTCACGTCGGTGAACCCGGCGATGTAGACGGGGTGTTTGCGTCCGGTGTCATGGAAATATTTGCCGGCCAGGAACGCCCCGGCGTCGTTATCGAACCACAACGAATTGGTTTCCGGCGCGGGCGCGGGGCCGATCCCGATGCACGGGATGCCGTTGTGCCGCGCCACGTTCACCAGCGTCTTGGACCCCATGGTCTCGCCGAGGACGATGATCCCCGCGAAACTGCCGTTCAAAAGCAGGTCGATGTAGCGGCCCATTTCATCCGGCACGGCATTGCGCTCAAACGGATGAATCTGCAGTGTTTTCTTGAGCGGGATCAAATTGCGATTGATCCCGAGCATGATTTCCGAGAGAAAATAATCGGGCTCCTCGCCGCGCAGCTCCGGGTAAAACAGCGCCACCGTGTCGCTATGACGGGCGGTGAGGTTGCGGGCATGGATATTCGGGCGATAACCGAGCTCGGCGGCCTTCTGCAAAATGCGCTGGCGGGTCTTGCTGCTGATGCGTCCCTTGTCGCTGAACGCCCGCGAGACCGTGGCGGTCGAAGTTCCCAGAATCTCCGCAAATTCGGTGATCGTGATTCGTCGGTGTGCCTCAAACATAAGAAATTCCTGTTTTAGCGTAAACGGTTACATTATTAATTTACTGCTGAAACTGGATATGTCAAGACCCGATCGGAAGATTTTTGCGCAAATGCTTTCGCAGAGGGTACAGAAAGTTTTTCCGGACAAGTTGGACGGGTCGGACGGGAATCCACATATTTCGTGGCTGATGAAGAAGTATTGCTTCTCTCTTTAATCTTTTTTTCTGACAGGTCCGACTTGTCCGACCTGTCCGACCTGTCAGAAAAAAATCTTGCTATAGAAAAGACTCTTGACGGTAACTTTTTGTGGATTCCGGTTTGGTTTTCGGCGAAATCGAGGGTATATTGCAAGGCGAGGTGAAATATGGATTATGTGAAACTGGAATTTTATGTACCCACGAACCAGGCGGAAGAAGTCAAGTTCGCGGTATTTGAGGCCGGGGCGGGCAAGCTCGGCAATTATGACAACTGCTGCTGGCAGACCGTGGGGAACGGACAGTTCCGGCCGTTGCCGGGCAGTAATCCCTCCATCGGCACTCACGCCAAGGTCGAGGAAGTCGAGGAAATGAAGGTCGAGCTGATTTGTCCCGCAAATGTAATCAAAGAAGTAATCGCCGCCTTGAAAAAGGCCCATCCGTATGAAACACCGGCTTATCAGTATTGGCCGGTATCGATCGATTAAGGAGTTTTTATGATATTTATCCGACAGTTGTGGGAAAATCCGCAATTCTTTTTTATGCAGGTATTCATCGTGGTGGTGTCGGTCTGCTGCCACGAACTCGCCCATGCCTGGGTGGCGTTGAAGGAAGGGGATGCGACGGCCGCCGAACAGGGGCATTTGACGCTGAATCCGCTGAAGCAGATGGGGCTCTGGTCGCTGGCGCTGCTGTGCCTGATCGGGCTGGCGTGGGGCCAGGTACCGGTGAATCCGGCGCGGATGCGGCGCAAAATCAGCGATATGCTCGTATCGCTGGCGGGGCCGTGCACCAATCTGCTGCTGTTTCTGCTTTTTTCGGCGGGCGCCGCGTTTTGCCTGTATTTCGGAGCGCCGTCGACCGCTTTCCGGCTGTGCCGCCTGGGCGGAGTGATTAACATCGTGCTTTTTGTGATCAATATCCTGCCGGTGCCGGGTTTCGACGGCTGGCACGTGGTGACGCATTTTGCCCCGCACATTAAACAGGCCCGCAACGAAATGGTGGGTGGAATCGCCATATTCCTGGTGTTGCTGGTCGTGGTATTTCTCGACTATGTATACGCGGCCGGGGTGTTTCTGTCGAATCTGGTTATCAGGGGCGTGCTCCATATTCTGACGTATTTTTAAGCGATGAACGAAAACGATAAAATCTGGCAGGTATCCGAGGCGAACGCGGTCGTCCGCGAAATCCTCGAAAACAGCCTGCTGCCATTCTGGATGCGCGGTGAAATCGGTACGCTGAGCGTACAGCGCGCCTCCGGGCATGTGTATATGACGCTCAAGGACAAGCGCTCGCAGATGCGGGTGGTGTTTTTCAGCGGGGCGCGGGCGGTGGAACAGCTGCGGCTGCAGATCGGCTCCGAGGTGGAAGTTTTCGGCAAGCTGACCGTGTACGAAGTGCGGGGCGAATATCAGTTCAGCGTCAAGTCGATCCGTCCGGTCGGCTTCGGGGAACTGCAGCGGCGTTTCGAAGAGCTGAAACTGCGGTTGAGCACCGAGGGCTTGTTCGACAGCGAGCGCAAGAGAAGCATCCCGGTGCTGCCCGGCTGCGTGGGGGTGGTCACATCGCCGGACGGCGCGGCCATCCGCGATTTCCTGCAGATTGTGACGCGCCGTTTCCCGGGGCTCCCGGTGAAGATTTATCCCTCGCCGGTCCAGGGCGCCACGGCGGCGCCGGGGCTGGTGCGCGGTATCGAATTTTTCAACCGTTCCGGCGGGGTGGATGTGATTGTAGTCACGCGTGGGGGCGGCAGCATGGAGGATTTGTGGGCCTTTAACGAAGAAATCGTGATACGGGCGATTGCAGCGAGCCGGATTCCGGTGATCAGCGCCGTGGGGCACGAAATCGATTTTACGCTAAGCGATTTCGCCGCGGATTTGCGGGTGCCGACGCCGTCGGCGGCGGCCGAACTGGTGGCCGCCCACCGCGATGAGTTGATCGAACGGGTGAACCGTTTGCAGAAAGATATGACTTCGTCGCTGGACGCCATGAGGCTGGAGATGCGCCACCGTCTCGGCGAAGCGGCTAACAGTTTTGTGTTCCGCGAGCCGGTTTATATGATCCGTCAGAAGCAGCAGCAGATCGACGAACTGGACGGCGAAATGAAAAACGCGCTGCGTCACGCCATGGTCGAGGCATCGAACCGGGTCGGGCTGCTCGGCGAACGGCTGAAGGGGTTGTCGCCGCAGGCCGTGTTCCGCGAGAAGCGTCTGATCGTGAATCAGCTCGGCGAGCAGTTGCTGCGCAATACCCGTCATTACCACGCGGAGAAATCCGTGCAACTGGAGAACCTGAAGCGTTCGCTGGGCAACCTGGACCCCACGCAGGTACTCAAACGCGGCTACGCCATGGTTAACCGTCTCGACGACGGCCGGATCATCACTTCGCCCGACGATGCCGCCATCGGCACCGAACTGACCGTGAAACTCGCCCACGGCGAGATCGTCACCCGCCGGGAACGCTGATCGCTTTCTTGCTTTGCGGTGAAAAAACCTTTTTGAAAAAGGTTCTTTTCCCCACACCCCTTTTTCCAAAAACTTTTAAAGAACGGGCGGTTTATCGAATTGCATCGCAACTCGATAAACCGCCAGATTTTAGAAAGATTTGAAAGGGTCAAAGGGGTTTGGGGAAAAGGGAAAACTTTGTTAAAAGTTTGCCGGTTTCCCCAAATAAAAACCCTCAGGCTTTGCTGCGGCGTTTCAGCTGCGGCAGAAAGGTCAGGTAGCTGGCTGAGATCAGCAGCAATGCGACCAGCGCCGCCAGATAGGCACCGAACCACTCATTAAGCTTTTTCATTGGGACCATCCTTTTTTTCTATTTGCTCCATCAGTTTGGCATCATCGGCGGAGACATGACCGACCACGCGGCCGTCGTCCAGCACGTTGGTATCATCGTGGGTGCGTTTGTCCAGACTCTTGAACATCTTCATCAGGTCTGTCGTTCCGCCGATCGAGAACCAGACCGTGCTGACGATCCCGACAATCCCGGCCACCACCACGTTGGTGATGAAGAAGTAGTGAACCCACCACTCGGCCGGCCAGCGATAAAAGAAGTTCCAGATGACCACGCAGACAAAGAAGAGGATGAACGCTTTGCCGAACGACCACAGGAATACCGACCAGGCGAGAATCTTGTCGCCGCGGGTATAGGCGGAGTCGATGCCGAGGATCTTGCTCGGGAACGTTTTCCAGGTCAGCGGAATCTTGACCTTTTCCACTTCGCCGTGGGTCCGGTATTTGCCGCGGTGCAGGATACGGTCCAGGTTAAACGGCGTACGGCAGGTGATCAGCGAAAGGACCACATACAGGATAATCGCGGTCAACATGGCGATAAAGTAGATTTCCTGCGAGTTGATCGGGAAGCGGTCGGCACGCATGGTCCATATGATATACGGATTGAACGGGCTGGAAATCGCCTCCAGGAGGTTACCGACGGTCCCGGCGAGCTCCCAGCGAACCAGCGCCGGATAAACGTGCGCGACCCAGGTCTGCTGGATAATGATGCCGCCCACGGCCAGGAACGCACCCGCGCTCAGCGCGGCAAAGGCACCCGCCGTGGTCCCGCGTTTCCAGTACAGTCCGAAGACGATGATCGGCCCCGCGCCCCCGAGCCAGATGGCCCCGGTGATCGCGAAGAACATCAGGATATAGTCGATCTGGGCAAAGAAGAACGAGAAGAAGAAGGCAAACGCCGCCACGCCGGCGATCACCAGCCGCAGGAGCCACAACTGCTGCCTGGGGGTAAATGGCGTTTTGCGGAACGGCAGAACCAGGTCCTGCACGATGATACTGCCCCAGGAATGCAAGTAGGAGGTATCGGTCGTGACCAGGAGGAAGATCATGAGCGCGCAGAATACCCCGGTCAGGCCGATCGGCAGCATTTCCCGGATGGCAGTCGGCTCCAGCATCTGGTTATAGATGGTCCCGAAGGTTTGTCCAGTGCTCTTATTGACCTGGGCCAGAGCAGCCTGGGAAATGCCTTTGTAATCATTCGGCGTGAAGGCCTCGGGATTGATTTTGGTATTTTCGGGGAGACTGGCCTTGATGTGCTCGCTCATCTCGCCGGTGGCCAGCATGGTGTGGATTTCCTGGCGGGCGGTATCGAACTCCTTGTCGACGGCAATGTCGGAAAGTGTTTTCTTGGTGAGCTGGGTATGGATGTTTTTGGCCTTCGGCGCGAAGTTGGCATGATGCAGATAGGTATATGCGGCCACAGCCAGCAGGACATACATCATGACGGAGAAACCGGCGCGCCAGGTGCCGAGGAGGCCCCCCATTTTCTGTTCGTGGGCGTTCGCCGCGGAGCAGTTGTAGCCCTGCAGGCCCGACCACGACATGCGGTTGAAAACCGAGGCAAAGATACCGACGAAAATATAGAAGAGGTTGAAGTCGCGCAGCAGATAGACGTCGTACGGGTTGAGCAAGCTCATCCCCGGGGCGCGGTCCAGCAGCGTGGGGGCCATTTCCTTGGTCCAGGAGAATTTGTACAGAATGAATCCGACAATGATCACATACATGGGATAACTCAAGATACCCGCCACGCAGTCGGTGGTCATGATGGTGATCTGGCCGCCCAGCGTGATGATCAGCACGGCCAGCGAAAGAAATGCGAACATGACCAGCCCGAAGGTCGGAAAGTTCAGGCCGAGAAATTGCACATGCGTCGGCAGGTCCAGGAAATAGATCAGGAAACGCGCGCTGACGGCGGGAAAAATCGCGTAATTGATAACGCCGGAGAGCGATTGCAGCACGGCGGCGAAAATACGGAACCCCTTGCTGTAACGCATCTCGAAAAACTGCCCCATGGTCATGGCGCGGGTTTCACGGAAACGGTAGGTACAATACCCCGTCAAGGCAAACGCCAGACCGATTGGCGTGGCAATACTGCTCCAGAAACTGACGGCGAAACCGCAAGTGTAGTACATCTCGAAAATCGCAACCAGGCTGATCAGCCCCGTTGCCGCTTCACCGCTGGCTACCGCCACTACATAGCGGCCGGCCACCCGGCCCGCCGTCAGGAAGTCTGCCACTCCCTTTACATATTTCTGACTTTTCAGTGCGATCAGCATCACTATAAAAAGTGGTATGACCACGATAATCCAATCGATCCAATGCATAATTGTCCTTGGTTAGTTCTGTTTAAATTTCGGCAAAAAAATACGAAATCAGCAGAACGGCCCGGCCCGGACAATAATATGATAATTCAGCAGGTCATTGAGGAATTTCGCCGGAGGAACCTCCCGCGAATAGTTGCCGCCGGCAAACCAGCGGAGAATCGAAAATTCATCGGTCAGAAACAGATCCGGCGTGCAGGAAAAAAGCTGATTCAGATAATTGCTCAGCGTATTGCGGTTACCGGCGACGAGCGACAGGGAACCGGCGCATTGACTGCGCATCAGCGCCTGCTTGCCGAAACCGTTGCTTCCCGCATGAATGCCGCTGGTGAGGCGGTTCGGCAGAGACCGGTCAGCCGCCTCGCCGGAGAATACACTCCAGCAGCCGCAAAACGCGACCAGAAAGAAGACTAACAGTATGCACTTTCTGTCCATTCACCAAAACTCTAATGTTATTATGACAAATAAATAATCTTAAGATAACATGAATTCCGGAAAAATCAACAGACCGGGATGGAAATAATTGGAGAATTGGCCGCAGCCGATGGCTGCTGAATTGGTCGGCACCGTTGGTGCCTGAATTGGTGAATTTTGGGAAAATTACTCCCATAGGTCACATACGTCCCATGTGTCCCATCAAGATCACGGACTTACACGGACAGCCACGGACCTGCACGGCCATTCCCCAATTCAGCCACACAGTGGCGGCCAATTCAGGCGGCACAGCCGCCGACCAATTTCCCTTACAGGTCCGCGCCGGCGGCGACGAGATTCTTACGGACTTCGACGCCGTTGACTTCGGCCGGAGCCTTGCCGGATTTCACCGCCATGGCGGCGCCCATACCGGCGGCCTGGCCGATCGAACAAACCGGCGGCATCACCCGCGCACTGCTGTGCAGCGCATGGTCCAGCGAAACCGCACGGCAGCCCATCAACAGATTGCCGCTGCCCTTCGGCACGATGGCGCGGTAACTGATTTCGTACCATTCGTTTTCCGGCATGTGCTGGATTACGGTACCGGTGCCGGAGGGGTTGTGAATATCGATCGGGTAACGCACCTTGGCGATGCCGTCGTCGTATTTACGGGCCGCGGTGAAGTCATCGGCGGTCTGCAGGATCAAGCCGACCACGCGGCGGGTTTCGCGGATGCCGATGTGGTGCGCCATCGAATGGATGCGGGCCTTTTCATAACCCGGCACGTGCTTGCGCAGAAACCGGAGATATTCGCGGACCTGGCGGCGCGCATCGATTTCCGCTTCAGAGAGTTCTACGCCGTTGACGCCGCTTTTCTTGATCACGCGGGTGGTATTGAAATGAATCACGTCTTTTTCGTGGGTCAGGAACCAGAGGACGTTTTCGCGAATGCAGTCGATTTCGCCGTCGGCCTTGGCCTTGTCGTAATACACGTTGACGCCGGCGCGGTCGGGCATGCGGTCGGCATCCACGTCCGACAGCTTGAAGCACAGGGTCATCGGCTGGCAGAAACCGTCTTCATTGCCGAAGAGGCATTCGCAGCCTGAGAGCTTGGCCAGGTCGCCGTCACCGGTACCGTCCACGAAGATTTTACCTTTAATCGCCACCGGACCGGATTTGGAACTGAAAATCGCGGCGGTAATTTTGTTGCCGTCCATGATCACATCCGTCAGGTCGTGGTGATAAAGCAGCTTGACGCCGGCTTCGAGGCAGAGGTCCTCGCCGCCGAGCATGGCGAGGTCTTTGGTGATCCGCATTTCGAGGGGACTTGCGACCTTTTCGTCGAAATTCTCGCCGCGCTGCTGCACCGGCAGGTATTCCCACATTTTCCGGACCCAGTCCACATACAGCGGACGGTCGATCGTGGCGCCGTTCACGTGATTATACATAAAAGGAGAAACTTCACCGTAGGAAGCCATGCCGCCGAGCGCGCCGTAGCGCTCCACCAGCAGCACCTTGACGCCCTGACGGGCCGCCATGACCGACGCGCTGATGCCGCCGGGGCCACCGCCGATTACCACCACATCCGCTTCTGCAACTACCGGGATCGCTTTGTCAATTTTATAACCGATTGTTTCCATGAGATCATTCTCCATATTGTTTTTTGGCTATACCATAATAATATATCGTTTTTTCTTTGAAATGATATGGATTTTTTTGCTGTTTTGTTGTATTTTTATCACAAACGAGGAATTATGAGTGATTTCAAGACATTCGATGCCGCCGTCCGGGCGTTTGAACACCAGTTCAACTGCCGCCTGTGCCTGCATGACTATATCGGGCGCTTCCACGAGTGTTCGCTGCCGCGCTTCCACCTGAACCCTTACTGTACGAAATTGAAGAAAAACAATCCCGGCACCGACCGGATCTGCATCGCCTTCGACACCACCAGCATCCAGAAACACCACGGCAACTCGTCCGAGCCGTTTTATAAATACTGTCCGCTCGGCTACCTGGAAGCGGTTTTCCCGGTGATGTCCGGCGGCAAAGTCTGTGCGGCGCTGTTTGCCGGTCCCTTCAGCGGGGCGCCGCCGCTGGTGGCGGAGGCTTTTCACGAGAACATCTGCGGAAACAACCTGCCGTCCACACCGCCGCCGTTGCCGCCTGAGTCGCGGCGCGACCTGCTCGCCCTCGGCGCGCTGCTGGCCCAGCACCTGACCGAATGCGTCGCCCGTCCGTACCCCACCGGCAGCAGCCGCCGCGAACGGATCGAACAATTCATCGCGCGCAATTACAGCCGTCCGATCGGGCTGGACGACCTGGCGGAGTTCATCGGCCTGAGCCCGGCGCGGACGTCGGAACAGGTAAAAAAGCTGTTTGGCGAAGGGTTTGCGGCACTGTTGAATCACCGGCGGCTGCAGATGGCGCAGCGGTTGCTCGAGCACTCGGCGTTCAACATCGAAACGGTGGCGGAACGCTGCGGTTTCCGTGACAGCGCCTATTTTCACCGGGTATTCCGCCGTCTCTGCGGCGAAACGCCCACCGGCTACCGCCGCCGCACCGCCAACCCCAATGCGTGAGCTCAATTTGGGCCGTCCATGAGGTCCATTGTATCCATCGTATCCATGTTGTCCATTTTAATCCCGAGATTCTTGCAATTGGGACTTGAATATTTGTGTTTCGGCGGTTATTTTTTGGTAATATTGATTCTATAATAAGGAGGCTTGGATGAAAAGTTTATTGACACTGGTGTCTGTGATCGTGATTGCGCTGGGCATGACCGGCTGCAAGTCCCCGGGGATTTTCGCCACGACGTTTGACGATGGCAAAAAAGATATGGTGGTCCTCGATACCACGCCGGTTTTTCCGAATACCGTGGCCGTGACCGATTTCAAGGACCTGCGTGGTGACAGCAACTCCGCCGGCACCGTCTTCTGGAGCCTCTGCCCGCTGATGCCCTTCGGCTGGGTCAGCTACGACCGCCCGGAACACGGCAAAGCCATGATGAATACCGCCAACTACAAGCATGACATGATCGCCAGCCTGGCCAACGCCGTGGCCGTCAGCTTCGATACCTCGCGGATTTTCAACAGTGCTTACGCAGCCCGCGATATCAACGACCTGAAGGGGGACCTGATTCTCGATGCCGAGATCTACACCGCCCGGTTCGATGCCAAGCTGATTTCGTATGGCCTGACCTTCGTTTCGCCCGTGCTGTGGGTCGTCGGCCTGCCCGCCACCTATCTTGACAGCCAGCTGGACATGAAGCTCCGCCTGTATCACCGCTCGACCGAAAAAGTCGTCTGGGAATACCCGATCAAAATGGAAAAATCCGGCTGCCGCTGGGCCTATGGCCGCACCAGCGAAGAAATCGAAATCTTCCCGAAAATGGTTCGCGAAGCCCTCAACAAAGCCATTCCCGAGCTGGAAAAATACCTCGATGCCAACCCGACTCTGCTCGACGACAAAGCCGTAGAGAAGAAAGCCGAGGAAACCCTCGAAAAGGCCAATCAGGAACTTGAAAACAGCAAAAAAGAACAGCAGGAAGTGAAGGAAGCCGAAAAAACGGCCCCCACTATCTGATCGCCGCTCCGCATCAAGCGCCCGTCCAACACCGGACGGGCTTTTTTGTTTATAGCTATCGGTGGAGCAAGCTCCGGTAGCGGGCGGGGGTAATGCCGTGGCGGAGGCGGAAGTGCTTGATCATGTAGTTGCTGTCGCAGAAGCCGCACTGCACGGCGATTTCCGCCACCGGCAGATCGGTTTCCTCCAGCAGCCCGCGCGCTTTTTCAAGGCGCAGATTGATCAGGTAGGACAAAGGGGAAGTGCCCGTGGCCTCGCGGAACTTTTTGGTATAATGCGAAACGCTCATGGAGGCGTTGCGGGCCAGGTACGCGAGGGACATTGCCTTTTCCGGCGATTTCTCCATCAAACGGATCGTTTCGAGGATGCCGCCGGCGGTTTCCACCGAAGCCTGGTGCGCCGTCGGGCTGACCCGGCCGGCAATCAGCAGAAATTCGATCATCGCCGTTTTGGCATAAAGTTTGAACCCCGGCTTGCACAGGGAACACTCGTGGATGATTCGTTTCAGGCAGTTTTCCGCGGCTTTGCGGTCGTTCAGGGGCAAATGGATTTTGCCGCCGCGGTGCTCGAGCACGGTATTCCATGAATTGATTTCGTCCAGTCCTGCGAGCTCGGTACTGATGAATTCGCGGGTCAGCCCGATATTGTAAATCTCCATATTGCGGCCGTCCGCGTAGCCGTGCAGCTCATCCGGCATGACCGAAAAGACGTCGCCCTGAATCAGCCCGTACGTCTGCCGCCCGCCCCGGCTGGCGATATGGTGAACCGCGTAGCCCTGCGCCATAAATACGATTTCGATGAAATCATGGTTATGTTCCGGCGTCATACCCTGCTGTCTGCCGTACTGCACCCACAGCGGCAGGTCCGGAATCACAAAAAATTCTTCTCTGGAATAAGTCTTCATAAAAAGCGGATCGTTCTATTTTTCCATGCGTTTGTTATATGCAAAAAATCGGATCGGCGATATAATAATCTATAATACGAATCCGAAAATACAAAGGAGAAATCATGAATATCAATGCGAAAGAATATCGCGACAAGGTTCGCGGCTGCTGGCTCGGCAAAAACATCGGCGGCACCATCGGCGCTCCCATGGAAGGCAGGACCGAAACCAACAACGTGGATTTTTACACCCACGACCTGAACGGTACCCCCCTGCCGAACGATGACCTGGACCTGCAGCTGATCTGGCTGGTGGCGGCCGAATTCCACGGTATTTACCAGCTGTCGCCGCAGCTTCTCAGCGAGTACTGGCTCAGCAACATCATCGGCCCGTGGAACGAATACAGCGTTTGCCGCTTCAACATTGCCAAGGGGCTTTACGCCCCGCTTTCCGGTTCCACGGACAACGATGTGTGGAAAAACAGCAACGGCGCTTGGATTCGCTCGGAAATCTGGGCCTGCGTCTTCCCCGGCTGCCCCGACGAAGCCATCCGCTTCGCCTACATGGACGCCTGCCAGGATCACTGCGGCGACGGCATTTATGCGGAAATGTTCACCACCGCCCTCGAATCGGCGGCTTTCGTGGTGAATGACCTCCGCGAACTGATCAAGATCGGCCTCAGCAAAATTCCCGCCGACTGCCGCGTGGCCCGCAGTGTCAAACTCGCCTGCAGCTGCTACGACGGCGGCGACGACTGGCTCACCGCCCGCAACAAGATCGTCGAAGACAGCAGCGACCTCGGTTGGTTCCAGGCCCCCGCGAACGTGGCTTTTGCCGTGATCGGACTGCTCTACGGCGAAGGCGATTTCGGCAAATCCATCTGCCGCGCGGTCAATTGCGGCGACGATACCGACTGCACCGCCGCCACCGTCGGCTCGATTCTCGGCATCATGCACGGCGCATCCGCCATTCCCGAAAAATGGATCACCCCCATCGGCGACAGCATCAAAAATATCGCCATCAATATTTTCGGCCGCCCGCAAGCGGGTCTTCTCCCGAAAGATATCACCACCCTGGCCGAGCGCGTCATCAAGCTGGCGTATTCCACCCGCAATGAAAACCCCGAGCTCTTCTCGTTCAGCGACGGCGAAACGGCGATACCGGGCGACTATCTGACCACCCTGCATTCACCGGAAGCCGCCGCCAGGATCTGGGCCTACTCGCCCTACCGGCTCTCTTTCAAGCTGCCGTACGGCGAAATTGTGGTCGACTACGAAAACGGCGTCAACATGGCCGCCGGCGAACAGAAAAAAGTCCGCATCGGGGTCTGCAATTTCCTGGGAGCCGAAACTGAGGTCTATTTCAAGTGGCACTGGCCCGAAGGCTGGACGGCCACCCCGGCGAACAGCAGCGTCATGGTCAAAATAGGCTGGGAAACCCTGGTTGAGCATACGGTTCTGGCCGGTTCCTTCGCTGCGAGCATCATCTACATCCCGCTGGAAGTGCGCATTTCGGGGCGGCTCAATCCGATCGTGCTGCAGGTGCCGTTTCAGCAAGCGGGCAGCGTGGCCTACCCCAAGGGCAAACCATGCGAAAAATTCAACTTCGACAACCGCCGCAACTACGTGAGAATCCAGTCTTAATTCAACGCTGAAATCAGTTTGCTGAGGGTTACTTCGACCATGCCGACCTTGGCGTCGGCCGCGCCGTAACCCATCAGCAAAGTGCCGTCGTCCCGGAGCACGCCCGAACAAGTGAAGAGGCACGGAATGGTGAAGTCGCCCTCCAGCTCCCACGGCTGGTCCGCGTACAGCATCCGGCCGGTGGGACGGGCGATGACTTCGGGAAAGGTCTGCCCGTTTTCTTTCAACAACATGAAAGACTGGGTATAGCCGACTTTGTCGTCCTGTTTGCCGTGGTACGGCAGCAGCCAGAGGCCCGGCTCGATTTCAAGGGGCGCCCAGCTCGCGCCGATGCGGTTGCCTTCCCACTCGAATTGCGGGACGGCGTACACTTCCTGCGCCGCCTTGCCGCTGTAAAAATCGCCCAGCGAATCCGCCGCGGCCATGAAAATCGACGGAATTTTGATATCCCTGGCAAACCCGTAGCGCCAGGGCCACTTGGGGCGGTGGATACAGATGATTTTGCCGTTGATACGGCGCGGGAAAAGCACCACGTCGCGGTTGTCGCTGACGTCCGGCTCATGCAGCGGAGTCACGAACTGGAAACTGTTCGCATAGTCGCGTTTTTTCAGCGCATCGAGGTTTACCTTGTAGAGCAAACTAACGGTGTAATTTTCCGCCACCGCCGCGCCGAATGCCTCGAAGCCGGACGGCATGCACTGCAGCGGGTCGTCGTGATCCCAGTACGGCCCGGGCGGAAACGCACGGCAGGCCACGCTCAGATGCAGTTCGTCCTCGAAATAAAACAATCGCGGGTCCTCGACCGCGCCATTGGCATAGTTGAACATGCGGCGGCCGAAGGCGTCGGTAACCATCGGTGGTTCGTCGAGGTTGTAGTTGCAACCCGGTGCAAAAGCGGGTTCAGTGAAATCGCAATCCCAGCTTACCCCCCGGTCGTGGCTGACCGCGTAGCCCAGGAAAATCGGGTACGGCATCGGCTTGCCCGGCAGCCGCGCTTCCGGATACGGCCCGGTGGCGCGGAACAGCATGTGGATGGTATCCGGATCGTCCGGGTCCGCGACCATCGCCGGGTTAAGAACCATTTTATCGGCCCACGGCGAACCGGGTTTCGGACCGAATGCGAAATATTTGTTGAATTCAAGCATATGTGCCTCTCTATTATTTTGAACTTGATTTGGGGGCTTTGCCGGTGGAACGGCCTTTTTTAAAAGTCAGCAGGACCTCGACTGTCTTCGGGTTCAGGTCGCCTCGCCGCTGCTTCTCCAGCAGCTCCCAAATGGTTTCGACCGCGTGCAGGCTGTGGCTGACCACGCTGGTCGCCGAAGGAGTCAGGCGGTTGATCGCCGCGGAGCCGTCCGTGGCGATGACCGACACGTCCGAACCGATCTTCAACCGGCGCGATTCGAGGAAGCGGTAGACTTCCGGCAAGTCGGTATCATACACGATCAGCGCCGTAGGTACCGGATTCCTGCTGAATGCGGACTGCAGCGCCTTGCCGAGATCCCCCCGGACAAAATTGTCCTGCCAATGCGGATAGACCTTGAACCCGTGCCGGGCCATGGCCTGATAATACTGCATCCGCCGGTTAAGCATCGTCGAATTCTGGTAAAACGGGTATTCCTCCCGCAGGTAAAGAATCCGGCGGTGCCCCAGTTCGATCAGGTGCGCCATTTGAAGATCGACGATGCTCCGGGCGTCCACCACCTGGTCCACGTCGATGAATTTGCCGTGCGGAAGCAGGCACACCGTCGGCTTGCCGGTGGCCTGAAATGCCGAAACCAGTTCGCGGATGTTGGCCAGGATCAGGACGAACCCGCTGCTGTCCGGCAATCGCGAGAGCAGCGTATATTTTTCGATGCTCTCCTCCTGCGGCACCGAATGCAGCCGCACGGCGTAACCATGCGCGGCGGCAACCTTGTGAAACCGCCCCAGCACGTCGAAAATGAGCCCGGAGGGATCATTGCTGTAGCCGGTGTCATTGCAGGCGATCAGGTCGATGATCCGCGCCGAGTTATCGTTGCCGGTTTTGAACAGCCCGATGCGCGGACGCGACTCGAGCAGCCCGCGCTCGCGATAATAAGCGATCGCCTGATAAACCGCCGCGCGTGTAGTGCCGCTGCCTTCGATCAAATCCCGGATCGGGGGCAGCATTTCGCCGTTTTCCACCGAAGCCAGGCAATTTGCCAGATATGCCTTTGCCGTCTGCAGTCTTTTGGTTCGGACTTTGATCATGTTGAATCCATTGTTTTCGTTTTCATTATTATAATGAGCGTTTTCCGATAAATCCAGCCGGGGGCCGGTCATTTTCAGGATTTCCCTGTCTTTTGTGTCTATTTCTGTGTCTATAAAACCATTTCATTAATCAATAAGCTTATCCCTTGCGTCATTTTCGTCATTTCAGTCCTTTGGCTCTTTTGCATCAATTCAGAAAGAAATGGGAAATTCAGGGGTTCGGGTATTGACTTTTTTATTTGTTTATTGTATAATATACCATACAATAAATAAACGCATCGGTTTTTATTATGGACAGCAAGCAACAAAATCGGTTTTATCCGGACATTTGCCTGGAGCATGATTCTCCGGTGCCGCTGCATCACCAGCTGGCGGAGAACATCCGCGGTTCGCTGCTGCGCGGTCGCATCCCGGAGGGCACGCCGCTGCCGTCAATGCTGACGCTGGCGGAGGACCTGAAGCTGAACCGCGACACGGTCCGCCGGGCCTACGGCACGCTGGAGGCCGATGGTGTGTTGCAGCGTTCCCCCGGCAAACGTATTTTGCAGGTGACACCCGAATTTGCCGAAAGTTATTGCAACCGTTTCCTGCCGGCCCTCGGACTCGTGCTGCCGGACCGGATGGAGGATCTGCTGAGCCAGCGGGCTCACTCCGCCCTCGAAGTTGTCTGCGGCATCATGGATACCGCCACGCAATTCGGTTTCGCCGCCATGATCGTGCCGCTGCCGGAGGAGGACAACGAATTCGAGCAGCTTAACCAGTGGCTCAAAGAAATGATTTCCAAGCTGAACGGACTGATTTACCTGGGCGAAAGCAGCGGCAAACAGCATGGGCGCGCCTTTGAATTGCTGCTGGCGGAGCAGTCGCTGCCGCAGGTGTTCATCGGCGGCAAGGCGTTTCGGCCGCACCTCGGTACGGTCACCGTCGACCTGAATATCGGTTTTACGGCGGCCGCGGAATATCTCGCCGAGCTCGGTCACCGCAAGGTGGCGGCCATGGGTCAGTGGATTCCGCGCCGGGAAATTTTCCAGCTCCAGACGATCGACCGTTTCGACTGTATGATGAACGTGCTGAACAAACATTTCAAGATGCGCGGCGAGTGGGCCCTGCCGGACTGCCGCCAGGATGAAGCGGCCCTAAACAGATTGCGCCGGATACTTTCCGCAGAGGACCGCCCGACGGCCTTGATGATCAGCAGCGACGAACTGACGAATTACTGCCTGCCGGTGATACAGGAGCTCGGACTGAGGATACCGGAGGACATTTCGCTGATCAGTTACGACGACAGCGACCACGCCCGGAGCCATACCCCCCAGTGGACCGCGATCCGCAATCCGCGCCGCCAGACCGGCAAAGAGTCCGTGGAGATGATCGCGGAGGCACGCCGCCGGAACGTACCGGTGAATACGCTGAACCGCCATTTGCCCACTTCGCTGATAATTCGCCAATCGACAGGACCATATGACAATAAAAACAACTGAGGAGGATTTGACATGAAAGGACGAAATTTTACACTCATTGAACTGCTGGTCGTTATCGCTATCATCGCCATTCTGGCCGCCATGCTGCTGCCGGCGCTGAACCAGGCGCGGGGCCGGGCGCAGGCTTCGAACTGCCGCAGCAACATGCGCCAGTATACGCAGGCACTGATTTTCTACACCATGGACTACAACGATATGGCGCTGGGACGCGACCGGGTCCTGCATGCCACCGATAAATGGAAAGGCATCCGCCACCAGGCCCTCCTGGGCAAAAAAGGGACCGACACCACCTGGAACAGCTGGGCTCCAACTGCCTACCTCGGCTATGTCGACTGGCAATACACCACCGCCCAGATGCAGGGGATTCTCAGCTGCCCCGGCCGGGCGCCGCTTCCCCGCCTCTACATGCCTTTCGTCATCAATCACCGGTTGACCGATGCCCGGGCGGCATTTTCCGGCGACCGCTGGACCAAAATTGAGATCCCGGGGGTATTTAAACTGACCTCCGTGACGAACCCCAGTAACCTCGCTTATTTCATCGAAAGCGTCGGACCCGGGGACGACGGCTTTGTGACGTTTCCACACCAGAACAGCATGAATGTGATTTTCATCGACGGTCACGCCGGGACCACCGACCGCCCCCGTTATGGCGCCGTCACCAATTACTCCAATGCTTACGGCAACTACAACATGCTAGGCGATGTCTGGCAGAAATGGCCCTTCAACGGCACCGACGATTAAGGATATGCTCATGAAACGAATTTCAATTCTACTCGCCTGTATTTCAATCGCCTGCATCCATGCGGCATCTCCCGAAGTATCGATGGTTGCCGATCCGCTGGAGACTTATTACAGCCTCACCGGCAAAACCGGCGGGCAACCCGCCGCCCTGCGGTTCTGCGGCGGCGAAGCAGGTATCGCGGCTTTCAGCGTCTACAATTCCTCCGCCGATACGATGTATTGCCGGATCGGTCTGACCGGCCTCAATTCCCTGAAGCCGGTAATACGCGAAGCGGTACACATCCGCGCCCGCCTCGGCCAACTCCCGGCCGACGTGCTACCGGAAATCAGTGCCGACGGCGTCATTGTCATCCCCGCCGGGGAGAACCGTCAGGTTTTTATCGACCTGCCCACTAACGCCAAGCCCGGTCATTACCACGGCACCTTTACCACGACCAACGTCATGGACAATACCACCACAGTCAATCCGCTGAATATCGAGATTCTGCCACTTACCCTGCCGGAAAAACATCCGCTCTCGATCATGACCTGGGACTGCAGTCTGCGCGGCGCCACCGACGCGGGCCGGCAGAAAATACTGGAACTGCTCACGGAGTCCCGTGTCAACGCTTTTCACGTGCTCGAGCGCCCGGAACTGAAGGATGGCAAATACGATTTTACGGAGTTGAATGCGATGCTCGCCGTCCTCAAGGGCAAGGGGCTGGCCATGTTGCGTTGTGCCGCACCGCCACGGAACATAAATGTCCTGACCGAAAAAGGCTATGCGGAATACGTCGAATACCTGAAACTGGTAATCGATAATGTCAAAAAACAGGGCTACGGTTACGACGACTTTATCCTTTATCCGTATGATGAAAACGTCCAGAATAACTTCTTCGCCGCCGCCAAAGCGTCGAAAGCCGCCGACCCGAAGGTCATGGTTTATGCCGACCCCACCACCAAGGCCACCCCGGAAGAGATGCAGCGGCTGGTGGATGGAAATTATGTGGATTATTTCCAGTACAACGCCTCGTTTTTCCGCGATCGCGGCGACATCGTCAAACCGCTGATGAAGCACGTTCGTTATAACACCATTTACTGGTGCCCGGTGATCCAGAAGCGCCTCCGCCCGCATTCGTTTTACCGTCAGATGGGGCGCAGCGCCTATCGGTACCAACTGCATGGAGTCGGCTACTGGACCAGTTTGTGGATGGCGGACGGGAAGTCGATGCCATGGGATGATTTTCAGGGCAAAACCGCCTCGCCGGTAACCATTTATCCGGGGCGGGACAACGATGCGGACAGCATTCCGTCGCGCCGCTGGCGGGCGTTCCGGATCGGGCTCGAGGATTATCTGTTCTTTGACCTGGCCCGTCAGAAAGGCAATGTCGAATTGGAGAAGAAAATCGACACCGCAGTGCGAAACCCGCAGTCCTTCGCCGCCGCGAATGCCCTGAAGAATGAAATCACCAACTTCCTGATGGAGAAATAAAATGATGAAAAGATATGCTACGCTGATTCTGCTCTGTATCATCGGCATGGCCCATGCGGTCGATGTCGAACTTGGCAAAAAGATCAACGGCGCCGAACTCCATGCATGGACCGCCCACAAAACCAAAGCCATGAAAAGCGCCGCCGGTTTATACGAAGCCGCCACCATCGCGGCTTCCACAAGCGGTTTCTGCCGGGTCACCGCCACCATGCCTGCGGATTCGCTCGGCAAAAGCTACGAGTTGACCGTAAACGCCGCCTCCACCACCAGTTCGGCACAAGTGATCCTGACCGAGGGTTTCGTCTGGGGCAGCAGCGAAAAGGTACAGCGGCTCTTCCGCAAACACTTCGCCGGCGACAACGAGTATGATGAGTACAAACTCCGCTTCAAGGTGGAGAAACTGCCGTTCTACCTCAATTTCGGTATCATGCCGGACAAAAAAGGCGAAATCCGCATCGCCTGGCTCGAACTGAAAGAGATCGCCGAAAACCAGCTCGATACCGCCGAAGCACGTAATGAATTCCCCCGCGACATGAACCGCTACGAAATGCTGACTTATGCCCTGAAGCGCTATAAAGAGGCACAGCCTAAGGTCCCGGCGGAATTCCGCCTGCCCGCCCCGGCAATCACGATTGCCAACAACGAAGAATCGCTGAAAAACGCGGACGCGCAGCTCGGCGAACTGGAAAAAATTCTGGTCATAGGAAATCCCGCCAAGCTGAAAGCTGCCGGCGGCGTCCTGCGGTTGCAGCTTTTGAACCGCCATGCACCGCATTCGGTCTGGGCCCGGCTGGAACTCGCGAAGGACGTCGAGTATCGTATCGTGGCGCCGGACGGCAAAAAATACCTGCTGAACCAGGCGGATCTGGTATCGCTGCCCGCCGGTCAGGTGGTTACCGTCGAAATCAGCCACATTACCACGGGTGGACAGCTGAAAATCTATCCGCTCGATCATTTTGCCAGTAATTGTTGGAACATTATAGAAGTGGAATTATGAAAACGATAAATCATGAAGTTGATCTGTTGGTGGTCGGCGGCGGTGTTTCAGGCACCGTGGCCGCCATTGCCGCCGCCCGGCGCGGGCTGAAAACCGTGCTGGTGCAGAACCGTCCCGTCCTTGGCGGCCCCTCCAGCTCGGAGTGCTCCTGCAACTCCGACGGAGCCTGCGTGAACGGCGCACAGGAATATGTGAACCGCAACGCCCGCGAGTGCGGCGTGCTCGAAGAAATGAGGCTCGAGGCATTTTACCGCCGCGCCAACGGCTGGGAGCAGCATTGGAGCCTGGTCATGCGCGAGTGGGCCGAACGCGAGCCGAACCTGACCTTGCTGCTGAATACCGAGGCTTACGAAGTCGCGATGAACGGCAGCCGCATTGAATCGGTCAAAGCCCGCACGCTCGGCAGCGAGCTCACGCATGTCATCGCGGCACCGCTTTTCATCGACTGCAGCGGCGACTCGTTTGTGGCGGCCGCCGCCGGGGCGGAATTTCGCGTCGGGCGCGAAGCACGCGACGAATTCGGCGAATCGCTGGGTCAGGAAAAAACCGACCGCAAAACCATGGGCTCCTCGATCTCTTTCCGCGCAATTGACCTGGGGCACCCGGTGCCGTTTGTGCCCCCGCCGTGGGCGCATAAGATCAACGGCGACGAGGACCTGCCGTACCGCATGCACAACAATCCGAAACAGGGTTACTGGTGGCTCGAATACGGCGGCGAACTCGACACCATCACCGACAACGAACAGATTTACCGCACGCTCCTGAGCGTGCTTTACGGCGTGTGGGATCACGTGAAAAACGGCGGCGGCCACGGCGCGGAAAATTACGCCATCAACTGGATCGCACCCTGCCCCGGCAAGCGCGAATCGCGGCGGCTGATGGGCGACCATATCCTGACCCAGAACGACGTGCTCAATCACCCGGACTTCCCGGACACGGTGGCCTATGGCGGCTGGCCGATCGACCTGCACCCGCCGGAAGGCGTTTTCAGCAAGGGGCACCCGGGTAGCCCGCCGCCGTTCATCTACCCCGGCACCTACCCGATACCGTTCCGCTGCCTCTACTCGCGCAACATCGATAACCTGATGATGGGCGGACGCAACATCAGCGTAACCCACGTGGCGCTGGGCACGACGCGGCTCATGGCGACCTGTGCGCTCTGCGGACAAGCCATCGCCGCCGCCGCCGTGCTGGCGCGCCGATACGGCATTACTCCGCGTGAAGTCGGGCGCGACCATATCCGTGAACTGCAGGCTATGCTGGCCGAGGACGATTCCGTGCTGCCGATCCTGCCGCTTCCGGTAAAAGGCATTCCTGCGACGGCTTCCGCGTCCAGCGAATTGATACTGCGCATGCCGGAAACCACCTCCACCGAGCCGCTGATCGCACCGGACCGCGAAACCTTCGACCCGTGCGACGTGCCGCCTGCCGACCGCCGCCGGGCGCAGATGTTCACCGCTTCGTCCGATGTTCTGGAATCGGTCCGAATCCGCTTCAAAGCGGCACAGCCGGCCATGGCCGAAGCGTCGCTGTTGGACGCTGACAACCGGGTTATCGCTTCCGCCAGGGCGCAAATCGCGGACGGAGTCACTGAATTCAATTTCAATGCGCCGACCACGCCCGGGGCGCGCTACGGCATCATGCTGCCCGCCCTGCCGGGTGTCGAAATCGCTCTCCACCGCCGTTACCTGCCGGGCCTGGACCGGAAGCTCGACGGTTGCTATCTGGACAACGACAACTGGTGTTTTGAGACGGTGCCGCCGCTGCGGCTGTATCCGGCGGCAAACGCCGTCAACGGGCTGTCGCGGGTCACCGGCACGGCCCCGAACATGTGGATTTCCGAACCGGGCCCGCTGCAACATCTGGAGCTCGATTTCGGGCAGGAACAGAGCGTCAGCCGCGTCGAACTGATTTTCGATACCAATCTGGACAAACCCTGTTACTGCGGTATTCCCCGCGAATGCGTCCGGGACTACGAGGTCCAGGCCTGGCAGGACGGCCAATGGCAAGCCGTGGTCAACGTGGCCGGCAACTATCAGCGCCGCCGGCTGCATGCGTTCGCCCCGGTGCATGCCCGGAAATTCCGGCTGCTGGTCACCGCCACCAACGGCGATCCCTCGGCCAGAGTCTACGAGTTCCGCTGCTTCTCCTAACCACGAATAGGAAAATGAAATCCTGATTTTTTCCGTCCGGGGTATTGACAGGACGAGATATATAGATTATAATATATATGTAAACCAAACCCAAGGACGGTTCGTGAACTATAGCCGGAACATCAAGCGCAGCAAAATCAAGGATGAATTGCAGCGGAAAATAGTCGAGGAGCAGTATGCTTTTGCCGAGCGGCTGCCGGGCATTCATGAATTGTCCCGCGAGTATTCGGTGAGTTATGTGACCGCGAGCAAGGCGCTGAAGCTGCTGGAGCACGAGGGTTATCTGCGCTGCCAGCGCGGCGTGGGCAATTTCGTCTGTTATGTCAAGCCGACCCAGCCGGCGAGCTGCAAGGTGGTCAATTTCATCACGCCGCACCAGGAGCACTATGTGCCGCGGTATCTGTTCAGTGAAGGGAAAAAACTTTTTAAACAGGCCGGGTGGCAGGTCAAGCTGTTGGAAATCGGCAATGCCGGTCTGACCAGCGTCATCAGCGAGATCAATTCGCCGGACGCGTATTCGATCATCATGGGAATCCGGCCGATCTGGGAAAACTTCACCGCCACACTGGGGCATGTGACCAACCGGGCCGTGGTCCTCGGGGAGCTCTCCGGCAACAACGAGATCACCAGCATCATCGCCGACGAACCGGCCACGGTGCAGATGTGTCTGAAGCATTTCAAGTCGCGCGGGCGCACCAAAGTGGCGCTGGTCTGCACGGACCTGCACAGCGAGCTCGAACTTTTCCGGATTGCCGCCTGGCGCTCGGAAATGCTCAAGCAGGGGCATGACTTCAATTGGATCAATCAGCATTGCTTCAATGTGAATATCAGGGAAAACCGTTTCTCGCCCGAAAATGTCCGCCAGCTATTCCGCAAATGGCTGAAAAACGGCCTGAACGGCGCCGACGCGGTCATCCTCCCCTCGTTTCTCGTGATGTTCATGGAGGAGTGCAAGCACAATTCCATCGGCGTCCCGGACGATCTGGATGTGGTGTTCATCGGCAATGATGCCAGTTACAATAAATACCCCGGCGTTCACCTCCTGGACAATAATATCGAGGCGCATGTGCAATATGCGTTCGAGATCCTGGAGAACCGTTTTTCGGGCGGACCGCGCGACCAGGGCGTGTGGTATTTCTGCCCGCCGAAAGGAATTATTTCTTCAACTCAAAATATAGCCAAAAAGCAACGGAGGAAACCATGAAACGCAGTCACTATTTTACACTTATAGAGCTCCTGGTTGTAATCGCGATCATTGCGATTCTCGCAGCCATGCTCTTGCCGGCACTGAACGCCGCGCGGGAAAAAGGACGCAGTACAGTCTGCAAGAGCAATTTGAAGCAATTAGGCATGGCACATTCCATGTATACAATGGACTATGACGATTACTGCGTCAGCGCAAATTTGAATGGCGATACGGACCGGTGGTATACGATCCTGCAAAAATCATATATGCCGGACACATCGATTTACTGGTGCCCGAAAAGCGTCAAAAAAATCAGTCCCGACAAATGGACCGCCAGCAACAGCGAGGTCTATGGTTCTATCAGTTACGGACTGAATTATACCACGTTCGGCTATAATAATTCGCAATCTTACGGATCCGATACAACCATAGCCCGCAGCCAGATAAAAACCGTTGAACTTCTGAAATTCCCCTCGAGCAATAATCTGGTGATGATCGGAGATGTCGCCGGCAGCATGGTCAACAGCGCTGTCACCACCTCTTTTTTCTTCAATTTCGACAGTACGGTTTATCCGTATGATCCGGCCGGAAGAATTTATGCGACACATGCGCTCCGGGCTAATTTTCTGATATTTGGCGGCCATGTGCGAGATATTGGGCAGGAAGTTCGCGGAACCCGGAAAGAATTTTTCAATCCGGCAAGGAACAATGCCGGAGCGCCGTTTTTGCTGACGGATTATAACTGGACAAATTAAATCAATTTTGGATAAGGATGCCTGACATGTCAAGTAAAAAATACGCAATTCTGATGTTCTTGCTCGCGTTTAGCGTCTGGGCGGATTCGGATATCATATGGGATAAATCAAACCAGTTTGGAAATTGGGGAAACCCGATCCGGATGCAACTTTCGCGGGCAAATGATATCCTGAAGTTGAATATTCAGAATACGGACCCGATTTTACAATTAAAACAACCCATGGATTTACGGAAATACGATTATTTCGAAATCAAATACCGGGTGGTCAAAGATATCCCGAAAAATAATTGGGGTACGCTCTATTTCATGACTGGTTCCGACTCGCAATTCAGCGAAAGCCATATCGTTAAATTGGGCTTCCTGAATATTGACGGGCAGTGGCATACCAAACGCATCCGTTTGAATGCCGATACCGTTACAGGCTATTCGGATTGGGTTGCGGCGGAATCGATCAAAGCTTTGCGTTGGGACCCGGTGGAATGCGCCCGGGGAGAGCTTGAGGTTGCCCGTATAGCATTCATCGCCAACAAGGAAGATCAGCAGGAAAAATGGCTGGAAGAAAGCAGCGACGGAGTGTTCAGCGCCATGCAGGGAAAATACCGGGTTTGCGATCAAGATGCGTTTGCCGGGAAGTTTTGCCTGGAACAGGGAGGAACGGATTCGCAGGAGGAAATTGCCCGCTCCGTAAAACCGTTTCCAGTCAAGCCGAATACAACCTACCGGATTCAGGTTTACGCCAGAAATACCATTCCAGCTGGTACGGTGATTTTCGGAATCGGGCAAAGCCGGAGCGCAGATCAGATCAAACATACCCAGCATTCCGATTGGAAATGGACTCTGGTCCCCTGTAATATGTCGACTTGGGCGCAGTGCCGGATGACGGTCAAAACCGCCATCGATACCCACGGCCTGGAGCTCTATTTCAAAGTCAACAATAACGGAGAGGGAAAAGCCTGGTGGGATAAACTTGAAGTGGAAGAGGTTGAGGAACAAATTTCCCTGCTGTCGATACAGCCGTTTCCGGCCATGCTGACATTCGTCGATCGCCCGACCATGATTGCTGAGCCGGTTTTTGAAAACGGCAAGAAGACCCGTAATTCAAGGTGGCGGTTGCTCGATATCGACACTACTCCGCTGGAAATTGTATGCCGCCAAACGCCGCCGGGTACAACCGTTCACGTGACCGTCCGCCGCGGCGATAAAGTATTCTTCGAAACTCAAAAAGCGGCCGCCGATTCACTGAAATTCCAATTGCCCCTGGGTAAACTCCCCGCAGGGAATTACCTTGTGGCGGCCGAAGCGGTGTCGGAGGGAAAAAGTATTTATTCGGAGCAGAAGAAAATTTTCCGGCGCAACGCCATCCCTGTTGAAAAGCTCGAGCCGATCCGTCAGGTGACTACAGAAGGAATGGAAATCCTGGTAAACGGCAAAGCCTTCAACCGTATATCGGGTTCGCACTTTCCATCGATGCATTACCGTCCGGATTTTACCGCCTTTCCTCAAATTGCCGAGTATCTCCGCCATGGGCAGGAACAATTCGGCATGAATAAACTCAATGTGATCAGTTATGACCCCGCCGCTCCATCCCTTACCCTGCCGCGCCAGGAATACTTGTCCAACGCAATTGAGTTCTATGCCGCATCTTACCTCAAACAACTTGATTTTTGTCAGGCAAATAATTTTTATGCTGAAGCTTCCCTTCACATGGGCAGTTCCATACAGCCACATGGAAAAATCGATTTTGAACTGATTCAGGGGGTTGTCGAACGTATTCGCCATCATCCGGCTTTGCTGGGCTACGGATATGATGAACCGGAAATCCGGAAAGTCATCACACCGGAAGACATTAAGCAGATGCATGCCATTGTCAAAGCATCCGATCCCAAACATTATGTTCTGGTTAACCTCTGCCAGCGCTGGAGATTTCACGAGTTTACCCCGGGCACGGATATCGCTTCATACGACTACTATCCGTTCCCAAATTCAAATCTAAAGGAAATGCGAAGATTCTCCATGGATATGAAAAAAGCAAAGCCGAATGCCCCGTTCCAGAATTATCTTCAAACATTTCAATTCAAGACCATAACGGAAATTCCGGGTTTTCAGGAAATCTATGCCTCATTCATCATGAACCTGATCGATGACAGCAAGAGCCTTTTATTTTACAGCTGGTATGAATATGAAGCCTATTCCATGCTCAGTTTTCCGGAAATGCAGTCTTACGGAAAAATTATTTCCAACGATTTCGCGCTGCTGACAAACTTTATGAATTCCAGCAAAAAAGAACAGAAAATCCTCAAGGCTTCGGATGATATCATTTACGCGATATACCATAACGGCAAAGAACGCTGTCTTTTGGCAGTGAACCTTTCTCATGATCAAACCGGCAGGATTACGCTGCCCGCTGCCACTGCAATTACCGATTTCTTCGACGCCGCATGGCGATATGAATCTGAACAATCGATCCTAATGCCACCCTATGCCACCCTGGTACTGCGGCTGACTCCATAAAACCGCGGTTGAAATACGGGTAAACCCTGTTATGTTATAGGTAAAACGACAGGGGAGAAAATTATGCATGGATTGTTACTGGCCGGGTTCTGGGGATTGTTTGCCGGATCGGCTTTGCTGCTGGGGGCGCTGGCGGGATATTTCAGCCGGGTGTCGCAGCGGATTATCGCGGTGGTGATGGCGTTCGGCAGCGGCGTGCTGATCTCGACGCTGGCCTTTGAGCTGATGGAGTCCGCGTATCACAAGGGCGGGCTGCGGGCGGTGGCGTTCGGTTTCCTCGGCGGCGCGGTGGTCTACACGGTGGCCAATCAGGTTTTGAGCCGCTACGGTGCCAGGCACCGCAAGCGCTCCGGATACCACCCCGACCACCACATGGCCGAGGTCGGCGACGATGATGCCGGCAGCGGCACCGCGATTGCACTGGGGGCGCTGCTTGACGGTATTCCCGAGTCGATCGTCATCGGGCTCTCGATGCTGGAGGGTTCCGGCATGGGACTGATCGCGGTGGCGGCGATTTTCATCTCCAATATTCCCGAGGGACTGTCGAGCTCGGCGGGCATGAAACGGGCGGGGTACAGCAAGCGCTATATTTTCGGCATCTGGATCGGCATTGCGGTTATTTCCGGGATCGCGGCGCTGGCGGGGTATTCGATCTTTTCGCATTTCCCGAATACGGTGATTGCCGCGACCATTGCCACTGCCGCCGGGGCCATCCTGGCGATGCTGGTCGATACGATGATCCCGGAGGCGTTCAGCGAAACGCACAATTACGCCGGGCTGGTGACCGTGCTCGGCTTCCTGGCCGCGTTCATGCTCAGCATGGCGGGATGAGCGGCTTCATTTCACCGGAAGCTGAATGAAGTCTTCGTCGTCAAAGGAACAATAACGGTTTTCGACGTATTCAGTGTAGGGTTTGAGCCGTTTGTTTTTGAGGATTTTCAAGGTCATTTTGGCGGTGCGGACGCCAAGATCGAACATGCTGGTCTGCGATACCATCAGCGACTTGAAAGGATGCTTCTTCTGGGCTCTCTTGAAGTAACTGGTCAGCAATACATCAAGGAGGATCACTGTTTCGGTGAAAGTGTGAGTGTCGATGTGCAGCTCGGAAATCCGGCAGATTTTCTCCAGATATTCGAAGCAGCCCGGCAGCCCGACCAGATAGCAGGCCCACAAGGCATCGACACCGCGCAACGTTTCGAATTCTTCCGCTACGAACGGAACGGAAAGATTGACCGGCCTGATGTTTTCCGGCGGCACACCGTTTTCGAGTAATGTTTCGGTGTAACCACGAATAATTTCCTCATTGCGCAGCGTGGTTATTTTCGCGTCCAGAATGCCGAATATCCGGCAGCCCTCGGCCATGTGGCGCCGCGCCGCCCGCTGCCCGATCGCATATTCGCGGCAGCGAACCTGGAAAAACAGCGGCGAATCGATGCCGGACATGATCGCGATCACCGGCGGGGGATGCGGCGTCTTTTTCAGCTCATCCGGCAGATGCTGGAAGTTGCCCTGTCCGGACGGATATTGATGGGGGAAGTAGATGATGGCGTCCATCTTCCGGTAAATCATGCTGGCAAGCGCCTCGACTTCCTTGCGGGGATCATTGTTGCACGGAAACGCCATCAGCCCCTTGTCGAGGGGCGAAAATACGCTTGAAATCCCCTCGATGGCCGACCCGCAGTTCATCGGCAGCGGGCTGCCGGCAATGAACCCGATGTTATTGGAAACCTGGGTATGGAGAACCTTGGCGTGATAGTTGGGCGAATACCCGACTTCAGCCGCTTTTTCCCGGATTTTGTCGTACAGCTCCCGGCTCATTTCCGCCTGTTCAAAAGGCCGCCCCAAAGCCCGCGAAACCGTTGAGATCGACACTCCGCAAATTTCCGCAAATTTCCGTATATTCATAAGCCTCTTCCGTTCTTCCGATGATATACTAATAGCTCACCATACCGCTATATCAAGTATAATTTTATCTGATTTTTTATAAAACATCATTTTTTAGCTTGACTATTAAAGTAGAATGTATTATAGTATAACATACTTTTGAAAATCGAAGATATTGTGAGGTAAATAAACTTATGACGAGTTGCTATCCCTACAGCAACAATAGAGAATCCACTCCGTCAAAAAAGCAAAAAAATCACAGAACATGTTTCGTTACTACCAATAAAGTATTTACAACCCACTGGTTCCTGATCTTCTTTATCCGCAGATCGCTTATAATCATTTTCCATGGACTAATGATGTATATGATTATCAAATCATTTCCAGACATTTCGTCCAGATCCACAGCCCGGATTAATTGAACTTTTAATTCGAGCAATTCTTTACTAAGCAGTATCTTAAATAAAAGGAGTTTATATTATGGGTGCTAAAAATAAATTTTTCAACATCGCTGATCAGATCATCAGCAAAATCCACAATGGAGTTTATCCGGTGGGCAGCACGCTGCCGAACCTCGATGAAATCTCCCAAATCTACGGCGTCTGCCGAGTTACCGCCCAGCACGCGCTGAACCACCTGAGCGAGGGCGGTTATATTTCCGCCTGCCGCGGGCGCAGGACGATCGTGATCTCCCGCGACGGCTTCAGCCGCGAGAATTACACCGTCAAAAGCAAGCGCATCACCATTCTCGGCAATGTCGCGGTCAGCAACTATTCCTCGGTGTCCACACCGCTCCTGATCGTGCACCACCTGAACCAGCAGTTTCTCTCGCTGGGCAACCAGGTGAACTGCATCGAATATACGGAAAACATCGACCTCATGGAGGATCAGACCGACGCCTATGTCGTGGTCGACATGCTCGGCTACCGCCGCCATTACGTCGACCTGGTGGCGAAAACCGGCAAACCGTATGTCATCGTCAGCTACCTGAAGGATTCCTTCTGCAAGCCCAATTATGTGCACCTGAACTACCGGTCCGCATTTTTGAAGATGACCAACCAGTTCATCCGGGCCCGGCTGAAGAATTTCGTCTTCGTGACCATGGATACGAAATCGATTTCGCCGGAGCCGAGCCCGATGCAGTCCACCATCATCAACACCATGGTTTTCGGCGGCTACATCGAGCCGATCACCGAAACGTTGACGCAGCACGGTTACGACCGCGAGCGAATCCAGATCAAGGATACCAACTATAAGACGGAAACCGCGGTTCAACTGGCCACAAGGCTGCTTGACGAAGGCATCAGCAGGCGGACCGGGTTTGTGGTGCTTTCGGAGAACAGCGCCACGGGGCTTTATAAAACCCTGACCAAGCACGGATGGACCTATGGCAAGGATTTCAGCATCGTGGTCTTCGACCCCATCAAAACCCTGCGCAAGGCAATTCCCATCCACCGGCTGGACCTGAACATGAACGAGCTCATGGAACAGGTGGCCGTGTCGCTGGATTTCCAGTTCAAAATGGAAACCATCGCCCCCGGCATGGTGGTTGACGCCCACTTCAACCTGGCGGCCCAACGCTGATAGTCACAGGAAGGCCTTCCCGCGCGGCGGATACTCAGTCCGTCACCGCGGGAAGGTCGAATTCGTCGCCCGCAATCATTTCGACAGCCGTTTTGGGTGAGTTTGTTATCGGACCTGTCGGACTGGTCGGACGCGTCGGACAAAAACTCAAAAATAGAGTAATTTCAGACCAGAGCCCAGCAGAAAACCCGTTTATTCCGGTTGATTTCTTTTTTAATGATAATGGGCGATTTCAGAAGGCCGGGAATATCGATGATAATCTCGAACGTTTTATCCTTCATCGTGAATGGCGGTACTTTGATCGAGACTTCCCGGCCCTGCCAGATGAACCGTTCATCCTTGAGCAATTTTTGGGAAACAGCGATGGTTGACGCCCCTTGCTCCCGGCTGTAAGCATCCAGCAGTGGAAAATGTTTTTCCAGCATGATAACTTTATCCAATGTTTTGAGCATCGGAATATCCGGCAGAAATGTCGTCCAGTTTCTCATCCGGTACGCCGGGGCATCACGGAAACCATCCCGATAATCCGATGTTTCACACTCCTCCCATTCTTTCAAATCCGGAAAAGGTCGTGGTTCCTGAACATAAATTACGGTCTTTTTCTCTTCCATAGTGCCGAAAATATACATTATGAAAGCCGGTACGATCTTCTCTCCATCAAACCGATAAACATACTTAGACCCATATTCATCCAGCGTTATAAAATAGATTTTGCCGTCACTGAAAAAGGGATAAAACACAAAACTTCTTAATCGGAGGCTCGGCCTTTCGGGTAATTGGAGCATGGAGACTTCGCCTTTTCCGGAAATTCTTATCACATCAGTGAAAAAATCACCGCTACCCAATTGCCACTGGTTATCATAAACATGATATCCATCCGTCCCGCTTACCCGGCAGGTCTGAACAAATAACGTCAATTCATCTTCGGTCCCGATAGCTTGGAAAACTGCCGGATGATTAAACCTATAATAAGTGGTACACCCGGTCAGAAATAACATGCCTGCCGCAAGAGCCAATAAGAATAGCCGCGTTATCTTCATGTTTTCTCCTTCATGATTTACGCAATAATACAGGACCCGTCCAGTGAAATACTATAACGGAATATTTTCCCGATACAATTGCATTTGCCAGTTTTATGTGATATAATTCTCCAGAAAAACATACAGGAGACAAGCCATGAAACTGATGAACCTGATTGTAATCGTAACGGCGGCGGTATTGTTGAGCGGTTGCCGCAGCAGCGTGAATCCAGACGATAGCGCGAATATGTTCCCCGATCTGCCGGACAATGCGTACTGTTTCCGCAAGATTCAGGAATACAAGAACTTTGTGCAAAGCCCGCAGAACGCCAAAAGCGAAAATGGCTTCAACGTCGTTACCCCGCGTTTCGTGCCGGATCCCTATCTGGTGATTCTGAAAGAACGCGGTGCGGTTCTCAGCTCGACCGTATTGCTGAATTCCCTGCAGACCAAAGAATTATTGAAATTGAACCCGCCTGAGGTGCTTTTCTGGGGCGGCCCGTACCTGGATGGCGGCCAGTCACCGATAACGTTGTACTACCTGCCGGAGAATCAGGAAAAAGTCGATAAGCTTCTGCCTAAAATCACCCAAACCATGACCAAACCGGTCTACTGGGACAGTGGAGACCTCAGGAACTTTTTGCAGAATCCCGATTATCGACCGGAAAACCCGTCTGAGATGCTTAAAGCGGGCTGGATATCCAGCCGCAGCGGAAATAGTTTTTCCGAATGGTATGGCCTGCTGAACAAACAGTATGGTTGGGGACGCTTCAGCAACAGCAATCCCTCTGTCAGTCTGTGGTGCGTACCGGAAGACCAGATGGTGATCGTATTGTTTTACGAGGGGAAATCCAATGAAACGATTATGATCGCCGCCCCCTACAAAGAAGAAAATCAGCCGCCTGAAAAATAAGGCTGATCCACTGATAGTAGAGAATCACGTTATTCTACTCGTTCGAGTCGCCCGGAAAAACTTCTGTGGTTAGAAATTCTCTGGGCGGTTGGTCATGATGCCGCGCGCGCCTTTGGCGGTGAGCCCTTGGATTTGCTCCGGGGTGTCGGCAAAAAAGACATTTTCGCGCAACTCCAGTTCGCGGCAAAGATCGAACGTTTCCTTGCTGCTGTATTCGCGTACCGGCTGCACGAAGCGGCAGCCGAAATCGCGGCAGAGTTTCAGGTTTTCGGGCGTGGAACGCTGGTTCCAGCCGGGGGTCATGCAGATGTCGATCTTCGGATCGATGGCGCGGACCCGGCGGCCGATGTTCCAGTCGGCAATGGTCAGGTAGCCGTAATCGTACATGTCGTATTGACGGTAGAGCGCACATACGGTGTCGATGCCCGCGCCGTCGCCCACGTAAACCTGAATGTTCATGCAGGCGCGGGCACGGAATTGCTGCAGGATTTCTTCGAAGGTCGGGATCGCGACGAAGCGCGTGCCGATTTCGTTAAACGCAAAGTTGAATTTGCGCAGCTCCGCCAGCGGGTAATCGCCGGGGAGCCCCTTGCCGTCGGACGTGCGGTCGATGGTTTCATCGTGCAGCAGCACCGGGACGCCGTCCGCGGTCAGCCGCAGGTCGAATTCGATGAAATGGGCGCCGCACTCCACGGCTTTTTCCATGGCCGGAACGGTGTTTTCGGGGCAGAGAAACGAGGCGCCGCGGTGCGCCGTGATTACCAGCGGCGCGGCACCGTCATACAGTTCGCTCAGCGAGAAACCGTTATTTTTCCTCGGGGACGACAACTTGTTTCTCCAGGGTCAAGAGTTCCTTGACGCGGTTGTCACGCAGGGCCTCGGTGGGATAATTCGCCACGATTTTCTGGGATTTCTTCAAGGCGTCGGGGGTCATGGACTGTGATTTTTCGATCACGTCAAGCTCGGATTTCAGAAGTTTGGCATTGGCTTCGAGAACCTCGGCGGGCTTGGCGGCGCCTTTTTCCTGCTTCGCCTTCACGCTGTTCAGGAGATATTCGTTGATCCGGGTGGAGAGCAGGGCTTCCGGGTAACCGGGGGTGGCGGCTTCGCCTTTTTCCAAACGGTCCAGTGCCAGACGGTCGAGGTCCCACAGATAGGTGTGGTACATCAGGTCTTCCATCGAAGCCTTGCCGGCGGTGTGGTAAGCCTGCAGGAAACGGACGATATAAGCACGGTTCGAGGCCAGTTCCTTGTATTTTTCGACATATTCCTGGGTGCCGATGGCCGGGGCGCGGCGCGCCTTCATTTCGGCCAGGCCGCTCAACTGGGAGTCGGTCAGCGGCGAACGCGGATAACCGAGACGCAGGCCGTTCAGCCGCTGCAGCTGGTTCCGGTCCAGCTGCCAGAATTGATACAGGTTCAACTCATTCTGGTTGTGGTTGGTCAGCTCCGCGAAAATATCGGCGTAGGTGACGGTGTCGGCGCGCAGTTTTTCCTGCAGCGACTTGCGGATGAAGTCCGACACTTCGCGGGCCAGGTAGAGTTCGGCCAGGCCGGGGCGGGCGGAGCGGCCCTGTCTCAGGCGGTACAGGCAGAGATTGGCTTCGTCGACGAGGTTGGTCACCGTGGCCAGTTCTTCGATGGTGTTTTTGCCGGCGTCGTAGCCGGTCTTGACTTCATCGTAGAGGCCGGTCAGCTCCACCGAGAGTTCCTCGAATTTGCCGGTGTACTGGGGGGCGACTTCGAAGGGTTTCGGGGAGGCTTCCAGCGTCGCCAGCGTCTGCAGCTGGTCGTCGGTCAGGTCCGTGGCCGGGTAATTCATCAGAATTTCGGAGGCGGTGTTGACGGCGGCGCCGCTGACGGTCATCATCCGCGCGTAACCCTTCACTTTTTTGATGTAGTAATCATCGCGGAACGCCGCTTCCTTCAGCTTGTTTTCACAGGCGCCCATGGCTTTGATGGTGATCATTTCGGCGGCATAGCCGACTTCGGGACGCTTGCCGTGATCGAGCATGAAACGGCCCAGGCGCGCCACATCGCAGGCGCCCTTGGCCAGATTGATTTCATCCTTGTTGCCTGCGGCCTGCGCCGCGGCGTAATACTGCTTCATCACCGCCAGGTATTCGTCGTATTTCTCGACGTACGCCGGGGAGAAAATCCCGGTTTTGGCAATCGACGGATCGGCGACTTCCACATCGGTGGAGCTGCAGCCGCCGGCCGCCAGCGCGATACAACCGGAGATGACGAACGCCGGGATCAGCGAACCCCGAACCACTTTGGACACCATTTTTGGCATGTTCATATTCTTTATCCTTCCTTAAATAAAAAATGTTACAAATTCATATTTAACGGCCGCCACGGGTCGGCTCGAGCCCGACCAGCTCCGCAATCTGCCCGTCGGTAAGATCTTTGGCAATATAATCCTTGAGGATATCTTCGGCTTTTTTGATGGTTTCCGCGCCAACCCGGCGCGTCTGCTCGTGCAGCCGCAATTTTTCATCCAGCAGCTTGAGCCGGGCATTGTTATAATCCTCGATGGTTGATCCGGCGTTATCATATCTCGCTTTGGCCAGTTCCATATTTTTCTGGAATACCGCAATCCGGACAAGGGTATCGGTAAAAGCCGTGCTGGCCCGGCGCCCGGCCTTCAAGCGCTGCAGCGCCAGCCGTCCTTCATCATGAGCCAGGCGCGCATTGAAATATTCATCCAAAACGATTGTACCCATGTTGAATGCCGCTTTCACGTTTTCGAATTGCGCCTTCAGCACCGTGCCCCTTTCCTCAACGATGGCGATATACTCAGGCGCGGGCGCATAGCCGCCGCCCCCGCCGAAACCGCCCATCCCTCCTCCGCCGGGGCCGCCGCCTCCGGCCCTGCCGCCGCTTGCCGGGGCCGCCGCCGGAGTTCCCGAAGATCCCATGAAACTGACAATCGAAACGATCAGCGCCAGAACTGACGCCGCCAGGGCCACTGTAACCGCAAGTTTTTCCGACTTCATTTTCGACATCCTTTGTTAATATTGAATCAACGGCCGCGCGGGGCCGGTTCAAGCTCGACTAATTCCGCAATCTGCGCATCGCTGAGCCCTTCATCCGATTGGCTCTTGATGATCTCCACGGCGGCTTGCACCGCGCCCGGCTCAACCCCTTTCAACGCATCGAACAGCTCCAGTTCGGCCTCAATCAACGCCAGTTTGCACTCCAGCACCTCGGAGGGCGGTATGGTGCCATGCTGGAAATCCCGGTTCGCTTTGGCCAGCATCCGCTCCGCCATTTCCACCCGGACCAGGTAATCGGCGAAAGCCTCTTCCGTGCCGCGCCCGGTTTTCAACCGCTGCAGCGCCAGCCGCGCCAGGTCATACCGCTCCTGCGCCTCAATATAATCTTCCTCGTCCCGGTTTCCGGCCTTGAACTCTTCCCGGATGGCTCCATGGTTCTGCTTCAGCACCGTCACATATTCCCCGAATTTCTCCACATACTCCGCGCCCGGTGCGTTCTCCTGTCTGCTGCCGTTGCAGCATCCTCCGCCAAGCAGAGCGACGAGACAGACCGCGGCGAACACTGAACACATAATTCTGAATTTGATCATTTTCCTTGCACCTTAATTTAACGGCCGCGAGGGGCCGGTTCAAGTTCGACTAATTCCGCGACCTGCGCCTCGGTCAGCCCTTTGTCCGGCTGGCTCCGAAGCAGTTCTTCGACCTTCTGCAGTGTTTCGGCGCTGACGCGCCGGGTTTGCATCTGCAGCCTCAGCTCCGTATCCAGCAGGTCCAACCGGCACTCGTTGACTTCGGTCTTCGCCGCGACACCGAGCTCCGCCCTGGCGGTCATCCGCGCGAGGTGCAGCCGCTCCGTCTGCCGCTGCATCAGAGAATCGACGAAGGTCGGGAAGGTGCGCCGGCCGGTTTTCAACCGCTGCAGCGCCAACCGGGTTTTGTCATATTCCAAACGCGTATCTTCCACTTTGTCCTGCCCGGCCTTTCCATGCTTCACCTGATCTTCATAAAAATCGACGGAATGCTTGAGCAGCGCAATTTTTTCCTCAAAATCATCCATATATGCGGAATCGGAGGTGTCGGCCGGAGGAAGAGGTTTCGCGGGGGCGAAGGAGCCCATGGAAAAAACCAAAGCCAGAACGGAGGCAGCCAATGCAGCCGTGGCCATGACTTTTTCCGTTTTCATACTGTTTCCTCCAGCTATTATTGAGGTAATATAGAGTCTGAACAAAACCCTGTCAAATCAATTCCCCGCGGAGTTGCCCAAAAATATCGCATGATTCCCCGCTTTGCCGCCAATCATAAATTGCATTTCCGGGTTTTTGTATTATCTTTCATTCATTGAAAATGAGATTTTATTGATGAAGAGATTTATACTGTTTTTATTGTTTTTCGCCCTTTGCGCGGTTCACGGGCAGGTTTCCTATGAGTATCTGACCTGTTTCCGGACCGGCAAACAGGTACCCCATGCCGGGACGTTTTCCAGCGAAAAAGTGGTCCTGCCGGCCCAGTACCGCCCGGCCACGGTGGAAATGCGCGGTGTGTGGGTGGCCACGGTCAAGAACCTCGACTTTCCCCGGCACGCCACCGCGGCGGAGTTCCAGAAAGACTTCCTGGCGCTGCTCGAAAACCTGTGCCGGGCCAATTTCAACACCCTGATTTTTCAGGTGCGTCCGACCAACGACGCGTTTTACCCCTCGAAACTGAATCCGTGGTCGCAGTTCATGACCGGCGCCGAGGGCAAGGCGCTGGGCAATTTCGACCCGCTCAAGTTCATGGTGGAGGAAACCCACAAACGCGGCATCGAGTTCCACGCCTGGATGAACCCTTACCGCGTGACCAACGATACTCCGCTCACCAAGAACGCCTACCTGAACTCCCTGAATTCGAAGAACTTCGCCCGCCTGAACCCCGGACTGGTCCTCGATGTTCCCGTGGGCAAAACCCGCATGCTGATCCTGAACCCCGGCGAACCGGCGGTGGTCAAATTCATCAGCGACACCGTCCGCGAGGTGATCACCAATTACGATGTCGACGCGATTCATTTCGACGATTATTTCTATCCTTACAGCCCGGTCGGCAATGCGGACTCCGCCACGTTTCAGCGCAATAATCCCGGCCGGCTGGCGCTGGACGAATGGCGCCGCACCAACGTCGACAAGGCCATCAAAAGCGTCTCCGACACCATCCGCGCCCACAACAAACGCACCGGCAAGAGCGTCCAGTTCGGCATCAGCCCCTTCGGCATCTGGGCCAACCAGAGCAAACACGCCGCGGGTTCGCTGACCGGCGGTTCGCAGTCGTATTTCTCGCAGTTTGCCGACAGCCGCAAATGGGTCCGCAGCAACTGGATCGACTATATCATCCCGCAGGTTTACTGGTCGTTTGACCACAACACCGCCGCTTACGGCGCGGTGACGGACTGGTGGGTTTCCAATGTCCGAGGCACCAATGTCAAGCTGTATATCGGCCACGCCGCCTACAAGCTCGGTACCGGCGGAGCCTGGCAGAACCACCTCGAAATCCCCAATCAGCTGCGTTACAACTGCAAATACCCGGAAATCCGGGGTTCGTGCTTTTACTCCTACCGGCACATTTTCGCGCCGGAAAATAACATCATGCGCAACAGTATGTCCAAGGTTACCGCCGAATACTGGAAATACCCGGCGAAAAACCCATGATCATCAACGCCAGAATCAATATTCCGCCCGCCGAACTTCAGGAGGAGTTCATCCTCTCTTCCGGTCCGGGCGGACAGAACGTGAACAAGGTTTCGTCGGCCGTCCGGATCAGCTGGAACATTGCGAATTCCACCGCCGTGCCGGACGACCTGAAGGAGCGGCTGCTCGAACGCCTGGGCGGCAGGCTGACCACGGACGGCGCGCTGGCTGTCGAGAGCCGTGTTCACCGCAGTCAGCTGTTGAACCGCGAGGAAGCTCGCGAGCGTCTGGCCGCGATCATTCGCGGCGCGCTGATCGTACCGCGCAAGCGCCGTCCGACCAAGCCCACCCGCGCCTCCATCGAAAAACGCCTCGACAGCAAGAAAAAGCAGTCCGCCAAAAAATCCCTCCGCGGCAGACCGGAATAAAATACCTCCATGTAATTTAATGGGACGGATGGGACCTATGTGACAAATGGGAAACATCTCCCATATGTCCCATTCGTCTCATTTGTTCCATCAACGAAATTTTTCACTTTTGACAGGAAGTACCTATTGACAATATCATCGAAACATTGTATAATATTATAACAAGTTTAACAGGCGGATCATGAACAAGCAGCATAAATATCATCAGGCAAAACTGAAAATCCTCAATCAGATCAACAGCTACGGTCTGAAAAAGGGCGATCTGCTGCCGTCGCAGGGCGAGTTGATGAAGGACGCCGAATTCAGCATGATCTGCCTGCGCCGGGCCCTGAACGAGTTGGAACAGGACGGCATTATCAGCAAGCATCAGGGGAAGCGGGCCTGCCTGGCCAGGGATCTGCATCATCAGCAATTTCACAGTACGATTCTTTTTCTGCATATTTATGACAAGTTTCCGGACCAGAGCCGGGAATACTATGTGATCAAGGATTATCTGGCCGAACGCGGGATTAACCTGTGTTTCATGGGGATGCGGCGGCCCGAGCTGGATTTGGCCGAAGCATGCAAAAACAGCCTCGGAATCCTGCTGATCGGCTGGATCACCAAAGAATGGGTCGATTACCTGAAAATGCTGGAGCTTCCGGTCGTGGTCATCGGCAGCAATCCTTTTCCCGGGCATTTCTCCAGCGTGAACGAGGACTGGAGCGGAGCCTGTGCATTGGCGTACCGGGGTCTGAAGAAGCGGGGATGCCGCAAAATCGGCCTGCTCAACGGTTCAAAAGATTACCTGCCGGCCCTGGATATTTACCGGACTTTCAAAGAGGAAGTACAAAAAGACGGTGAGGAATTTAACGACGAACTGGTGGTATGGACCGACCTGAAAAAGATGCCCCAGCCGTATGTCGCCATTCACGAATTCCTGCAGAAGAAGCTGCCGTTGGACGCCCTGATCCTGGAAACCGGTTCCTACGTGCCGTTTCTGATCGTTTCAAGAGAGCTGAACCTGGGGACCGGCTATCAGCTCGCCCCGCTGATGTCTTCTCAAACCCAATTCGGGGATTTCAAATTTGGAAATCAATTAGTTGTCGGGTTTAACAATTCGTTGTTCCTGACCGCCGCCAAATTGCTGTTGTCCAGGCTGGAAAACGGCGACAGGGAAATCGTGCATATCAATAATGAACCGTTGACGATAAATTAACCGGAGAAAACGAAATGAAGAAAAATTTTACGCTCATTGAATTGCTGGTCGTGATTGCGATTATTGCAATTCTGGCGGCAATGCTGCTGCCGGCCTTGAATCAGGCCAGGGACAAAGCCAAAGCCATGACCTGCATCGGCAACCTGAAATCCATCGGTCAGGGAATATCTTTGTACTCAATCGATTACGATAACCGCATGCCGCAACGTTATGACCTCGTATATACCTGGCCGCTGCGGCTGCTCATGGGTGGCTATATGGGCAAAGTCGAGGGGACCACCACCACCGCCATATTGAACAACCTGGCCGGAACGGCCAAAATGAACTCCATGATCTGTCCGAGTTTCGCCCCCTTCCGTTATGACAGTACGATCTATCTGCCGGCGCGGCGCTCGCTCGGCCTGGCTTCGCAAATCATGTACACCGGCCAAACAACCATGTGTGAAGACGAATCGTTTGTCATAACCAAAATCGACAAGCCGGGCAACCAGATTTTAGGCGGGGACTCGCAGGTCAATGACACTACCGTGGGATTTCGCTGCCAGAATTATGTCTTTGTCCCCACCGGTGCGTGGGGCACGACCCAGTTGGCCCACACCCGCCACGCGAACCGGATGAACACCTTGATGGCGGACATGCACGCGGAAGCCGTCGACTCCAATCGACTGCTCACGGATTTCCCGATCAAATTCAAACATATCGACCAGTACGGCGTTACACGGAATTGAGGAGTATCTTATGTTGAAAAATATTTTATTGTTAAGTGCAATCTGCTGTACCGTCGCCCTTCATGCCGAAAGCCTGTGGACGGTGGCCCCCCTGGTGCTGAAAGCCAAAGAGTCGAAGGTGCCGCCCCGCGCCACCGTCGAACCGCGCCAGCGCTATACCCTCGAATTCAAGGCCAAAAGCGCCGGAGCCAATACGGTCGAAAACAGTCCGGTACTGGATGAAATGATCCGGACCCGCTTCCCCAAAACGACTCCGCTTCAGGTATCCGAAGCGCTCCTGATTATCAATGACGAAAACAACAAGAATTGCCTGCCCGGTTATGTCGAACGGCAAGTGTGGATTTACAGCAGCGAATGGCAGACCTATAAACTGGAATTTTACACCCCGGATACGGCAAAATTCCTGAACCTCCGTTTCACCAGCGTAGACGGGCTGGAAGTGAAGGATATCGATTTGCAGAAAGTGGACAATGCCGAATTCCTGAACGTCAACCCGGATCTCAAGATGAATAAATACTTTTTCCCGGGCTACGGTAACCTCCACAAAACCATCATTCTGGAAGACGGCAGCCTGGACATCACCGACGGCTGGACCATGTGCGACCCGATCCCGGTGGAGCCGGGCGACCGCCTGAAGCTGACCGTGGACGGAGAAGCCACCGGGCGGCTGCTGATCCGGACCAATTTCTACCGCAACCCGCCGGAAGAGAAAAATTTCGTCAGCCGCAACAAAACCGCCATCGCCATCAATGGCGCGCGGAAAAATCTTGAATATGTCGTGGTCGCGCCAGAGGAAAGCCGCTGGCTGCGGTTGAGTTTCTCCACCGGAATCGTCCATGGCGTGAAACTGGAAAAAGTAAAGGAATAATCATGAAAAAATTGTTTGCCGTTATCATGATGGCATTGGCTTCGCTGCCGTTTTACGCCCAGGTGCAACTGGTGAAAAACGGGCAGCCGGCAGCGGAAATCATTCTCGCTGAGCAGGCTCCGCGCCCGGCCGTAACCGCCGCCAAAGAGCTCCAGCATGCCGTGAAACTGATCACCGGGGCCACGCTGCCGGTATTGAACGCGCCGCAGGATCAGCAGAAAACACACATCCACCTGATTTGCGGCGAATCGCCGCTGCTGAAAAATTACAGCGACGACCTTGCCGCACTGCAGGGCAACGACGGCTACGCGGTGCGCACGGCGGATCGCGAAGTATTTCTCTTTGCCTCCGAGCCCCGCGGCCTGATCAACGGCGTAAACCGGCTGATTTACAAAAATACCGACCTCATCTGGGCGCGCCCCTACCGGGAAACCGCCGTATACACGCAGTCCGGCGACCTGATTCTGAACCAGACCGATTATCTGGATATCCCCAAATTCCTCATGCGCGGCTGGGGCGTAAACTACGGGCGCGCAGCCAATAACGCCGAATATGACATCTGGAACTCCCGGACCAATGTCAACTTTACCGGCAATTTGAACAACAAGGCTCTCGACCGGCGGCTGGACCAGGGATTCATCATCGAATTCGGCGGCGGCCACAACATGGTGACGCGCTGGCTGCCGGTGAAAAAGTTTGGCGAAACGCACCCGGAATATTATATGCTGCTGGACGGCAAGCGCCGCGTCACCAATGATGCGATTCTCTGCCATACCAACAAGGATTTGCTGCGCGATTTCACCGCTCACGCGCTCGAAATCATCAAAGACGTACCCTCTTATTACCCCGTCATCAACATTATGATCGAGGACACCAACGCCTCCTGCGAATGCCCCGAGTGCGAAAAACCGATCAGACTGCCGGACGGCACCATGCTGGACAAGAGCGACGAAGCGTTCCGCTCCACTCAGTTTTTCATCTTCCTGAACCAGGTAGCGGAGGCGATTTACGCGCAATATCCGCATCTTCAGATCAAAGCGTTCGCCTATTATTTCACGGCCATCCCGCCGAAGGTCGAACTCTTCAAAACCATCAACGTCAGCTATTGTCCATACATCCGCAACGACAAAGAACCGCTGAGCGGCACCAGCAACCTGAAATGGAAAAAACGCCTCGAAGGCTGGTGTGCCATCACGAAAAACGTCATCCTGCGCGAATATTATTTCTCCGGCGCGGCCTTCCCGCGTCCCCTCGCCAACATCGCGGCACAGGACCTGCGTTTCGCCCACAAACTAGGGGTCCGCAAACTGTATTCGGAAGCCACCTGGGCCGACGACCCCGCCTACAAAACCGCCGGGACCTTCCCCGAATCGCAGTTCTGGGACATGACTGCCCCGGAGCACTGGGTATTCAACGAATTGTTCTGGGACCCCGATCAGGACCCCGACCAGCTCCGCGATGAATTCCTGCGCCGGACTTACCGCGAGGCGGCCCCCGGCGTACAGAAATTCTACAAAATCATCCGCGACGCCTGGCTGAGCGACCGGACGCCGTCGGTGTTCAACGACAATTACCTGCGTTCGACCGGCTACTATATCGTCGACAAAAAACTGCTCGAGCCGTGCCGTCAGGCACTGGCGGAAGCCACGGCTACGGTCAAGGACCCGCGTTCGAAGGAGCTGCTGAACAAACTGAATACCACCTTCGAGGACTGGGTACGGCAGGCTCCGTCCGGTCAAAGCAGTCAATTGGATATCCCGAAAAGCGAAATCCGCGAATTTCCAAGCTTCAATTTCGACGATGCCGTCTGGGCGAATGCGGCAGTACTGCCGCCGCTGAAAACCATGGGCAATACCATCAAAAACGCCGAGCCGCCGACCACGGTCAAGCTCATCCAGAACGGCCGTGATTTATACCTCGGCTTCTACTGCCACGATCCCAAACCGGAAAGCCTGACCGCACTTCCGGCCGGGCGGCCGCGCGACACCTGGACAAAGGGCGATCATGTCGAACTGTTTTTCGGCAACTCCAAAGACGGTTATTACCATCTGGCCTTTGACTATAACGCCAACCAGTACGACGCGATTCTGACCGACAAAGAGTGGAACGCCGACTGGACGGTCAAAACCCAGGTGGTTAAAGACGGCTGGCAGGCGATCGTCAAAATACCGTTTGACGCGATCAATTTCAGAGCCGTGCAGGATAACCGGCTGAAGGCACTGTTCTACCGTGCCCGGGTCGCCGACGGCAAACGCGCGGTGCACAGCACCTGGAACGGCGGAGTGGTCCATTCACCGGACTCCTTCGGCGAATTGATCTTCGCCCACGAGTAATTTCTGATGGACCTCATGGACCTCATGGACATTATGGACGAGTTTTAGTCTGTCCATCAGGTCCATCAAGTCCATTGTGTCCATCGTGTCCATGAAATTTTCGGCTCACGTTGCTCCGCAAGATTTGATTTTCCTCTATTGTTGGGTATATTTATTGACTGAGATAAATAACACATAGAGGTGATCATATGTTAAGTTCCGCCAGTTTGAAGTTTCTGGAAAAACTGATGATGTGCTCCGGCCCGTCCGGATACGAAATTGAAACCGCCAAAGCTTATCGCGAATATATGTCCAAGTTCGCCGACGAAGCCTATACCGACGTCATGGGCAACACCTACGGCGTGCTCAACCCGAAGGCTCCGTTCCGCGTGATGCTGGCCGGTCACTATGACGAAATCGGTTTCCAGGTGGTCTATATTTCCGAGGAGGGTCTGCTCTATTTCCGCGCCAACGGCGGCATCGACAAGCTCACCATTCCCGGCCTCGAAGTCGAGGTCCTGACCGCCAAGGGCCGCGTGCGCGGCGTGATCGGCAAGAAACCGATCCACCTCTGCAGCCCCAAGGAACGCGAAACCCCGCCGGAGCTCACCGATCTGTGGATCGACATCGGCGTGGCCAATCGCGAAGAAGCGGCCAAGATCATCAAGGTCGGCGATCCGGTGGCGTTTCCGAGCAATTACAAGCGCTTTGGCGATTACCGCGTCATGTCCAAGGGCATGGATGATAAAATCGGCGCGTTCGTGGTGGCGGAAACCGTCCGCGAACTCTCCAAACGCAAGCTGAAAGTCGGTGTTTACGGCGTCGGCACCGTGCAGGAAGAGCTTGGGCTGCGCGGCGCGGCTACCAGCAGTTTCGCGGTGGCGCCGCAGGTCGGCTTCGCGCTCGATGTGGGCTTCACCACCGACATCCCGGACGTACAGAAAAAGCTCCTCGGCGAAATCAAGCTCGGCGAGGGCCCGGAACTGACCAACAGCGCCGACAACAACATCGTCCTCGGCCGTTTCATGCGCAAAGTCGCCGACAAGCACAAGATCAAATATCAGGAAACCGTGGCGCACCGCGCCAGCGGCGGCACCGATACCGCCCAGATCCAGCTTTCGCGCGCCGGCGTGGCGACCGCGCTGATCAGCATTCCGAACCGCTATATGCACTCGCCGGTGGAAATCTGCGACCTGCGCGACGTGGAAGGCGCCATCGCCATCCTCACCGAAACTATCGCTTCATTTACCGGCAAGGAAAGCTTTATTCCGGGCGTGGATTGAGCATGGGCAAGTTCTATTTATTCAGCGGCGACGACGACGTGGCGGTGAAAACCGCCGCGCGCGACCTCGTCGTCCAGATCTGCGGCTCGGAGCCCGAACAGTGCCCCGAGCTCGAAATCATCGCCGGCGACACCGATGAATCCAGGGATTTCAAAGCCGAGGATATTATCGGCGCGCTGCTTCACGCGCTGCGTACGCCGCCATTTCTGACCGCGGACAAAAAGATCTGGCTCAAGCATTTCAACTATTTCGACAAACTCCAGTCCGCCGGGGCAAAAACCCCGCTGGCGCTGGTCACCGACGAATTTCTCGCCTTCATCAAAAAGGGCCTGCCGGACGATGTAACGCTGGTTATCGACGGTCTCGAAATCGACCAGCGCAAGGCATTTTTCAAAGCCTGCAAGGCTGCGCCCGGCGCCGAAATCGAGTTCTTCAAAAAAGCCCGTCTCGAAGACAAGGATAAAAAAGGTTTTGCCGAGAGCCAGGGCGACAAAATCAAGGCCATCTGCGGCAAGCTCGGCAAGGAGATCGATTTCCGCTCCATCGAGTTCCTGATCGCCACCGTCGGCACCGACACCGGCCGGCTGCTCAATGAAGTGGAAAAAGTGGCCTGTTTCGTAGGCGACCGCGAGCGGATCACCATGGCCGACTGTCGCGCCGTATGCAGCCGCACATCCGAGGCGCTCGGTTACGAATTCGGCAATGCCTTGCTGGAGCGCGACGCCAAGGGCGCACTCGAACTCATCGATACGCTCATCGAACAGATGAAGGCCCAGCGCGAGGCCGGCAGCGCCATGGAGCTCTCGCTGCTCTCCAGCGCCGTGCGCAGCTTCCAGGAGCTGATCAAGGTGCGCTGCGCCGCCGCCGAACTCGGCATCCGCGACAAGGTCGGCAAAGCGTTTTTCGACTCCGTCCGCAAGGAAGATTACCCCGGCAATTACCTGGCGGGGCTGCATCCGTACCGCGCTTTTATGTTGTGCCAGAAGGCGTTTGAATTCGCGCCGGAAACCCTGGCGGGAATCCTCGAGGAAATTCTGAAAGCGAACCGCGCCCTCGTTTCCGGCGGCGGCGAGTCGCGCATGGTGCTCGAACAACTGGTTTTGAAAATCTGCAGCAGCGGCGACAGCCGTCAGCGCCGCCGTTATTGATTTAGTACGAGGTGGATATGGGAAATGCACATGACAGGTTGCGTCCGGCCCGTATTCAGGGCTGGATTTCGATTGTCGGCAATACACTGCTTTTCGGGTTCAAGCTCTGGGCGGGATTTGCGGTCGGCTCCACGGCGATCATCGCGGACGCCTGGCACACGCTTTCCGACTCCCTCTCGTCCGCCGTACTGGTGATCGGCGCGAAAATCGCCGGCAGGCCGGCCGACAAAAAACACCCCTACGGACACGGGCGCGCCGAGCTGGTCGCGGCATTGATCATCGGAATCATGCTGTTTGTGGTTGCATTCGAATTCGCCGTCTCCGGCATCGAGCGCTTGCGCAATCCTGAGGTCACGGAATACGGCAAAATCGGGCTGATCGCCATGGTGGTATCGATCGTGATCAAGGAGGCGATGGCGCAGTATGCGTTCTGGGGCGCCCGCCGCAGCAACCTGGAGTCGCTGAGGGCCGACGGCTGGCACCACCGCAGCGACGCCATCAGCTCGGTGATCCTGCTGCTCGGAATGCTCTTCGCCGGTTCGTGGCCGTACCTCGACGGAGTGCTGACGCTGACGGTGGCGCTGATCATCGCCTACGCGGCCTACGAAGTCATCCGCAATGTCTGGGACCAGATCCTCGGCAAGGAAATCCCGACTGAACTGGAGCAGAAAGTCACCGCCATCGCGCAGAATATCATGGAGCCGGATATCCACGCGCACCATTTTCATTTGCACGAATACGGCATGCACACGGAGCTCAGTTTCCACATCCGCATGCCCGGCGGTCTGCCGCTGGAAACCGCCCACGAATGTGCGCAGAAAATCGAACGGGCCATCCAGAACGAACTCGGCATCGCCGCCACCATCCACGTCGAACCGCTTAAAAAAGCGGATTGATCAGTCGTCGATTTTCTGCAGCCGCTTGCGCATGTCGCTGGGCGAAAAACCGTAATAGGCCTTGAAGGCTTTGGAGAAATGATAGCGGTCCGCGAAGCCGGTTTCGAGCGCGATGCTGCCGATGTCCAGGCCGGGGTCACCCAGCAGCGTCAGGGCGTTTCCAAGCTCGCGGCGCAGCAAATAGCGTTGCGGCGACATACCCATTTCCTGCCGGAAAAGATGGCTGAAACTGCTGACGGACATATTCAAGACGCGGCTCAATTCAAGGTTCGTGCACTGTTTTTTCGGGCGGACGCCCATCAGGTCGAGGGCCTTTTCGATGCGGGGGTCGATGGCCGGGGTACCGGGAAGCTGGAAATGGGACTCGGGGATTTGCAGCAGCAGGTCGAAAATCATCGAATAGAGCCGCATGCTCAGGCGCATTTTGCTCCCGTACTCCATCGTCAGGTACTCGATATAGGGAGCCGCCGGAAAGATGATTTCGCGGTGGGCGATTTCCTTGAAAGGCACACCTGCGGAGAATTCGACGGAGCAATGGATGAACGGTTTTTTCGAGCGGGTGGAAAACTTGGTCATGGCGGGAATCAGGATCAGCTTGTCGGGGGTCATTTCCACGATGCGGTTATGAAAAACCAGTTCGGCGCCGGGGGTCTGGTTCCAGCACAGATACCAGTACGGAGCCAGCCGGTCCCTGATGTTCCACTCCTGCAGATGCAGATTGCGCCCGACTCTCAGAATCATGACATCCGGATGCCGGAAAACCCGGCCGCGTTGATCTACTTTTGCAGGAATTGACATTTATTTCACCTTCCAAGACATTTATTTGACACATCGTTAGAGGTATAATATATTCAGTGCCGGAAATAATGCAATCGAAAGGATGAAATAAGAAATATGATTACTTTGCGCGACAATCTTTGGTTATGGGGCCAGACGGCCAATTCACACCACGCTCCCGGGCATTACAAGCTGCCCGGCGTCAATAAAATGACCCCGGCGGAGGGGTGCAAATTTTTCGATATCCCGAACTGCTGCCGGGTGGTGATGGGCAACGATCCCCTGCCGCCGTTCGACAACGAATCGAAGCAGCTGGCGGGTCTCGAACAGGTGGTCTGGTCCGTGGTCGGCTCCTGCGGTTCGGACCGCAACAACACCGGCGAGGGCGACATGGAGGAAGTGATCCGCCAGGCGAAAAAGTTCCCCAACATCACCGGAGCCGTGCTGGACGACTTCCTGAACCCGCACCGTATGGAAATTTTCCCGCCGGAAAACCTCGACACCATCCGCAAACGCCTGAAGGACGAAACCGGGCGCGACATGGATCTGTGGGTCGTCTGGTACGAGCACCAGCTGAACGACCCGGTACAGCGGCACCTGGAATATTGCGATGTCATAACCTTCTGGACCTGGTACAGTTATAATATTCCTAAGCTGCGCGAAAACCTCGACAAAATGATCGCCGCCACCCCCGGCAAGCGCCACCTCGCGGGCTGCTACATGTGGGATTACGGCGACGCGAAACCGATGCCGCCGGAGTTGATGGAGGAACAACTTGCCGTGTATCTCGAATACCTGCAGCAGGGTAAACTGGAAGGAATTATTTTCTGCTCGAACTGCATTGCCGACATCGGGCTGGAAGCAGTGGAGCAGACCCGTCAATGGATCAACCAACACAAGGATCTTATCCTTCAGGAGGATTAGTCATGAGAAACAGAGTTTTCACCCTTATCGAACTCCTGGTCGTGATCGCGATCATCGTTATTGAGGTTGTTTTGTGATTTGATTGTATCTTGTTTGTTGTTAGTGTGATATGATTTTGCAATTGTTGTTTTGGTTGAAATATCGCTTTTTCGGATTCCACACATCGCCACGCTCAGGAACATACTTCCGCTGATCGCTCTTTTGGAAAATTTGCAAAATTTTGCGAAATAATTTTTCAGGTAAAATTATCCCTTGAAATGCTAAAAACCGTCAAGCTCCGGAGATTGACGGTTTTTATATTTTGTTTCGATTGAAATCGTTGATTTGCAGGGGCATCTGTGATAAAAGCTTAACTTCGGAGGTTATATGAAAAAGAAAAAGCGCAACAATGGCATGGGACGAGTATTCAAGGTTCAGAACAAGTTTTATCTGCAATATACGGACAGTGACGGCAAGCGGAAATGTACGCCGTTGAAAACCGTCAATAACGAGAGTATCAGTGCGCGGGCGGAAGCGGAAGAGGCGGCGAAGGTTTTTCTGACCAATAAAAAGAAGTTGGTTGAAATCGAGACGCGGGAGGAGTATCTGTCGGAACGGGCAAAGTTGAAAAAGTTGAAAGCACGGTTGACGATTACTTTGGACAATGCGTTTGACCGGCATTTGAGCAAGCCGCATGCGCGGGCGGCTTCGAGCGGAGTATTGAAGGTGACGCGGCGTTACTGGGAGGATTTTGTCAGCTTTGTGAAGGATAATTACCGTTTGACGACGTTGGATGAAGTCGACAAGGTTCACGCGGAGGCATATATTGCGCATATCCGGCGGAACGGGCGTTGGAACACCAAAATTTCTTATGTGAAAAAGAATTGCCCGGTACGTAAAAAATTCAAGGACTATGAATACGGCGGAGCACTGAGCAATACGACGCTGAACCGGTATCATTCGACGTGCAAGGCGGTGTTCAGTTTTTTGCTTTCGGAGCTGGGTTATACGATTGAGGAGAATCCTTTTTACCAGATTCATCCGTTGAAGCTGAACCCGGAGGGGCGGGATATATTTACGGATGAAGAACTGCGTCTGATTTTTGCGAATCCGCCGGAACTGATCCAGCAGTTGTTTATGATCGGTATCTTCACCGGATTGCGCCTGAGCGACGCGGCAACACTGCGTTGGACCGAAATCGAGCAGTTCAGTCCGCTGGCGGAGAATCCGGATTTCCTGCATCGTGAGATTATCCGGCTGACGATCAAGACGAAAACCTGGGTGAAAATTCCGATTGAGCGTGAATTGAATGAATTTTTGATGGAGCAGTATCCGAAAACCGGCCAGGGAGAGTATATTGTGCCGGAGGCGGCGGAGCTGTATTACCATCACCGGAATACGCTGAACAACCGGATTCAGAACTATCTCAATTCGCTGGGGATCATAACGAAAAAAAGGATTCCGGGGCGTAAGAAGGCGCAGTCGATCAAGGGGTTCCATTCACTGCGGCACTGTTTTTGTTACTATGCGGGGATTCGGGGTGTCTCGCTGCCGGTGATCAAAAGTATTGTCGGGCATTTCAGCCAGTCCATGACGGAGCATTACCAGAAGCATGCCGATAAAAAGGCCCGTATCGAAGGTTTGACGCGAATGAGGGGGCTGCTGACATCTTATAGTGCGTCCAATGCGCTGACCTATGACCAACTGCGGAAGCAGATTGCCGAATACATCGATTCGGCTCCCGATCCGGTTGTCGATAAGGTACATGCGCTGCTTCTGCAAATTAACGGAAACGAAGAAAATCCTGCTCTGGAAACAGGCCCCACATATCTGATTTCCGAATAAAAACCGTCAATCTTCCGAGCGTGACGGTTTGAGGGCGGCAAAAGTATTGACTTATGTGATTTTTCCGGTTATAATTCTCTTTCTCGACAAGGAGGCTATATGAAAAAGAACATGAGCATAATAATAAACGTACTGAAACCGCTGGTCAAAAGCGGGATAATCAGCAAAGAAGATCTGGAATTGATCAAGAAACTTCCGGATATGGAAGCGAAAATAAAAGATATGCCGAATCCGGTATGGGAAGAACTTCTGAAACCGAAGCTGGGCAAGTATAAAACGATTAAAGAGACCTGCGAAATCATGCGGGCCGACCGGAAAACGGTTTATACCTGGATGAAGAGCGGGAAACTGCAATATTCGCGTCTGGCGGCCAAGAAAGTACTGATTCATGAGAGCAGTATAATCAAGCTGATCGAAGATCACAAAAACAAATGAAATTCATCGGAACATCTTGAAATAGTTACAAAATACGTTATCTTATATATAGTTATGGAAACGTATTTTGCAATGAACAGACTGGAAGACGCATATCCTGATATTTATCAGCAAAAGCCCGCATTGCTTTCGATGCGGGCTTTAAGTGTTTTTCCGCCGTTATCTTCTCAAATATCCCCTAATAATATTCCAGCTAAAATCGCTTGTAATCTGGCCGGTTATTATCTGGATAATCTGCTGTATTTCTATCATCCGTCCGGTGATTTCCCGGAAATCGATGATTATCTGGTTGATTTTTCCGTATTTTTGCGGATCGAAAAAATTCAACAGCCCGTGGCAAGCTGGCATTTAAACACGTTCGGCGATATTGGCGAACCGGTCCGTTTCATCGAGAAAATGAAGAAGTTTCCAGTTCCGCCCGATAATATACACACGATGCTGAAAGAAATATACAATTTTTTAGTTAAAACATTGCAACTGGCCGGTCTGGCGGAAGATAATTTTGCCGCGTCACTGTATGATTTATCAGTGGCCTGGATGAATATCCATCGGGAGGAATTCATGCATCTGGCGCCGACGCATGAGGTATTGAAAACGGCGGAAATCCTGCTTAAACAACTTGAACAAAAACAATATAATTATCATTATCTCTGGTATGAATGGGGCAAGGAATATGACGAATATTATCGTGTTTTTATTGATCAGGGATTATCAGATAAAACGGCCCGCAAAAAGGCACGCCAGAAGTTTATCGAGAACCATCCGATGCCGGAAGGAATCAGTGAAAGCGGTTATCCCGGTACTTCCGTAAACAGCGTAAAGAAATATCAGAAAATTTACTTGAACTGGAGAAAAAACTATGAATGTCAAGATCATCACGAATCCCTCAATTACAGCGAAATGGGAACGTAAGATACGGAAAGGCGTGAGAGAGGGGCGTTATACGGACAAGCAGTATCTGTTTTTTCTGATGGCTCTCGGAACCGGCCTGGACATGGATGAAATTCTTCCGATTAAGTATGAGGATTTGCAGTTGAAATCGGTCCATCTGAAGGATAAGGGGCGACCGAAGGAATTTATGTATATATTGTTGGAATCTAGGTACAAGAGGAAGAAAAACCGGGAAATCCTCCTCCCTGACAAATGCAAGGATCTGATCCGGGAAATGCGCGAAAAATACCCGGATGAAGTTTATCTTTTCCAGAACAATGAATTCTGCCAGAAAAACAAACCGCCGATTCCGTGGAGCGCCGGGTATGGACGGCGTTTTCTGGCGGAAACAGCGGAAGCAAGCGGTATTTCCAGCGAACGGTTCGGCGGGCATATGCTGCGAAGAACGTTCGGTTATTTTCAGTTGAAATACGATAACTGGACTTTACATGATCTCCGCGAATATTTTGAAATGCGGACCGTGGGGGAAGTTAAGAATTATCTTGGGATCACCGACGAGTTCGACTAATTGATGGGGATGGAGCGGCCGCCGGCGCTTTTCAGAAAGCGGTGGGCGAGGCTGGCGAGAGCACCGAAGCCGAGCAGATGCAGGAAGTCTTTGCCTTCGTAAAGGAGCAATTGGACCTGCGTTACCAAGATCAGGATCAGCAACAGGTAGAGCCAGGTGAAAACTACCAGCGGGACGCGATTGATGATTTTGATTTTTGGGCGGCGTTTCTTGCGGAGTTTGAACCAGAGCAGTTCTACGAGGGTTTTGAGGATGGCCCAGGATGTATCCATGGCGAAGGCGGAGAACCAGAGCAGGATGGTTGCCACGGTGATGATGCCTACTTCGGGAACTTCCAGCAGCAGGTGATCCTTTTCTGCAAAGATCAGGTAGAGGCCGGCAGCGGTTATTGATGATGAGAAGATAAAGAAGGATAGATTTACGTAGTCGTACCAATAGATACCGAAGCCTTTGGGGGTGTCTTTGCTGCCGATTTTTGGGACCGGAGGGCAATGGCGTTCGAGGCGGGTGCCGCACATTTTGCGGCACTTCTGGTTGATCGCGCCAAGGACGTATACATCGCCGTTTTTCAGGATGCGGCCGGACTGCCAGAAGATGTAGCCGACCTTGCATTGGCCGCGCGGGCCGCCGGTTTGGAGTGTGGTGAAATTGACGATATCAACCTTGTAATCTTTTTGCTCGGACCAGCCTTCGGTGAAGTTGTCGGATTTGTTGTAATCGCCTTTCATGGAACCGGATTTGCTGTCGCCGATGTTCTGACTGTGACGGCGGAGTACCTCCTGTCCGATGGAATCGGCGGCCCATTTGTTCGTGGTATGGTCGCCGTTCTGGCAAAAGATTTTAGTACCGAGATTGCCGATCATGGAATTGGCTTTTTCCTTGCCGTAACCGTCGTAAAGGTTATCGAGATTCTGCGTGGCATACACGGTCAGCGTTCGACTGGAACGGGCCGTGGTCTGAAACTTCTGGTCATAATCCAAAGCGAAAAACTGGCATTCATCGCCCCACAGGAACACTGGTCGAGCATTGGAATCAGTAATATCTTCGCGGCGCTCGATCATTTTTTCAAAACATAGCTTGATGATGGCGGCGGTCATCTGTCCAACCAGGCCGTGACGCTTTACGTCCTGGTCCACGATCAGGATTTTTCCTTTGCGGTACATATCTTCCATGATCAAAGAACTGGTATCCGACCCGAAGCAGCGCAGAAATTCACCACGGAGCATACTGTCGGCCAGCACCGTAAACGATGAAATCGTGTTGCTCCGGGTACGTTCGTCCAGCTGCGGAAACTCGATCAGAAAATAGTTACAAGCGAGTTCATAATCGGGCGAATGGTGATTGCTGAAAAAAATGGCCTTCATCATCAGTGAATTGCAATACTGCCGCGATGCATCAATCGTCTGCTGAACTTCTTTACGCTCGCCATCCGTCTTGCTTATTTCCTCTCCAAATTTCCGTATGGCCGTCTCAAATCCGGCATTACCCGGAGCCAGCCGGATCTCATCGCCGTATTCAATTCCACTGAAATTTTTGAATTCGGTAAAATACTCCTTTAAATTTTCCGCGATTTCATTCGAGCGCAATGCCGTATCAATGGCAGCCTTGATATTCGGTAATGTCACCGGTTCACGCGCCATCACCAGCAACGAAATGGTATTCCGCAGGAACTGTTTGATGGCGTTTTCCCAGTATTCGTCATTGGTGCTTCCGGCCTTCTTATCTTTGGAAATTTTGACCACTTCCAAAAAAATGGCGACCACGTTTTCGACCTGTCCGCCGCCTTCATCCGCCGGACGCGAAAATTCATAATCCAGGAAGCTGAACGTCTCTTCGCTCAGCTTAGTAACATCTTTTTCTCGCCCGGTTTCTTTGGCGTAAGCCTCCCATGTCTCACATTCATCCGGTTTGGCGCAAAATACAATCCCGCCATACCCCAATTCCAAATACCGGATCGCAATGCTCCGCAACGGCCCCGAAGACTTACCGCTGCCGGTCATACCGAAGCAAATCAGCCCCGTCGAAGCATCGCGTGTGGTCCAGGAATTACCTTCAAAATTCATGATTTCCGTGTCTAATACTGACATTTTGTTAAATCCTTTTATTAAGGGGGAACTCGGGGCTTCCGCAGCCCCGAACCCCGCGGCCGAACGTCGGCCTCGATTGTTCTTTTTTAGTTTATCCACAAATTCAGGCTCTCATTCGGGCTGACGCGGAGGTCGCGACTGTCGCTGGGAATATCTTCGTCGCGCACTGTCGGCAGGCCGTAGGAACCGCTGGAATTGCCGTTGCTGAAACGCTGCTGATAGGCGATATTGTTAATCGTTGAACGCAGATTTTCGAATTGTACATCCTGCTCGAATTTCAGGCGTTCGAGACGGTCCGCGAAATCGGTATCCAATTGCGACAACAAGGCCCGGTGGGATTCGTCCATTTCAGAGATTAACTTGCGTAAGGTATCATCACCGGAAATTTGCTCTTCGCGCAGGGTTTCGATGAATATCTGGACCAGTGCTTTGAAGTCTTCCAGATCTTTGCGGAGCGAGGCATTTTCAGCGGCGGCGGATTCCTGGATTTCGTTCAGGAGCGCCAGCAGGCGATTTTCCGTATCCATTAGCTTTTCTTCGAGCTGCTGGATGCGGAGATCGGATGATTGGCGCAGCGCGGCCAGTTCGGCTTTCAGACGCTCGATCTCGGCTTCGTGAACGGTAAATTCGGAATCGTCGTAGCGGATTTTGATGGCGAATTCGATGTCGGTCAATTCGTTGCGTAAGGCCAACAGTTCGTCCAGGTTTTTGGAACGCTGCTCCTGCTTTGCGGTGGTATCGCGGCCGAATTCTTCCAGTTCGCGGATTTCCAAATCAAGGTTGGCGATTTCGGTTTCTTTGTCCTGAATTAATTGTGTATATTCTTTTACCAGATCGGCTAGTTTTTCATCGGAATATACCGCATAGCGGATTCGATTTTCCAGATTTTTCAGACGATCAGTGACGGCTTTGTCAAGCAGGGTAATCTGCATTTGCAGATCGTCGATTGACTTCAGGATTTTTTCCTGATATTCCGCACAGGCTTGCTTCTGGTTTTCCAGTTCCAGATAGAGCTTGCGAACCTCGGAGTCCATTTTGTCCAGAATATTCTTTATTTCATTTTGAATAGCGGCAATATCCCGGTCATGCTGTTTCTTCAAATTATCCATTTCCTGCTGGAGAAGTTGCAATTCTTCATTGATCAGCCGGACATCTTCATCGTGCTCTTTTTGCAAGGCGGCGATCTCTTTTTCCAAGGCCTCCTTATCTTTCTCATGTGTGACCTTGATGACTTCCAATCTGGCGTAATAATCGGCCTGTTTTTCACGGAGATCGCTGATTTTATCATATAAATCGCGGTCCGTCTGATTCAGTGAAGACAATTCCCGTTCAATCCGGGAAATATCCAGTTGAATTCTCGATACTTCAAGCGAATACTGATTGTTCAGATTATCGATTTTCAAATAGATCATCTCAACATCTTTTTCATGCTGGATTTTCAAGACAGTCAGCTGAGCAAGAAAATCCGCTTGTTGTCGTTCCAAACGTGCCAGATTGAACTGAAACTCGGTGATCAACGTTTTTATTTCCCGTTCATGATCTTCAATTCTGCGAATCAATGCGGCATGATCTTCTTCATTTTTTTGGATGGCTTCATTCAGTTGTTTCCGAAGAGCGTCAATTTCATCCTGCATTTGACCCAGACGGTAATCCAGGGTCCCAGTCAACTCATCACGCAAATCAGTGATCTGCTGATTCAGGTCCTCCTGAATGCGCTCCAAGTCATCGCCGGGCGCGTCCCAGACGATCGCATAGAAGGACTGGATGCGCATAAACCGGCACCATTCCCGGTAACTGATATAATAATTGCCGGGAATGGCTTTTGTTTTAGTGTAAAATGCGACGGTCCCTTCAATCTGATGATCTCCGGCGCGCAAAACCTGCGACGACATCGCCTGATTATTGGGGTTGTACAAATAAAACACCCCAGGCGCATCATCATCGACCCAGGCACCGCCGAAAAACGCCAGAGTAATCGTATACCCCTCGTATTCTTCGGGAATTGTGACCCTGGCGACATTGCTCAGATTATACCCTTCGACATAGCTTGAAAACGTGCCGTCGATAAACTGCACCGCCATTACTTTACATACGCAAAATACACACACAAACAAAACACCAATTTTTGTCATTATAAAAATCTCCTATCTACTTTTTAGGTTCAAATATCTTCAAATATATTAAAAATTCAGATATTGAAACTGTGGTAGATAGGAGACAGCCACGGACCGCTTTCGAAATAGATTTCGACGATAATAAAACAGAGCCGATATACACAAAACAGATTCCAATTGATGGAAACCGGCTTCTCTTTTTCAATATGTATAAACGGCTTTTTCATGCTGCTATATCATTCACCAAACCATCAGTACATAAAAGTAAAACACGCCCAGCCCGGCGAAGATCGACAGGCATCCGAGGGCGCAGATCATGATCAGCCGGGTTAACAACCGTTCGCGATGCAGGGAAATCAGGCGACGGAACTGTGAACGTCCGGTCATCTGTTGACGGTTAACGATGTCCAGCATTTTTTCCTGATTTGCGTTGCATAATTTTTCCAGCCGGGCCAACATCAATTCGTTCATTTGGTGGTTTTGGAAATTGATTTTTTCCTGAATGCGCATGATGATTTCGAGCTCGAAAATGATGGCATAAACGATATCGTCCTCCAGGCCGGCCTCCTGGTATTTCGTCAACAGTTCGATGACTTTTCCTCGTGGACCGTCCGCCGCCATGACTACCGCTACCGCGGCGTCGCGCAAATTGAATTCCTTTTCTTCACTCATGCTGATTGCTCCTGAAAAAGCCCGGCCGAAACCGGGCGTATTGCGTTGTTTTTACCGGGACATGGCCGGCGATTTTTCCTTGTTCGGGCTTTTAGGTTTTGACTGTTCCGGGGCTTTCCGGCCTTTTCCCCCGGCTTCGTGCTCTTTGACCTTGGCTTTTTCGATCAGGTCGAGAAACTGACCGCGATTCAGGTTTTTCTTTTCGTCGTCGCTCATTTGCGGGAGAAATCCCTGGGCGATTTTGCTTTCGAGAATCCCGATCTGGTTGGTGCCGACCGGATCGTTATTGGTGGCGTCCTTGATCATGGCGTCCGCCTGTTTGCCGGTCAGGTTCTGCGGCAGTTCCTGAATCTTGCCTTTTTCCCGAAGCTCTTCAAGGACTTTTATTTGCGAATCGGACGCCGGATATTCCCGCCCGGAAAAATCGGGTTGTTTGTCTCTCGGCAGATCGCCTTTGCCGACCTGGACCAGCACCGAGGCTTCGCTGCGCTTCAAATTGGCGTAAACATCCGACGGGATGTAATCCAGTTTGCCCTCGTTGACGAATTGGGAAATTGCCCGCTTCTGGACTTTTGTCGCCGGTGCTTCCTCCAGACGTTTGGTGGCCTGCTCGAATGTCATTGTGTCGAGTTCCTTCTGCGGGATTTCCGGAATCTCTTTATTCGCGGAAAGCTCCTTCAATGCCGTTTTCTGATTTTCGGTGGCGGGGCCGTTGGGATCGCGCTCTTCGCGGGGGCCCTTGAACACTTCGTCGAGTTTCCGGCTGGCCTCTCCCATGGTGAGCTCCGCCATATCCATCGGTTCGATCCGTTTGGAGTCGATGAGCTTCTGAAGCTGTTCCTTCTGGGCGACGGAAGCGGGCCGATTTTCCAGGATTTTCCCAGCCTGCAGCATATTCAGACCGTCAATTTCCTTTTCGCCGATCACCGGCGCATGGATGAATTTTGCCAGGTCTTTGACGGTGATATTGCCGGCGTCGATTTCCGATTTGATCAACGCAATCTGTTTTTCCGACGCGGGCGTCCGGGCGCGGACATTGTCGATTTTCTGCCGTCCTTCTTCCTCGGACATCGTGTTCCATTTGCCCAGCGGAATGTGGGGCGTTTTTTCCTGCTGGATCAGGCGGCGGAGTTCGTTTTTGGTGTTGTCGGTCATCGGATTGGCCGGCATCTCCTTCGAAAATTCCAGCTTCGGCGCGCGGTCGATGAACATCGTCGCTTCCATCTTGGAAATGACATTGATATCGACTTTGCCGGGGTCCAGTCTTTCCTCGGCGAACATGTCCCGGATCAGGTTGAGCTGTTTTTCCGAGGGCTGTTCGTCGAAGGTCCGGACCAGTTCCTGCGCCTTGGGCAAAGACAGATTTTTCCATTCTTCCGGCGGCATGTGCGGCAATCCTTTGCTTCTCAGCCGTCCCATCATTTTCTTGTAATCTTCTACTGTGGGTTCAAACATTTTTTCGTTTCCTTTCTGTTGTTTTGGTTTCGGAGGCGAATTTTTAAATGACGCTTTTATCAAGGCTTCATCGTACATGATTCCGGCCGCATCGAACTGAACTTTCAAATCATTCAGCTCCAATGCATTCGGGACTTCATTCTGAAACAGTTTTACCCAGTCGCCCGGATGATTTTGATCCGGCAGCAAGGGTATTTTTGCGGTGAATTTTCCGGCAGTTTCCGGAGTCAGATTCCGCCAGTCGTTCAGTGCCATGGGCGCGGCGATTCCCGCCCGCACCACCGCCTGAATCAGCCTGGACTGGAATTTCAACCGTGCCTCGTCCATATTCAGGTTGAAATCATTGCGGAACGCCAACTCCGGCCTTGCCTTTTTGGCTTCAATTTCCCAGTTTTTGAAGGCGCGTTTCAATGGCGCAAATGCCTTGCCGGTATCGCCGGGATTCGCATACTGAACATCCTGCTTGAAATAGTTCAGCCATGCCATTCCGCCGGTTGTTTCGATGTATCTATGGACCAGTTTATCCTCCATATCCGGATGGTCATCGAAATATTTCCGGACCTGTTTGTCGAGGGTCGATGTACCGGCTCCAACGACCTTCCGCGTTTTTTCATAATTGGTTTCTTTCAGCACCTCATTAACACTGAATTCCTCCTCGAAGTTATCATTCAGAGCATCTTCCATCTGGAGCGAAGAATTATACTCATGCGCCACGCCCATGTAGACGTTTTTCAGGTAAAATTCATCGACGTTGACGAATTTTTCATGGACAAAACCGTCTACCGTTTCAAACAGCAATGTCGCCTGTGTCAACGATGGCAACCCATTGATGATCCGGTCCGCTTCACTGGTCGTTACCGTATCGAAATCGACCGGTTCGATGAAACCGGCCGCAGCCAGGCGCGACAGCAAATCAAACTGCCGCTCCTGCAGCGCCCGGTTGTTGTATTCGAAATTCTCCCCGAATTCCGCCGAAAATCCCTTGCTGATCCTTTCCGGTTCCAACTGAATCCCCCACCGGCCGAACATGTCGCAGACTTCGTCCGCATTGACCGTTGAAACATCATTCCGCAGATAAAGCATCCAGGCTTCCGGCGAGTATTCCCGGCTGACCTGATAATCAAGATTTTCCCGGATATCATGCTTGTCCAGTGCCTGAAGCACCTGTTTCTGCAGGCCCTTCAACGAAATGTCGCAACAGACCGTCGCCGTATCGTTCAGTTCAAACTGATACACATGCACCGTCGGCAGCTTGACCACGATGTCTTCCAGTTTTTCCGGACTCATCGTGCCGAGATCGACCGGCGGCGTGGCCCCCATCGCAACCAGGCGCAGCAGCAAATCTTCTTCGTAGAAATTCAACGGAGAGTTTTCCATAACGGCCTCACTGCTTCGATTCTTCAGACGCCGGCGGCGGCGGCGCCCAAACGGCTTCAAATGCCTTCTTTACTCTTTGAAACCCTATGTCAACCCGGTGTCTGTCCATAAAATCAAACTGTTTTATTACCGTTTTTCCGGTCGCCACCTGCCCGAATGTCGTATGATGATCCTTCAACCTTTTGGAATAACGGCGTCCGAAATCAGGCAGTTCAATCACCAGATTCGAACCCGATTCCCCCTCCATGCTGTCGGCCAGAACTTCTTCATAGCAGTCGAAATTATTCCCCTGAAAGGGATTTTTTACGATCAAAAAGTGCAGTTTCTGTTCCAGCATATCTTCTGTGAAACGGGCGATCCAGCGCGACAACGTGTACACGCTGTCGAAATCGGCGGTAATACAGCCGACGATGTAGATTTTGATTCCCTGCGCGCGGATATCGTCAAACGGAAATTCTTCCAGCCATTCCAGCGTGTAATGGGTTGTTCCCGCCTTCATATCGACGATATAAACATTTTGCGATTTATTTTTCGAACCGCTTTCGGTACGGATGATGTCATTGACCACGAAGTCCAACGGATAATCCATATCGACTTCGTCGCTTAACATTCTTACGGTTTCAATCCGGCAGTTTTCCGCCGGAGTGAGATAAGAGTTTTTCAGCGATTCATTCTCATTGTCGCAGTCGTACAAGACGACCTGCATATTGTTGAGCAATGCGGTATCGGCCAACATCGTAGCGGTCATGGTTTTGCCGATACCGCCCTTGGTACCCGCTGTTATAAATAATAACGACATATTATGCCCTCCTGGTTTTACGTTTCATTACCTGTTCCTCTCCCTTCCGGATCAGCGTTACCGCGTCCTTGAAAGAGAGACTTTTGAGTTCATTTTCCGAGATGGGGTCGATGAGATTTTCCTTCATCATCACCCGGATCCGTTTGCACTGCCGCTGAGTACAGTTCAGCCCGCTGAAATCCGGCCTGTTGCCCATCCAGTAATATTTCCATCCCGTTTCTTCACTCATAAATTCCAGATCTTCCACAGAGATATCCAAATAGCCTTTGTGAATCAAAGCGATCAACGACTTGGCAAATTTCTTACTCAAAGGCGTATGCGACCCTTTCGGGGCTCTGGCAGCCTTGCCGATAAATTCCTCCAATTCCATGGAACTCATCGTTTCAAGAAACTTTCTGGAAGGAATATCCACCTGACCGTTTTTATACAACTTTTCAATTTTTTCGAGCTGATTCTGATTGATCTTATTCATTGTAACCTCATTTGTGATAAAACCTGGAATTATTAGAGCTTTCCGACGGGGGACAAGTAAATCGGCGGCCCTCGGATAGAATTGAAAACAGATATCATTTGTTTATAACCTCCGATTCCTTATCATCCGGCAGGACCAGGGCGCGGAGCATGACGGTGTTCAGGGCGATGATCTCGGTCTGATGAATCAGGATTTCCTGCTGCTCTTTCTGATTTTCTTCGAGTTCATAGGTTTTGGAGATCAGGACGAATACCACTAATGTCAGCAGGAACAGCCAGAACAGAATCAGCCATCTGCACCAGTTATTTTTCATTGAGGAACTCCCGGTTGCGTTTGAGTTGGAGCTTCATGACTTCGCTTTCTTTCTGGAGCTTGCGGAGCTCGGATTCGAGTTTGCGAATGGTTTCGGACGACTTCAGGACGTTGTCGGAGACCGTGCCGAATTTTTTGGTCATGTCGTCCAGTTTGGCCTGCAATTCGGCGGCACGTTCCTGGTCGTTGGACTGCTTGGCTATAAGCAACTCGACCTGATCCTTGGCTGTCTGCATGTCGCGGACGGCAAGTGAGAGCTGACCGGACAAGGCATCGGCGTAGCGTTCCTGTTGTTGGCGCTGGGCCAGCATTACCGGGTCGGCGTCGGGCTGGGGCATCAGGTTCCAGCGCGGCATTTGTTCGATGCGGTAGACGGTATGCTGTTCGTGCATCACCGTGCCATTGGCGGGGTCGATGTAGCGGCCCACGGCGTAGGCTTTGAGTTGGGAATCATAAAGGACTTTTTCCTGGCTGTCGCCGGGAATGGCGCCGGCGGCGACAAATACCGGTACGTGAGCGAATTCCTGCGGTTTCAGCGGCGGCTCCGCTTTGGTCCAGCAACCGGTTAAGGTTGCGCCGATAATGGATGTTACAGATACGATGGCAATGATTTTCTTTTTAGACATAATTTTTTTCTCCTTGGTTTCGCGCTTTGCGCGACCAGCGCTGTCCGCGCGCTGGACTGCGTCCGGGTAGCACCCGGTGGCGGGTTTATTTTTGTGAAAATGAGTTTAAAACGTTGCGATGCGACTGCCGGGGTTGTTCGCTCTGGCTCTTTTTTTCTTCGAGTTGGTTCAGCAGTGTGTCCGCGACTTTGGCGTCGTCCAGGTTGATCACCTGTTGCACGAACAAATAGAATTCCGTCCCGGCTGCCACCCGGATGTAGTACGATTCCTTGGCGATCATCTGCGAAACGTCCTGAAGCATAACCTGCGCCAGAGTTTCCGTACCGCGGGCAATTGCGCTTTTCGTGGTGCCGTCCTGCGTGGAAATCGTCACTCCCGAATCGGAATAGACTTCGGTGGTCTGATACCCTTGCGCCACGCCCTGCGCGAACGCCAGCGTATACATCATGAATTTGGATAGGTTTTCGTTCGAAACCACTTGTCCGGGAATGCCCGCCGACATATCGCTAATTGTTGCCAGCATCTGATTATCCGGATATGTGGATTTTTCCAATGCAATACCCTTGAGCTGGAGCTCGAAACCAACCATACCACTGCCAGCCTGCCAGACCAGGACAAAGTTATTTCCTGTCACCAGACGATTACGAATCGGCTTTGAACCGTCTATCGATCCATGCACCTCGGTTCCCGCAGGAATGATCAGTTTCTTCTCGCCGCTGGTATTGGTCCACCACAAATCCTCAGACACAACCGCGATCAACGGCGTCTGGGTATTTCCGGACTCGACCGTATTGATCATCTTGCAGGAAATCATCCTGCCGTATGGCGCGAAACGTTCCGAGACGAATACGTTGTTGTTGCTGGAATTCTCACCATCAATGACAGTGATTGTCGGGCCGGACGGCGGTGCCGTATTGCGTACCGTCGTCCTGAAATCCGCACCTTTCGAACGTTCAACCGGAGCACGCGGAGTTGTCGGCGGACGTACCGATTTACCCTCGGTAATCACGCCCGGATTTTTCTTCTCGACGACTTTACCATCACCGGAACGTTTGCCGCTTTGGATCGGTTTGACCGTACCGGGTATGTCATAACTACCCTCCGCTCGGCTTTCAGTGTCGCCAGCTTCAAGCTTACCGGCGTCATCGCGCATCAGAAACGGAATCGCCGCCAACGTCAGAATGATGACCGCAATCAGAAAGACCAGGGCTTTGCCCATCGGGCTCCGTAATTTTTTGGTTACTTCGCGTAAATTCATAGTCATTCTCCTACTTCTTCCACGGAAATTTCATTGGTGGGAGTCTCCAATGCTTCCTCCGGTCCGGAGTGGTTTTCGGTGGACGGTGTTTCAATCTGAGGCGTATTTTCATGCTGTTCGTTTGTCCTTATGATCAGTTCGTTTTCCATATACCGGCAAGTCACTCCGATGATGAAATCATTGTCCGGAGCGAGGTTATTCCGGCCGCCGGTAGTCGTGCCGGTGACGGCAAAAAAGGCCCAGGTCGCGGATTTTGGGGGCATGATTCCGCTCGCGTCGGCGGCGCTCATGTGGTAGGGTTTACCGGCGACCCGGACCGAAAAACTGAACTTATCGTAGGGAATTTCTTCTGCGGTGGGATTGTGCATCAATACTTTGAAGACCAGCGTATCGTCGGTATTATAACGGATGACTTCCAGCAGCTCGATTTTGAATTTTTCGAATTCAAAAATCCGGTGATTTTTTGCCCGGATGGAGTCCTGCAGTTCGTGTGGATAACGAAGCATCATCAGGTCGTATGCTTTTGACAGGTCGATCAGCGACAATAATCGCGCCGGAGTGACTTTGCCGCCGCTTGATATGGTGCGACCGCCGCCACCGGCACCGGTGAAGTTTACCGCCGAATAGGCTTCGTTTTCGTCGTGGACGAGATGCAGGATATAGGTTTTGCGGTTGAAAACCACGGTCAATGTGCCGGATGCTTTGGGCTTCAGTGCTACCAGATTAAAGTAGTAACTTCCGGCTTTGGCGGCGATCAGGAAATCGCCGGAATTGTCGGACGCGACATTTACGCCGGCCAACTTGGAAATTTCCGAGGGAAAAGTCACGGTGGTGACGCCGTCTCCTTTTTTGACTTTGACGGTATAAATCTCGCCTTGGGTAAGACGGAATTCCCGGAACTGGTTCATTTTTTCAATGTTGCCGGCATTCACAATAATAGCGCTACTAGTCGTAATAGCAAATAATAAAAATCTTAACATAATAATCCTCCATATATTTTGAGTTTAAGAAATTCGCCACCGGGTGCTACCCGGGCGTGGTCCAGCGACGAATACGCTGGTCGGCGAAGCCGAAACTATTGCTTTATTTCATCTTGTCGATATGTCATCTCCGTGACCACGAACGGGTAAACCGCATTTTTGGCAAGGTCATAGTTTGTTGCGAGGCTCATCGCGGCCTCGAACTTCACCGCATATGTACCGCGCTCGCCGTCCTGCGTGAACGACCGGATAAGCTGACCTTCGATCCGCACAAACGATTTGCGGCTGTCGGCCTGCAATACTTTGATGTTCAGGATCTCGACCTTCTGGTGAATCTCGTTGCTGCCGAACTGGACGATCTCCGAACGCAATTGATCCAATGCCGTCTGGCGGGCCTTGCCGACATACATTTCGTCGAACAGTACCGCCCGGTCGAGACCGTTCGGATTCCGCATCAGGAACGCATCAGTCGCCAGACGCGCCGTGTACTCGTAAAGCTGAACCAGCTTTTCCTTATCGGCGTACTCGGTGATGTGGTACGAATGCCGTCCGTCGATGACGATCAGGCGGTTGTTGTCGCGGAGCTGGTACATCATCACCGGTGTCAAAAACGACAGCGGGATATACACCATCATTACTCTCGACAACAGCTTGTTTTTACTTTTATAACTGGGGTCATTCATTCTCTGTTTCCTCCTCAAAATATTTCATTCCGGCCACCTTGAACGGCAGCTCGTAGTTACTTTGCGAACGCTCCAAACGCATGATCAGCGCGAAGTCCCGCATCTGCGTATACGGGTGCCCAAAATACACGCCGTTTCTCCTTAAAACGCCCTTTACCAGCGCGAAATACTGACCGTCCTTTTTCGAATATTGCACCTCGCAGGAGTCAATTTCCTGAAACAATTGACGCTCCTTGAAAAGCTCCTGCGTCCCACTCAAATAAGACTTCGCTTGGCCCTGGCCGCGCTTGGTGAAAATCATCTCCAGTGTACGGTCATTCTGGTAGTCGTATCTCCGTGACAGCACCGTATATGCCGCCCGTAGCGCGATATCTTCCAGCACTAATCCAGACTCCACCGGAGCCGAGTTGCCGATATAGATATTGCGGTCGCGGCCGAGCACCAGCACCCGGTCCGGCATCAGCATGTACCGGTAGGCAAAATATGCACCGATACAGACCGCGAGCAACACTACGATATGATAGATCAACCACAATGCGATCAAATTCCGCTGGTAGCCGACCAGTTTATAAACGGAAGGTGCTTTACTCATTTTTTGCCTCCGAATTTCGCTCTGCGAGCGCCCGCGTTTCGCCGCGGACCACGCCCGGCCAAGCAGCCGGTGGCATGTTACTGTTTTTCATTTTTTGCCTCCGGATTTTCTGGTGATATTACCGAGAGTATTCCCGAGACCTTTTTCCGCACCGTGACCGGCTTTGCCGAGCTGCATGATGTTGGCGGCGGTGTTCAGTGACATGGCCAGCGCATTGCCGATTCCGGCGCCGCGGAACAGCGACAGGCATGCCCACGGAATGCCCACGTACATCACGATACACAGCAGCGTAAAAACGCAACCGAATGCAAACAATGCCCCGACCACACCGGCCGCGACAATCACGGCTCCCGGCGGGTTCGCCGCCAGTACCGCTAATGCCCCGCCGACCGCTCCGGCGCCGCCTAATGCGGTGGTTGCCGCTGCCGCGAGCCCGGTATGTTCCCAGATTTGGCAGATCACCCAAACCATGCACAGATCGCCGAACAGCATACATAATGGCATCATGATCAGCCCGAATGCCATGGTCAAGAAATTCACCGCGATGCTTTTTGTTTCAGGAACAGTCAAGAACGCGATGAAGATCGGCGACAAGGTCTTCAGGATCAGGAACAATCCACAGAGCACCAGTACCATGATATCGCGGATGAAACTGCCGAGCCAGATCGCGCAACTATAGAACAGATTGGCAATACCGGTGACGACCGAATCAAGGAAGCCGCCCTTCACCTGAATCACGAGCAAAACTTTAACGATTTCTTCGACCCGTCTCCCGGCTTCGCGGCCCCATTCGAGCATGGCTTTGAACATATAGTCTGCCATTTTGGGAAACACGATGATGAACACCACCGTCAACAGGACGCTGACCATGTATTTCAGCCCGAAATGTTCGCCGAACTGCGTGTAATTCCGATACACCGACAGCATGATAATCAGGAAGGCAAACCCCATGCAGGCCAGGTACATCGTGTCCAGCGTGGACAGAATTACCTGCGATATGTTGTTAAACGTTATTGAACCTGACATATGTGTCTACCTCGCGATGAATGTGTCGATAAAATTCCCGGAAAACGACCCCGTGGTTTCACGTGCTTTGGCCCCGGCTTCACTGGTCTTTTGAGCGTCATAGATGGCCTGCGCGCGCTCCAGCATTTCCTGGTCGCGGACGGAGTTTTCCAGATACATCTGCTGCGCCACCATTGCCGAATGGGCGGTCTGCGCCGCGAACATCTGCCCTAACGTATTCGATTGCCAAATGCCGTTTTTGTACGTGGCGTACTGCATCTCGTTCAGTGTTGAATTGCGGGCATTATACTTCTGGTCCTCGCGGTTCAAATCCTGCAACTGCAATAATGCCTTGGGACCCCATTCGCCCATGAATTTTTTGACCGCCAACGCGCCTTTCTGCGTATGCGCCAGGTCACGCGACGAATTGACATCTATTTCCGTGCTGGCGTAGTCCGCCTGCCGCAGCAGATATTCGATGTCATTCGTGCTCGCCACCGAACCGTCACTCATATTCATGATGGTTTTCGTGGCATTCAACGCCGCCGTGATCTCGTGCTCGTTCCAGAAACGGCTGTTCATGTACGAAATGAGCTTGGCCGGATCGCCGATATAATTCGAGATATTCATGGCGGTGTCATAGACATCGGCAACGGTCTGATAAGTGTCTTTCGCCACCTTCAATGTGTCCACCGATGTTCGCAGAATTTCGCCCGTCTTGCCGAGCTGGTCCATCTGGAAATCCAGGTCAAGTTGCTGATACAATTCATCCTGAATGGATTTGATCGTATTGTGAATGTACAATACACTGTCATGCACCGCGAATTGTGCCCAGGCCGAGCTTCCAGCCAGCAGAAAAAGTATTGAGATAAGACAATATTTCTTCATACACCCTCCCGTCATTGCACAACCGGCAATGTGATGTGGTCCGGCATGTATTTGACGCCGTCATTCGGATGCTGGACCGGCAGATCAAACAGCCTGATTTGAGGTTGATTTTCGCCGTCCTTCGCCTGATGGAGCTTCTGGTACGTCCAGTACAGTTCCTTGGCCGAATTCGAACGTCCGAGATCGTAACCGGCGCGGTATTCCTTGGCGCGTTCATCCTTGAAATTGTTCTCGATAAACTGCCCGAGAAGGAATGCCCCGACTGCTCCGGCACCAGTGGCTGCCATCTGGGTTCCCATGCTTTCGTCTTCCGTGGCGTACATCCCGATCAGGCCGCCCGCCAGCCCCATCGCCGGGGACAACAAATCCGTGGCCGAAGTCCGGTTAAGCTGGCTCGACGAACAGCCGGCCACCATGATTCCACAACAAATAATTGCACACAAATAAACTACTTTCTTCATATAAATCCTCCGTTTTAATAGATTGTTAAACTTTCCGTGGGGCTGACGCGCAGGTCGCGGTTGTCGGACGGAACTTCTTCATCACGCACCGTTGGCAGGCCGTAGCTTCCACTGGAGCCGCTGTTGAACCGCTGCTGATACGCGATGTTATTGATGGTGCTCCGCAGGTTTTCAAACTGCACGTCCTGTTCGAATTTCAGCTTCTCCAGTTGTGAGGCAAAATCACTGTCCAACTGCGACAGCAATGCCCGGTGCGATTCGTCCATGTCCATGATCAGTTTCCGCAGGATTTCGTCGCCGGAAAGCTGTTCTTCGCGCAGGGTATCGATGAACACCTGGACCAGTGCTTTAAAATCCTCCAAATCTTTGCGCAGACTGGCATTTTCCGCCGCCGCTTCCTGCTGAATTTCATCCAGCAATGCCAGCAGCCGGTTTTCCGTGGCAATCAGCTTTTCTTCGAGTTGTTGCAACAGCAGTTCCGATGACTGGCGTAATGCCGCCAGCTCTGCTTTGAGTTTCTCGATTTCCGCCTCGTGCACGGCAAATTCTGAGTCTTCATTGCGGATTTTGATGGCAAACTGAATGTCTGTCAATTCGTTGCGCAAGGCCAGCAATTCGGTCAGCTTCCGGTCGCGAATTTCCTGCTTCGCGGTGGTGTCGCGGCCCAGTTCCTCCATTTCGCGGATTTCCAGGTCGAGGTCGGCGATTTCCGTTTCCTTATTCTGAATCGCCTGCGTATATTCTTTGACCAGATCGGCCAATTTTTCGTCCGAATACACCGCATAACGGATGCGATTTTCCAGATTCTTCAAGCGCTCGGTAACAGCCTTATCCAGCATGGTAATCTGCATCTGCAAATCATCCAATGCCTCCAGCATTTTTTGCTGATGTTCGGTCAACGCTTCCTGCTGGGTTTTCAGCTCCAGATAAATCTTCCGGACTTCGGCGTCCAGCTTATCGACAACTATGTCGATTTCACCTCGAATGGCCGCTACATCTTTCTCATGCTGGACCTTTAATTTATCGGCATCGGACTGCAAAAGGCTGATTTTGTCGTTGATGGCAGCGACATCCTCTTTGTGGGCTTTTTCCAATGCTGCCAGTTCTTTCTGCAAAGCCTCCATGTCCTTCTCATGGGTGACTTTCAAAATTTCCAGCCGGGCATAATAATCGGCCTGTTTTTCACGCAGATCGGAAATTTTGTCGTAGAGATCCTTGTCGGTCTGTTCGAGCTTATTGACTTCCGTTTCCAGTTTGGATTCGACTGCGGCAAGCGAACTTTTCAAATCTTTGATATCTTCGCTATGCCTGCTTTCCAGCCGGGTAATTTCCTGCCGCAAATCCGATACCGCCGTATTGATTTTTTCCGTCAGGGCAGCATTCTTTTCCGTAATCTGTCTTTGCAGATCGGCGATTGCCTGGCTGTTGCTGGAATCAAGGGTAGCAATCTTTTGTTCCAGGAGTTTGATATCGGCCTGATGCTCCGTCTGAATCTGCAATGTTTTGGCATCAATTTGCGACTGAATGGCACTGACATCATTGCGATGCTGCTGCTCCGCCAGATTTACCTGATTTTGCAGTGCGTTATGCTGACTGGTCAGGGTATCAATCTGCGATTTCAATGTTTGATTGCCGCTCAGGAAACTGGCTTCCAGAGATTTCAGGTCCTGTTCGATTTGGGTGACATCCGACTTAATCCGCGACACTTCCGTTGCGTATTTGCTGTCGAGATTGCTGATTTTCAGTTCCAGAATTTCAGCATTCTTTTCATACTCAATTTTCAGCGATTGCAACTGCGTGAGATATTCGGTCCGCTGGCTCTCCAGGCGCGAACTGATCAACTCCAATTCCGAAACCAGAGTGCTGATTTGACGTTCATAATTTTCAATGCGTTTGATCAATTCAGCCTGGTCCCCGGCGCTGTCGCCGATGGCATCCTGAAGTTGCTTTTTCAGGGCATCAATCTCTTGTTCCAATTCATTGGTTTTGGTGTTGATCTTGCCTTCGATTTCGTTTCGCAGCTCGGTTTCCAGCTTGGTGAAATCATTCTGCAGCTCCGTCACGTCGTTTCCGGCGCAATCCCAGCAAATCAGCAGAATACTTTCCGTTACCGACACCAATTCCTGTTCGCTGGAGCCGCCGCGAACAAGCTGATAATTGCCTTTCTTCATGGTAAATGTCAGTTCCAGCGAACACTGTTCCTTTTTATCGTTTGAACTGTAACGGTTGTTGTAATGCGTCTGCGACTGCATCAGCAAGGTACCCGCCGGGTCATACAAGGTCAGCATGACGGTGATGTTTTCACCCTGTTTATAGGCCAGGCCCCAGATAGAACCCTGGTGGCCGTCGCAGCAGTCTTTGACCGGGATAACGGTTGTAGTGGCGGTCTGACTTTTGGCGGAAAATACGACATGGGCGGCGTGGGTATATATTCCCATTGCCAATAAACAAAAAATCATCAATATTCTCTTATTCATAAAACTCCTTTGTGCTTAAATAATTTTGATTAGTTTCAAGGCTTCCGCCTTGGTGTCGATGACCAGATTTTTCACCTGGTCGTTGCCGACTTTTTCGATGGCATCCAATTTCTGAAATACCGGATGCGTTTCATACAGCATTTCGCTGGCCTCAATGATCCGTTGCGCATATGACATGCCTTTTTGGCGCTTCATGATCCGCTGTAATCTGCCGTGCAGGTCGCCCGAGGTTGCCGCCGCAGCCAATATCGCCGGCGAAGCGTAGTTCCGGCCCACGCCGACGATCGGATAGTCGGCGCGTTGCGCGTACAGCAAGAAGCTGGAATACCGGTCGTTCGGCGGTAAATGCTCCGGCGACGGAAAACTCATGATATTCCGTTTGGCTTCGTCTGAAAGCGGCACATAATTGGTGATCAGGTCCAGTTCCACTTTGTCGGTATTTTTCAGGAAGATAAACATCTTGCTCTGCGTCATAATGATCTGCCCGACACCCGATTCCGCCATCTGCGCGATGGACTGCGTAATCGTCACCGCAACACAGCAGTATTTCCGGAACTGAGCGTAACACTGTTTCATGATTTCGGCAGCTCCCGGAAAAGTCAGGAACCGTGCCGCCTCCTCGAACAGATACATCTTCCGGCACGAACGCGGCATGTTGATAATCTGATTTTTGATCAGATTATTGATCGTGATGCCGACCAGGTTTTTCAGTGTATCGCTGCTCTGCGATATCTTTCCCAGCTCGATATGAATCCATTTTTTCGACAGATCGATACTGGTTTCACCATCAAACAGACAACCTTTGCCGCTCTCGATGGAATACACCGCCAGCCGCGCGGCAATCCGGTTGGTTTCCGCACGTTCCAGGTGCGAAAAGGTATTCTCCCGAATCGCCTCAACCAGTTGACTGTGATACGGCATATCACCTTTGCCCATGAACGCATACGAAATATTCCGCAATTCCTCCGGATCTTCGATGATACAGTCATTGATTTCCTGTTTGCTGAAAGCATGGTACAAGCTCCGAAATTCCCATTCATGGTCATCGAAACCGTCTTTTTTCGCCAGGATTTCTTTCAAAACGAGATAAGCGTCGAGGATGGTGTTCTGATCCAGCGGCAGCTTATCAATCATTTTCTGCACGGTCAAGGTGATCCGCGCGGCTTCTTCCAGCTCTTTCCGATGACGGTTCCGCCACTCCATATAGGAATCACTGTATACGGCATTAACGAATGGCGTTAAGATTGCTATAGCGTCTTGTAGTTTTTCCAGTGTGCTTGAAGCTCCACACATGGCGGTCAAAAAAGTAGTGACGAATTCAATCTGGCCCGGCGTCAACGGTAGCCCCCCGGTATCAAAATAATTGAGCGTCAAATTCGCGCTCGGATCGATTACGATATACTGCGCTTCATCGCCGAATATCTGGGTCAGGTTGTAATAACTGCCGCCTTCCTCAATGATCACGATTTTGTCGAAATCATCATACGCCTGCGACAGCATCGACACAAAATTGACCGACTTCCCGGCCCCGGTCTGCCCCAGGCACAATGTATGCTGCGGTGTCATGCCATCGAAAAATGACATCGTCATCAGATTTCCGTGATCACCGTTGAACATGATATTACCCTCGGTGCCTTTGCCGATAAACGAGCTCGAAAACGGCAGCATCGCCGCCAGCGGCCGGTGCATACAATCCAACGCGGCATCCGGCTTTTTATAGAAAAGATTACCCGGCAATGTCTTCATAAAATTATGCAGTGCCTGCGTTCCCAGTTCATATGAATCCAATGACGTAAACATCGAAGTAGCAGCCTGTTTCAGTATCGTGCCGTCGCTCTGCAACGCCTTCAAATCCTTGTTCCAGGTGTGCACCACATACTCGATCCGGAACGGCGAATCCTCACCCTTGCCAAGCCGGTAAATGTGGTCGGTCAGTTCATCCAGCCCCGCGCTGGCCGCGATCTCGCCTTCTTCCTCCAGCAAATCCGCCCGAACCCGCTTCCAATGTTTCTGTTTCTGCTCGATAACCTTTTCTGTATCCAGCGGTACAATATTCACCGCGATGGTCAAATTCTGGATGTCATTATCCAGTAATTTATTCCCATAAAACGGATACATATCCGTCAACGGAAAATCATGCAGCGTAAAGATATTATGGAAGTACCCATCCGAGGTAAAACTCGCAGAGCCGCTCTCAGCAATTTTACCGGAAAATTCACAGCGGTATGCATCATCTAAATCGGGATTGAAATTTTTCTCATAGTCGATATCCAAATCGTAAGCAGATTTATTGATCGCACGGTAGAATTCTTTGTAAAGTTCTACATGATTCAGGGGAATAACAGGTAAGTTCAAAAAATGGCTCAGGTTCGATTGGTCAGTTGCGAAAGAACTCACTATTTCCCTCTCGAAATTCGCATTTTTCAATTCCGAAAAACAGTCACCCTGCAATCCTTTCAAACCCTTGCCCAAATATACATACACATATTCGCGTTTCAAATGCCGATTGTTACTTTTTCCTGAATTTTTTATGGCAACATTTTTTCGCATATGCTTAGTCCATTCATTATCATGGGATTCCGTGAAATTCACATAACTTTCAAGAAGATTTCCATAATCTTTATCCCTTACGTATCGAATTTGAACCCGCTTGCTTTTGTCCTGCGAAGCCAGCCATCCGGATAGCCGGACGAACAGATCATTTTTCAATCCGTTACCGGCATTTTTCAAATTCGGCACTTCAATTCGATACCCCTTGCAGGCAAATCCTTTCTCGTTCATTTCACCATAAACGATGAAGCTGTCGGATAGATTTTCGGTTTTTACGATATAGGCATTAGGAAACTGCATATGCACCTCTCTTCCGGGGCTTGCGCACGAGATAACCATATTCCCGCATGTTCAAATAAAACGAGAAATAATACCGCGGCTTGCCGCTCACGAATTTCCGGACAAACACCGCCGCCAGCAGCGGCGGCACGATCATCGCCACCATCGCCAGCAGAACATGAACCGAATACAATACCATTGCCGACAGCACGCCGGCGGTCAATCCTCCGAAAAAGATATAAACACTATTGCCGCGCACCCGAAACCCGAATAATTTGACCACGGATAACACCGTCTGCCCCGGATTTTTTTCGATTACAATTAACTTTTCTTCCATATTAATCTCCAAGAAACATGCCACCGGGCGTTTGCCCGGGCGTGGTCCGCGGCGAAACGCGGTCCGATGTATCTTTATATATACTCATAGTGTGGCCTGGAAATCAAAACTGATACCGAGTATATTCTTGAAGATGTAATAAACCACCCCCAAAAACACCGGAATCAACACCCCGGCCGCCACGGTCATTTTCCCTTTGCCGGAATCCTGACTCATCTGGTAGCCGCCAACCCCGATCAGAATCAAGCTGGTCAGCATAATCATCCCGATGATGAAATACCCGACATACCCCAGCCCGCTCTCCAATGTGACATTCTTCACCGCCGCATCCGCCCGGGTAGCCATCCCCAGCGCAATAACGTACACAAAAAACGCCTTGATCTCTTTTTTACTGATTTCAATATATTTCATTTTTTATTGAACCTCCTTGTGATTTTTTCGCAAAATCAATAAATATTTTCAATTACGCTATTGATTTTACGCTTAAATGCAATTATAATATAACAATATACAAGATCACCGATAATGGCAATATTATAATCTATTCGGGTTCACTTGTCAATACATTAAACTAAAAAAATCGGAAAATAATTTAAAAAATAAAGATGTGAATGGAAATATGGAATTTTGATTGTGCTGATCCGCCGCATAATTTCAATAACCTGAAACTTCGAAAACCTTAAAGGAGAACTCATACCATGATTACGTTGACCATCGATCAACTAAACGGACTGTCTGATTACTTGCTGACGCAAATCATCGGGCAGGACAAAACTTTAAATGCGCTGGCCAATACCATAAAGTTCGGCTGCATACGGCTGAATCCGCGAAACCGGCCACGGGGGACTCTTTTCCTACTCGGCCCTACCGGAGTGGGCAAAACCGAATCCATCCGGGCGGTATGCGAGTATATTTATGGAGATCCTGATTCCAATTTATTGCGCCTGGATATGTCGGAATTTTCCCGTCAAGCCGGCGAAGAGGCCCTGATCAACCTGATTGGCGCCCCTGGTGGAAAAACAGTCGGCCGTCTGGGCGAGTTCCTGCGTAGCCATAAAGAAGGGATCATTCTTTATGATGAAATCGAAAAATCACATCCGTTGATTTTTACCATTCTGTTGCAACAGCTTGACGCCGCCCGGATTACCCTCAGCGATAACACTACGCACGACCTCAGCAATTTCTTTATTGTCGCTACCAGCAATATCGGTGCGCATACTTTCCAAAATATCAAGCATTTGAGCGAGCGTCGCTTGCAGCAGAATCTGGAGATGCAATTGAAAGAGCGTTTCTCCCCTGAATTCGTGGCCCGCTTCGGTAAATTCGACCATGAAATCCTGATATTTCGGCTATTGAAACCCGAACACCTGCGGCTGATCGCCAGAAAATTCTATTTGAATCTTTTACCCGGATATTGCGAAAGCCACCAAATTACTATTCATGGTGTAACAGATGATGTCATCGAAGAAACTTTGCGTCATATTGATAACACCCGCAACGGCGCCCGTGAACTTCGCAGTGCTGTCGAGCGTAAAGTTCGCGCATTTATGTACGAACTGCTTAACCGTAAAACCTTATCCGCCATTGAAGGTTATCTGGATGTCGATCCCGCTGATCCGGAGAACCTGATTCTAACCTCAACATCGCCACAAAACAGGAGAGTATATTTATGTCATTGATCGACCGCACATTAGCCGGATACCGTTATTCGGATGAAATCGAAAATTTCCTGAATATGTTTAAAACCAAAACCTGCCGGCGGCAGCCGAGCGTATCTTCGTTTGACGAATTATACGGTATTTTGCCGCCGACCGGAATTCATTGGATCGACCAGAGCCATCCCGATGATAAATGGGGCCTGGAGGGAACGATGTCGTTGCAGAACGACTGGAACCAGTTGAAAATGGACTTCTGGCATACCGGCAAGCATTGGTATTGCGCCAATATTTCAATCTTCGGCACCACGCTGACTGCCGATCTTGAGCCGCCATTGAACCAGGAACGGTATAAGCACATACATGCGTGTTCCGCCGAAATTCTGGAATTTCTCATGGCGGGATTCAATAACTCGCTGCTGAAGAATATTGCCATTCGTAACTACATTTTCGAACAGCAGAAGAAGGCCACACCCACAACGGAAAAAGATCTGGTCAGCGAAATTTTCATCAGCCTGCTGAACCTGAAATTGCGGGAAAACGAAGTTTTCAATCAAAACCTTTTTGTTAAACGCGCGGAATGCACCATTCGGCATATCGTCGGCGAGCGCACCAAATATTGTTTTTCACCGGAAACGATGGAGTTATCGGGCATCGCCGCCGCGCGCGGCAGTTATCTGCTGTCGGACAAACTCCATATTCCGATCAATCTGGTCTGGGGCTTCCTGGCCAATGAAACCGTCAAGCAGGAGAAGCAAAATCCCGACGGCCAACCGTACTATTACCTTGAAAACTATTATCCGGACCGACAGGTCGAAATCACACCTCTTCGTTCGGCGGAGCCGGATGATAAAACTGAAGTCATTTTTCACCGGAACCATGACTCATACAAGCAGGTTTTTCCGGACTACGAAACCGCATTTTCGTTTCACCGTACCGCACAAGAAATTATTCAAAAACTTGGAGGAAAAATATGACAGCCCATCAGAAACTTATCGAACAATTTCAGCACAATGTTCCGCTGAAAAAAATGCAGGACGGCTTTGAATCGTCCGTGCTCCGCCACTCGATCATCAACACGGTCAGGTCACTCGATCTTCCGTCCGAACCGCCCAAAGAAATTTATCACAAATTAAAACTCGAGGATAAAATCAGAATCGGTTATCTCTCCCAGTGCAGCCGTGCCGGCGCCAATGCCTGTGTCGAACTGTTGAAGCAAAATCTCGCCTTCGAAGGGAAGTGTTGCTATCTCGAATATGCACTGGCCGGCGCCGCTGAAATCGGCTGCGAAATCGGCCTCGAATACGGCAGGGCCCTGTATCCTGAACTGCGAAAAATGCGCGACATGGGCGTAAAGCTGGAAAAACCGCTCAGCGAACCGGCAAAATCGCCAGGCAGTTACGGTTTTTCCGTTTTTATCTACAAGGATTATCACGATCTGGAGGACGTTCAGTTCCAGCCGGTTCTGCCGCAATCCGAATTGACCTATGACAGCGTAAACGAGCGTTATATCGAATTCCATTCATTTCTGGACAGCGACCAGGCCGATGCCGCTCACCGGAAATGGCATAACTATATTCATGGAAAAACCCAGATGCCTCCGGTCAAATACGGTTTCGAAATCATCTCCGATCCGGTTGAAGGTAAAAAAATTTACCCGGTCATGCCGCTCGATGTTTCCGCGCGGAAATTCAAAGATGCGGACCGGGAGTTGCACGTCTTCAACACCTTTGCCGAAGCCCTCGAACAAAGCCGCGGAGCCAATACACCGGAAAAACCGCCGGCAAAAGAAACCCAAAATCATTCAAAACAAAAGCGAAAAGAACGCCGGCATCAACCGACGATCAGGGAGAAGTCCGAGCAGACCCTCAAGAAAAAATCCAATGCCAAATCATTTGGTTTTTCGGGCAAATAAATAAAATAACCTTCCTGAATCTGCCCGGTTGACGTCGCGACCGGACAGATTCGTATAATCTTAAAACATGGAGCAGAAAATGAAAAAGATGATGTTGATTATGACTGTCATTATCGCTGGAATTCTTGCGAACGGTTGCGGGGAGTCCAGGGAAACCTGCGAGAACATCGCCAGGCAGACCCGCCTGCAGGAAGAAGCGGAAGCACGCCGGAAGGCCGCTGAAGAAGAAAAACAGCGGGCCATTGAGGAGCAAATCAAGTTCCAGGAAGAAGTCGCCCGGCGTTATGGTGAACGCACTAAAAACACTTATGGGAATAAATAAATACATATGACAAGAGAAGAAATATACCAAATCATGCAGGAATCGAAAATCCTGATGACCGAATCGTTCATGAATAAACTTGACGCCATGTCGGAGGAGGAACTGGAAACCCGCTGGTTGGGCATTCAAAGTCTGCTCATTGATCATAAACCGAAGAATAAACCGGGCTGGATGGCCGAGCATTTCGCCAATCCGACAACCTTGACCGTTGGCAATCTGGAACTGCTGCGGTTGGAGAATCAACGCAAAAAAGCCCTGAAAGAAGCTGAAAAGAAGCGTCAGAAACAGCTCGAAGAACGGCAGGAGCGCCTGTTGGGCCGCCAGAAGCTTTATACCTGGCATCATTGCACAACCAAACGGCAATTGGTCGAAAAATACTGCCCCAACTGCGATTCATTTTATCAACAATGGATCAGGGAAAATTATCTGAACAATAACCGGAATCTGGATAAACTGTCCGACCGCGAAGTCCTGATCATGTTTTGGATGGTGATCCCCCCTTTTGAGCTGGCGCCGGTCCGTCCGATAAACTACATCCCATTGGAGAAAGCATCATGATTTAACCGGAGATCAAAATGACAAAAGTTTACTGTGGCAAAGCCAAATACATCGAGGGGAAATACGGCCCGTACTTCGAGATCAGCATTTCCCCTTCCGATATCGATAAAATCACCGAATATCCGACGGAAACCGGCTGGACCAATCTGCGGATGGTCCCGATGAGAAACCTCGATGCTCGCGGCAACACCCACTGCATTTATTATATAGCGCGTGCGAGCATCAACGGCACCTTCGATTTCAGCCCCAAGCCAAGTGTTCAACAGTTCCCCGATGGCCTCGAAGACGCCATCCCGTTCTGAAAGAATTATGCCTGGCGGAAAAAACTCCTGATCAAAGCAACGATTTCCTGCGGCGATAAACTATCCAACCGGGAACTTCCGAGTGCGCTGATGATACCGGGCCATTCATCACTATTCTCCGGAAACATTCCCAGAAAATTGTTCAAATCCGTATGGATTTTTGCCGAAATATTCATGGATTCCGTTGCTTCAAGGAGATATGATAACCTGAAAACATCATTCCGGTGTTTTTTCAGGTCGCCTCCCTGAATAAATTTTCCGGCATTTTTATCTGCCAGCAGGTTTAAGTAAGCCTTGACTTTCAGCAGCAAAAGAGTAGCGGGATTCACCAGCGGCAACCCGGAATTGCTTAATTCCTTATTCGCCAGAATAAGACGGTAATAGTCTTCATCAAGCAAGATCGCGGAAAGGCTGGATATCTTTTCGTCTATGTGAATCGGAAAAACGGTCTGGCTCTCCGGCGGCTCGGCAACGATATCAGGATGTGCCAGAAGCTCAATCATCAACGGAAACGATTCGTCGCTCGGATTGACAAACCGAAAAAAAGTCTTTGATCCATCCGCCCGCAGCCAGCTTTCATAACCGCCCTGGCGCAAATATTCCCACAACCGGGCAAAAAATTCCTGATTTCTCGCTTCCAGGATGATCACCATATCAATATCTTTGGTTGCGCGAAAGATAAACTTTGTTTGAGCAAACCATTCGGCACATGCCGCGCCGCCGAGAATCACAAAAGAATCGGTATGATCCTTGAAAAATTCCTGAAACTTCTTCAATCCGTTCACCATTCAATTTTCTCCATCATTTCATTAAGACAACTTTCAATTCGAGGATCATCATCGTCCCGCAACGACAAGTAGAGCGAAAACGGCTCTATTCCCCCGTTCGTTTGCAGCATTGGCCGGTAATGCCACAACTGCAAAACGCTGCCCGCTTCATCCCGATCGGCGGCTTTCTCAAAGAACCTGTCGTTCAGTTTGTCCCTCCAGTATACCGCATAAACCGGTATCTCATCCGCGGCAAGCATACTGTGTTGCGCCAAAGCGGATGTTCCGGCCAAAGGTAAATTCATCGGATTCTTCACATTCAGTAATATCCGTTTGACCGGCGAACGCATCAAATCCTTGTTGGCAAGCCATAAATCCTTTCCGTTTTTCAGGAATTCAATCTTTTTGGCCCCCTGGTCCAGATGTATTTCGGCCATGCCGCGCTGCTCAAGTTCGGCGGCGGTACTGGACATACTCATGGCGCTGTAGCCCAGTGTTTCCCCCAATTCCTTCAACATGAAATCCGAAACATCACGGTTCAGCAACTGCCGGATGATCAACAATTGCGCCAGAAAACTCAACTGTCTGCCGTTCTGATTTTTTCTGACCATCCGCTCTCTTAAATCAAGAAACGGCGGCAAATATAATTGATTGCCCGGCACAATAAATGGAATACGGGCCTGAAGTATCCGGTTCCGTTTCAGAGCCGGCAATGCCTCAAATACAAAAACGATATCGTCCTCCAGCCGTTCCCGCAGCATTTCCCGTTGCCCGGCATATTCACCCGGCGTCCGGTTATCATTCCTGACTACCGCAAGAATTATCTTTTGCTCCAATAAAGTCATCTGATAGAAATCATATCCCCGCAAAGACAGCGGCAGTTTTTCCCTGACCGGAGCCGCTGAAACATCAATTTCGCAACCGAATATGGCTTCAAGATAAATTTTCAGTTTTGCAATAATTCTCATATCAAACACCTAATGAATAAAGCATTCCATGATAACTAAAGTAATTCACTTTATTTATCATTTCAAGCTTTATTGATGAAATTTCCCCAAATAAATAAAAAATACAGTCGCGTGTCGATTAAAAATCTGAAAAACTGAAGCATTGATTGTTATATCGCATACCTCTGACGGTCAGCGGCGTTTGGTGTATTTGATTTTCCGCCGTTTTTGTTCTTCCAGGCGGTAGTTGGTGAGAATGCCACACTGGCGGCGGGCACCGGCCCAACTGCCGTTACCGAGTTTCTTCATTCCGGCGGCCAGCAGATATTGAAAATTGGCCCGCATGTTGGTGTACGACAGGTCCGTGCCCTTGCGGTATAATTCGATGATGGCTTTTTTGATCTCTTCCCGAGTCATGCTGCGTCGCAGGCGAATGTCGCGATAATTGATACCGGCGGCCTGCACCGTTTTCCCCCAACTGCCGAAGCGCTTAATCGACGCCATATAGAGACTTTTGTGATTGGTCTGGATGTTCTGGGAAAAAATCGGCTCGCCCTCTTTATACAACCTGCGGACCTCATCGAGCACTGCTTGCTTCGACCACTCTTTGTACTTCTTGATCAAGCTGTAGTCGAGCCCGGCGGCTTCGATGGCTTTGCCCCATGAACCGAAAATACGTTCGGCCGCCGCATAGACATCGGGATAATTATTGGCATAATAATAAGAATTCAACGGTTCCTTGCCGTTCCGCGAAAGTATATGATGCTCGATCATCTCCGGATGCCAGATTTTCTTGAACATGCAAATTGTCTCCGATATGTGTGGTTCAGGTTGGAAATTTATCTTTGGAATATATCATAACCAAGTTATAATTCAATTATCGCAAATAAAAAACTGCAATAATTCTCTTCCATTCTGTGTTCAAGATTCCAGTCCCTCAATCAGTTTTTCAATGGAAGCGGAGTCTTTCAGGGGAAACGCTCCGTTTTCCATCAACTGCAAATTTCCCGCAAGCCGCTTATCCTCCCGGTATTTGAGTACCGGGTCATATACGCATAGCGGACGGCCATATTTTCCGGCAAAATGGACCACATGCCTGGTTTCACCCTTGATGCCGGTCGCGACGATAATGACCACCTCGCTCAGTCCGACCAGTATCCGGTTTCTTTCCGCGTGGGAATATGGATTGGTAAAATCGTCAATGAAAAATTCGGACAGCAGCAGACCGTCCGACTTGACGATATCCTGTGCCAGCCATTCACTCTCCCGGGGAAAAACTTCATTCAGGAGCTTGGCGCAGACCGCCACCGTAATCCCTCCGATGTTCAAACACCCCTTATGCACTTCCATATCGCAGCCCATCGCAAAGCCGCCGGCCACGATAAAATGCTCTCCGAACACTTCGCCGAGCCGGAAAGCGATCTTATCGATATGACTGTTGGTTTTACGCGAACCGGTAACGGCAACGGCTTTCCGCTCTTTCAGGCAGGAAATATTCCCGATATAGTTCAAAATCAACGGAAAATCATCAATCGTTTTTAAGCGTTCCGGGTAGTCATCATCCAGAAATGAAACCATCCTGATATTTTCAAATCCCTGATTCTTTTCAATCGTCAATAAAGCGGAGTCAAAAGCGGCATTGATATCGGAATCATGGAAATTGAAACGACCATCCGCCGCGAGGATTTTTTTCACGGCTTCGACCACAAATTCACCGCTTTGGACAATTAACAAGTGATCCATGATCAGTCTGCAGACGGTTTTCTTGCCCAGGTTTCTGAGATTAAGCAAGGTCAGGATGATCAAAATATTATTGTTCAAGCGAAAGATTCCTTAAACGTTTTGGCTTGCGGTACTCACTCCGGTTCGGAATTCAACTTGTCTTTAATTTCCTTGCCGGTCCGGAATTTTATAACCTTCTGCGCCGGGATAATGAATTCCTGCTTGGGACGGTTTGGGTTGCGGCCGATTTTCTGGGCCCGGATGGCGACTTCGAAGACGCCGAAGTTGCGGAGTTCCACATTGCCGTCGTTCAATAATTCTTCCTTGATGGTGTCCAGGGTGAACTGAATCGCCGCAAGAGCCTCCTGTTGCGTCATATCCAATTTCTTAGCCATTTTCATGGCGATGTCGCGTTTCGTCAAAGACATATCGTTATCCTCCGGGTTATAGATATTCGCATACAATTTACTGCGGAACTGCTTGATATTCAATATATAAATCCGAAAAAAATGAAAATCATTTAACTCGATACGGAGCAAGGGTGTCCGTATCGAGTTTTTCATTATAATACAGTAACGGAAGGAATGGTAAAATGGCTGGAATGTATGAGCATTGGGAAATTAAGCAGAGCGATGTCGCTTTTGAGCTGAACCGGGATTATACCCCGGAGGAAAACGAGATCGTTCGCGCGGCGGAGAAGCGCGGTTATACCGGTATCCGGGTCGGTGATGATATGATCGAAGGTACGGATAAAGACGGGCACCGTTGCATCATCGCCGAAAAATAAGCAGAAAGGAATTCAATATGGCGGTACATAATTTTTACTTGAGTTGGCAGACTGAATACGATTACAACCACTCGGAGGAGCTTACGGAGCAGCGGGAAAAACTGCTGCAATTTCTGCGTGAAAACGGTTATGACAGCATCTATTTTTTCGATTTTTACAGTTCGGAAAAATATCTGCATGACAGTCACGGAAAAACATTGAAAATTGAGGAGAAAAACCATGAGTAGAGGAGTAGCCACAATCCGGTATGCGGAAGATATTCTGTTTTTTTATTTTGACGGAAATGTTTTTGGCGAATATAATCCGGAAACCGATGAATATGAAGGTAATCAGTTCAATGAATTTGAATCCAATGACAATTGGAATTCATTCAAAACGGAATTGATGGACACTTTGATCAAACTTTTTCCATCGCTGGAAGAACCCGATCGTCCTAAACGAGACGGTGAATGTGAGATCATTCTGGAGAACCGGCTGGCGCTTTTTGCGCTTGCGGAGTATTGCGGATGTGTATCGTTGAGTATCGCAGCCAGGGGCGATTCCGAGGACGGTTACGGCGACAATATACCGCTGGCCAAGCGTTGGATAGCATCCATTTTCGACAAGCTGCGAAAAGAACTGAACGCGTTGCCGTATGCGGTAAGAATCATCAAAATCTGCACCGCGTCCAACGGCGAGAGCTTTTTTGAGAAAGCCAGCTGACTGTCGCCTGAAACCTTACCGTTAATTAACATGGATGTGAAATATGGATTTTGCATTGAAGAATGATTCAACGCCGGTGGTGGGTGTCAGCTATGGATTGGGTGTGGATTCGACCGCCATGCTGGTCGGTATGGTCAAGATGGGCTGGCGGCCGGACTTCATTTTGTTCGCCGACGTGAAAGCGGAAAAACTGTCAACTTACGCTTATCTGCCGATTATGCAAGAATTCTTGAAACGCCACCGTTTTCCCCCTGTCATTAAGGTTCAATACCAGCCTAAATATGCGCCTTATGATTCGCTGGAGGATAACATGCTGATCAATGCCACGCTGCCGGGTGCAACGTTCGGACGGGGGAATTGTTCGGTCAAATTCAAGATTGTGCCGCAGGAAAAATGGGAGCGACGTTTCAAGGGTCGCAGGATCACCAAACTGGTAGGTTATGAGGCCGGAGAGGAGTACCGTCAGAAGAATGCTAATAAAAAGGCCCATGCGTTGAGAAAAGCGAATTATTCCTATGAATTTCCGCTGATGGACTGGGGTTGGGACCGCGAAGAGTGCAAAGCCCGAATCCGGGAAGCCGGCCTTCCGGTTCCGCCGAAATCGAGCTGTATATTCTGCCCAAACATGAAGCCGGAGGAACTCTACGAGCTGACGCCCGATGAACGGGGCCGCATTGTGCGCATGGAGATCATGGCGGAGCCATATAATGATAAGATACACGGTTTATGGCGGCAGCCCCGCAAGGATCGCGCGGGGGCCATCACTGAATATCTCATTGAGCATAAAATTGAGTTCACGCATCCAAAGAATTTCCCAAAAATCCATCTGAATCCGCATTGCCGCAAAGCTCGGTTAGGGTATAGTTTTCATCCCCCACATGTAGCTTATCGGTTGTCCGACAAGGTTGGAACCAACCTGGAAGATTTGTGTCACCTGGCACTTATCAACGATATGATGCAGATGGAACTTAAACTTACCGCATAAAACAAGGAGTCCCTATGAAAGCAATTTTTATCGATGTGGATCAGAAAAGTGTTTCGGAAGTTGAAATTCAGAATATCATGGAGCTTTTCAAGTATATGACATATCCCTTTGAGTATCTTGACGTAGGACCGGAATATACTCACGATGCCGATATTCTCAATACGATGGCAATACACGAAATTTCTGAACCCTACGAGCCGTCCAAGATGGATAATGGTTTCATTCTTGAGGGTATTAACGACAATCCCTGCTATGGAAATGCGCTGATTTACTATGAATTGGACCATGAAGATAATTATCCATTGCTCAACACACTTGTCGATATTAACCAGGTTCGTGAAAAAATCCATTTTGTCAAACGTCTTTATCCAAAGTGCTGTGTCTGCCGTAGCGAATATGATGAATACCGGGATATCGATGCTTCAAGTATTTCCAGTGCAGAGAGATTTGCAGATGTATGTCTGAAATGCCACGAGGCATTTTCGAAGAGCAATGATTTGAAGAACTGATCATCCTTTTTGTGCTTGCGTTATTCGCTTGGGCTTCGGCTAATGCCTCGCCCCGCTCATTATCATGGAACGCAAGCACAAAAAAAGGATTTTAGGTATGAAGAAATTAGAAAAAATAACATTGAATCAATTGCTACGCCTCAGACATGAGAATATCGAGAATTATAAATATTATAATCACGAATTGAATAATATGCAGTTGGATGATGAAGAGTTTGCGACCATCGATTACCAGAGACGCGAAACCTGGAAATCCATCGTTGAACTCAATCATATAATCAGATGCAGATTTTGTAATTTACTGCACAAGAGGTAAGAAAATGAATTTTGACAGCAAGTTGGCCTTGCAGCAATTGTGTTGTTCGGAAGCACCCGTGAGGGTTTTGAAAACGCTGGTCGGTTCCACGCATGTTCATGCGGGGCCGGAGAAGGCGGAGTTTACTTTTAAAATGTGCCGGAAAGCCGATGTCTGCCGGATCGAATACACGGTAAACGACACCTACAAAATGGCATTTTTTAAAAGCGATGGCATGGAACAGGTGGAAGTCGAAGTATTCGATGGACTTTTCTTTGATGATTTAAAGTGTGTGTTTGAATCATTTACCGGCTTATTTCTGAGCCTTCGATAACTTTATTACGAGGTGTTTATGCAATCTGAATTACAGGAATTGGAGTTGATCATTCCATGCTCGAAAATTGATTTGAACCTGTTGTCTAAAATACAAAATGAACTGATTGGTATCCGGGGACGCATTACGACTTCACGCTCAAAAGACTATGAAACACTATCCGGGCTTTTGCATTTGTGTGATTATCTGATTGATGTATATCTGGACGCCATCGGCAATCTGGTGTTGATCCAGGACTATGCAGAGCATCTGCAGTATTTTGTCGCCAGCGGTATGTACTGCCGGAGCCAGTCGGATGCCGAAGTCTACGAACAGGTCATCAGGACCAGGAAAATAGTCTCGGAAAGTTCGGTTATCGGCTGTCCGTCGAAGCGTTTTTCCGCTGCCGATTGGGCAAATTTCCGCAAGCACAGTCTGAACGAACCATTTGAATTGAATTAAGGGGCGATCATGACTATAAGACTTGCTGATTACAACTCAATTTGCGTCAATATCAGCTCAGGCAAGGACAGCCAGGTGACTTTCGGAAATATTTGCGGACAGGCTCATCGGGAAGGTGTTCTGCACCGTGTCGAAGCCATATACACGGACACCGGCGCGGAGTTGACCCGCAGCCTGCCGCATTGCCGATATCTGACGGATCATTATCAGATACCTTTCACTGTGGTTTATCCGAATCATCCGTTGCCAGAAAAAATCCGTCTGAGGGGCCTCTGGCCGTCGGCAAAATGTCGTTATTGTACTTCGGATTGCAAGGTTGCGCCGATTGCGAAGTATATCCGCAACAAATATATCTTCAAGGAAGAATGCAAAATCCTGATGATTTCCGGCGAACGCCGCGAAGAAAGCCCACATCGAAAAATATTGCCGGAATTTGAGGTTGACAGTAATCTTACCGCCGGCTACCGGAAAGTTTTCAAATACCGTCCGATTCTGGACATGACGAAAAAAGAGGTCTGGAGCAGCATATATGCCTCAAAGCTCCGTTGGCATCCGGCTTATTCAAAGGGTAATGACCGGGTATCATGTGCCATTTGCATTTTCGCTAATGCCACCGATATCCGGAATGGCGCGGAGGACCGCCCGGACCTTGCGGAAGAATTTCTGAAATTTGAGCAGGAAAGCAATCATACATTTCGCTACAAACAAACATTGGCCTCGATAATTTGCTAAATAAACACCAACGGGCCCCATCCGCAGACGAAATTGCAAATCACTAACATGAAGGAGTTTAGCATGGAAAACATCAGCGAAATCACTACAAAAGTCAAGACGTTTGAGCAGGCGAAAATTCACCTGACAGCGGCAATAAATGAACTTATCGCTTTGCGGAAGTTATTGAAAGAGAACTGGCCGGGGCTTTCATTCCACCCGTTTTCGAATGAACACCAGACCGATTTGCAATTCAATTTTATCAAGGAAAGCGATATTGATATATTTTGCGGAAACGTTGAAAAGTTGATTTGGTATGAAATCTTTCGACAGAGCGAGGCCTTCGAGCGGTGTTCCGATGAAAGGCGGGAAGCCATCAAGAAATATATCTATTCGAAAGACCGCAAGCCGTTCAATGAAACCAATATCCAGAGTTTCCTGGCGGAGCTGAATGCGCAAAAAGGCAATCTGTTTTGCGGGGTGATCAAGGAAACGTACCGCAAATTCTGTTCGCTCCGTGAATTCGAGGCCGGAATGCCATTCAAGAGCAAGATCGTGGTTGACAGTTCCTCGTGGGGCAGTCTTTCGTTTCATACGCAAAATAGCAAGTGGGAGTCTCTCGAAAAATCTTTTTTGTTGCTGGATAACAAAACCATGCCGGAAGACTACCGGGAAATGCTTCACAATAAGATGGATGCAGCTCACCGGCAAGGCCATATATCCTACGAGGATGACTATTTTTCCATGAAATTCTACCAGAAAGGTACCGTTCATGTGACGTTCAAACGTCTTGATCTCGTCAGACGCTTCAACGAAATCGCTCTTCAACAATAAGAAACACGCCACCGGTCGCTGACCGGACGGGGTGCAGCGCCGGAACGCTGCCCGCCTGAAAGGCGGAATAAAGATTTCGCTTACGCGACCAGCGCTCTTGCGCTGGACCCAATCCGGGTACGACCCGGTGCGATGTTTGTTTAAATTATGAAAAGGGTTTGGAAATGGAAAGTTTGCAGTTGGAATTGTTTGATTTTGCCACGATGACGCTGGATTTGCCGTCGGAAAATTTTGTCGAGGAAAAACCGGTGGTAATTTTGGCCGATGAAGCGGAATGTGTCCGCGAAAACTATCGGATTGCCGGTGATGATATTCTGGTGGTTCCGGGCAAAAAGAAGAAGGTTGCCGCCAATATTGCGGCCATCGAAACGCTTGAGCGTTTGGAGAATTCCGGCGAGGAGCCGGACCGGAAGAATTGTGCGGCGCTGGTGCGTTATTGCGGATGGGGTGGGATTCCGCAGATTTTCGACTCGATGAATGATGATTTTGTGGACGAGTATATCGAACTGAAAAACCTGTTGAATCAGGATGAATATGAAGCGGCCCGCGCCAGCACGTTAACATCGCATTATACACCGCGCGAGATCATTGATCTGATGTGGCGGATGGTCATTCAATGCGGTTTTTCCGGTGGAACGATCGGTGAATTCGGGGCCGGAACAGGGCACTTTATCGGGCTGCTGCCGGAGGTGCTTACTGACAAATGTAAGTTTACCGCCGTCGAACTGGATATGATTTCCGCGCGGATATTGAAGATGCTGTATCCGCAGACCGCGCTGCACATCGGCAGTCTGGAAAAGGTTTCGATCCGCAACAATTCGCTAGACCTGGTGATCGGCAATGTGCCGTATGCCAAACAGGGCGTTTACGACCGGCTGTATCCGAATTACAATCTACATAATTATTTCATCGCGCGGGCGCTGGATGCGCTGAAACCGGGCGGTGTGGCAATCCTGCTGACTTCGAACAGCACGTTGGATTCCGTGAGCACGAAAGCGCGGGAAAATTTCTTCAGCCGCGCGGCCCTGATCGCCGCTTATCGGTTGCCCAATAACACGTTTCTGGCGAATGCCGGAACGGAGGTTGTGGCCGACCTGTTGATCCTGCAGAAAGGAGCGAAGGAGATCCATCCGTGCATGGAACTGGTTGAGGTGGAGACTGCCGACAATACCGGTAGTATGCGGATCAATGAATATTTCGCCTTGAATCCGGGCCATGTTCTCGGAAAGCTTTCGAATACCGGCAAGATGTATGGCAAACAGGACTGTCCGACCGTACTGCCGGTGGGCGATACTATTGAAATCCTGGAGCGGCAGATATCGTCCATTCAAATCCAGGATATCAAAGCCGATGTGCCCGAAGTTAAGACCGATGATATCGAACCGAAAATCCGTCAGAAGGAGTACGCGGTTTTCGAACAGGACGGGCGGCTGTACCAGTGCCTGCAAGGGTGCGGCATCCGTTTGATGGACCGCAATGACAAACCGCTCAGCACCAACGAAATTCAGAAAATTCGCTCCTTTATCCAGTTGAAGGAATGTTTGAACGAACTGCTGCGGATGCAGCTCGACGAATACACCGGTGACGAACAGCTCGTTTACCAGCGGAAAAAACTGAATGAATTATACGATTCGCATGTCCGGCGCTATAATTTTCTCTCCAACAAACTGGTCCACCGGCTGATGACCGACGACCCGGATTATCTGAAACTGGCCGCCACCGAATACCCGAAGGATATCATCGAAACGTCCGTCCATGGCGTCAAAACCAAGCGGCGGACCTATATCAAGGGGGATGTTTATCACAAGCGGACGCAGTTTCCGTGGGTGGAGCCTGCCCGTGCGGAAAACGTGGTGGAGGCCGGCCTGATTTCATACGCCTATCGCAACCGCATCGACTTGAATTACATCGCTCGGTTGACCGGCAACGAATCGCAACTGGCGGTCAAGGACGAACTGCTGCAAAGCGGAGAATTCTTTGAAAATCCGGAACACGGCAAGCTGGAATTGCGCAGCGAATACCTGAGCGGCCATGTCAAGCGCAAACTGGAAACGGCGAAACAGGCCGCCGCGGCCAATCCGCAGTTTGCACAGAACGTCAAAGCCCTGGCGGAAGTTCAGCCAAAACCGTTGCATATCGAAGACATCGATTTTGAGCTCGGAACATTCTGGATTCCGGCATCAGTGATTCAACGCTGGATAAAGATTTTCCTGAACTGCGAAACCGAGGTGGTCTATCATCGTTTGCAGGACCGATGGAAGGTCAAGCCGGACTCGCGCAGCCGTTACATGATCACCGAATACCGCGCCGGCAGCATGGATGCGTTCGACATCATCGAGCTGACATTAAACTTAAAAGACCCGGTGATCACGAAAAAAGTCATCGTCGACGGCGAAGAAAAACAGGTCATCGACAAAGAAGAGACTTTAAGTGCCCGTCAAATCAAAAACGAACTGCGCCAAAATTTCCATTCGTTTGTGCTCGACGACCTGGAATCCAATACCGAAATCGAGACCGTTTACAACGAGCGTTTCAATTCGCACGTGCTGCGGAAATACGAACTGCCGAAGTTCGATATTTATCCGGGCGCGGTCAGCATCATTAACGGCAAGAAATTTATCTTGCGCGAACATCAGAAACGGGCCGTTTCGCGCTGCATCGAAGGCAACTGCCTGCTGGCGCATTGTGTCGGCGCCGGAAAAACCGCGATCATGGTAACGCTGGCGCTTGAACTTGTTCGCTTAAAATTGTCAAGTAAAAATTTAATCGTCGTGCAGAATGCAACGCTGTCGCAATTCGCCGAATTCGCGCCCAAGTTATACCCGGATGCAAAGATCCTGATTGCCGATAAAAAGGACCTTATACGCGAGCGTCGGAAAAAGTTTATGACTCGTATTGCAACGTTTGACTGGGACATTATTATCATGGCCCAGAGCAGCTTCGATATGATCGAAAACCGGCCCGAAGACGTAGCGGATTATTTCCGCGAACAGATTGAGGAATTGGAAGCGATCATCGAGGAGGTAAAAGGGGATTCGCTGAGCGTGAAGGAGATGGAGCGCCAGAAAAAAGGTCTGGAGGCCCAGCTGGCAAAACTGAACGACAAAAAGACGGTTGAGGATATCGTCTATTTCGATGAACTGGGCATTACGAGCATTATCGTCGATGAAGCGCAGGCGTATCGCCGGAACTTTTTTGTTACCAAAATGCAACGGGTTAAAGGGCTGAACCGCGGCGCCAGCCAGCGGGCATTTTCGTTGACGTTGAAACTACGCCATATCCGGCGGAAAACCGGTGGCCGCAACATCTATTTTGCTACCGCTACTCCGATTGTCAATGGGCTTGCTGAGCTTTGGGCGGCTGTACGTTATGTGTCGCCGGAAACCCTGGCGGATTACGGTATTGAGACATTTGACCGTTTTGCGTCCTCATTCACGGCCACGGAGACCGCATTGGAGATCGACGCCGCCGGGCGCTTGAGAATGATTGAGCGCTTCAGTCGGTACATGAACGTGATTGAACTGTCGAAAATGTTTCAGGCGGTCGCCGATGTTATTTTGGAGGAGGATTTGAGCGATGTGGAACGGCCGAACATCAAGGGCGGTTCCCCGACGCACGTGGCGATTCCGCGCAGCCCGGTCATCTCCAAATTCATGGAATATCTGAGCAGCCTATACCAATGGTTCGAAGGTCTGAGCGGCAGCCGGAAGGCGGATTACAGCCATATTCCGCTGCTGATTTTCGGCATGTCGCGCAAAGTCACCATCGATCCGCGCCTGGTCAATATCGCCTTCGGGGACGATCCGCAGTCCAAGCTCAACGTCTGCCTCGAAAACATCCGGGCAAAATACGATGAATACGCCGATATCCGGGGCGCGCAAATCGTCTTTTCGGATTTGTATCAACTTACTGTCAAAGGCGAAGTGTTGTTCAACGCCTGGCAGGAGCTGAAAAACAAGCTGATCGAGCGGGGCATCCCGGCGGAAGAAATCGCGGTGATCTCCGATTACAACACCGACACCCGCCGCGCGGAAGTCTTCGCAAAAGTGAACTCGGGCGAGGTCCGTGTCATCATTGGTTCGACCGGCAAACTGGGCACCGGCGTCAATATTCAGGAACGCCTGGCGGTCGCTCACTTTTTGGATACCCCGTTTACTCCGGCTGACATGACGCAAAGGATCGGGCGCATTGTGCGCCAAGGGAACTGCTTATTGTTCGTGCAAATTTTTTATTATGGAGTTTCTGAAACCCTCGATGCCGGAATGTACCAAATTCTGACCCGCAAACAACGTTTTATCAACGACGGCATGAAGGGGCGCGGCGGCCGCCACATGAACGAAATCCATACCGATGCGGCGCTGGATTATGCCACGTTTTCAGCGGCGATCAGCGGCAATGAAAAACTGAAACGCAAAGTCCTGTTGGAGACCCGTTCGCGTGAACTGGAAAGCCTGGAAATCCAGTTCCGCCGGACCATTCGCCGCAATGCCGAAATGAAGCGGGAGCTCGAACAAAAACTGCCGCAACTGGCCGCGGAACTGGAGTCCTTGGAGAAATTCATTGCACACATCCCCGACCTGACCGGCGAACTGGAGGTCATTCTCAACAACCGCCCGATCACCGGAACTCGCGCGGAACAACTGGAGGCGATCCACCAATATTTCCTGCATCAAGGCAGTTACAGGGCCCTGAGCCTGGCCAAGGCCAAACAAGATACCATAAATCACCCGTTCGGAGTGATTTCCATCAACGGCCTGAATCTCTCGCTGACAGCGGTTTGCAAATATTCCATGTTTGTCGGAGCGGGAACGCCAACCATCGAATACCGGCTCACGGATTATTCCTTCGGCGTGGCATCCGTCAACAGTACCGGAACCATCGCCAGCGCCACCGGCCTGATGTCCAGCCTGACCTCGCTGCTGACGCACAAACCCGCCGAACTGATCGAAGCGGAAAAACTGCAAAACAGCATGATCCAGAAACTGCAAAACCTGAACACCTCGCAGGAAAAAACCTTTCCGCACAACGAAGAAAAACTGCAAGTAACCAACGAACTGGACCAGTTAATCATGGAGCTGAACAAATCCGGCGAATTCGTCCAGAACCAGCGCTTCGAACGAATGCCCTTGCTGACCGACTTCTTCCCCAACCTGAAAACCGAAGAACCCATCACCATAATCGGCGAAATTATCGACACCGAATCCGATCCCGAAGAAAAATGCGCATAAAGCTATTTTTTCTTGTTGGTAAAACCGATTTTTTTCTTCTTGTCCGGCGTAGCCGCTGGCAGTGATGGTGCTTCTTCAGTAGGGAACAGTATTTCACCAATCAGACGTAAGACTTCATCATGTTGTATGTACTTCTTATCCAGTTCATTGATTTTGTCAGTCAATTCACTGATTTGCTTTGACATGCTCCGCATGGCCACAAAAGCCCGGACAACATAGATGCTCATTTCCACAGCCGATGGTGAGTTTAAAATCATAGAGGCCATTACAGCCCCATGCTCGGTAAAAGCATACGGCAATACATAGGAGTGTTTCTGGGATTTGAACCGGTCACAATTTGTGACCAGTTCATTAAATTCCTGCTTATTTAGCTGAAAAACAAAATCATCCGGGAACCTGTCAAGGTTTCGTTTTACTGCCTGATTGAATACTTTGGTTTCAACACCAAACAATCTGGCAAGGTCCTGAGCTATAATAACATGCTGCCCGCGAAAACTCATAACTATATTGTTGATTTTATACTGTTCTATCTCATTCTTTGTCATATACCGCTCCAGTTTATTTCTGAAATATATCATTTCCCCATTTCATTTCAATGCCATTTCGGCAAAAAACATTGAATGGCTATTCCCAGCGTACAACGCTGGAAAAAAGTTATTGAATTCTCGTTCGACGGACGGAGGTGCCGTCGAACGAGTTTAAAATGAGAACCAAATCCTAACCAAGGAGTACCAAAATGAGCAAGAACAAGATCGAACTGATTCCGTTGTCGAGAATCAAATGTGTGCCGGATCGCAAGATCACCGCCGAAGCCGCCAAAAAGTTGCAGACCAGTATTGAAAACCGTCTCGCCAGAGGTGACAAACCGTTCTTTGTGCCGCTGATTGTCCAGAAGATCGATGACAGCGAGTATGATTTCCAGATTATCGACGGGAAGTGCCGTTTTCAGGCTTTGGAAAAGACCTCGCATGAGGGGTTGGCGCTCGGCGGCGACATGCCCGATATGGTGCTTGCGCAAGGAGATCCCGGAATCATCGCGTTCGCGGCGAATCATATCAGGACCAACCTGACTTTGCAGCAGGAAGTAACCACGATCAACGGCCTGATTGAAGAAGGGAAAACCCTTGACGCCATCGCCGACGAACTCGGCATGAGCGCGACCTGGGTGGCGAAGCGCGCCAACCTCAACAAGCTGACGGTACTCTGGCTGGAGGTCATGAAGAACGCGCGTTACCCATGGATGACGATCGGGCACTACGAAGCGGTGGCGCTGTTTTCGCCTGAAATTCAGGAGCAGATGATCAACTATGTGTCCTGGAATCAGCACCAGCTCCGCAATCTCAGTATCAAGAAATTTGAGGCTACGCTCAATGCGGAATTTTCGACGTTGCTGAGCAAGCTGCCCTGGAATAAGGACGGCGCCGAACAGGGTTGCGGCGAGTGCCCGTCGTGCAAGGACCGCAATAACGGCGGGTTTCTGTTTCAGGAAATGAACGACCCCAAAAAGGCCCGTTGCCAGAACAAAGAATATCTGGCCGGCAAGTGTCGTCAGTACATCGCCGAACAGGTACGCGAGAATCCCGATCTGGTACTGATCGCTTATGAGCACAACAACTGCAAAATCGAAGACGCCGGCGACGCGCTCTATGGCGTGAATATCGTTCCGCCCGGCCTCTGGACCGAATGCAAGCCGTCCACCAAGGGCAGCAAAAAGGCTATCGTCATCGACTCGCCGCAAGCGGGTTCCGAGGTCAGCGTCAAGGTCAGCAAACCGAAGAAAAGTACCACGAAAAACGGTGCGGCGGCAGATGGTTCTGTCACTCCGTTTGAAACGGTCACTGCCGGCAAGACCAAAACGTTGGCGGAACGCAAGGAGGCCAAGCTCAAACAGCGTCAGCGGCACGCCATCAATAAGCTGATTGCGTTTATCAATACCTTCGAGTACGAATTGCCGTCGCGCGATGCGATTTTCGCATTGGTAGCCTGCAAGGGCGTCAACTCGGCGGTGCACTGGTACGGCGATGATGAAAAAGAATTCTTCACGAAGAAATACGGCGACAGCGAAATTTCTTGCTTTCCGAAAGTTCTGAAACAATCGAATCTTGACAAAGCCGTGTGGAAAAAACTTTGCGAAGAAATCGTTACCGAACTGAATTACGGTCAGTCCGGCGGTGATGTTCCGGCGAAATGGGATGAAGCGGGAATCATCGCGGAACTGATCCAGTTCGATCTGGCGAAAGCCCTGGAAGAAGCGACTGCCGAACTGCCGGATCCGAAGAGCTGGATTCAGCTTGAAAAACAGGAAGCCAGGGTCAAAGCGGAAGCCGAAACCGAGGCCAAAGCCGCCTAAAAAAGAGAAGGTGCGCAGCACCCGCCGCCGGCCGCCTGGCCGGGCTAGGTCCAGCAAAGAAGTGCTGGTCGCCGCAGGCGAAAGATTTCGCTCGCTGAGCGACCAACGCTCCTGCGTTGGATCCAGTCCGGCCACGGGCCGGGGCGATGTTTATTTTTAACTTGGAGGAAGCAAATGGAGCAGAACGAAAAAACGATATTGGAACGCGCCCGCGAACTCGGATTCGTCTACACGCCGCCTGAAACGCCAACACTTTTTCACTGGAATTATTCGCCGGAACGCGATGCCGCCGAATTCCTGCCGGACAACACCGGCGACGACGATGACGCCGCATAAGGAGCCCCCCATGCAAAACATTTATCAAATCATCACCGACCGCATCATCGCCGAGCTCGAAAACGGCGTGATTCCCTGGCAATGTTCCTGGCGGCCACCTGAATGGACGCACCGCAATATGATCAGCCAGCGCCCCTACCGGGGCATCAACCGTATCCTGTTGAGCCTGACCAAATACGGCTCTCCATTCTGGCTGACGCCCCGCCAAATCGCCAAGCTCCATGGTACTGTCCGCACGCACGAAGTTTCCACCCCCATCGTATTCTGGAAATTCTTCGAAAAAGACGATGACAAAAAGATCCCGTTCATGCGAATGTACAGCGTCTATAACCTCGAACAAATCACCGGCATTCAGGAAAAAAACATCCCGAAACTGCCGTCACTGCACTATCTCGACTTCCACCCGATCGAAGCCGCCGAGCAACTACTCGCCCAATACACCGACTGCCCGCAAATTATCTATCAAGGCGGTGAAGCCTGCTACATCCCGGCCTACGATGTCATCAAAATGCCGCCGCCCAAATACTTCATCAGCGAGGAGGAATTTTACGGTACACTTTTTCATGAGCAAATTCATTCCAGCGGCAGTAAAAACCGCCTGAACCGCTCGGGCCTGAAAAACGTCAAATTCGGTACCCCCGAATACGCCCGCGAAGAACTGATCGCCGAAATCGGAGCATCCTTCCTATGTGCCCATTGCGGCATCGAAAACCGAACCATCAAAAACGCCGCCGCCTACATCCAGACCTGGCTCGAACGCCTCCGCAACGACAAAAAACTGATCATCCAATCCGCCGCCCACGCCGAGCGCGCCTGCAACTACATTCTTCACCCAAAAGCCAATTCGGAAGAACTGGCTGCCTAACCCAAAGGACAAATTATTATGAGCTGCGATAATGCATGGGGCCTCCTGACTGTTGAATGCGACTCGCCGGAACAAGCTTCTCAATTGCTTGCCGATTATGAAAACATTACGCCTGACCTGGACTATTTTGGTCTGGAAATTGATGAAAATAAACCGAGCCAAATCAGTATCTTTATCGACTACGAGATTACCAATCACTTCGCTCGGGAAGTAATGGAGCTTGACAAGTGGATTTTCGAGAAAATTTCGTACCATTTAACCGGTTATTGGCTGGTTGACGGCATAGAAAAATACCGTTTTGAAATCGAAAACGGTGAAATATCCTCCGCTTTATACAGTTGGCTGGAAGATTATTCCGTGGAGAAAATCGACCGAATTAAAAGCTTCGCTCAAACCATCGGACAAATGACTGCCGTTAAAAATCAACCCCTTTTTGAACCTACCGGTGATCTGTTTACGGATATTTACCAGTTGGCGGAGCGAAGCGGAGAACTTGATAAATTGAAATTCGTTGAAGATTATCACCTGGGAAATGATGAATGGAAACGTATCAAAATCACCAATAATGATTTTACTTGTCACTTTTCTGCTCAATTCGGGGGCAGCGAAGGTATATACATTGACGCTTATATCTCTGGACATTTTGATGCCACCGGCGAACGCAAAACTGTCTCCATTGGAACCATCAAAACCCTGGAAGACGACCTCGCCGCCATGAAAATCATGGGCGAAGTCTGCGGTATTTTGACCTATTATGCGGCAGAGTATCTCAACCAGAACTGCGCCCGGTACATGGAAATCCCCACGGCATAAACATTCGTCACCAAGCCGGTGGCGAATTTGGCAGGCTCTGACAGGCTGCAGGATGAATCAACATTTCGTCCACAACTTGTGGACGTATTACACATCCTTTGAAATGTACGATTTTTGCGTACAGTTATACTGTTCGATGCAATTGAGTTGACATTGTGCGCCTTAATGATGAATTAATGCTTGACAAAATGTATTTTAATGATATAATAATTGCAGCAAAATTAAGGATTATCGATGAAATGTGACAGTGCACAATTGCAGGATTTCTTGGAGAAACACCGGGTGTTTAACAGTCGGGAACTGGAGGATGCCTGTGCCGTATCCGGCTACCATACGCGCAATTTGCTGGCTAAACTGGAGCGTGAAAGCAAGATCAGAAAGATACGTAAAGGGCTTTATTCCACCGTTCTGAATAGCAATGATGTGAATTTTATCCCTCCCGGTCTGCTGGTCGCGGCGAAATTGGCGCCGGATGCGGTGCTGGGTTATCAATCCGCCTTGATGTTTCACGGATTGTCGCGCAATCTGCATAATACGCATACATTTATAACCAGACATCGGTTGAAACCGTACCGCCATCGGGGAATGAAATTCCGCCCGAGCTTGCCGCCCAAATCGTTGCTGGAGCAGCATCAGGAAAATTTCGGAGTGGTTGAAGCAAGCATATGGGATACTCCGGTAAAGGTTGCCAATAAAGAACGGACGCTGGTTGATTTGCTGGACCGCCAGGAACTTTCCGGGGGGTGGGATGAATTGGTCGAGGCGTTTGCTTATGATGACTCCCTGGATTACTGGCTGTTGCTGGAATATCTGAAACTATTGCAGAATCCGGCTACGGCCGCTCGGGTCGGATTCTTTTTGGAAAAATACCGCCACTCGATGAATGTGCCGGATGATATTCTGACGGTGATTGAAGAGCTGAAACCGGACACGCCCGAATATTTTTACCGCAGCAACCGGCATGGCAAATATGTGCGGCGCTGGAACCTTTATGTTCCCGAATCCATGTTGACCGATGACCGGGAGGAGTCCTATGAATTTTGATGAAACGGTCATCATTGACGCTCAGCGGGAAACAGGTTTTGACCTGCTCTACATCGAAAAAGTACTGCGGCTGCTGAAAATCCTGAATCTGTTTTTCTCCGATTCCATATTAAAGGACAAATATGCGTTGAAAGGCGGCACGGCATTAAATCTGTTTTACTTTAAATTACCACGCCTCTCGGTCGATATCGACCTTAATTATATCGGACTGGAGCGGGAAACAATGCAAAAGGAACGAGCGGTCCATGAGCAACATTTATCCGCACTTCTCGCGGAAAAGGGATATGTTGTAAAACGCATCCCCGCTGAACACGCCGGAGGCAAATGGCGGCTTGGCTATCGCAGTTTTGCCGGGATCCAACAGAATATCGAGCTGGACCTGAACTACATGCACCGCGTTCCGCTGCTGCCGTTGGAAGTGATGGATTCATTTCCGTTGGGAAACTTCAATGCCGCGGGAACAACTCTGCTGAATATCCATGAACTGGCCGCGGGCAAACTCTGCGCCTTATTCGCACGGACCAAGCCCCGCGATCTTTTCGACGCTTATAAGTTGCTTCATTCGAACCTGCTGGACGCAAAATTACTGCGCAATTGTTTCATTGTTTATGCCGCCTTTAATAAGGTTGATTTCAGCAGGATTACATCATTCGACGCCATCAATATCGATCTGCAACAATTCCGGCAGGAGTTGATCGAAACTCTGGCCGCGGGTATTGCGCCGCCATTCGGTGAACACGGAACATATATGCAGACCTTGAAGGATGGTTGCCGGACAAAAATATCAATACTTCTGCCGTTTACGAAAACCGAGCAGGAATTCTTGCACAATATCAATCACAAAGGCATCATTGAACCCGACCTGCTGGATGTTTCGAATGAACTGAAAGACTGCATCCGGAAACACCCGATGCTGCAATGGAAAATCTTCAATGTACGCAAACATTATGGATTAACCTGATCCCTCCTCTCTTTCCTTTTCCAATCGGCCAACAGCTTGTTGGCTAATTACTATCTGATAAAGCCGGGCTGAACGCCCGGATATTTTCTCTCTTTATGGTTGTCCTCACGGGGTGAAGGACAACCATTTCAAGGAGGGAACCATGAGTAGTTTACAAAGTAAGGCAGGTTCGGAAGAAATCATCTTTCGTGGTAAAAGCAACAAATTTCTTTTTGTCTGCAAGATGGTCCATCAGATTTTCTGGCTTGTTGTTGGAACGGTTGGTGGAGTGTTACTGCCGACTATGTTTTTCAGCGGTGTCGCCGGATTTTTCTGCAATGACGGTAAGCTGAATCAGCCCATCCTCTGCCTGGGAATCAGCCTGATTCCGATCATCATTGCCTGCCGGGTCGCGTATCTGGTTTGGCTGAGGCGCCGCCAGTATTATACGATTGCCAGTGAATCAATCACCTGCGAAGGTGGAGTTATGCATACCTTCAACCGGAAAATCCGTATTGCCGATATCCGCAGCATCAGTTACCAATGCTCTCTGATCCAGCAACTTCTGGGTTGCGGCAACATCATCATCAGTACCGCCGCAACCAGCAATGGCAGTCTGGTTCTGAAAAATATTGACAATGTCAAAAATATATGCAACGCCATCGAAAACCATCGCAAAGTAAGGAGTTGACCTATGAGCAGATTCAATGACATGACCATGTCGGAAATTGTAGCGGAAGCCATCAACCGCGGATTCGACCCGAAACCCTGGAGCGGAAAATTATGCCACTGGTCTTCCGGTATAGAAGTTGCTGCTATTGAATATCTTCAGGGCTGCGGCAGCGACCTTTTCGAAGAAACCGAGGAGGACTGATGCTCTATGAATCTATCCGAAATGATTCGTAGCGGTGACTTTCAAGCGTGGCTCTCAGATACCACTTCCAACTATATACTTTTTAACCCGGAGCTATATGACCGTATTCATAAGGCCGCCGAGAATGGTTCCGAAGGCAGAACCCACGCAGAAGTCATTGACGAATGGCGCAACTATCTCGATACTATCGCCTGCGATCTTACCGACGAAGAATACGATGCCATCGAACAGGAAATCAACGCCCGTGAGCAATGGCACATTGACGGCGGAACCATCGACCATGCAGCATAAAGGAAAAAAATATGTCCTATTTCGACAGCAAAATCAAAGAAGACTTTGGGATCACCGGCAAGGAAGCCATCAAACGCGGCATTATTCAGCACGGCAAGCGCATCAATTACCGCACCGGAAACCTGGTTGCCGACGGCTGGGAATGCACCCGTACCGGCAATAATTATCCCACACAATATGAGGCCGTCAAAGCACATTTTGAGCTTATCGCGGCAGAAGAAGCTGAATTTGCCGAAAAGTGGGCCAGCGTCGATTTGCAATGGGTTGTCCATCGACTGTCGGACGGCGATACCCGCCATACCCTGACCGAACGGAAGACCGGCAAAATCCTGTTCAACACCGGTTCCCGAATGCGGATCACCGACTATTTCGAAGAACACCCCGAGCTAACTCACGCTAAAAAAGTCCTGCCGGAAAACCAATTGGCATCCTGATTTTGGAAACCTGTCCTGCCTACCGTAATCTCTCTACTCCCTCTCAATTCCCCCGGCATCAGGTCAGGTTTCTTTTTTTACCGCCATCGCCATTGCGCGGCATCGGCTATTTTGTTGCGTGTTTATCGCCGAAAAATATCTGCTGGAAAATCATTGATATTTTCAATCGGCTGCCCTTGATTGCAGGCCTGCTTGAATTATATTAGGGACAAGAGAACGGCATTGTCGCCAAAACATTCAACAAGAAGGAATGCTAAATGGAAAAGACGAGAAAAGAAAAAGCCGCCCCCGTCAAAAAAAACACAACGCCTGTAAAGAAAACCGCCTCCGCTAAAAAGGCAGTCATCACCGCCCAAAAGGCCCCGCCGAAAAAAACAGTTACCCCGAAAACTTCCCCGACTAAAGCTACTGCATCGAAAGCCGCTCCGGTCAAGAAAATCACCGCGATAAAGAATGTTGCGGCATCAATGAAAAAAGTTGTTGCGCCAATCCCAAAGACTGCCGTATCCAAAGCTGCATCAGCCAAGTCGAAAAAAGCAGTTGTATCGAAAGCCGCCCCGGCCAAGAAAGCAATTCCCGCGAAAAAGGTCGCCGTATCCAAAGCTGTGCCGGCAAAAAAAATTGCTCCGAAAGCCGCTCCGGTTAAAAAAACTGTCACACCAAAAGTTTCGGCTAAAAAAACTGCTGTATCCAAGGCTGCTCCAATCAAGAAAGTGGTCAAGGTGAAAACTGCTGCTCCGGTCAAAAAGTCTACCGCGAAAAAGGTTGCCGTACCCAAAGTGGCGCCGGCGAAAAAAGCCGCTCCGGTCAAAAAGTCTGCCGTGAAAAAGGTTTCCGTACCCAAAGTGGCACCGGCGAAAAAAGCCGCTCCGGCCAAGAAAACTTCCAACAAAAAATAAGTTAAGCAAATATCGGCTTTCAAGGTTGCCGTATTCAATTATATCGCCGAGAAAGCCGGTTATTTTGTTTCGACTGGAGATATCGTAGCATTTAAATTTTTCGGAGAACCTGATTCCGTCTGCCGGTCCCTCTTTCTCTCAATCCCACTCCCACCGGCAGCGGGTCAAGTTTTCCTTTTTTTATTTATCGTGCTTGCATTTTCTCTATATGGAGTCATTATTTCTGCAAACAACATAAAACCGAGGCATGAATGAAATATTATACTGAGGATCACATATGACTCGATGTCTGTGATGGCGAAGCAATCGTCGGAATTACCAATTATGGTGTCAATGAACTGGGCAAAATCACACGGGTCAAATTGTCGGTCGAAGATGAAGACTATATCGTGGGCGATGCCATGGCCGTACTCAATGGGTTGGAAATATATGCTCCGCTCAGCGGCACCGTCAGCGAGGTCAATGAAGAGCTTTCTGAAAACCCGGCATTGATCAATCGTTCCCCGGAGGAGAAAGGCTGGGTCTGCGTGATCAAAGACTTCGATGATTCCGAGCTGGACGACATGATGCTATCCGATGCCTATCCCAAGTATTTGAAAACACTTCAAGTATAGATATCCAGCCTGTTTCAGGCGAAAACAGCTTTTATTTTCAGCTTGCGCCCGTCGATCAGGCGAATCCGCTCCATTTGAAGCTCCTCGAAGAGTTGCTGGAGGCTTTCGGCGGCGGCGATTGTTACCTGTCCGTATTCGCAGTCGAATGTCAGCGTCAGAAAATCCGTCGAGGCGGTGACTTTGTCGATATGATCGGTTCTGATGAGAATGTTTTTCTCTTCCAGCAATAGCCAGACGCGGGGACAAGGCTTGTTCAGAACATCCCAGGGTTTGGAATTTAAACTCATAAACAAATCCTCCACTTACAGGTCCATGCCGCGTGGCGGTTTCTTCTTTGCCGGCGAAGAAAGTTTTCTGGCGAATCTTGGTTTTTTGATCGATTTTGGTTGTTCTTTTTCATGACTGATATCCTCTGTTTTTGGTTTTTCGGTGTTGCCTTTTTCCGGCCCCGTGACCAGCGGTTCCGTAATTTTCTCTACCGATGCCAATTTTCTCTTGCTCTTCAAGCGGTCCGCAGGAGACGGCATTGACATAGCCGGATACTTTTTTTCGGATGACTTGGAAGGAGGATTTGACGAACCGGTCAGACCTTTGAGTTTTCTCATCAACGGATTATCCACATCGGTTACTCGCATATTCTCTTTGAGCTTCAAACGGTCCGGTGAAGTCGGAACCACTGTTGTCGGATATTTTTCCGTGGGCGAATTAGCGGAAACTGGCGGACCGTTTAAATTCATCAGTTTTTCCATGTACGGATTACCGGCATACGGGGATTGGCCCTTCTGGTTAACCGCCGGTTCGGGCTTGGCCTCGACGGCAAAGCTGATATCCTGCTCGAAATAGGTTTTATCTGTGATGAATCCATAGCCGTATTTCCTGAAATGTCTGCGCCGGGCAATCGTTTTCCGGGCGGTTTCACGGACTCGGATTACCGCGCCTTTGACGTACTCCATCAGTCGTGCGGCGCGGCCCTTGATTGATTTATAAGTCGTATCCGGCAATGTCTTCGCCTTGGCTTCCCGCGCTTCTTCGGAAAGATGGAGAATCGCATCTTGCCTGATCTCTCCGGATTTCACTAGGTCGTGGACACTATTGCGGTCGGAATTGAGCGACAGCCGCGCTTTCAGGAATTCCTTTTCCGGGCAATGAAGCGCCATGTGCTGTCGCCCGCGGCTGAGCGCCACATAAAATGCTTTGCGATCGAGTGACTGCGCCGCGACCACTACGTTTTCAGCGGTACGCCCCTGTGATTTATACGAAGTCGTCACCCAACCGTATTTGAAGGTGTCATACCCGGTCGGCAGATCGACCAATTCGCGCGGTTGTCCGTCCGAATACAGCATCATCACTTTGCCTGGATCAGCGGTAATCATGGCGATATTGCCGTTATAAATCCGCTGATCACGCAAATTGACATTGAACTGGATCAAATCCCCCTCGCACAGCTCGATTGTGCGCCGTTCACCAACTTCGATGAATTCCGCGCATCGTCTGGCATAAATGGCCTTGCCGTTATCCAAAATCAGGCTCCCATCCTTAATATCGGTAACTGTTACCGTTTCGCCGGCCTTCGCGATATCCTTCATGTTCCGGATAAACGCCACCGCCATACCCGGCTGATAGTTCCCGGCATCCCGCAGCCGCGCCTTCGGCCAGTTCCATGAACGAAATACCTCTTTTGCCTGACCATCCCCTTTGATCGAGCCAAAATCCTTCAATTTTGAGCGTACCGCATCGGTCAATTGATCCCCTTCATCGTGCGTTGGCGCCACCAATATCGCCCGGTCGATGAACTGTCCATTTTCCGTATATTCCATATAGCTCTCAGCTGCCTGGGTCAAGTATTTATTCTTGCCTTCATGGATAAATCCATTCGCATCAAAACGCTCGAATGCCGCATTAAAACGTCCCAAAGCACAGTCCGAAATTCCACGCCGATATTCCTCGTTTTGTTGCCGATGGATATCCGTCAATGAAAACCGCTCAATCTCCGAATGTTCCTCCAGCAAACGGAAGAAATCCCCATTCTCGACCGCGTTATGCTGCCGCGCATCCCCCACAAAAAGCACTCTATAATTATTCGCGCGCGCGACCTTGACAATCTCCACCCCCTCGCGCAAAGAATTCAGTCCCGATTCATCGATGATCACATAACTCCCGCCAGGCGGCTTCTTCTGCGACAATAGAAAACTCGCCACCGTCTGCGACTGTTTGAACCCCTCCTGCTTCAATACATCCGTTGCCGAATTAGTAGGCGCGATCAAATGTATGCTTTCTATGCCACCACTCCGCAATCCTTTACAAAGTTCCTGCAATGTCGAAGTCTTTCCGGTACCAGCCACGCCCCTGAATAAATTAAACCGATCTTTCGAGTTCAACATCCCATGAATCAACTCCGCTTGCTTCTGCCGCGTTTCCTGCTCCGGAAACGCCACGAAATCCGCCGCTATCGGCGCAAACAGATCCTTCTGCGTTTCCACCGACTCAATCGCATAAAGTTCCTGCTGGATAATCTTCTCCGTCGAATAATACGGATTCACTTCCAACCCGCCTAGATTTTTCAGCTCCTCCACATCATTTACAGCTGCTTTCAGTGTCTTTAAGTCAATCCTGCCAAGGTTCTGATTCAATGTCTCCGCCAGCACTTTATCGAGCTTCAATACACTGTCACGCTCATAAACTACCGGCAGCGCCGCCTGAATCATCTCCACCGTCGCTTCACGCCCTGCCGTTCCTTCCTTCATAAAATTGATCTCAGCCTCGTGCGCCAATAATTTCAACGTATGCTTCTGCGCATGCGTAAGCTGCTCAAACTGATACTCCCGCACTTTCTTGCCGCTGATTTCCTGCAACTTTTCATCCCGTGTCGTCATCGATATGAAATTATTCTCCGCCAAAGTAGGTTTTCGCCCGTGCTCCTCGATAAATTTCTTTTCCTGCGCCTCAATCTGCCCCCGGCGCTTCGAAAAAACCTCCATCACTTCTCCAGAAACCCCCTCAATATCAAACCAGACAATACTCCCCTTGTCGTCCAGATGGTTCACTGTCTTATACCCCAGATCATGACAAATCTTCGCCAGTTCATTATGATAAACCTTGCCCGCATAACGGATCGCCCGCACCATCTCCAGACTCTCCAACGCCTTGAACTCACCATCCGCCGTTTTCGTTACATTGCAAACCACATTATGCGTATGTAATTGAGGATCAAGCGCCCGACTCGCATCATGCCGAAACGACGCATAAATAATTTTTCCCGTAATTTCATAATTATTCGTCCGCACCTGATCTCCCTTGCGCAGCCTCACCGCCGCCAGCTTTTCCATTTCCCGCATCGCCACCAACACCGCCTTGCTGTGCGCCCACGCCAAACGCTCATCAAACATACTCATCACCGAAACCGACTTCGGAGCCGCACACTGAAAATCAAAAAAACGAGGCCCTCCCGTCGCATTCCTCTGAGTCAACTTATCCATCGTATCAGGATTGATATTCTTCTGAAACAAACTAAACGCCTCCGACTCCACCTCCGCATTCCACAAATTGAAATCATAAACCAGCTCTCCATACCAACGCCCCACCACCTGTTCACCCTCCGAATAATAATCATTGCACGAAAGATGATTATGATAAAACGACTTGCCGCCCCCATTCGTCGCCCGTATTTTCGTCATATTAAACAAAACCATCACCTTCCTGCAATTAAAATTCTATCTTTCAAACCAATCATAAAAATATCGACCCGAATTTCGAAACTACCCCCATGATACAATCCCCAAACAAAAATAGCAAGACCCATTCTCCCACCGAATCGTCAAGCTCCGCAGATTGACGATTTATTTTATTAAAACGCAATACCCCGATCAAAATCGGATTTTCAAGAGCCCAGTCGGGAATCGGTGATTTTTTTCTGAGAATGAAGGCTTTTGCCGATTTAAAACCGCCGTCTGTTTCTCTGCAATTCATGTTTCATAAAGGCTGCCAGGCCAGATGCATGGTATAGAAATTCTCAGTCATTGTCGTGGCTTCAAATCTGTTTGAAATTGCTAATTGCGCGGATAGGATGATGGGGTGAACCCGGTGCGTTTGCGGAAGAAGCGTGAAAAATCTGATGCATTTTCGAAGCCGCACCGGTAGGCGATTTCCTTGATATTCATGGCTTCATCATGCAAAAGCCTAATGGCTTGTTCAAGCCGACATTTCAAGAGAAAATCGTGCGGAGGGCATCCCAGGTATTCCCGGAAGCGGCGGCGGAAATGGTCATAGGATAACTGATGCTGCGCCGCAATCGCCGTAAAATCGTATTCTATACCTGGTTGCACTGAAATAGCGGATGCCACTTTGTTGACCAATACATACAACCGGTCCTGCTGCAGCTGCTGGTGATGGCTTTCGTAAATCTCCGCCACGAATTGCTCGGCCAACACAGCCAATCGATAACGTCGAGCTGGAATTTTCTGCTGCCAAATGAGTTGCATCTTTTCGAGGATACTCGAAAAATTGACGGGGTTATCCGGGACAATACAACCCCGGGGAAAATCTTCGTTTAATGCCGCCAGCATCCGCTCTGCCCGCGGCCCTGCGATATCCACCCAAAAATTATCCCGAAACGAATTCGGCGGATTAATCCAGCAGGTCACTTTCCCCCGGCTGGTCCAGTAAATCAACGGCGCTTCCGCTTCGAAACACTCGTTTTCAGAACGCTGAATCACAGAGCCAGCGACAATCATCCCGAAAGCATCATTACTGACTGGGCGCAAAGGATAACTTTGCCTCGAAACCAAACGGTTAACACCAAGAAAATGGATATCATCGAAATAATTCATCTTATGCCCAATTTTGCATATAAATGCTCAATTTTTCTTCTTGCCTGAAACTATATTTCCAGTTATAATATATAATAAGGCAGAATCAAATTGAATCAATAAAGACAATGAAAAAAATGCACAAAAAGTTAAAGTTCGGTATCATCGGTTGCGGTTCGCGCGGTTTGCAGATGGCGAAAGTAATTCAATTGTTGAATGAGAAAGCAGAGTTGATTGTATTAGCCGATACCGACAGACGGATTCGAGCCAAAGCAGAAGTAACGTATCCGGATATTCCTGTTTGTGCCACGGCCGATAAATTGTTTGCGGTTCCCGGCTTGGATGCGGTTCTGGTTGAAACTCCGGCTACTTTCCACACCGAAATTTCCATTGCAGCCCTGCGCCGCAATCTTCATGTCCTTTCGGATATTCCCCTGGTCTATACGCTGGAAGAAGCAGAGCGGCTCTGGCATGCAGCAAATAGCTCCCAAGCCCTGTTCATGGCCGGTGCCAATCCGAATTACCGCAGTAAAACCCTGCTGTTGCAGGAACTCAACCGGCTCGGCATTATCGGCAAACCTTTTTATGTGGAGACCGAATATATCCATGATACGCGGTCCCTTTTTGAAGAAACCCCGTGGCGCATCAAATACGAATCCTGCCGCTACTGTACTCACAGTCTGGGACCAGTAATGGCGTTGCTGCCGGACGACGAGATTATCGCCGTCTCCTGCATGGGTACAGGGGACCATCTGGACTGCGGAGCACTGCACAATGCTATGGCGGCTCTTTACCGTACCCGTAATAATGTGGTGATCCGTTTTCTAACCAGTTTCTCCTGCAACTATGCGGGGCCGCCGCATATTACTACTTTTTATACCACAACCGGAGTGATAAAAGCCTATAATGACCGTCTGGAAATTTATCATGCCGACATGGGTAAATACAGTCAACAACCTGATTATATCCGGATTCCCTTGGGGGATATACCGAGAGATTACCTGTTGAAATACGGCGCCGATCATCATATCGCTCACGGTGGTGCCGATGCCATGATGCTGGAAACTTTTATCGATGCGGTGAATAATCATGCCCCTTCACCGTTCAATATCCGCAGCGGGCTTGCCATTACGATTCCTGGTATCGCCGCTGGCGACTCCGCCCTGCAGGGCGGTAAACTTCTGGATATTCATTACCCATGGGAAAAGATTAATGATTAATGATTGGCTGGAAAATATAAAGCCTGGCAGTTTGCTAGTTGTTCATGCGGCATTCAAGCCGCTGGCGGTTGCCCGGTATACTCCGGAACAGGTGATCGACGCCATTCTCGACCGGCTGAGGACGGAAGGTACCCTGATGATGCCGACTTTCACTTATTCTTACAGCGGCATCTGGAATGTTCGACCCTTTGACCCGGCAACAACGCCAGGTGTGTTGAATGGTGTGCTTTCCGAAGCATTCCGGCAACGGCCCGGCGTAGTGCGTAGCGCCCATCCGACCTATTCCGTGGCGGCATACGGAAAAATGGCCGGATTCCTGACGCAAAACCGTGAGCATACTACCGGATTAGGCCATGGTTCCTCCTATGAAGACGCCATGCGAGCCGGTGCGCAAATTCTCCTTCTGAATGTTGGAAACAACCGTAATTCCATGCTGCATTATGTGGAAGTGGCGGCAGAGTTGCCGTACAATGATATTCCATTTCGTGAATGCTGGGGCCGTACCGCTTTAACTATTCATGGCGAGATTGAGTTGGTGCCCGAATTCCCGGCCTGCAGCGATAAGTTTGAGATTCTGGATGCGGAACTTGTAGAGGCGGGCATCGCCCGTGCTTTTTCCTGTGCTTACCTGATTGATGCTCAAAGTATGTGTGATTATGTCATGGACAGATTAAAGCGTCAACCGGATTTCCTGTTGTGCAACAATTTCACCTGCGAGCCATGTACCTTGCGCCGCAAGCGCCTCCGTGAACGGGGCATGATATGATTGAACTGCTGCAGCAATTGGTTCGGATTCCCAGCGTTACCGGCGAAGAGGCCACGGTGCAGCGTTTTTACTGCGACTATTTGAAAAACCACGGCATTTCGGCGGAACTGCTCGAACCCACGGCTATTCCCGGATTCGACCGTCACCCTGCGCGCCTCCCGGAAATTTCAATGGCCAACCGTCCGAATGTGATAGCCCGGATTCCCGGACGCGGACAAGGGTGCTCGCTCTTGATCATGGCCCATGCTGATACCGTCCCGGTGGGGGATTTATCCGCTTGGGACGACAATCCCTTTTCCGGCAAAATCGCCGGCGGCAAACTCTACGGACGCGGTAGCGGCGATGATAAAGCGGGCATGGCAATTGCCGCCACCGTCGCCATGGAATGCCGCAATCTCAAAGGCGATTTGATTATCGCCTCCGTGGCCGATGAAGAAGGCGGCGGCGCCAATGGTTCCGCTGCGCTACTGGCCTCAGGCATTCGCGCCGACGCGGTATTGTATCTGGACGGCTCCAATCAAATGATCTGGACGGCGGGGCTCGGCGGCGGTTTCGCCGAAATCATCACTTCCGATCCCGATGTCGCCCGCGCTGTCATCCTGCAAACTAAAGCGAAAATCAAGCACAAACTCGACGCCCATCCCCACTTCGGCCCGGCATTTTTTTCGATAATCGCCAAACAATTTTACTCCATCACAGAAATGCAGGGCAGACTGACTTTTTTCCACGATACCCTGCCGGGCGAAGATGAAGAAGAAATAAAGAAAAATCTGGTCGTGCAACTGCCCAGCGCTTCTATTCGCTGGATGTCGCGCTTCCTGAAACCGGCCTTATTACCCGAGGACCATCCGTTACCTCGGGAACTGGCCGTGGCATTCGAAAAAGCGACCGGACGCCCGGCGCTCACCGGTCCCGGACTGCAAAGCGACCAGGGAATCATCATGCATTACGGCAATATGCCGTGTGTACTTTTCGGCTGCGGCCGCCGCGGCTTGCCCGGCGCCCCCCATCTGCCAAACGAATACATCCTCCTGAATGAGTTAGAAGAAAATTTTGGCACCGTACTGAATTTCACCCGCAACTGGTGCGGTACTCTTTAATGATGGGAAATTCCCAAAAAGAGCGTATCGGGGGCTTGACAAAACTTTATGATACATGTATTATAATTAATAAGCCAAACCATTGGCTTGATAAAATGGAGCTTGAGATTGATGGTATCGTTAAAAGATATAGCGGAACATGTCGGAATCAATATCGGTTCGGTTTCGCATGTGCTGAATAATCATCCCAAGGCCCAGAAACTCCGTTCGGAAACCCGCAAAAAGATCCTCCAGGCAGCCGATGAAATGGGTTATGTCCGCAACCGCTTGGCGCTGTCGGTGCTTACCGGCAAAAGTCGGACACTCGCCTTTGTCACGGCCAACATGGGGAATCATAATTATACCGGTAGGATTCTGGAGGGGATTCTGGATCGGGTATCGGCGAACGGTTATTCCATAAAACTGTATCATTTGAACGGCAATGACGCCGATATTCTAAAAAGTCTGTGCGAATGGCAGGTAGCCGGAGTGATTTTCCATGTGGCGGAGTATCAACGCATTGCCGCCATTCACCTGGAGCTGGATAAACTCAATATTCCGGTGGCGCTGGTCAATTTGAACAATCATGGACAAACCGGGTTCGGGATCACCACTGACGACGAAGCCGGGGCCTATGCCGCCGTCTCGCATCTGATCGATCGGAACTGCCGGAAGATCTCCTGTGTGAAAATGGAATTTTCTCATGAATATTCCAGGAACCGCGCCAACGGATATTTGCGGGCCATGCAGGAAAATAAATTGAAACCGGACTGGATAAACGTATCGGATGAGGGAAGCACGGTGTTGAACAAGTTGCTGGCGGGAGGAGAACACCCGGAGGCCTTGTTCTGCGTGGGAGACGTTCAGGCCATGTCGGCTATGCGCGCTGCTTACCGTCATGGCATCCGGGTTCCGGATCAGCTCAAAATCGCCGGTTTCGGTGATCTCGAGATCGCCAATCAATCGGTTATAACGTTGACCAGTGTGCATCAAGAATATGAAACCATGGGAAATGAAGCGGCGGCGGCGGTGATTCGTGCTGTGGAAAACAGCAAAGATCCGATTCGTGGATCGGTCATCAACCGTGTATTGCCGACTCAACTTATTATCAGGGAATCAAGCACAAAGACATCACAATAGAAGGAGGAAAAAACAACATGCGAATGAAAAATTTCACACTCATTGAGTTACTGGTGGTAATTGCAATCATTGCAATCCTCGCCGCCATGCTGCTGCCGGCGCTGAACAAAGCCAGGGAAAAGGCGCGGACATCCAAGTGTATCTCTCAGCTCAAGCAGACCGGGCTTTTTTGGGGATCGTACATAAATGACAACGATGATTATCTGCCGCATGTCTCGGCCACCGCCGACTGGACCTATGATGCCAAACTCTCCAACTGGGCCGGGCCTGGGTTGCCGGAAAGAGGGCTTTATATTCAAAATCCCTCGTTTTTCACCTGCCCCGGCACCCCGGAAGATACTTTTCCAACCAGTGGTTTTTTGCATCGCTTTTATCAAGACAAATATTGGCCGGTCAGCTTAGCCTGTAATATTTTCACAGGCAATCCCTCCGGTATTTCTGGCACCAATAAGTACAGAATCCTGAAAGCCAGCATGGTCAAGCAGGCGTCACGGGCAGTGGTGGTCGGAGACGTGGGCCCGGTTATCTATCAGAATGCAAGCGGCGGCGGCAGTACCGGATTGGATTATACCAACCGCGCATTCCGTCACAATGGAGGCAACGCCTACAACTGCCTGTATTTGGCGGGCAATGCGGTTTCCATTCTCGGCGTCAATACGCTCTGGGAGCCTTATGTCGTCGGCAATCCTTCCGTCGAAGGCCGGTACAGTTATTATTACGGAATTATGGATTAACCCTTTCAAATATTTCAAATAAACAAGGAACAGATATGAAGCATTTTTTATGGTCACTTTTGTTACTGCCGCTGATGGTGATATCGGCTGATTTCGAACTGCTGAAAAACGGAGAGATTAAAGCGTCCATTTGCGCCCCCGAAGCCATGGATGAAACCTTGAAATGGTTCAATGCCGAATTCAGCAAATGTAGCGGGCGGCAATTTACGGTAGTACGGGAAAGCAAATCCGGCAACCGGATTGAATTCCGGCTGAAAACGGAACCGGATTTTCTGGCCCAATCGAAGTTTACCATATCGTTTCCGGCCCCGGACGTAATGTTGATAGAGGTGACGCCGGTTTCCGTCCGTTTCGCCTTGAACCGGCTCCTGCATCAGGCAGGCGTTCGCTACCTTTTTCCCGGGGAGGACGGAGCGTATTATCCGAAAATCACCGAACTGTCTATACCGGCCAAGTCGCTGGCCCATACCGCCGGATACCGGGGGACACGGGTGTTGTATGCGGATGACGATCAGTGGCACTTGAACTTAAATGCCGTTCATACGGATTCCTACCAGTTTGTCAATCATAATATCCATGTGATTTTTCCAATGGAAATCTATAAGGATGAGATCTGGAGCAACAAACTCTGGCCGTTGAAGGGAGGCAAAAGAATGCCGCCGGAAAAATTGATCTGGGATCCCTGTTTCAGTAGCCAGTCCGCCGCGGATGAAGCGATCAAAAATATTTGCGCGTATTTCGAGAAAAACCCCACCGTCAAAACCTTTTCGCTCGGCCATAACGACGGCTATAATTTATCATGTGAATGCGAAAACTGCCGCCTGATCAATGAAAAGGGAAAAATTCCCGTGTATGCGGCTGAATACCAGAAGCGGACCCATCACGGGAATGTGTCGGAAAGCTATTTTTTGTGGATCAATCGGGTGGCCGAAGGAGTGTTGAAGAAATTTCCGGATAAATATTTTGGAGCCCAGGTTTACGCCTCCACCTTGTATCCGCCAGACTTCAAGCTCAATGACCGGGTTATTCCGGTAATCTGCACGGAAGCTTATGCGCATACGGATCCGGCAGTCCGGGCTTTCTGGGAAAGCCTGGCGACGGAATGGAGCGCCAAAGCCCAGTACATCGGAATCTGGGAATACGGCTATGGGTTGCCGCACTTCTCACTTCCCCATGTCAATTTCAAAACCCAGGACCACTGGCTGAAATTTGTCACCGCCAAAAATGGCACTATCGGTTTCGTGGAAGGTACCCCGTCTTTCGGCGAAGGACCGAAGCGTTATCTGTATCTGCGGCTGTTCGATGAGCCGGAATTGAATCTGGAGAGCGAACTCGATGACTGGTGCCGGGCCGCGGTCGGCAAGGAGGCGGCGCCGTTCCTGAAGGAATATTATGATTTCTGGGAAAAATTCTGGACCGGGCGCGCCGTCAATACCCGCTGGTTCCAAGAATCGAAATTTTCGCATTACACGGCATTGGTCCCCGACGGCGGTTATATGGATGTCCTGGAAAAAGGCGATATGAACCGGTGTCGTTTATTGATGGAAAAAATGCTTGACGCGGCCAAAAGATCCGGAGACGCGGGGCAACAGAAACGAGCGACCTACCTGATGACGGAGTTCGAGTTTTATGAAGCCGGCGTATACCGCAAGGGAGTGGAAATCACCGGCGGTTCTGGCAGCCTCAATCAGGAGCAAGCAATGGAACTGGCCGAAAATATCCCACAAATCTTGCATTACGCCGAACGGCGTGCCGAAATCACCGATCAAATGTTGAAAACATTCCCGAAATGGTGGGGCGGCTGTTATCCCTATATGCGCGAGAATATAGCCCGGACATTCGGCAATCCGGAATTCCCGGAGGTCTTGATGCAGTTGGCTTCGCATCTGGGGCACACACAGATTAAAACGGTTTTTGACCGGCAAGTTGCTCAAGTCCAGGTTCCGGACGATTGGAAAAACACTTTGGCTATGCTGGCGGATCTGGGTTCCGGCAAGATCAAAAATATTGTTCCGGATGGTTCATTTGAACAAGGAAGGGGCCAGTGGATCGCCATGGGCGGTGTCAGCACGGAACAGGCCGCGTCCGGCAAACAGTCGTTCCGTTTCGTCATGCCGCGTCCCAAAAAAGGGGAAATGGTATTGAAACGGTTGCCAATGCAGGCGCATCGTAATCACTGGCTTTCCTTCAAAGTCTATCTGGATAGTGATTATCCGCCGCACCGCGCCAAAGCTTATGCCTATATTCTGGGAATAAATGACAAAAATGTCGGCAGCAATTATTATATTCCTCCACGGGTGGAACTGGTTCCCGGCAAATGGACCACTGTAACCACCACCGCCAACCCCGGCCCCTGCGCCGGCCATGGAGACATTTATCTGATGGTTGAAGATATGGAAAAGGGCGACGCTGTTTATGTGGACGATGTGATTTTTGCCGGAATCGGCAACGCGCTGACCACCCCAGCCACCCCAGCCAAGCCTGCGGCATTACCTTTTGATCAATGGGTTATTGCCGATGTGAATATGCGCAAGGAGAGTGAACGTTATATAAAAAAAGAGGCTTCCCGGATTACTATTCAGGCGGAAGACGCGGTTGTGAGCTATTTTTCTGTATCTCCGCTCACTGCCGGAGACGGGGATAAATTCAAAGTCTCGCTTAAAGTCTCGGGCAAAGGCAGTGCCGATGTCGGCTTTTTCGCATACTCCGAAGGCTGGAAAACCTGCTCCGGTTCGGTTTTTAAACTCCTTAAATTGGATGAAAAAGAGCAGAATTATGAATTTGAAATGACATTGAACGGAGCGGAAGCCACGCAAATCCGCCCGTTTATCCGGGTTTATGCCAATTCGCAACTGATCATAAGTGAATATCAATTCAATAAAAGGAAATAAAATGTACCAGCCGAAATATTGCATGTTTTTCGATAACCATACCATGAAAGCTTGTCCGGACGTTGGACATGCCTTCGATGCGAATGATTTTGCCGTCAACCTGGAATCTTGCGGTGTGGATTTGGTCGGTTTTCCAGCCAAGTGCAATCAGGGATTCTGTTACTACGAAACAACGAAGGGAACCCGGCATCCGTCGCTGCGTGCTGGGCACGACATGTTCGGCGATATCGTGGCGGCCTGCGGCAAGCTGGGCATCGCCGTGAACGCATATCTGAACTGCGGTCTCTCCAACGAGACCGCCATTGAGCATCCCGAGTGGTGCATGATCAGCCCGGATGGCCGTATCCTGCGTCCCGATATTTATGACTTGGGCGAAACCACCCCGTATATGCGAACGTTATGTTTCAATTCACCGTATCGCGGTTATATCCTCGGGCTAATCCGGGAAGTCGCCGAAAAATACCCGGTCAAGGGGTTTCTACTGGACAGCTTCAACGGATTTCCATGCGTGTGTCCGCATTGTGTCAGAGGTATGAATGAACTGGGTCTTGATTTCCGGAAAGATACCGAAAAATTCGCCGAAATCACCAAAGTGCGCCTTGCCGAAGACATCGCGAAAATGCTGCTCGACATCAATCCGGAATTCCTGTTTTTCTTTCTCGGGCTCAGCGTTCGCGACAACGCCCGGATCGGGACTTACATGGAATGCGAATGCCTGCCCACCAATCCGAGCTGGGGATATGACTATCTGCCGTTGATGGCACGCTACATGCGCAATGTCAGCGACAGAACGATCATCAACATGACCGGCCGTTTTTACGACTGGGGCGACTTCGGCAGCCTGCGCCCGCAGGCGGCAATCGAATATGACCTGCTATTTGGGTTGGCCAACGGTATGCGCCCGAATATCGGTGACCATATCCATCCGCGTGGCGATTTAAACCATGCGGCATTTGAGCGGATCAGCAACATTTACAACAATATCCGGCAGTATGAACCCTGGTTCGAGGGCGCCCGCAACCTCACTGAGATTGCGATGGTATTGACTGCTCAGCCATCACTGAACGGCGCGATCCGTATGTTATCGGAACTGAAAATGCAATTCGATGTGGTTGACGCCGACTGTGACTGGAGCAAATATTCCGTCATGATTCTGCCGGACGACATCGTGATCGATGAGAAGACTGCGGCGAAACTCGCCGGAAAGAAAGTTTTGGCAACCGGCTTCTCCGGTTTGAATCCGGATAAAACTGAGTTTGTTCTCGAACACGAATGGGGCGTTAAATACCTCGGCGAATGCGAGTACGACCCGGCGTATTTCCAAATGAACGGCGTCACCGGCATGCCCACGGCGGTATACAGCCGAGGCGCCAAAGTGGCTCCGCTCGACGATATCAAAGTTCTCGGCAATGTTATCGCGCCGTATTATAACCGCCACTGGGATGGCGAGTATTCACATTATTACGCACCGCCGGACCGGATGACCGAATTGCCCTTTGCCACATTGCACAACAATACGGCTTATTGCAGTTTCCCGCTGTTCAGTGCATATTACAAACAGGCGTCAGTGGAACTGCGGAACGTTCTCGCCACGCTACTTGCCGAGCTTTTGCCGCAACCGCTGCTGAAAGTGGAACTGCCATCATTCGCCCGTGCCTTCGTGACTGCTCAAACGGACAGAACCATGCTTCACCTGCTAAATTATGTGCCGGAACTGCGTGGCAAAACGCTCATGGTCGAGGAGCCGATCGATGCCTGTAACGTCAAGGTCAGCCTGCGAACCGGCCACGCACCATCGAAAGTCCGCCTGACGCCGCATGGTCCGGATCTTGAATTCACGATGGATGGAGATTACCTGCATTTTATCCTTCCTGAAATGTGCGGCTATGCTCTGATCGAGGTCAATTAAATACAACTTCAAATTATCAATGAATTATTTGAGTGACCTGACACGGTTGTCATCCGACATTTCAGCCCGTCGTTGTAACCGGCCAGGTCACTCTCTTTTTTTCGATACATGAATATTCCTCGATATGGACGCATTTTCACCGATATGGACTATTCTGCGGATAGGCAAAAATTAGCAAAATTATTTGAGCTTCTTGAGGCGGGGATGGATTGCTGTCATTGCGATTTTATGAGGTTTGCTGTTTTGGGTATTCCTGGAGAG
>JBEBRW010000003.1:0-149637 GCA_040394635.1 Victivallis vadensis | reverse complement strand
CGAAGGGGTTCCGGTTAGCCAGCGTTTTTTTCACAAAACGTAGAAGAACCGAAAAAACTGACCGTGGACAATACCGGCAGCGACTGGATCGTGGGACCGATCAAGCTGCGCGGCAATCAGGAGCTGGTATTTGCCGACGGGGTGACAATCCGGGCCAAGCGGGGAATTTTCCGTAGCGTTCATGACTGTTTATTCGAGGCGGTCGATATTGCCGATATCACGATCCGCGGCGAAGGGAACGTCACCCTGGAAATGAACAAAAAAGATTACCTCGGCCCGGCGCAGAAATATCAGCTTTCGGAGTGGCGCCATACCATCAGCCTGCGCGGCTGCACCAATGTCAAAATCAGCAACCTGACCCTGAGGTCGAGCGGCGGCGACGGCATCTACGTCGGGACCGGAGTCAAAAAAGATGGCCTCCGTTATTGCAAGGATGTTGTCATCGACAAGATCAGGGCCTACGATCATAACCGGCAGGGCGTCAGTGTGATCAGCTGCGAAAATTTGTTGATCAAGGATTCGGTTTTCAATGAAACCAGCGGCACGGCGCCCTTCTGCGGCATCGACTTCGAGCCGAACCGCCCGGACGAGGTCCTGATCAATTGTGTGGTCGACAATTGCGAATTCAACGACAACAAGTCGCTGGGCATTCTGTTTTACCTGTGTCAGTTCGACGAAACGACCAAGCCGGTATCGGTGACCGTGCGAAATGCCAGGGTCAAAGGCAACAATGCCGGCGCCATGACCCTGAACCTGATCGCGCCGAGCAAGAAAAAACAATATGACGGGTTCATTCGCTTCGAGAATTGTGAATTTGACGGCAAAGTGACGGTTCTGAATCAGCGCGATGACGGCATGGAATTGAGCTTCAAAGACTGTACCGTAAAAGCCGCGCTGTCGGTCATGTCCGAATGTGACGCGCCGGTAAAAATGGCTTTGGACAATGTCAAAATAGAGGGAGCCGCCGGCAATCCGCCATTCAAATTCGATTCGGCGGGACATCAGCCGAAGATTACCGGCAAAATCATCACTGCCGCCGGGGCATTTGACCTGGATCGCTGGAGTGCCGGCTACAAGATTGACCCCAGCTCACTGGGCAAGGGCTTCGTCCCGGCGAAACTGGATATCTCCGCATTGACCGCCGACGGGACGAAAAAAGCGGCCCCGCCGAAGGGGCTCTTCCAGCTCCGCATGAAATTCAAGTTCCTGCAGTTCGCCCGCGAGGGGGAAGAAGTAAAAGTTAAGCTGACCAATAAAGTGATCGGCGCACGTACGCTCGGCAGCGGCGAAATCAAAGTTACCGCCCCGGATGGCAAAGTCATCCTGACCCATAAGCTCGACAGTGCCGCCGGTGAAATCAAATTCACCGCCCCGGCCGCCGGTATTTACCAGTTCGACGGCGATACCAAGGGCAATGTACTCACGCTTCACTCCGAGTTGCCGGGACAAGGGTTCAGCACCGAAGAATTCGGGATTCTGGGTTCACACGGCCGGTTGTATTTCGAAGTCCCCGCCGGATTGACCGAAGTATGGATCAAAATCAACGGACAGCCCGGCGAACCGATGTCGGTCCGGCTCTTCAACGCGCAGAATCAGCAGGTTCATGAGCTCTCGGATGTAGTGATGGCCAAATACCTCAAATATACCCGCTCGTTTCCGGAAAAAGATGAAATCTGGTGCCTGGAAGTTACGAGAATGGTCGAAGACGGCGGCATCCAGTTCGGCAAAGGACTGGTACCGGTCATCGGGTTCTCGCCGGAAACCTTGTTGCGCAAAAAATAAAACAGGAGGACCTGATTATGAATAAAACGAAAAATTTTACCCTCATCGAACTCCTCGTGGTGATCGCGATCATCGCAATTCTCGCCGCCATGCTGCTGCCCGCACTGGAAAAAGCCCGGGAATCGGCACGCTCGAGCAATTGCAAGAACAACCTCAAGCAGCTTGGCCTGATCGCCGCCCAGTACACCCTCGATCACAATGATTACAACCTCGGCTATGTCATCTGGAACGGCGGCGTCCGGACCAATGTACCTGCGAAATGGCACGAACACATGATCACCGACAAAATCGTCTCTTCCGAAAAAAGAGGCTCCAACAATTACAGTAAGCAGTTAATCTGTCCCAGCGACCCCAATCCGAGAATCAGCCACAACATGATACCGAACCACCTGAGCTACGGTTATAATTATTATATCGGCACAACAGGCGAAAACGATGTGGACCCGAACGGCGCCAGCGGCCGTTATCTGTGGAAAAAAGTCACCCAGCCCAACCGGTACCTCACCAGGACGACTTTGTGGGGCGACAAGTGGAAATATTACGCCAATAATCCGACCGTGGCGAATGCGATAGATGCCAACGGCGTGGATTCGCACCGGACGACAAGCAATAATGCGTCCATTGGTGTAAACAGGGCCCATTCGGGCGGAATGAACAGCGTATATGCCGACGGGCACGTGGAGACGGTGAATTACATCCTGATTTACCGTACCAGCTCCACCGCCAACGTCTGGGACGCAGCCACCGAGAATGACTTGATCGAAGCCAGATAAAAATTCGAATAATGCTTGACTGTGCCGGTTTTTCGGGTATTGTTTGTGTTGTACAAAAGAAAAACCGGTAATTGGATCATATGGACAGCTTGAAAAATTTAGAGGTTCGGGATTATTACCCGGCGCCGTTCTGGTTCCTGAATCATGAGCTTGAGCGCGGGGAGCTTGCGCTGCAGATCGAGCTCATGCACCAGCAGGGAATCCGCAGTTTCTTCATGCACCCCCGGGCAGGGCTCAAAACGCCGTACGGGTCGCGCGAGTGGTTCGCCCTCATGCGCTTCATCGTCGAGGAGGCGGAGAAGCTGGGCATGGAGGCGTGGCTTTATGACGAGGACCCGTTTCCGAGCGGTCCGGCGGGCGGCAGGGTGTTCATGGACAATCCCGAATTCGCGGCGCGCGGGCTGAATTTTCACGAATTCGAAGCGGGCGCACTCGATGTGCCGCTGGGCGACGGACGGTTGATCGAGGCCCTGATGGTCCGCACCGACGAGCAGGGAAATGTGCTTGAATCAACGGATATTTTCGACGACGTCGGGGTCATCCGCAGCCGCTTTTTCCGCTGCGAATGGCGCAGCCCGTATTATGTGCACCTCTTCGGCAAAGAGGAGTATTTTCATTACCGCTCAGAGACGTTTTATCCGCATCTGCAGCTGAAAATCGAGGTGCCGGCGGGCTGGAAGGTCTACATCGTCACCGCCGACACGGTCGAAAACAGTAAATACGGCCATATTCCGGACAACCTGAACCCGGACTGCGTCCGCAAGTTCATCGAGCTGACCCATGAGAAATATTTCCAATGCCTCGGCGATAAATTCGGCAAGGCGATCCCGGGAATTTTCACCGACGAAACCGCCACCGGCGGCTGGTTCTCCTGGACGCCGCGCCTGGACGCGGAGTTCCTGCGGCGGCGCGGGCGGCCGCTCAGCGGCAACTACCACCGGATTTTTCGTGGGAACAGCGCCGAAAACCGCGAGCACCGCCTGGCTTATTGGCAGACGGTGCAGGAGCTCTTCATCGAGTCGTTTTACGAGCCGGTGAACCGCTGGTGCAAGGAGCACGGCATCCAGCTCTGCGGGCACGGCATCGGCGAGGAGGACCCGCTGGCGGCGACCAACGGCATGAATATATTCGCACTGCAGAAACAGGTCGGGATTCCCGGCTTCGACCATATCACGCCCAATATTCCGAACGGCAAAAACTTCAAGTCGCTGAACCTCGGCGGCAAGCTGGTGTCGTCCGCCGCCGAGCAGCTCGGCGAGCACCGCGTCCAGAGCGAATGTTTCGGCTGCAACCCCTACAATTTCGGGCACGACGGCATGCGCAAAAATATGCACTGGCTGTACGCGCTCGGCGTCAACTGGCTGGTGCCGCACGGGTTTCATTATTCCTACGACGGTCTCCGCAAGGACGACGCCGGCAAATCGTTCTTTTTCCAGTCGCCGGACTATCCGGAATTCAACAAATTCGGGGAATACGCGGCGAAGCTGGGACACAAGCTCGGCGAAGCGCGGAGCCGGGCATCGGTGTGCGTGTTTTATCCGGAGAACCTTTTCCGGATGCTGGTTCCGGCCGAAATGGAGCTCGCCCGCGAGTACCGCGAGCGCCTCTATGAATGTGTTCAGTTCCTGCTCGACCACCAGATTCAGTTTGAACTGGCCGACGAGGAGACGCTGAGCGCCGCACCCGTGCCGGACGGCAAAATCCGTTGCGGTCAAAAGGAATACGATACACTGGTGCTGCCGTTTGAGCTGGAGCGCCCATACCTGACCAAATTCCGCGAGGCGGGCGTCGCCATCGTCAACGATCCGGCGGAGCTGGTCGGGCGCGACGGATTCCGGTTTTATTCGGAAAGCGCCGCCGCCGCGACCTCGCTGATGACGCAATTCCGCGGAGACGTGCTCTATGTATTCAGCAATCAATCCGCCAACGGCGTTTTCCGGATCGAAACGGACAAGAACGTCTATCTGTGCAATGTCATGAACGGCCTGTATCACCGTCTGACCGACAAGCGGTTCGCACTGGCCGGATACGACGCCGTGGTGCTGGAACTGCGCGATGACGAGATCAAGTGTCCGGAGTATCTTCTGCCGGAGATGTTCCCGGCTTTCGACTTCGATTATATGGAGCACCCGCAGTGGGACTATGTGCCGCCGCTGCCGAACCTTCACGCCGTGCTGAAAAACTGGCACGTGGTGCTCGGCGGCCGTGATTACGGCAAGTGCCGTCACGCATTGCTGCGCGATATCGCCGGGACCTATGAGGATTACCCCGAGCGGCGGAAGCCGCGCCCGATTTTCGACCTCTCGCCGCAGGCCTGCCGGATTTATCCGGCGCATGCCGTGTTTACGGCGGAGTTCGAGTATCACGATGGTGCGCTGTTCATCCTGGCCGAGAGCGAAACCATTGCCGGCGAGGCGCGGGTACTGGTCAATGGCGAGGAGATTTCGCCGTTTAGGCACGCCCGGATTTACGACCCGAAAAACCTTGTTTCCGAGATCAACGATCTATGCCGGAAGGGCACGAACAAGCTGGAAATTGTCTGGGAAGCGGCGGTGGAATTCGACGGCCTGACCGGCGCGATGTATCTTATTCGGTGAAAACGATGGAGTTCTCGCGGACGACCAGCGAAGAATCGAGGTAAACGCGGAGTACGTTGCCCAGCTGCCATTCGTTTTTGATCAGCCACAGGATCTGGATGCCGGGGTTGCGGTTGACCAGCGCCACGGCCTCGCTATCCGGCGGCACTTCAAACGACGCGCGCTGAAACAATCCGTTGGTCCCCTGGAAACGGAACTGCATATTCTTGTATTTGTGCCCTTTCGGCAAATTGATCCGGTTCTGGGGAATGAACACCACGTAATCGAGCAGCGAATCGCCGTCGCTGCCGCCGCGGATCGAAGCCAGGAGGTTCTGTTTTTCACCCATGGAGCCAACCCAGTAGCCATCCGCGTCCAGGCGGTTCAGCCAGGCGGTTTCCATGGCGAAAAATCCCTGCTTCCACTCGCCCTTGCGCCCGACGTCAAACGAGCGGCGGTGAAGTTTGCCCTCGCTCGCTTCGGCATTGGCGTTGACGATGATCGAGGCCTCGCCGAACATCCGCCACATGACCCCGCAGCCGTTCTGCGCGAAAACCGGCATCGGCAGCCCGTAGCCGAGCCCGCCGCCGCTGCTGGAGATCAGCGGCACGGTCTGCTCACTCAGTTTGGTGGTGGAAATACTGTCCAGCATTTCGCTGGTCGCGGGATTGGGACGGTTGAAAATGATCCCCCGGAAGGGATTCTTTGAATCCAGGCGGAAAATCTGCCGCATGGTCTGGTAAATGTAAAGCTTTTTCACCTCGACGGGACGGGACGACGAGAGGCTGAACCTGGACTCGTATTTCTCCTTTTCATCCATGACCACATACGGCCAGATGCAGTTAAAAACCACCAGCCCGGAGCCCTTGAAATTCTCGTCCCACTGGTCGACGATCGAATTGCGCTGGTTGCGGTGGGTCATGGTCAGCATGCCGCCGCCCTTGGCCTCGATCTCCACCACGCAGGTGAATTCGGCGTCGGTGCTCGGCCAGTAGGGAAGCTGGAGGAGGCGCGTTTCCTTGCTGCCGATCTTCATTTCATCGAATTCGCGGACCAGAATATTTTCGTCCGGAAAAAGCGGCTGAGGGTTGCCCACCGCCAGTTCCCAGAGTTTATTCACCCGGTCCCAGCGCTTGGCCCCCTGAATCATATCAAAAGTAGTTTGTTCCACTGCCCCGGCCATACCCGGCCCAAGCAAAAATAATGTCACAAGCAGAACCCGGATTCTGCGTATCAAAAAATTTTCCATATCTTCACCTTGCAGCCATTATATCATAAAAAAACAGCAAATGCAAGCATTGAGAACACGGAGCATGGACAATATAAACAAAATGGATACGAAATTTCTGCCGGGATTGTTGCAAAACGTATATCTTCGCGTTATAATTAATATAAATAAATTAAGTCAGAAAGGAACCATAACGCGTGCGGATCGGCATTATCAGCGATATCCACAGCAATTACGAAGCACTGCAGGCGATCTATCGGGAACTGAGCAAACGCGGTTTTGACAAGCTGGTTTGCCTGGGCGATATTGTCGGGTACGGGCCGGACCCCGCGCCCTGCATCGATTTCCTGATCGAGCACGACGTGCTGTCGTTAAAGGGCAACCACGACGCTTTCGCCGCCGACGTGGCGAACAAGCTCGAGTGGAACATGCAGGATTACGCCCGGATCATGGTCCTGTGGACGCAGTCGCACCTCGACCACGAGCGCCTCAAGTGGCTCGACCGCCTGCCGCTGCAGGCCGAAATTGAGGGCATCCAGCTGGTTCACGCGTCGCTGGAGTGCGTCTCCGGCGAATACTGGCCGTACATCCTGGACCAGAAAACCGCGCAATTCCATTTTTACCTGCAGGAATCGCAGCTGGCGTTCTGCGGACACGTGCATATCCCGCTGATTTTCACCGCCGTCGACGGCATCATCAAAATGGAAATGCTGCACCGCCGCACACTGCCGAAGAAATCCGGCGCCAAATACCTGATCAGCGCCGGTTCGGTGGGCCAGCCGCGCGACATGGACTGGCGCGCCTCGGCGGCGATTTACGACACCGTCCGGGGCTCGATCCTCCCCGTGCGCGCCGAGTACGACGTGGACGCGCTCCGCGCCAAATTCAAGCGCCCCGGCATGCCCAAGATCAACCCCGAACGCATCTTCCGCGGCTGACTTGAACTATTTTTGACAACCGTGCCCAAGGCTTGTTGACTGGGTCAATCTTCTTCGGGAATCCGCATAACTCGTTTATTTTTTGTTTGGAACCAGAACCACACGGTCGATATAAACAGCATTGGGCTTCGTGGAGTTTTTGACATAAGCGCGCCCCTGGAACCGGATTGACACCCAGACATCATAATAATTCGGATTGTCGGTCTCCGCGATACCGTCTGCCGCCACAAAGGCGTTTCGCAGATAAATAGCCATGTGCCAGGAACCATGGCCCCAAAGACGGGTTTGCGGTCCGATTTTGATGTTTCCCACTTTTACCCAATGGTACTTTTCATCCTGGGGAACCGACTGGAGCTTCTTGTCGATGCTCGCCTTGGTCGTAGGCTCGTAGACGCCCATGGCCCAGGGTAATTGATGTTTGGACTGATCGTCCGGCAGATATCCCAGGCTGATTTTCATGGTGGACTCCGGATCATGGGCCCGTTTGGCATCCTGGTAATCGTATGGAAAATGAGGATGGGCAAAGTATCTGATTTCGGCATCTTTCGCGATCCCGGGAGGCAGATCCGCAAATTTCAGGTTAAAAGTTTCGCATTCATCTTCGATCGCCTTTTTCGCCTCTTCACGGTAATCATCGTTGATCAGCCGGGTGGCGGCGGCGTAAGACAGCATATTGACGCGGTATTCCGCGATAACGGCGCTGCGGTCAATGCCGGGAATCGCGGCTTTGCCGCTCTCGCGGATCAACGCGTAATCGATCACATTAAGTTCGTTTTTCACCGATTGCCGGATTTCATCCGTATCGGCGGCGGCCAGCGCTTTTCGCAATTGATTCCGGCTCCGGACCAGGAAGGCGGGGGTCACATAAGTCATCTGATAATTCTGTATCTGGCTGAAAGTCGGTGTATTCTCCCCGATCGCTTTGCGCAGCCCGGCCAGGTATTCTTTCATTGCCGGAGCCGCCGCTCCATAATAAGCATTCATGAAATCCTCGACAATGGGCTCCAGTTCAGAATCCGGGTTCTCCATCAGCTTATATGAAACATAATACTGCAGCCAGATGAAACTTTGCGGAAGCAGGCCAAGGCTATAAGTGCCTATCTCACATTCATTAAAGAGGTATTTCACCCCCAACTTTTTGAATAGCCGGATATCCTGCGCCATGGCGTCGATCAGTATTTCAGGATTTTCACCGGCGCCCATATTCCAGTAGTCCCACAACGATAAATGATTCGTTTGTGCGGCCCAATCGGCAAGCAGTTGGTACCGTTCTTTATTCTCCGGATCGGTCAATGGCTTCAAGCGGTTGGATTTCGAATAAAGATCACAATACTGCACAATCACATTCCCGGCCGGTCTTATGCCCTCTACCGGTTTTTCGGTGGAAACATAAGCAAAAGTCTTGATCCTGATATCGGGATATTTATCTTCAATACTTTTCGCCATATCATTGACGAATTCAAGAACCAATCCGATTTCGCCGCCGTATTTTTTGGTGACCGCGATGCATTCCGGGCATTTACAGATATAATTGCTGTTGTCTTCCTGCGAAAAATCATATACCAACGCGTAATCACCGGGGTTTGCCGCCTTGTCTTCCGCAATCCAGGCATGGAGCTGCCGGATTACCAGTTCTTTCACCGCAGAGTTGCTTAAGCAAAGCTGCCCGGACGGCAAATAGGCCCGCTTCCCGTCTTCATTCATCGAATAGTATTCCGGGTGATCCTTGAAATATTTATCCGGAGGCAAATAGCGGAAAAAAGAATGCCCGCCCAGCGCCTTCATGGAAATTTTGCGGTCGTATTTCGAGTCCTCCCAGCGCTCTCCGCTGCGGTGCTTGATCTCATACAGCTCTACCATCGTTTTGCCCGGTTCCCCGGTGCGGAGCTGGAAATAATCATGGTAATTATGATTGGAACCCCAGGCGGGCTTGCCGCTCAACACAAAATCATCCAGACTTACGTCCGCTTTTTGCGGTACTCTTTCCACCTCGGGCGAAAGATACCGGACGCCGAGCTTTTCCTCCAGGAAAATGTATAATCCGTACAGTGTTCCGGTCTGTGTCCCCCCCGCAATGTACATGCGGTTTTTTTCCGCCTTGACATACCACTCCCGGTTTTCCATCGCCCCGGTCTTGATGCCGGCCTTTGCCGCAGCCGCGGTATTGCCGATATAGATGGCGGGGGTATTCGCCGGAGCCTTGCTCTCCGCGTAAATCCTGAATTCCGCTCCGGTGATTTTCTCCAGATAGGATTTCAGTTCGAGGGGCGCGAAATTCTTCATTTCATTACGGAAATCCTCCGTTTTGTCAGGGTGTACGATGATGCATTTCGCCTGCCCCTTTTCGGCAATCGGAAACGCCATAACCGGCGAAAAAGCCAGGCAACATAAGGCTGAAAAAATTAGTTTCCTCATTTGGACTGTTCCTTTGTTTTATTTTGCTCTTATCAATGCATTACGGCCCGGTGTAGGAATACATCCAGGATTCTTTGGAAAACGGTTCCCGCGGCTCCACGTGCCCGTCAAAATATGCCGTATTGGCTCTTCTTGAGTGACGGAAATGAACCACCGGAACACCGGCTACGGGTATCTCCCACTTGTAATATATGTAACGCTGAGCTTTGTCTGCGATGTCGACTGAATCGGCAAATAAGTCTTGATCATCCGGTTCTCTTTTATTGGCCCCCTCGGTAAAGTAACTGACTTTTTTATAAGGCAGATATGTGTCGCAGTTCACTCCATAAGTAGTGCCTGCGTTAATATACGCAGAAATATAGGAAGGACACATGAGCCAGTTCTTTGCACTTTCCCACGTGAAATAATTGGCCTCCTCCATCGCCTTCGCCCAGACTTTGCCGGTATCGCTGTTATATGCGGGAACCAGCCAGTTGTCATAGTCGTTCAGATACAATGCGTTGGTTAAACTTAACTGCTTAAGGTTGGATACGCAGGCGATGGCATGCGCCTTGGCCCGGGCTTTGTTCAACGCAGGCAGCAGCATCGCTGCGATAATCGCAATAATTGCAATAACAACCAGCAGCTCAATCAGTGTGAAATTCATCTTTTTTCGCATTTGTCCGTTCCTTCTTTTTAATTTTTTCCAATATAGGGAATTTTGATTTTCATCGACTCAAAACGTTTGATTTCGCCCTCGATCATTTGCTTTAAAAATTTGCCGGACTCCCGTCCGCAGGCTCTCAACCGGGGAGACTCATCAAAAAAGAAGATTTCGGATTTCGGCAGGCACGCCGCCAGATCCGGCCTCATTCCCGCGTTCGGTGCGTCAAGATATAATTTGATCTTCCGGTCTTCGTCTTTCAACACATGAAACAATGCTTGAAACCGTTCTTCTCTGCCGTCACTGATGATGGCGTCGGTTTCCGGGTTTTTCCGCAGCAGATCCCGCAGTTTCGACTCAATGTCATTTACTTCGCCAATTTTGCTTACGGTATGCGCCCCCTTGCCGCACTCATCCAGAGTGGCCACAAAATTCTGGTAAGTAATATTGGGCAGCCCGATATAAATGATATGCCGGTGTCCATGCTCACGTATCAACATGCCGCGGTAACGGCCGATATCGGCGTGATCATAGGCGATGCAATTGGCCACAGGTTCCGGGAAATCCGCGGCATAAGGCGGAGTTACGGTGACGACTGGAAATCCCCGGCGGATCAATGCATCAATGGTCGGTATGGCTTCCGGTGCCGGGTGCAGCCAGAAAATACCGTCGTAGGAAAGACGGAGCAGTTCTTCGCCGCTTTCTTCCGGATCATGAATGTTGATATTGACCATGGCGAATTCGAAATCGCAGTTGACTTCATTGAATTCCTCCCAGAATACGCTTAAAACGGCCGACATCTGGTTCGTGATATAATTCCGCCCCCCGTCTCCGCAAAGAATACCGATGATGCATGGAATCGCCCGGGACATCTCCGGATTGGAAAATGCCCCTTTGCGTTGCGGCAGGCGAATGATATAATTGAAGTCTTCCAGCGCCTTGATGGCGCGCCGGACAGTAATCCGGCTCACCCCGAATTTCCGGCACAACTCGATCTCACCCGGCAAACGCTCCGGCTGCCCGCCCGCGCGGTTGATTCGTTGAAGCAAGTAATTTTTTACCGGCTCGGTTTTAAAAAATGGACTCTGTTTCGGCATAATTGACACTATAATCTTATTTATTGTTATATATATAATACAATCTTTTGGAAATTTGTCAATATGTCAAAACCCGAAATCGATAAAATATCAAGTATAAGCAGTGATCCATTTTGCTGTTTTTTTCTGAAATGGTCTTGACAAATTAAAACTACAGTTGTAGAATATAAATACTACAAGTGTAGAAAATAAAATGGGGACGACCATGAAAATTTCGGAAAGCGAACTTGAAATCATGAAGCCGCTGTGGGAGAAATCCCCGCAGACCGCGGCCGAACTTCTGAATACCGTACAGCAGGAATTCAACTGGGAGGCGACCACCGTGCGCACCATGCTGCAGCGCCTGGTCGAAAAAGGGGCCGTCCGCCAATCCGGGCAGAAGCGCTCCTACACCTACAGCCCCATCGTTTCCGCCGATGAATACCGCGGGGCCACCCTTCGCCAGATCGTCGAAAAAATGTTCAATTCCAGCCCGGCGGAGATGCTCTGTTTCTTCGCCCGCCAGGAAAAACTTTCCGATTCCGAAATTGCCGAACTCGAAGACATATTAAGAAAAGGCGGTGAAAAATGAGTGGATTCATGCTGTATCTGGCCGGCACACTGTTGCGCGGGGTTCTGATCTTCGCCGGAGCCGTTCTCATGGAGCGCTTTGGCTCGCGCCTGCTGGCGCGCGGCGGCAGGCTTGTCTATTATTATTTGCTGCTGGCGATTCTGGTGTGTCCGATTCCGGGCATTGAATACGGCGCATTTGCCATACCGGCGGCGCGGCCCGAGGTCCAGCCGCTTGCCGAGGTTGTTCCGGCGAAAAGCCCGGCGGCGGCAGCTGTTCCCGTGGCGAAAAATCATGCCGTAGTGGAAGTCGCCGCCCCCGTGGCGATAGCTGGGCCGGAAACGGCTTCACCGGCGGAAGCGGTCGCGACCACGCCTGTCAAGGCCCCTGTTTCACCGTTGATGGTGCTGTTTTATCTGTGGCTGGCCGGGGCCGGTGTTTTCGCGCTGGCGAAGCTGACGGCGAACATTGTCTGGCACCGCCGCGTCGGACGGCTGAACGTGGTGACTGATGCCCGCATCACGGCTATTTTCGCAGAGCTTTCATCGAAAACCAGGGCAGTCCGGCTGCTGAATTCCGACCCGCTCGATCTCGGGCCGTGCTGTTTCGGGCTTTTCCGGCCGAGCGTGCTCTTCCCGGTGTCGCTGGCGGAGAGTGTTTCCGACGACCAGCTCCGGATGCTGCTGGCGCATGAGCTTGAGCATATCCGGCGGCGCGACATGTTCCAGATCTGCTTCCGCGAACTGCTGAAAATACCGTTTTATTTCAATCCGTTCCTGTGGTATGTGCTGAGGCGCTTGAATTGCGCCACGGAACTGGCCTGCGACGCCGCGGTCGTGCGCACGCTGCAGTTGGAACCCGAACGGCAGCGTTCCTATGGCAAACTGCTGCTCAATCTGGCCACGGCTCCGCATGCCGGACTGCCTGTGACCGCGCCGGGAATCCGGGGCGGGGCCGGCGACCTGAAACTGCGGCTGCGCGAGGTGTTCTCGGGAAGCGGCCTCACCTGGAAACGTGTGGCGGCGCTCGCGCTCTGCGCCGTGGCGACCGGGGCCGTCTGCATGCTCATGCCGTCCTGCGCCGTCAACGAACCGGTGCCGGAGGAAATCACCGAGCATCGCGTCATCGAAGGCGAATTCACCCTGACGCTCGAGCTGGAGGTGACGATCCAGGAACTCAAAGACGGAGTCCTCCGTGAAATCAAGCGGCCCGAACAGGTCAAGAGCCATTTCCAATACCTCGTCGCCGCCGATTCCAACGGCAAAGTCCTCCCCTCCGCCAGTAACATTGTATTTTATTCCCCCTGGCTGGGCGAGAAATTCCCGTTCAAGGACCCGGATAACCGTTACTATGCGGAAAAACTCGGCTGGACGGTGTTTGCGATTCCGGACATGGGCTATACCGACGCCCGGATGATCCTGGCCGGACAGGACGAGCTGACGAGACTTTTTAACCTGGAGCCGCGCAAACTGTTGATGTACGGGGCCTCCTCCGGCGCCACCAATTCCATCAACGCCAGTCTGCTCCATCCCGAGCGGTTCGACGCCATTGCCGCGCACAGCTCCCGCCGCTGGTACCCGAACAAAAAAGGCTTCGAAAAGAAAGACTCCGTGGCGCGCCTGCTCTCCAACAACTACTACGACGGCGCCGGAAACGAAGCGCTGATGATCCTCACCGACCTCGACAAACTCGGCATGGAGGCGCTCCACATCGACACGCCGCCGAACTACAAGGCCATCAACAGCACGTTTTTCCATCGCAGCCCGAACTCCTTCACGCAGTCGCTTTTTCACCAGTATTTCAAGGATATCGTCAAACTGCGCGACGACAACGGCGGCATTGTTCCGCCTCCGGACAAATGGCCCGTCAAGGTCAAAAATCGGAATGGACGCACCATCCATCTGCCCGGCAAAAACCTGGCCGCGGTTTACCGCACGCTCCCAAATGACCTGGTCGGGCGCAACGCCGCGACCCAGCCGCTATATTTTCCCGCCGTATCCGGCAAGCCCGTCGGGACGGTGATGTTCCTGGCTGATCCGGATTTTAAAAACCCGATGAAACTTCTGGATACGGTTTTTTATCTTGCCTCCACCGGAAACGTGGATGTCTACGCGCTGGAATCGGCCTCGCCGCAGCAACTCCTCCCGGCCGCGGTCAAGTGCCTCGATTCACTGAAGAGCAAACAGCCGGTTTATGTGATCGGCACCGGCAAAGCCGGGATCGCGGCCGTCTGCGCGGCGGTCGATTCGAAAAATTCGAAGATCGCCCGGGTATCGACCTTCGCCACTCCCCGCACCGCGGCGCTGGATGGCCGCACCATCGCGGGCGAAACGGCGGAAAAGCCCGCTTTCCCCGTGGTCATGTACTTTGACGCGGTGACGGCCTCCAATGAATCCGGCGACTCGCTCATCGCCGTAAACGTCGATGCCCCGGCCGGGTTCGCCCAGAAGATCACCGGCCTCTTCGACCAGGCGGTGAAGCAGGACGAGATCGCGCCGGTGGAGAGCAAAAAACCGCCGGTCGTCAACCTGGTCCCGAAACTTTCCGCCGAAGCGAAGGCGCTGAAAGCCAAAATCGTTCCCTCCAAGCCAGAAACCGTCAAAGCCTACCTCGAAGTCCTGAAAAAACGCAGTGCCGAAGCGGAAAAAATGCAGAAAGCCGGAATCATCGACATTACCGATCTGTATGAATTCCAGGCCGATCAGGTTGCGACGGAACTGGAATTCTCGACGGTTCTCAATCCCGGCAAAAGCGGAGCCGAATTGAACTCGATCCAGAGAGAAATCGTGCAGAGAATGCACCAGATTCTGGAAAAGCACGGTCAGGTACTTTATACCAGGTACAACGCCGGCGAATCAGGCGATCGCGAGAAGGGAAGAAGGCTGAACGAACGCTACCACGAAGCCGTGGAAAAGCTCAAAGAACTTCAACCAGAAGCCGCGGTCCTCTGAACGGACACAACGCGAGGGCGGCTGCATGTCCCCTCGCGTTCCCTCATATCCTTTTGGTCAGATCAGCGTGATGCTTTCTTCCGGATAGGAGAGGTTCTCCGCCTTGGTCCGGCCGACCAGAAACATGAACGTGGCAAACGGCCCGATACGGCCAAGGAACATGCAGACGATCAGCGCGGTTTTGCCGTAAGGCTCCGCTTCCATGGAATAACCCAGCGATAATCCGGTGGTGGTCAATGCCGATACCACTTCGAAGCCGATTTCCTTGATCGAAAAATGCGACTCCACCGTCATGCAGATGAAAATCGAACAACTTAAAATCAGCGCCATAAAGGTCATGATGATGGCAAACGCCTTGATCTGGTAATGCGCCTCGATGTTGCGTTTGAAAACGGTCAGTTTCTCGCGTCCGCAGAGAATGCTCCAGGCCGAGAGCAGCGCCACGGCAAAAGTGGTGGTTTTGATCCCCCCGCCGGTCGAATTCGGCGAGGCCCCGATGAACATCAGGACGGTGAGGATGAACAGCGTAGACGACTCCAGCGCCGGTATATGGACCGTGTTGAAACCTGCGGTACGCGAAGTGATCGACTGAAACAGCGCATCCACCCAGGCAATCTGTTCCCCGCCCAGCCATTCGAACCCTTTCACCGCCAGCGTCCCGCCGGTAATCAGCAGGAACGTGGTAAACAAAATGATCTTGGTATTTACCTGAAAATGTTCCCTGCGCCGGTGGCGGACAATATCATAAATGGCATAAAAACCGAGGCCGCCGCTGACGATCAGGGCGCATATCACCAGCTTCAGGTAACTGCCGATCCCCATGAGATTGTCCGGAAACGGACTGAAACCGGCGTTGCAGAACGCGGAAACGGTATGGAATAAGCTGTAGTGAACCGCATGGAAGAGATCGTATTTTTCGATGAACAAGAACCCCGGCAGCATCAACAGAAAGCCGATGGATTCGATAATCAAGCTGTAACCGATCACAGTTTTGATGAGGCCGCCGACATGGCAGATCGGGAAATCGTCGTTGATCGAAGCCAGCATGTGTTTCCGCCGCCAGGTGAAGTCGTGGCGCAGCATGAGTACGAACGAAGCGGCGATGGTCATCATGCCGATACCGCCGCCTTGCATCAACAGGATGATGACCCATTGACCGGCAAGGTTGAAACTGTCGGTGGGTACCGATGAGAGTCCGACCACACACGCGGCGGAGGTACAGGTGAAGAGGGAATCGAGCCAGCTCAATTCGCCATCGAATTCGACGAGGGGACTTTTCAGCAGGACGGTGCCGGCGGCGATCAAAGCAGCTAGAGAGAAGATCAGAATGAACTGACTGTTTCCAACGACATTTTTAAACATATTCGTGTCTGAATAATTAGCAATTTCAAGTACATATTATACCATGCGGAAACGATTTTGTCAATCACTGAAATTTGCGGCGGAAGGCGGTGGGGGAGGTTCCGGTGCGTTTTTTGAACTCGGCGGAAAAATAAAGCTGGTTCGCGTAGCCGCAGAGCTGGGCGATTTCCTTGATCGAATACCAGGGCATGGCCAGCAGTTCACGGGCACGGGCGATCCGCAGCTGAATCAGATATTCGATGGGAGAACTCTCGAGATACTGGTCAAAGAGCCGGTGAAGCGCGGCACGGCTCAGGCTACTTTCTTTGCACAGCGTATCCACGGTCAGCGGCGCGTCGAGATGATTCTGCATATACGTCATGAGTTCGACCAGTTCGCGCGGGTATTTGCGGCTCGAATAATCACCGGCCAGTTCCAGCAGCACCTGATAGCTCAGCGCGGCGGCGGCCTGAATACGCCCCGGCATACTGCCCTTGCAGACATCGCGGGCACGGTCAACGAGTTCCCGCAGGGCGTCCGGGCGCGATACCTTGATCACGTCCGCGCGGTCCAAACCGAGCTGGCGAAGCATGGACTCCAACGCGGTACCGCTCATGATCATGGTCTTCTTTTCCGCTTTGCCGGAAGTGGATATTTCGTTGTCAGTATTCAAATGAACCAGAAATACTTCGCCGGGCGTCACGTCGTAGCGGTGCCCATTCTGAACGAAGTGAAAGATGCCGTTCTGCACGAACTCCACGGCAAAGGTATTGGAATTGGTGCGTTTGCGGCGACAGCCGCCCACCCATTCATCGTCACCGGCGGAAATCAACCGGAGCGGATAATCCGGCGACGGTTCCGGGCAGAGACTGAATTTGTGCAGGGGGTACGGCCCGACGTTGCAGCCGGTGATATTGGATGACGCATGTGGCCGATTGGTCGTTTGCTTACTCATGCCGCCTAAGATAACCCCTTCCCGGGCAACATGCAAATGCGAGAAACCGGGAAATCCAGACAAACCCGCCGAATCGAACGGACTATCCCTTGCATCATTTTGTCGTTTTAGTCCTTTAAAAAATTTTCAGGCGAAATCCTGAAATGGGGCTATTGACAAATTGGCAGAACGGTATTATAATATAGTTGTGCAATCGATTACGCAAGGTGTTTTATCATGGCTGCAAATCATAAAAATATCCGTATCACAGGCGCGGTTATCGCGGAACAGCTTGGCATTACGCCGGCGACCGTCAGCCGGGCCCTCGCCGGCAACCCGCGGATATCGGCCGCCATGCGGCAGAAGGTCAGCGACGCCGCCCGCGACCTCGGATATATCTCCAACGCCACCGCCCGGACCCTGGTCAAGGGGCACAGCAACATCGTCGGCATACTCTCCGGCGGGCTGCACGTGGAGCGCACCGCATTGGAACTCATTGCGCTGGACGCCGAGCTGCGCAAACACGGTTTCCTGCCGTTCATACTCTATACGCGCAGCGAAACCGAGTGTATCATCGAGAGCGCCCGGCGGCTGATCGAACAGGGCGTGGACGGTTTGCTGATTATCGGCTGCGACGCGGGCACGCTACGGGAGCAGCAGTTTCAGGCGTTGACCCAGCTCCTGCCGACGGTGTTCGTCGACTCCCCCATGGCCGGACACAAAGTCAATATGGTGCTTAACGATTACCTGCCCGCGTATAAAGAGGCCGGCAAACTGCTCGCGGCGCGGAACTGCCGCCGCATTCACGCCGTGCTCAAGTGGAATTTCGAACCTCATTTTTCCGACCTGCACGATTCGCGTTATGATGGTATTGTGGCGCTGTTGGAGGCGGCCGGATGCGGAAAGAACCTGCATCACCAACCGGCCGCCGGCCCCTCGGTGCTCCACGATATAACCGACGTGAACCGGAAATACGTCGCCATGATCAACCGTGTGCTGGACAATGATCCGGAGTGCGACGCGATTATCTGCAATGACGATGACCTGGCCATCAGCGCGCTGGGGAGCCTGCAGAAACGCGGCCGGAGCGTCCCCAATGACATCGCCGTGCTCGGTTTCAGCAATACTCAACTGTGCGAATTTGTCGAACCCCGCCTTTCCAGCATCGGGCCCCAGCCGCTGCTTTTGGCGGAAAAAACCATTGGCCGGCTGCTCGAACTGATTGACAACCCGGATTCCGAACCCCACAATATTTATGTGCCCGGAAAATTAATCAACCGTCAAACACTTTAAACATATGGAGATATGGATTATGAAAAGAACAAGAGAAATAAATTTTACACTCATTGAGTTGCTGATCGTTATAGCGATCATAGCAATTCTTGCGGCCATGCTGCTGCCGGCGCTGAACTCGGCCAAGGGCAAGGCCCGCGACATCAAATGTGTGAGTAACCTGAAAAATCTTGGACAGGCCTTCGCCATGTACCCCGGGGATAACGACGGCTGGGTGGCCTCGGCCCACGGTTACAGCACGGGAACCTGGATGACGATGTTCAACGCTCTCGGCTATCTGCCGTTTGGCAGCGTCTACGAATGCCCCTCCGAAACAATGAAAGTGGCCCTGAACGGACAGAACGGCACCACCTATGGACACAACGTCCATACCTTCGGGTATTATGCCAACAAAGCGGCGCTGCCGTATCCGGTCAAGTATTCCACGATATCGCAATTCCGCAATTCCCCGCAGACCGTGGTATTCATCGACACGGCCCATCCCAATGGCTCGGTGCCGGGACGGACCAAGCCCGGTTATATCGTACTATCTTCATTGACCGATACCTGCGGCGTGTGGCTTTCCTATCCTTACAGCCTCGACAAATACGGTCCGTACTTCCGGCACGGCAACAATCTCTACGGCCAGAAACTCCACGCCAATTACGTGGCGTTCGGAGGACACGTAACCAAATATGATTTTACCCTGCAATGGACGCGTTTCACGCCGGAATTCAAACCTTACCGCGCCGCGACAGCCTACACGGCCTGGGCAGAATAATTTCAATCGAACAATCAAAGAGGAAGTATTTATGAAGAAGAGATTTATCGTGATGCTGACCGCGGCCTTGGCCGGCCTCGCCGTTACGGCGGCGGAAATCACCGTCAAACCGGCCGAATTGGTCATCAGCATGGCTCCGGGCAATGAAGTCGCCTGCGAGGAAATGAAAACGCACCTGAAGCTGGTTACCGGGGTCGATGTACCTGTTGTTGCCACGCCGGACAACGGATTTGTGCTGTATCTGGGCAAGGCGCGGGCCGGACAGGCCGCCGCGCCGGGCGAAGCGCGCTATGACATCACCGACAAAGGGATATATTTTTATGGCAGTACACTGAATGCCGTGTATGACTTCCTGGAAAACGAACTCGGCATCCGCTGGCCCTCCGATAACGACATCGCGTACAAAGCTCAGAATGAGCTCAAGTTTTCTACCGGCGAACACCGCTGGGAACCGCCGTTTCCGATCCGGGTCATGCGGTCCCGCGCGGTATGGGGACGCCGCATGCGCCTGGGCAAGGAGCCCGGCTGCCCGGTCTACGGACACGCCTTCCATGACTGGTGGGCAAAATACGGCAAAACGCATCCGGAGTACTTCGCCCTGAATTCACAGGGTGTGCGTGCGCCGTTCGGCGGCAAGCGTACTGCCACGGATAACCAGATTCTCTATACCGGCGCTGCTGAAAAAACCATCAAAATGTGCGTCAGCCAGCCAAAAGTGGTGGAACAGATCATTGCCAACTGGGACAAAAAATCCCCATACATCAACATCTGCGAAAACGATTCCGACCCGAAAGAATACTGCAGCTGTCCCCAGTGCTGCGCCCTCGACGCCGAGCTCCCGGCGGGCCAGGCAAAGGGCGATCATTTCTTTTTCACCGACCGCTATATCTATTTCGCCAATGCCGTGTTGGCGGCCGCCAGGAAGATCCGTCCGGACGCCAAAGTCGTCATGTACGCCTATCTGGACACCGAGCAGCCGCCGGCCCGGGAAAAACTCTCCCCCGGTATCGTGGTGGGACTCGTAACCACCGATTTCACCGTCGAGGGAACGCGGAAACTGATCGACGGCTGGCAGAAGGCCGGGATGACGGAATATTTCTGGCGCCCGAACCAGCATCATTATTTTGCCACAGGTTTCCTGCCGCAGGGGAACGAAAAGCATTTTTACGAGATTATGCAGACGATCATCCGGCCGGGCTGCCTGGGATTCGATTTCGACGCACCGCCCAAACCGGATACCAGCGTATTATTTGCGGATTATGTCATGGCCAAGGTCATGCAGGACCCGTCGAAGCCGTTTGAATACTGGGAAAAGGACTATCTGCGCGCTTTCGGCGAAGCTGCAGAGGATATCGGCAATTACTACCGCTATTGGCGCAACAATTGGGAACGGAAGATTTGTCCGAACTACCCGAAAATCATGAAAACCGGACGTTATACGAACTTCACCCGCGGACTGATGTGGGGCGAGCTGAAAAACTGCTTCCTGGATACCGACTTCGAGACTACGGACAAGTTCCTGGCCGATGCGCTGGCGGAAAACCTCTCGCCGGAGGAAAAGGCCCGGGTGGAAGCCCTGATGCTCGCCAACAAACACGGTCGGCTGGTCTGCCAAGCAGTGATCAAAAAAAACGAAGCCTCGGTGGAACTGCTGAAGTTCCGCCAGGAAAACAAACTCCAGGTTCTGCCGCCGTTGGAAAAATACTGGGGCGACCCGAACGGCATCAACGTGGCGACCGCCTTTTCCGGATACACGCCGCCGTTCCTCAGGGGTCCCCTCTTCTGGTTCTTCAAGCTGGACCGCGAAAACGTGGGGATGAAAGAGGAGTGGTTCAAGCTCAGTTACGAAGAAATGAGCCAGTGGACCAAGGAGAAGGAGGGCTCGTGGATGCCGATCGACTCCCCGTGGGAAGCGCCGAAGCGGTTCCGTGCCGGACAGCCGACCCCGGAGTTCCGCAAAGTTCTGGCGCAGTACGACGGCATCGCCTGGTACGGCTACCGCTTCATGGTTCCGCACGACTGGAAGGACCGCGAAGTTTTCCTCTACTTCGGCGCGGTTGACGAGTCCTGCTGGGTCTGGCTGAACAATCAGTTCGTCGGCGAGCACCTGAATGACTGGAACACCCCTTTCTTCATCCCGATCACCGATGCCGTCAAATGGAATACCGCCGATCCGCACAACTATCAAACCGTGACGGTACGGGTCGAGGACACCGCCGGCAATGGCGGCATCTGGAAACCGATTTATATTGTATCCCGCAAAAAATGATTGGAGTTGTTAATGAGTAAATTCGAAATCAATGGCGGCCAGGTTCTGCTGGACGGCCGCCCGTTCCGTATCCTTTCCGGAGCCATGCATTACTTCCGGGTCCACCCGGAGCTGTGGCGCGACCGCATGCTGAAAATGAAAGCCATGGGGCTGAACACGCTCGAAACCTACGTGGCGTGGAACCTGCACGAGCCCCGCCCCGGCGTTTTCAACTTCGACGGTTTCGCCGATATCGAGAAATTCGTCGCCCTGGCCGGTGAACTCGGCTTCAAGGTGATCGTGCGCCCCGGGCCGTATATTTGCGCGGAATGGGATTTCGGCGGGCTCCCGGCGTGGCTGTCGGTCATTCCCGGCATCCGGCTGCGCTGCGACAACGCACCGTATCTGGACGCCGTGCGGCGCTTTTATGATGAGCTGCTGCCGCGTTTACGGAAGTTCGCAGGCGGATCGTTCATCGCCATTCAGGTGGAGAACGAATACGGCAGTTACGGCACCGACAAGGAATACCTTCGCAAGCTTTCGGACATGATCAGAACGCACCTGCCCGACACACTGCAATTCACCTCCGACGGACCGCGGAATCTGTGTTTCCATGGCGGCACGCTGCCGCAGCTCTGGGCCACCGCCAACTTCGGCAGCGACTCCGATACCGCGTTTGCCAAGGTCCGCGAACTGCGCCCGGATACCCCGCTGATGTGCTGCGAATTCTGGAACGGCTGGTTCGACCACTGGTCGGAGGAGCACCACACCCGCGCCGCCGGCGAAGCGACCGATGCGCTGAGGGGCATTCTGGAAGAAGGCGGCCATATCAATCTTTACATGGCCCACGGCGGCACCAACTTCGGCTTTTTCAATGGCGCCAACCGTCCTGCATACAACAATTACCAGCCCACCGTGAGCAGCTATGACGACGACGCCCCGATCAATGAAAACGGCGACGTCACCGAAAAATACCTCAAATTCCGCGCCCTGCTGGCTGAATTCGGCGGCGAAACCGGCCCCGTCCCGCCCCCGGCGCGCAAAATCGCCTACGGCAAAGTCGAACTGACCCACCGGGCCGACCTGCTGGAAAACCTCGACCGTATTGCCACGCGCCACACCTCCTCGTGCCCGGTCTGCATGGAACACCTCGGCCAGAATTTCGGCTTCATCCTCTACCGGACGCGCCTGCAGGGGCCGCTTAAGGAAGCGAACCTCACTGTACAGGAACCGCGCGACCGCGCCCAGGTATTCATGGACGGGCAGGAAATCGCGGTCATGTACTGTAACGACGAGAAACGCGAAGTTCCAGTCAGCATTCCCGAAACTGGAGCCACGCTGGAGATCCTGGTGGAAAACATGGGGCGCACCAATTACGGCCCGTACCTCGAGGACAGCCAGAAAGGGATCAGCACCGGCGTCCGCCTCGACAATCAGTTTCAGTTCGGCTGGGAGATTTACCCGCTGCCGCTGGAAAATCTCGACGGGTTGCAGTACACGGCAGCAGGCTCGGAGCTCCCGGAGAACCGTCCCACGTTTTACCGGGGCGAATTCAATGTCGACGACCCCGCCGATACCTTCCTGAAGGTGCACGGCGTGAAGGGCATCTGCTGGCTCAACGGCTTCAACCTCGGCCGCTACTGGAACATCGGCCCGCAGAATACGCTGTACATTCCCGCGCCGCTGCTGAAGAAAGGAAAAAACCGCCTCGAAGTGCTGGAACTCCACCATCTCGCCGCGCCGTTCGCGGAGCTCACGGACACCCCCGAACTCTCAAAACCCAGCGGCTACCAGAAGTAAAACCTGGGGAACGGACCTGTTGAATAAACATCTTTCCCGGGGGAGATTCCCGGTAGGGCGGTCTCTCCGTAGACCGCCGTTCACTTTGGCCCGTCTGCTCCTATGAAACTGAATGACCGGAAAGCCTAGCCAGTGGTGATTTTAAAAATGTTGTTTACATGGCTATAGTGAAATTCCCGTATAAAAAATCATGTACCGGTCTTGATGAGATTTATTCTCCCATGCGAGGCATCGAAACGAATGGAGCGGAGGTCATTTTCAGGATATGATAGATAATAGTGGCGAGTTTGCGCGCAATCGCGACTTTAGCAATAGCCGGCCCGACCCGGCTTTTTAGTCGCCGATGATTTTCGCCGAGATATGAATCGGTACGTTGTAGAATCATGGCAGTCTGAGTCAAAGCTTTCCGCAGCAGATTAGCGGATCGTATTGATTCCAGCGGCAGTAGCCAAATGGCGTGATGCTGCAGCTCCCGGCGGACAACCGGCAGCTCCGCTCCCGATGCAGTCACCGCGTCAAAGAAACGATCCGGTAAATCGTGTTCAGTCAAAATTGAGACGGCAGCGGAAACGCCAGACCCGTGATTTGACGTCTGGAGTTATTTCGAACCGGACCTGCCGAGTCGGGAACGGCGAAAAACTGTTGAGTCCGCCGGGCATACCCGGAGTTTCCGGCAGTTTCTCGGTTTTGACCACGAGCTTATCTCCCGCACCCTCCAATTCAATGTGATCGATCCGGCAATTGCCCCAGCGGATTTCCTGCGGGATATCGTTCAACTGCACCGGTTCTGGAATCGGCAGGATGAAGCTGATCTTGTCGTAGTAATGCCCCGCCATGCCAATCATCCCGAAATCAAGGTCGATGTGGTCGGCATAGTAGCGGTTGCGCACGTAAAACTTGAATTTATTGGCACGTTCGCGGCGCTGGTAGTTGAGTTCCAGATGGTCGTTTTCGCCGAAAAAGAGGTTGCAGGGCTGATCATATGGATTGAACGATGCCGAATCGAGAATCTCGCCCGACGAATGGCGCACGGCCAGACTGGTTTCATCTTCCGGCGAGGTGGAGCAGCTCAGGAAGCGGCGGCCGTTGTGGTCGTCCACTTCGATATGCCACAGCGCGACGGCCGGAAAACTGGCGGCGTAGAGCAGTTCATGTTTCGAAAACAGCGTGGCCAGCGGAGAACCGCCGATCAGGGTGCCGAGATTCGGATCGCCATAGCACGGCACCACCGGAATATTGCGGAGGCAGGTGTGCCCGGCAAAGCTGGTTTCGTAATGCGGTGTACTGACCCGGAGCCAGCCGGCATCCCAGGCAAATGAACCGTATGCGGGCGGCTCTACCGGCGCAAGTTCATTCAGTTGGCCGAATTCATACAGCGCGCGCGCTATCGAACCATAGAAACGCGCCCCTGCCAGCTGCGAGAACTGCGCTTCGATATTGATACGGTGCCCGTAGGGCTGTGCCTCCGGGAGTCCGCTTTCGCCGTAACTCGGGCTTCGCTGGACAAAATCGATGTAACGGTCGACATACCAACGGCAGTAAGCAGCCATTTCCGGCAGCCCCAGTTCGGCGGCCAGGGCGGCGCTTTCCAGCGGAATGCCTTCGATCAGCACCGGACTGAACCAGGCACGGTGAATGCCATAGCCGTCGAGATCGCTGGCGAGGTGTCCTGCCCGGCTGAGGTTGCGGATCAGCCCGCGGATATAATTTGAATTCAGCTTGTCGAAATCCTCGCGCCGCTCAAAAATCTTATTTTTCAGCGCATGCAGATAAACGAACATGAAACCGTTCGGTTCGGTACAGTAATACGCGGGCGTGTGGGTATTAGTGGAGTGTTGATCGGTCAGGCCGCCGGTACAGACATAGTTCCAGGTCCAGTCGGGGTTGATGCTGGGCTGGACCAGCGGACCGTCGATCGCGGCGGTATGGGTATAACGGTGAATGCCGTTATTCAAGGCGATATCGAAGCGCCGGCGCCATTCCTCATCGCCGGAAAGCAGGGCCATCCAGTAATAAACCCGCAGTTCGAAACGCAACTGCTGGGTTTTGCCCTGTGCTCCCTCCGGGAAGCGGATGCGCAGGTGATGAACGGCGATATTTTCCAGTCCTTTCATGACGATATCCCGGCTCAGTCCGTCAAGTCCGATCTTATCGGCGTAATAAACCGCCGTGCCAAGCGCGTCGGCAATGGTCGAGGCCACAGCGGGATGGTCGGTAACGCCGTCGCCGCTCTCGCAGCGCCCATCCTGCTGCACCTGACCCGCCAGCCATACCGCCAACGCGGCAGCCCGCCCGGCCGGAAGGCCATTCAGCCCCAGCAGTTCGCCGTAAATGTGATAAAACAACACGTGGGCGTTGATGCCGCCGGAGTCATAGCAGGTCTTGCCGGTAGCGACCGGAAAGCTGAGGTAATATTCACCGTTCCAGCAGGATTCCAGATAACTGCGGAAAGGGCTGTTTTTCAGGAAGTCGAATAAAGACGAGGGAGCGGACTGAGTCATGGGAGTATCTCCTGTTTCGCTGCGTTCATGAACAATTCATTAATAATATACAGCCAAAATGAATCCTGTCAATATGCAAATTTCAGGAATGTCGCCCAAATTGAAGGTGATTTCCGGATAGTTGAATCAATGAACTCGTTCATGAACTATGGTGAATTTATTAAAATTATTTCATGAATGCTATTGACAAAACTGCAAAAACCGTTATAATAGTATTAACGTAAGGAATGCAATTATGGCTGAATATACGATTAAAGACATTGCCAGAATGGCGGAAGTATCCACGGGTACGGTCAGCCGTGTTCTGAACAATGCGGGAAATGTGGATCCGGTTCTGTATGAACGGACCATGAAAGTCCTGAAATCGACGAATTATCTGGGCGAGAAGAGACGCCGCAGCAACAGGACTGATTATCAGGGCGACGCGCAGAACAAGATCTGCGTGGTTTCGCCGGAAATGGATTCGTCGTGGAGCAAGAACACGCTGTGGGCGGAATATCTGGCGGGCGTGCAGAAAGCATGCAGCAGCCGGAATTATAAGATCGAGGTGCAGTTCGCGGCTCCGGCGCTGACGCCCCGGCAGATGGCGGAAGCCGTCAGCGGCGGCAGCGGCATCCTGCTCAAAGTCACCACCAAGGTCCCGGAATTCGTTTCGTACCTGCCGCCGGAACTGCCGGTGGTCTGTTTCGGGGCATACAACCCGCAGCTCCGTTATCCTCAGATCACCATGGACAACCGCGGTGCGGGCATGTACCTGGCGGAGCACCTGTTGGGGCTCGGGCACCGGCGGATCGCCTTTGTCAGCCGCGTCGGACACCGTATGTTCGTGGCCCGGTTGGAGGGCTATATGGAAGCCATGCGCAATGCCGGGTGCGTCGACGAGAAACTGGTGATCGAGCTGGAAGAAGTCGACGGCAGCGTCAAATACCCGACCAAGTATCCGCCGAAAATGGATCAGGCACTGCAGCGGCTCATGGAAATATCCCCCCGGCCGACGGCGGTGATTTTCGCCAACGACTGGGAAGCGGCCGGGTTTTATCAGGCTTGCGCGGCCGCGGGGATTTCGATTGCTGATCATTTCAGCATCTGCGGCATCGACAATGACCCGATTTGTGAAGTGCTGACGCCGCGCCTCTCCTCCATGGAGCTGCCAATCGCCGAGACTGCCGAGTTTGCAACCTCGTCGCTGCTGGACCTGATCGAAGGCGTCGGAATTCACCGCCTGAACCGGGCTTATGTCCAGTACCTGCCCGGAAATTACCATGAACGCGATTCTGTGAAAAGATTAAAATAACATCAGGAGGCACAAGATGTATAATTTACAGACAAAAAGATTTACACTCATAGAGCTGCTCGTAGTGATTGCGATTATTGCCATTCTGGCTGCCATGCTGCTGCCGGCGCTGAACAGCGCCCGGGCAAAGGCCAGTGCAGCCAGATGCGTCAACAACCAGAAGCAGAATGGACTTGCTATCCTGATGTATGGTAACGACTTCGATTCCTACGTCACCCCCTGCCGGGTCTATGCGGAATCGGATGACCGCGGCTTCGGTTACATACTCTACAAAAACGGTTTTCTCCCCGACCGGGGAACCCTGCAATGCCCGTCCCTGACCAAATACCCGGTCCGCACCGGTACCGCCATGTTCCTTGGTTCCAACACCGGGCTCAGCTATGCCGCGAACCTCTTCACCATGCCCTATATCAATAATGACGGCACGCTGAATGTCAGCGGTTATACCGGCAAATACCTGGATGATTACTGGCCGAAATTCGGGCGAATCACCCAGCCCGCCCGGCGCTACATGACCACCGACCAATATGTCAACTGGAGCGGCCTCCAGATCCTGCGCTGGGACAAGATCATGGAAGGTCATCACCCCAGTGTATTTGAAGGCTTCTGGGTGCATGGCTCCGGCGTAAATATACTCTATGCCGACGGACATGTCAACTGGTTCGATACCCGGAACACCAGCGGCGGCACCGGTTCGGACGAGGGAACCAGAAATTATTATCTCCATGGCCTCAAGTCATGGTAAAAGGAAAGAACAGAATGAAGAAATTTTTGATGATGGCGGCATTCGGCTTGTGCCTGCAGTTGTTCAGCGCACAGGTCTGCCCGGTGAACCAGATGAAATTCAGACCGTCGGATAACGGCACCGATACCAAAGCGTTCAGCCAGTCGGCCGACGGGGATACCCTGATTGTGGATTTCGCCGACCAGGCCAATGCGGATAATTATATGTTCGTGGACTTCGGCAAGATCGATATCACCGGTTACCTGCCCGGCGGTTACCTGGAAGTCGATGCCGAAATCGACAAACCGATCCTCCGCATTTCCGGTACCATCGCCGAGCCGGACCGGTTCTGGCCGACCCGCCTCACTTTCACCGGCGAAGCCCCGATACGCGAGAGACGTCACACCTACAGGCTCTATTTCGACACCCTGCCGCCGAAACGCATGGCCGGAAAGACGGATCATCTCTTCATTTTCCTCCACGATATCGGCGGCGACTCCAAAGGCTCCGCCAAACTGAAAATCCACAATACCCGGCTGGTGAAAAGTACTTCGAACTGGGAGCAGGAAAAAAACGCCTGTTATAAGGTACAGTATAAATGGCGGGAATTCCCGGAACTCGGCCAGTATTACCGCGGCAAATACGACCTGCTGGTGCCGAAATCTTTTGTGGAGGCGAATCCCTTTATCAGCACGCTTTCGTTGAACGGCGGTTTCGAGAAATCGTTCATTGGCGACATCACCTGGAAATACGACAAACTGATGGATCTCTCGTTTGCCCAGCCGGGCAAGAAACTGGAAAACGCCCGGACCGTTCAAGTTCCCGAAAAACCCGTTGCCGACCAGAAAGGCGGTTATTACATCTATAAGAAAGAGTTCAATTTGCAGCCTGCTGCCGATGGAAAAGTTTATCTGCAGTTCAAGGATCTGGCCGACTCGGCGGAAATCTTCCTCAATGGCCGGCGCATCGGGACCCAGTCCAGTGTCCGCAAGCGCCATGAATGGGTACTGAAAAACGGTTCACGCCAGAGCAGCACCTGGGGCAAAGCCGCCAAAGAAGTGGCCCGGTTCCAGCATTTCGAACGCTGCGGCATCGAGTTTCCGTTCGACCCCGCGGCCATGCCGGATGATGATGTGATGCTGCTGCCGGTGTATACGGGGCAATACGACTGGGATTATGTGTTCGACGTGACGGGCGCGGCGAAAAACGGCGCGAATACCCTTGCCGTCCGGCTGTACAGCAATCCGGTCAAGGGTTACTGGATCTACAAGCACACCGAGGACCGGACCTACCGGAACGAAACCGGAATTTTCGGCGACGTCAATATCTACCTGGAAAACAAACCCGGATTTGCCAAGCTAGAGAATCCGGTTTCGGGTACGGTCGACGCCAACGGTATTTCCGAGCGCCTCTTTACCGGCAGGGCCACTGCCGCCAAGGTGGTCGCAGTGGGTCACGGCCAGCGTGCGGAAGCCACACCCGACAAGGACGGCAATTTCAGCATCAAACTGAAGGTTCCGGCGGATTTCGAGCGCTACGCGTTCACCTTCTACGCCATGGACCGGAATAACACGGCGTTTGACAGTCATACGGTTGAGTTGAACGGTACCGTGATCGAGTTCCGCAACGACAAGCTCTATGTCAACGGCGATCAGTTCGTGGTCCGCGGCATCAACGGCGATCCGGGGATCGAATGGGACAATGACCGCCGCCAGACCCGCCGCCAGTGGCTGAAAATGCTGACCATGTTCAAAAATCTGGGCTTCAACGCCATCCGCATGGAAGGCGCCCGCCCGCAGGAGATCGCCGATGCGCTCGACTACGGAATCATGGTCATGCCGGTTTACGCCGCCGGCTCCTGCAACACCTCCGAAGTGGCGCTGGGCAACCTGGAAAAACCGGACCACCAGTTTAATACCGACGCCCACAAGGAAATGGCGATCACGCTCAACAAATACCCCAATATCCTGTTCTGGAACTCGGGCAACGAAAACCACCCGACCGCCGGTTACAACGACAAAATATTGATGGACGAATACCTGATCGAAGCGCAGAAAGTTCTAAAGGAATTCGACCCGGCGCACCGCCCGGTAACGTATGCGAATCTCGACAATTTCGGAACCTACTGGATGTTCACTGCCGGTCAGGACGTGCTCGGCTATAACAGCTATCAGTTCCTGCCGGAATTCCGCAAAATCGTCGATGAAATGTACAGAGAAACCAAGCTGCCGTTCCTCTTCTGCGAGTGGGGATTCACCGAAAACGAAACCCGTGGCACGGCCCTGCGCAATAAGGATATCGACCAATGGGAAAAAGATATGCGCGAAAAAATGGCGATGATGCGTCAGGCCCCCGGCTGCATCGGCGGCTTCCTCTACGCCCACCACGGCGAATTGAAGGATGTCCGCGGCCGGGAGTTCCTCCAGGAAATCATGGCTTCGTTCCGGTTGACCCGCGAAGGCTCCACGTTTAAATTTGAAAATCAGGATGTGCCCACTCTCCGCAAGGTTAGCTTGAAACTGGTGTCGCCCGATACGGCCATCAGCTCGGAATGGGCGGATGAATTGAAGCCCGGCCGTTCACTCCGCCTGAGCTACCCGGAAGATGTCCGCAAAGCCAGCGCCGACCTGCGCGTCGAAATCAGCTTCGAAACCCACCGGGGCCTCAAGCACAGTTACATCCGCATGGTCGACCGCATCAAATAAACAATCCCAAGGAGATGAATATATGAAAAAATCCATGTTTCTGATTTGCGCCCTGATGGCTTCCGCCGCGTTCGGCGGAGAATTCTACCGCCTCAACCTGAAGGATCTCGCCCCCGGCAGCGAAATCGTCAAAACCAACACCGACGGCAAGCAAAGTTCCCTGCTGAAAGCCTGGGGCATGTGGCCGCGCGAAGCGAACACCGTCGGCGCCGTCGTGACCGAAGTCGACGGGGTCAAAGCCTTGCAGATCAAGAAGGGTATACAGCTTAACTCGTCGGAATGGTCGATGGCTTCGAACGATGCGCAGCAGAGCGTCATCTACGCCAGAGTCAAAGTGATGGTCAAGGAAGCCCCCGAGGGGGTCGTCACCGGCGCCGTGATGTTTCAGCAGGTCAATGGCCGCTCCGCCGCATTTATCGGCCTGCTCTGCAACAAGGGCAAAACCTATGTCAGCGCTTCCAATGGCGACGGCAAAGGATACGTGAAGTGGGTTCATGCCGGAGAGTTCAAACTCGGCGAATGGACCACCGTCGACGTCAAAATGGACTTCGTGAAAAAAGTGTATGACGTCAGCGTCAACGGCAGCGAAGCGTTGAAAGACAATAAGTTCCGTCACGCCGAAGCCTGGGAAGGAACCATGTGGGCGAAATCCGTGGAAAACAAAGATTACCGCTACGACATCAAAGCCGATAACGCCGATGTATTCGTCAGCGAAATCGCCTTCAGCGCCGACCCGGTCGAAAAATAATCAATACGCCAATAAATCTCTACAGACTGAAGTTCTCAGTGCCGTCGTTGGCGTTAAGCCGTGAAGGGATGTCATCACGCCAGGCGAGCAGGTAATCGCAGGATTTTTTGAATTTCGGCGTATTCTTTTTCAACCATTCCAGATCGTTCGTATAACGAAAATGTTCGGATGCGGTCCATAATACCGGCCCAGTCTCACTTTCGTAATTAAAATAACACTGAATGAAACCATCCTCCCGTTGGCGTTCCAGAAAGAAATCGATGCAGCGTCCGTCGATTTCATTCCGTCCGATTGAATCAAAATACTGAATAATCGGCGAACTTTCCGTACCGATCGGAGCATACCAGCCGATGCGTCACATGCGGGCGGCAATGCGCTCCCGGACTGATTTCGAAGAGGATATCATAGTGGATACGCGGTTTCTCCGGGATACTTTTGCCGACAGAATGATAGTGGGGAGTGATCTTGCCCCAATACCGGAAATCGCCCCCGCTCGATTCACTGTACAGCTGCTACGGAGATACCGTAAACATGCGGATATTACCGCCAAGGCCCAGCCATACCGGAGAATATTTGTCGCGATCGTATCGACAGGCATTTTCATAGGTTTCTTCCGGTTCATGGCACATGCGGTCATGATCGGACACCAAACCTTTCAAAGCGATGCCGCGGGCAACGTCACTGTAAGTGCGCGAATCGTCACCCGGTACCACTGCGTCTCGATATTCCGGAATGTAAATGGGATGCGAACTCGATACATCACGCAGATTGAACGAAAACGAATCTTCGGTCAACACCGTGACAATCGTCGGCTTGGCCCCGTTTTTCAAGTTCACGTCTTTAAGCTCTACTGTTACCCGTGATGACGCGTTGAATTTCGCTGGTGAAGCCAGTTTGCCATATTTAACTTTGATACTGCCGGATGATTCGGCATTTGCGAAAAGGATATTTATTTTCATCTGTTTGTATTCTCTTGAATTTTCATATCTATAAGACGACTGTCTTTCAGTTCCCAAAGATAAGCGGTCCCGTTTTCCAGATCAGGCTCAAGGTAACTTCCCTCGGTCCATTCGTTCCAGGCGTTGATGAACAGCAGTTCCGGGGCATCGGCCAGGAACGTCCGCATCGCGTCTCCGAATTCCCCGGGCGTGGCGGTCATGACCGGGGTGTACGGATAACCGTATTCCTCAAATGGCGTGGATTGATCAGTCCTCGGCGAACTGTCCCAGCCTACGGTCACATTCGGGTAACACGGCAAGCAGTATTGCGTCCGGGTCTTGCGGTAAAACTCGAGGTATGCATCCATGACCTTCCGGTACGGCGTGACAGGGAAGTGCTCCAGCCGGCAATGATGCAGCCAGATATACGACGTGACACTATCGAAATACCTCGCGTCAATCAACTCCTCGGCGTCTGCGTTGCCGTTTTCGCCGGGCAGAATGGCCTCTTCCTGCAGGATCATGTTGATATGAATCCCCGGAAAACCGGCTTTGGCGGCTTTGTTTCTGAATTTTGTGAGCCGTTCGGGTGCGCCCAGGCCGGGCAGGTTATAGATGGAAAAATACGGTTTGCCGTCGATTTTCCAGTAATTCGGATGGCGAAAATATTTCTCGATTACATAATCCGTCATGCGGTCAAAAGCGGCATCGCTGATCACTCCGTGGTACAGGACCGGTTTGAGAGTGCCGACACGCCAAGGATGGATATCGGTCCAGTCGTGGTTCGCCCACATCAACGCAAATTTGAAATCCGTACCCGCCACTACAGGCATGAAACCCTTCTCCAGCGCTTGTTCCAGAAACAGCCCGTCCTCGTAACAATACCAGTCAAAGACAAATGCGTCCAGCCCGAACTCCTGTGCGGTATCGATTTTCCGCCGCATAACGACCGGATCGGCCTCGTTTTCGCAGCCCCACAGGGGCACGCGCGGCTGCCGGTGTCCGGCGAAACGCGGACGTGCCTTCTTGACCAGTTCCCATTCGGTCCAGCCGGGGCCGTGGACAATGGCATTGCGCGGGTCGGGGTGATAATTCGGGAAATAATAAGCGGCAATTTGAGTTTTCATAGGATCAGTCACCAACGGGGGTTATTTCAAGGGCTTCGATATAGAGTTCCATATGGTTGTCTTTGGCCTGAAGCATGGTATACAGTGTGCTTCCCGAATTGACTGGAAAGATGCCGAGATCATGCCAACGGTAATTCGAATGCAGAAGTTGCGAAGCGGGAATGGAGCGGCCGGCTTGCGCCGCTTTGGCGACATCGTGCATGCCGAAATGAAGCACAGTTTGTTTTTCTCCCGTCTTGACCGCTCGACAGCGCAGCCTGAATCTATATTTACCTTCGGGCAGATTGATTTTATCCATGCGCATTTGCCATGACCAGTTATTGTCCGGAGACAGACGGATGATTTCTAGGGCAATGCTTTGCGGATCTTTTTCCAGCTTGGCGCCATAAGTTTTGCCGTCGCGGGCGGGAATGACTGAACTTGCCTTGTCAAGCGTATCACGATAAGTCAAGTTCTTTTCATTCAATACGGCACGGCAATTTTCAAGATATTTTTTAATGGAACCGCCTTCGGATATATTGGTGATTTTCTGCCGTTCAACGACTTTATGGAGCTGATTCAACAGTGAATTCACCTTATCTTTATCGATTTCGATATTCCGGTAGCGATCGCCCATAATGGAGTCCAGCTCCCAGATAATCACTGGTAATTCCGCTAACTCGAGGCGCTCCAGTAGAACCGGATCATTGGCTGCCAAAACCTTGGCATTCCGGAATGCGGCAGCACCGTTATTCATGATCTCAGTTTGATGAGTCTGATATTGTTGATGCCGCTTTTCGAGATCATTCAGGAAATGATAAAACTTCTCGACCTCAGGAGCCGCCACACCATAAACGCCCCGGATATAATCCTGCGACAATTCCCATACGTCCCGGTCGGGGTCCCACAATAGTTTGGATTCAACCCAGGCACGCAGGCCCTGGCGCTCACCTCCCGGTCCGCAATAGGAACCCTGAAGCATGATGCCGGTAATATTATCGAACTTGCGGTAGTAACGCAGGTTTTCCATGACGCTGTGCAACGAGAGTTCGTACTGCATGAAGTTTGGAAAAAATACTTGATAATCCCAGATATGAATTTCCGGCGCCGCTTCCTGCCAGCCCTGCAGAATTGCCGGGAAGGATTCCTGAAGTTCGACCGGTTTCGACATGTTCCGTCCCCCCAGAAATGCCAGAAAACAGACGGTATTCGATACCATTTTCATTTTTTCGGGCGGCAAAAATGTGGAGTAATAAGCAAGGAATGATATTTTGACATTGGGAAACTCGACCGCGACTTTTTCCGCCACATGGTTGACCAGCTCAAAGAATGCCGCCCCGCCGGTACCTTCGCGTTCCCAGGCATTCAGGCAGTCAGGACAATGGCAGATATCGTGATTGTCCTCCAATGACAGGTTGAGGATATTATGTTGAGGATATTTTCTTAAAACCGATCGAACTTTATCTGCCGCCAGATTGCGTACATCCGGATGACTGGGGCAAATTTGCCGCGGACTGCGTTTCCCATTCACATCCTGCATGAAATACTCGGGGTGTTCTTTGAATAGAGCCGGAGGACAAAATAAATTCATCGTGTGTGCCATCCAGAATTCAGGACCTCGCGGATAGGAAATGCAGTTGCCGAGTTCCTTTGGGATATTACGCCCCATCGTTTTTATGCAGCGGTTACGTAGTGCCCAGGCAACATTGCCCTCCATACTGCAGAAGGGGTCGCGAACAACCGGAAATGCTGGTTTTGAGGTCCTTTCTTTTACTTTGAAAACCAAACTGCCTGGAGCCGGTATGACCGTAATTTCCGGTTCATACCAGCGGCAGCCGAGGTCCTCCTCCAGAACTGCGTAAACCCCGTAGATGAGCCCGAAATTACCGCCGCCGCGAATTTCCAGGTTATTCCCGGCGAACCGGATATTGTATCCGTCTGGATGCAAACCGGTATCTGTGATCAGCCGGATTTCGGTATTGCCGTTCAACTCAATGGTATTATTTCCTATTTTTTTCAGGTGATTCGTTAGTTCCGTGATGGCATATCGTTCGGCAGGCGTGGGGGCATCTGGTCCCGTCACGGAGATATTTTGCAGATTGATAACAGTGGCAAAAAGGGGAATGCCGAACCGGCATACGATGAATATGGTTATCAGTGTTTTCAGCATCATATCGCACCTCACCAGTTAGTCGCCAACCGTATATCGTAGGCCGGAATGGCAACTGCATGGCCGTCTCCCATCAGGGCGAGTGTGTGCTGAAAGTGCCTGGAATGAGTAGAGTAGCAGCCGTTCAGGTAATTGTACGGATACGCGCCGCCGCCCCACCTGGAGATCAGGTAGCTGCAATCTGTGCTGGGTATCCGGATGGAGTCGGCGATATAAATCTTTCCGGAGGGATCGGGTACTTTGCCGTGCAAAACCCCGGCAGCCGGCGCCAGGCCGAACCGCTCATAATTGAGGCCGTAGTGGCGCGATGTGCTCACAATCGTCTGGACAGCGGGCTGGGACGGACAGTAAAAAGTCAGGGAATCCTCGAAGTCATAGCCGTTCTTGTCCTGCAGAGTAACAGCCGTTACATATCTGTGCTTGATCAATTTTCCATACCAGGAAATGTAATTGTTGGTGGCTGCCACGGTATTGCCATGATTATCGCTCGCATACAGGTAATACCCCGCGAAATCGTTACCATAATTCACGGCTGCCAGTCCGATTTGTTTTAGATTATTGGTGCACGATGATTGTTTTGCTCTGTCGCGGGCTTTGTTCAGGGCAGGGAGCAGCATTGCTGCCAGGATCGCTATGATCGCTATTACGACCAGTAACTCTATAAGTGTGAAAATTGGCTTGTCGGATTTCATTCTTTTCTTCTCCTTTTAATTTTCGATTGCGGTTATCAGTTCAAAGTTTTTCACCGGTTTCCCGCCGGCGCGCAGTGCGTCCAGCGCCCGCAGGCAGGTATCGATGATCTCATATAAGTCGAACCCTATGAATTTGACTGGAAAACTGGTATAAGCGTCCTGCGGAAAGGTTCGCTCGCAGACCAGTTGAATGTCTTTGCCCGGGATCATGTCGCGGTCAAACAGATACTTGAGGATATCGGCCAGAAACGTTTCGTCGCTGATGATGATCGCGTCCGCCGGTTCCGGGCCGTAGAAAAACGAATCGAGGTTGTGTTTGAGCCACGGCAAGCCGAAAACTTCGGATTGTCCCTGTATCAGCCGGGATTCGATCTGAAATCCGGCTTCCGTTCCGAGCTTGAAATAATCTTCGATATGGTGATACGGCAGCGTGGAGTTGCTGATCAGCGCCGGACGGCGGCAATTTCGCTCCCGGCAATGACGCAGGGCCTTGCGGAAAAAATCCGAATAATCCACCCATACGGTCGAGGCTCCCTTGACATCTTCATCGGTCAGCACCGCCACCGGAATGTTGTTTTTAATGAATGGTTCGAGCATCCATTGCTGTGGTGGAAACGGCAGAATCACACCGTTCAACCGGGTCCGGTTGGCCTCTTCGGCCACCTTCTCGAAATCGTCCCGTACCCGCTGTTCGCGGTCGATATAGAAGTACCGCAGATTCTTGCCGGTACGCTTCTCCAGGTTGCGGTGTTCCTGGTTGACCAGGTTAAAAAGCTCGTCGCGAACGGTCAGCTGATCCTCGCGAACCGGCAGCAGTAGCGCGATGTCGGTGTGATTCGGCGAGTTCGGGTTGACGAATGTGCCGAGCGTACCGCGCGAAATGATGAAGCCCTCCGCCTCCAGAGCCGCCAGCGCTTTCTGCACAGTAGCCTTGCTGGCGCCATATTGTCTGCTGAATTCCTCGCGAGTCGGCAACTTGCCGCTGAGACCAAATTCCTGGTTGACAATATTCTGCCGAAGCTGTTTTACAATATCTGTTGCTACGATCATGGCTTCTTCTTGGTTTAATCTTTGTTCGCTTATATTAGTATAAGACCAATCCGGTAAAAGTCAATAGGGCATTGATGGATTATTCTGAAAAATTTGCGTCTCTAAGAATGAGACATCAGTCTCATATTTTCGGCAGTGAGTCAAAATACCAGAATTAAAACATTTTTGCTGGCTACTTCATAATTCGTCGAGCTCATTCGATACACGCTTTTTCTCGAAATCATTTTAGTGACATTCGGAGAGGTTATAAGACTACCGCCAAATGATAGCAGCCTTGACCAAAAAAAATTCTCTGCCCACCCAAATCATGCGACCAGGCGCTATCACAATAAATAACTGAATTCGAAGCGCTAACAGCAAAATCAATGATCACAATGACAGCAATCCCGCTCTACCATAAAAGTTCCAAACTATTTTGCCTGGTTTTGCGTATTCCTTGGATAGTCCGTATCGTGAAAATTAATCTTGCATAAGTCTCATATATGTAGTATATTACAATCGAAGTCATTCAAAAACAAGCAAAAAAAATGCGGGGGCGTGGAGCCACCCTCGCATTTCTTTTTGGGTTAATCCCAGAAGTCGATTTTGATCGCCTTCTCGAATTCAGTGTTGACCAGGGCCTTGGAGCCCAGGGCGGTGGTCAACGGATCGTCGGTGCTGTCGCAGAAGCCGATATGGCTATGACGAATCCAGCCTTCGGCGTAGTCGAATTTACCGGACATTTTGCCGAAATAACGGCCGCGCTTGACCATGTCGTCGACAAATGCGCTGCCCTGGCTCGAATCCAGCCAGGCACCCTGGCTGATGTGACAGGAAAGCATCTGCTTCTTCAGCTCGATCGCTTCGGTCACATCGACGAACAGCCCCGGAACGACCGGGCGGCGCAGCGAATCCGTGATGCTGTGCGGCATCGAATGATATACCGTGACTTTGCCGTTCACTACCGGCACCGGCGGGACGCACGGCGCGGGCACCATGCCGCGCGAAAACGCCGCGGTCACGGCCAGCCGGCCGGAGTTCACATGGTCCTCCATGTAATCGTACGGACCGTGGGTCAGGATGATTTCCGGGTCCACTTCGCGCACCACCGGGATCAGGCGCTCGAGGAGGTCCTTGGTATAGAACACTTCGAGGTCGTCGCAGAGGCTTTCGTGGAAGATCGCGCCGATCACGGCGGCGGAGGTCATGGCTTCGCCGCGGCGCATGGCGACAATCGTCTCGCGATCGTACTGGTTGGTACCGCAGGAACCGTTGGCGATGTTCATATAGTGGATTTCATAGCCGGCGTTTTTCAACGCGACCAGAGTACCCGCCATCCCGTAATCGATATCATCGGGATGGCAGGCGATGGCAAATGCTGTCTTTTTCATGGTTCAGTGCTCCGGATCAATGCATTTCCACGTCACAGACGCCGATGCCGCTGCGCAGGAAGTTGAACTGTACGCACGGATGGTCGGCCAGGAGCGACATCGGGACGCGGGAGTCGGCCATTTTCTTGCTGATCATCATGGTGCTCAGGCGCAGGCCAAACGGATTGTCGTGGTGTCCGGGGTGCCAGATCGAGATCTTTTTGGCCTTCCAGGTTTCAACCGGTCCCACGGTCACGGCTTCGGAGGGCACGTTCTGCACGGTACCGCCGCCGGAGGTACGGGCATTCTGCATCAGCGTGATCGGGTGCAGGTTGACATAACGGGTGCCGAGCTGACGGTACTCCGCCGGGGTGGGCGGCACGTCTTTGTACTTGCCTTCGCGCTTGACCGGGTCATTGAAGGCCCAGTGCTTGGTTTCGCCCTGTCCACCCTGCATGAGCATGCAGTCGGCCTGATCCCAGGACTTGACGTATTCGGACACGTCCATGGCCGGGAAATGCATGTTCTTCTCGGGCATGCGCAACTCGGGACGGATCAGATTGAAGCACAGGTCCATGTCGGCCTTGCGGAAACCGAGCGCGAAATCGGGGCCGACTTCCTTGCCGTCGATCACCCATTCGTCCATGCCCCAGAAATGGCAGTGGCGGAGATTCAGGTTCAGTTCATTGACCAGCCGGGCGACCAGCGGGAGCTGTTCGGTCGGGCCGATCGGGCCGCAAACGCCGCAGGGTTTGTCTTCGGTGGCCTGCTGCCAGACGGTGATGTATTCGAGCGCTTCGGCCAGGAAGAAATCCTGGACGGTGTCGTAGAATTTGACCGTGAAACCGGGACGCGACATCTGCTCGAGATCCTTGGCGGTGAGGCGGGCGGCGTCGTTGAGAATTTCGCGGTCGAGAGTGGTGTAATCCCACCAGTCCGGAGCGATTTTGCTGTAGTTGATCATGTTAATCTCCTTTGAGGTTCGATTGCTTTACAGAAAATATCCATTAATATAATAAAGCCCCATTTCGACAAAAGTAAAGCCCCGAATTCCTTTTGTCCACGAAAAGCACGAAAAAACACGAAAGGGGGAAGATATTTATTAAAATAAGACTCCATAGACGGGTACACCTGCCCGTCTATAAATGTTTCGTGTTTTTTCGTGTCTTTCGTGGACAATTTATCCCCGCTTGGCCTGGCGGAAGCGGCGGGGCGAGATGGCGCGTTCTTCACGGAATTTGCGGCAGAAGTAGTTGCTGTCGCAGAAGCCGCATTCGAGGGCGATGTCGTTGATGCTTTTGTCGGTCTGCAGCAGCAGGTTGACGGCATGGTTGAGGCGGATTTTCTGCAGATAATCGAGCGGAGTACAGCCGGCGGCGTTTTTGAAGTAACGGAAGAAGTTGCGTTTCGACATTTTCGAGATCCGGGCGAGTTCGTCGATGTTGATCGTCTGCCGGAAATTCCGGTTCATGAAGTCGACCGCGTCGCCGATCATGAACCGGGCCTGCTCGACCGGCTGGGCGCGCTCGTCGAAACGTGCCAGCTTGACCATGATCTCCATGAAAAGCGACAGACTATAATAGAAATTGCCGGGCCGCGTGCTGAGCAGTTCCTGCTGCAGCTGCCGGATGTGCAACAGAATTTCATCCAGCTTTTCCTGATCCAGATTCATCACCGGCCGGACGATGCTGTCGGGCTCCGGCCGGTTGTGCGAATCCGGAAAAAACGTCTGAAAAAGTGGCAGCGAATAGCCATCCAGAATCGGCATGGAAAGTTTGGCATGATCATACACAATATTGATCAACCCCATGTCGCCGGTGCGATCGTAAGCGTGCTGTACTCCGGGGTGAATCACCAGCAGGTCGCCGGTTTTGAGCGGCGCCGAATGATCATCGACCAAGTGCCGAGCGCTCCCGTGGTAGACAATGGCGATTTCGGAGAAACTGTGGTCATGAAATAATTTTTCAATATGACCGCCCACCTCAACCTCCTCCACATGCAGCGGAAGCTGGAAGCGGTCGACATATTTGATTAAATTGGCGTAATAACTTTCCATATCTTTGTCACTATTATACTATTTATTGGCAACATTGTCAAGGTTTATTTGCAAAAGTCGATTATAATATTAATGTACAACCAAAATCAAGGAGCAAGCAAAATGATGCGAAAGGCGGTAAAAATTTTCACATTGATCGAACTCCTGGTCGTGATCGCGATCATCGCCATTCTGGCAGCCATGCTGCTGCCGGCCCTGAACAAAGCCCGCGAAAAAGCACACCAGATCGATTGCGCCGGAAATCTGAAGCAACTGGCATTGACTTTCAGCCTGTATGAGCAAGACTATGACGGGTTTGTGATGATGGACCTGAATAACGAATTCAGTATTTATTCGTTAACGCAGTATGAGCTTGGAATGACAGCTTACAGCTCATACGGCGATTTCAAGAGCACAGGGGGCGAACCCAAGATTATGGAGAAATTGTTTTTTTGTCCGAAAACCTTACGGATGGATTTTTCAACCCGCAATAAAATTGGTTTTGCCTATGGCGGGCGCAGTCATGGAGGTGGTTTCACCGGCGCCGATGCGGATAATCAACTGCCGGCGCCAATGTACAAACGTGCAACAGCTCCGATTTGGCAGCGTTTCATGGTCGCAAAAAACTGTAAGATGCCGTCCAGTTTCTATACAGTCGGGGAAAGCTGGTCTATCGAAGGCGGAGAATGGCGGCCGACATCACATCCCGCCCTTACCTCCACTCTGCAAACGGCAGATGCAAGAACCAGATATTACACTGTTGCGGCCCATGGTTCCTCTTCTAATTTTGTCGCACTGGATGGCCATGTGGCGCAAGAAAACAGCGCCGGTAACTTAATCGACATGCTCAAGCGTGAATTTATTGCCCAAAAGGTGATCGATGAAGCGGACCTGAAGGTCGGAGTGTGGCAAAAACAGGGCGTATTTGTAAGATATTAAAACCATTAGGAGAACAACGGAACTATGAAACGCGGAATGAAATTATTTGCGATATGGCTTGCGTTTGCAGCATTTGGCCTACATGCGGATTGGACAATTGTTTTAGCAGAAAAACCTGCGCCCGCTGAAATAACTGCGGCGGAAGAATTGCAAAGCGCACTGCTCAAAATATTCGACAAGAAGCTGCCTATCGTACGCGGCAATGCACCTTCTCCTGCTGTCCGGATTGGAGCAACGCAGGAGAATGCACGGTTGCTGGGTATTGATATCACCGAACTGGGACCGGATGAGATCATCCTGAAAAGCATCGGCGAGGACCTGATTTTAGCGGGGGCTCCCCCTCGAGGAAGTCTCTACGCTGTATATGAATATCTTGAGCGCTATTTCGGGGTCCGTTTCTGGACTGCATTTGAGACGTATTACCCGAAGAAAGAAACATTTGCCCTGCCGCCCGTGGATTACCGTTATGCCCCTGTTTTTCATTTGCGCGAAGCCTATTATGACATCATACGGGAAAATCCGGGTTTTGCTGCAAAGATGCGGAACAACTGGCACAGCACGCTGATTTCGGTACAGTGGGGCGGCCATGAGCAGCTTATGGGGGGCATTCACACATTTGAGAAGTTCGTCCCGGCAAAGAAGTTTTTCGAAAGTAATCCGGAGTATTTCGGCATGATGGACGGGAAGCGGCATCCCGACACACAGCCATGCCTAACGAACCCAGGGTTTCGCGAGGAACTTACCAAAGAAACCTTGAAGCGCCTGCGGGCAAATCCGAAGATCAAGACCATTATGGTGAGCCAAAACGATAATCTCTTTTACTGTCAGTGTCCGGAGTGTGAAAAATTCGTTGCGGAGCATGGGAATCAGACCGATCTGATGCTCGACGCCGTCAATTATGTGGCAGATGCCGTGAAGGCAGAATTTCCAGATAAAAAGATTATGACAATTGCATATCAGTATACAGAGGCCCTGCCGCGCAAAATACGACCGCGTGAAAATATCGTCATCAATCTGTGTACTTCCGAATGTGATTTCTCCAAAGGACTCGATGATGAAAAATACAATCAAAAATTCAGCGAAGCAGTCCGTGGTTGGGCTGGAATCGCGCATGAACTTAACATTTGGAATTATGTGACAAATTTCCACGGTTTTCATTTTCCGTTTCCGAACTGGAAACACCTCGCATCCGATATCCGCTTCTTTGCGGCAAATAAAACACGGGGGCTTTTTGAACAGGGAAGTCTGGGCGCAGGTTATGCGGGGGATCTAGTCCCGTTGCGTATCTATCTAATCAGCAAACTAATGTGGAACCCCACCCTGGACCAACAAGCTGTAACTGATGAGTTTTTGAATGGGTATTACGGCAAAGCCGCTTCCGCCGTCAGGCAGTATATGGCGATGATGACGGATGCCATGGAGAGGAATCGTTCCACTGGGCAAGGACTCTCCTGCAACATGCATAACGTCTCCTGGCTGGATGATGCAACGCTTCTGAAAGCGCTCAAGGTAATGGAGGAAGCACAACGCTCATGCGCGAATGATCCGGCGCTGCAAAAGAAAATCATGATAGCGACCATCCCCCTGAATATTGCCCTCCTTCAGCGGCGTAACTTATTCGAAAAACACAAAAATACCGACCCGATGGCATTTTTCGATGAGCAGCTCAAACTTTGTCAGGAAGCCGGCGCCACAAGATTCGGCGAAAGTAACCGCTTCTATTCATTCGAGGCCGTAAAAACGCGCTTCTGCATGCAGTATGCCCACACCGGCCAAGGCGCGATTCCCGGATGCGTGGGAAAAGATGCGGAGTGGAGTGCTTTCCCCGCAGAAGAATATGCAACTCTTTACAAGGAAGGCCGCTGGACTTTTCGCAAGCCTGATCCTGCCGCCGCCAACGGAAAAGCAATCATGATGCCTCAAACTCACAATCAATGGGCGGTTCAACTCCTGAATTACCCCAATGACACGGACTATGAGGTATATGTTTCAGTACGCTGCGACGAAATGAATGATTCCAAACCGGTGCTTATCCTTGGAGCCCACGATCCGCAGGAACCTTCCGCAAATCTGCGGGTAAGGGTCAACGGAAACGCGATTTCCGGAAAAGAATACAAATGCGTGAAACTCGGAACATTGAAAGCAGGGTCGACCGCATTGCTTTTTGCCGCTCCAGCCAAGAGAAATACGGAACAGAGTGTTTGGATCGATCGATTCATTTTCGTCAAAAAATAATCCTTGCCTATCACAAATCGATGTGGAATGAAATCATGAATCTTTGGATGTGTCCGGCGGAGGTTGTTGAGCCGCCTTATATTGTGGTCTACCGGAATTGCTTCGCGGTGAGGGAGGCGGTGACGCTGGAATTCACCTTCAGCGCCGACGAGCGGGCGGAGCTTTTTCTTGACGGCGAATACCTCGCTGACGGCCCCGAGCGCGGCGATACTGCGTATTGGCATTACCGCAAGGATTCGGTACGGCTTGAGCCGGGCGGGCATTGCCTGACCGCGCGTGTGCTGTGTTTCGGCGAAACGACCGCTTACGGGCAGCTGTCCATCCGGCACGGATTTTATTTTGAGAGCGAACTGGTCAAGGATGGTTGGGAGTATCAGGTGGCGGCGGATTGCCGGTATTTCGCGCCGTTCCCGGATTGGGGGACTTATCCTCGGGCACAGGTCGGGGCCGGATACAATTGGGAAATCCTGAACGGTCGCGGCGGCGAGTGGAAAGCGGTGGCGTATTTCGAGGACGTCCGGGTGCTGAATCCGCCGGATTTGCCGCCGATGCGCCGCGAGGAGATCACGGCATATCGCCGCGAGGGCGATTGGGTCATTTTCGACGAGTATGTTTGTGCCTGGGCCGAGTATGAATTTTCCGGACCGGGCACGGTGTCGCTCCGCTGGGCCGAAACGCCTTACGAAACGGCCGAGTTCGACACGCTGCATCTGAAGGGACGCAAGGGCAAACGCGACGGCAAAATCATCATCGCCGAGCCGTATGTACTGCAACTGCCGGAGGGCAAGGCGCGCTGGGTCGATTACTGGTGGAAGGCCGGGCGTTATCTGGAGATCAAATGCGAGGACGACGCGAAGGTCGAATCGATGAAATTCTACCGTACCGGGTATCCCTACCGGCGCGAATGGCAGGCAGAAGCTCCGCCGAAACTGCAACGGTTGCTGGAGCTCTGCGCCCGCACCTGGGATGCCTGTACCGGCGAGACCTATATGGACTGCCCGTATTACGAACAGATGATGTATATCGGCGATTCCCGCCTCGAGGCGCTGACCGCTTATACCATGATGTTCGACGCCCGGCCGGCAGCCAAATCGCTGCGCGTTTTCGCCCGCTCCCAGCAGCCAAACGGTATCATTTGTTCGCATTATCCGAGCAGGAGTTACCAGACGATTCCGTCGTTCAGTTTCATCTACATTCTGATGATGCACGATTTCCTGCTGTGGCGCAACCAGCCGGAGATTATTCGCGAACTATTGCCCACTGCCCGGCTCATCGTCGAGGGCTATCGCAAGTTTCTGAAAAACGGCCTGCTCGCGGTGCCGAAATGGAATTTCATCGACTGGGTGGACTGCTGGGACAACGGTGTTTCACCCGAGCCCGAGGGCGGCTGCACCTTGAACTGGCTATTCGTCCTGGCCCTGCAGAAAATGGCGGAAATCGAGGAGTATTTCGGCCATTCGCCCGAGCCGTACCGGGAACATGCCGGAGCGTTGGCCGCGGCCATCAAACGCGCCTACTACAACCATGAACGCTGTCTGTACGCGGAGAGCCGCGACCTGAAGCATTACTCCGAGCACGCACAGCTGATTGCACTGCTGGCTGCGCCCGCGCCGGAACTGCGCGAGGCGTTCGCCAAAGCGAAGGACCTGCCGCCGGCCAGTATTTATTTCTCGCATTACTACCTGGAAGCGTGTTATCAACAGCAACTGCCGGAGCTTTTCGCCGCACGGCTGGATAAATGGTTCCAGCTCGAAGGACAGGGACTGAAAACCCTGCCGGAGAACTTCGAAAATCCGCGTTCCGACTGCCACGCCTGGAGCTCGCATCCGCTGCATCATTACTTCGCCTCACTGCTGGGAATCCGCCCGGCGGCCTTCGGCTTCGCCAAGATCCGTATCGCGCCGCTCGCCGGCATTTATCCGCACCTGAGCGGCACCATGCCGCACCCGGCCGGCCCGCTCAGCGTCGAGGTCAAGGATGGAGAGATCCGTTATCAGGCCCCCCCCTCCATCCCGGTGGAAATAGTTCAAGGCTCCGAACTCCGTCCCGATCTGATCTACATGCAGGAAGTTTCATCTAATTTGTAAAATTTTTGTCTTTCTGTGGATTTCTTCAATATCGATGATATTGTTAGTCCAACAGGAGGTCACGTTATGAAGAAATCGGTATTTGTTTACGGCTCACTGCTGGCGGCGCTGCTGGCAGAGGGGGCGGACCTCACCCGCGCCGAAATCAACCGCAAGCTCGCAGAGCTGGAAAAATCCAAACCGCCGACCAAGCTCAGCCCTGGCGCCATGTGTTACAAAATGGCCATGCCCGCGCTGAAGCGGCAGGAATTCACCTGCAGCAAATGCGGCGCCAAAACCATCTACCAAGCGTGGGAATGGAATTCAACCCTGAGCATAGCCCGCCATTTGGCCAGTCAGGTGGCCCTGATGCGAAAACTTGAGTTGAATATCCAGCTCGACGATTCCGAACTCTGTTCCGTTTGCGCCAAGGACAAACGCGTTTTCGAAACCGCTTATGTGAAGGTGCCGCCGGATACCCGCTATATGCTCTCCGGCCAGACCATAACGCTCCCCCCGGCGACCCGGATAAAATTCTCCCTGTCGCCCGATCTTCTCCGCTGGGAGGCGTCTCCTGAATTCTGGGCGAAAAGTTCCGCCCGCGAGGATATGGTTTCCCCCGAAACCCCTATTTACATTGCTCCGGACGAGAAATCCGCTCCTGTCATGAAACTGCCCGTGAATATTTATCTTCCGATTGCTCCGAAACAGCCCGGCGATCCCGCCGGTTGGGTCCGGGTCGTCAATAGCCGCGGCGGTTTTGTGGACGATGCCAAGGTATTGCCCGCCAACCTGCCGCCGATTCCGCAGTTGTACTGGATCATTACCATTGGCGACCACACCAGGTCGATCCCGGTGAAGGAGCAAGATGACAAAATACTGCTGGCGTTTCTGAATGGCAAAAACCGTTTTGACGCAGAAATGGGCAATGAGGTTCCCCTGAAATCCTATCTGCCGCGGCTCCTTGAGTTGCTTGGCAAATCATTGAAAACCGAGGAAAAACCATGAAAAAATCGGTGTTTGTCTACGGCTCACTGCTGGCGGCGCTGCTGGCAGAGGGGGCGGACCTCACCCGCGCCGAAATCAACCGCAGGCTCGCAGAGCTGGAAAAATCCAAACCGCCGACCAAACTCAGCCCCGGCGCCATGTGCTATGTTTCTGTGCCGAGCCAACTGCGCATGGAGTTCATTTGCCCGAAGTGTGGCCAGCGGACGATTCTTTCCCGGGAGACCTTTTTTCACCTGCTGAACCTGCGGGATCAACTGAGTGCGGGTCTGCCGGAGTTGCGCAAACTGGACTTGGATATCAGCCTTGATGCAACCGGTCTGTGCTCCAACTGTCACGATCAGCGGTACCTGACGGGCACTTTTCACCTCAAGGAAAACCCGCCCGGCCTGTCCTTTCTGGTGGGCTACAGGCCCGATGACCCCCGAATCAAAGCGACTCCGGACATGAAAATCGAAATCGTTCCCAATCTGGACCTGACCGGCTGGGAATTCGTCCCGGAATTATGGACGAAAGCAAAAAATGTTGACGATAAGCGTTTATTGAAAAACAGCCCGCTCCACACCGGCCCCGGTGAAGAATACCCGCTGGTCACCGTCTGGAAAAATGACAATGGCCTGAGGAACAACCGGGACCGGGTGGAAAAATCGGTCAACGGCTGGATCAAGGTGCTGCCTTATGAGATCCGCCCGGTCGAAGCCCCGGAGCAGGCCGCGCAGAAAATGCCGCCGCTCCCGGCGCTGGAGTGGGTGATCAAGGTCGACGGCAAAACCCGCCGCGTAAAAGCGCAGCAGTTCGACGACCGGCTGCTGATCGCGTTCCTGAGCGGCAAGGACCGTTATACAACAGACAACGGTCATGAAATTTCCGTTAAATCGGCCATACCCAAACTACGTGTACTCCTGGGAGTGATGCGATGAGTATTGCGAGAACCGCGCCGAGTGTCCTGCCGCCGCAGGCCGTGTTGGAAATGACTTACCGCTGCAACCATAAGTGCCTCTTCTGTTCCTGTCCGTGGTTCGCGGACATGATTCCCTGCGACGAGGAACTTGGCACCGATGAATGGTGCGAGCTGATCGAGACGTATTGCAAGCTGGGCGTAACCGGATTTTCGTTTACCGGCGGAGAGGCTTTGCTGAAGCCGGAACTACTCAAAATCATCGATTTCGCCGGTCAATGCCGGGCGCTGTACCTCGAAACCGTGGACGGCGCGCTCACCGAATATTATGCGCCGCCGAAAATGAATCTGCTCAGCAACGGCCGCGCCATGAGCGACAAAGTGCTGAAAATCTGCGCGAAACACCAGATGAACCTCTCGCTGAGCCTGCCCGGCCTGACCACCTTTAACCGGAACACCGGCAGCGACACCGGCCCGGAAAATGTGCTCAAATGGTTCACCCGCGCCAAGGATTTCGACGTTACGACCACGGTCGGGATCGCGGTGACCAAGCTGAATCTGGATGAACTCTACCAGACCATCGCCGCGGCATTATTGTCCGGTGCCGACACGCTGCTGCTGAACCGTTTCCTGCCCGGCGGGCGCGGACTGGAACACCCGGAGCTCGAACTGACCATCGAGGAGATCATCGGCATTGCCGACACAGCGGAAGAGGTGTTGAGCGTAGCCAACCGTTACGGGCACTTCGGTACCGAGCTGCCGCGCTGCATCATCGATCCGGGCAAATACACGCATTTGAAAATCGGCACGGGCTGCTCGGCGGCCCGGCAGTTCTTTGTGGTGGGGCCGAACGGCAAACTGCGCGGATGCAATCATTCGCCGGTCGAGCTGTGCCATTGGCGGGAACATCAGACGCTGGCGAAGAATCCGTATTGGCGCTCGTGGCTTTTCCGCGAATTGTACCCGGAGCATTGCGCCGGCTGCGAATACCTGAGCGAATGCGCCGGCGGCTGCCGCGAGGCGGCGAGGGTCAAGTCCGGCAGTGCCACGGCCCCTGACCCGGTCTTTGGTGAGGGAGATTTTTTGTCCACAAAGGCACGGAAAACTGATTTTTAGCTTGCCTGCCGCTTCCTATAAGTCCTATACGTCCCATTTGTCCTATCAAAAATCACTTTGAACTGGGATTACCTCATCGGATTATTTTTGTGATTTTTGCGAAAAAACATTGTTCACGGCTTGTATTTTCCATATTCAATGGTATTTTAATAGTCCGTTATCTAGTTAGACGCGTCCCTTTCGTCTAGAGGCCTAGGACACCGGGTTTTCATCCCGGCAACACGGGTTCGAATCCCGTAGGGGATGCCATTTTTTTATTATTCTATGCGTCCCTTTCGTCTAGAGGCCTAGGACACCGGGTTTTCATCCCGGCAACACGGGTTCGAATCCCGTAGGGGATGCCATTTTTTTGTCTTTTTTCCGGCGCCTGGGAACAACGCTCAGAAGCGGAGATCATCCCAGGGATATTGCTGATGGAGTGCTTCCGGGTGCTGGTGCTTGAACCAGGTGATCTGGCGGCGGGCGAACTGCCAGGTGGCGGTGATGATGTTCTGCCGCATGGTTTCGTAGTCGATTTTGCCGTTCAAATAATCCCCGATCATGCTGTAACCGAGCGCCTGCCAGGCGGTGGGCGACTCCAGCAGGCCGCCGGCGATGGCCGCGCGGGCCTCGTCGATCCAGCCTGCTTCGAGCATCTTATCGGTACGGAGGGCGATGCGCTCTTTGAGTTCGTCGCGGTCGCGAACCAGGTTCCAGACGGTGGCATCGTAGCGCAGCTGCGGTTTGTGCAGCGTTTGAAGCTCGGTCATGGACTTGCCGGTGAGGGTGTGAACCTCCAGCGCGCGAATGAGTTTGCGGCGATGCTGATGGAAACGCACGTAGTCTTCCGGTGATCTTTCGCGCATGATTTCTTTGAGTTTCCCGAATCCCTCGTCGTGATCGTACAGGCGGTCGAGCTCGGCACGGAGTTCGCGGTCGCCCGGCAGCGGGTCCAGCCCGTAAAGCAGCGCCTTGATGTACATCCCGGTGCCCCCGGCGATGACCGGCAGGCGGTTGCGGGACCAGATATTGGAAATGGCTTTTTCGGCCAGTTCCAGAAAGGTATAAACGTCGACCCGGACGGAAAAATCGAAAACGTCGATCAGATGGTGCGGTACCAGCGCTTTTTCTGCGGCGGAGGGTTTGGCAGTGCCGATGTCGAGCCCCTTGTAAAGCTGCATGGAATCGGCGGAAATGATCTCTCCGTTGTTTGCGGCGGCGATGCGGAGCGCGAGCTCGCTCTTGCCGCTGGCGGTGGGGCCGGTTATGACCAGCAGCTTATTCATCCTGAGCGGGCGGAGGCTCGGCGGCGACTGCCGCGGCTTCCTGCTGCTTTTTCAGTTTTTCGTGGGACGGCCGGATCATGACCGAGATGAAATAAATGCCCAGTCCGATGCAGATCGCCATGTCCGCCACGTTAAACGCCGGCCAATGGCGGTTTCCCCAATAAAAATCGAGGAAGTCGATGACCTCGCCGCGCCAGACCCGGTCGATGGAGTTGCCGATGATGCCGCTCAGGATGATGAACAGCGCCCAGTAGCGCTCGGTCCACCCCTCGGTCAGCCAGCGCATGAAGCAGATGGCGGCGGCGGCCACGATCAGCCCGATCACCAGAAGCAGCCAGACCTGGCCCTGCATGACGCCCCAGGCGGCGCCTTTGTTGGTCACGTAGACCAGGTCAAAAAGGTCGGGAATGATGTTGATATGATTGCCGCGCAGGTTATGCGCGGCCAGAATCTTGGTGACTTGGTCGATAATCAGCAGAAGGGCGCCGAAGCCGGCGGCCCAGGCGATGACATGGCGCTCGCGCGGATTGATTTTCAGATCCTTCTGAATCAGATTACTCAACATTGGGATTGCGTCCGTTGTTTTTTTCGCGGATGGATTTGCACTTCACGCAATATACGGCGTAAGGACGATATTCGAGGCGAGCTTCGTTGATCCGCTCGCTGCAGTCCTGGCAGAAACCGTATTCGCCTTCGCTCAGGCGCTCGAGGGCGCGCTCGATCAGTTCGAGGACGTTGCCGTCTTCGGTGAGGAGCTGGAGCTCGATTTCGTTGCGGGAACTATCGCTGCTGACGTCCGCCATGTGAGTGGTGACGCCGCGTTTATCGAGGTTATCCGAATTCAAAGCGCCTTCCAGGCGGACCTGCATGCGGCCGGTGATCTGGTCATGCGCCGTCATCAGCAAATCATAATATTTTTTGTCGGCGGCGGAGGGCCGTTTGGGTTTAGCCGGGGCCTTGGCGGCCGGCTTGGCCTTAACAACCGGTTTCGCAGCGGCTTTGGCCTTGGCCGGAGCTTTCGCGACAGGCTTGGCGGCCGGTTTCGCGACGGGCTTCGCGGCAGTTTTTACTGCAGGCTTGGCGGTTGCCTTTGCCGGGGCTTTCGCTACAGCTTTGACGGCTGCTTTCGCGACTGGCTTTGCAGCAACTTTGGCCTTGACCGGAGCTTTGGCGGCGGGCTTGGCGGTTGCTTTTGCCGGGGCTTTCGCAGCGGGTTTGGGTGCGGTTTTTACCGGAGCTTTGGCAGCGGGTTTGGCCTTGACCGCAGCCTTGGATTTGGCAGCAGGTTTGGTCACAGCTTTCGTTTTCTCTATTTTGGCCATTTCGCACCTCGTCGTTAAATTGCCTGAATATCGGAACTGGCCGATTAATATATCATAAAAATTAGATATTGCAATGGTATTTTGATATTTGTCGGATTAAATTAGGGGTTCAGGAGAAATCAGAAATATGGATGAAAAGTTGATTGATTTGCATATGCACAGCACGGCTTCGGACGGTTCCTTCGCTCCGGCCAGGCTGATTGAAATGGCCAAAGAGCGGCATCTGTACGCCGTGGCCCTGACCGATCACGACACCGTGGCCGGGCTCGACGAATTCATGGCCGAGGCGGAAAAAAATCAGGTCACCGCGGTGCCCGGCGTCGAAATATCGACCACCTTTGATCACCGCGAGGTCCATATCCTCGGACTCTTCATTGATTATCATTCGGCGGAGCTGAATGCATTTCTGGACATGGTGCGGACCCGGCGGCACGAGCGCAACGAGCGCATCATCGCCAAGCTCCGCGAGCGCGGATACGAAATCACGCTGGAAGACGCCACCGCCATGGCCGGCGGCGACGTGGTGGGCCGTCCGCACATCGCCATGGCGCTGCAGGCCAAATACGAATTCGAATCGATGCAGGACGTGTTCGACAAACTCCTGAAGAAGGGGCGTCCGGCTTATTCGCCGCGCGCGCTGACCAGTCCCACCGAGGCCATCACCCAAATCCACGGCGCGGGCGGAGTGGCCGTGTGGGCGCACCCGATTTTCCGGCAGCCCAACGAATATCAGTGGTGCCGCAAGGGAATCAAATACCTGAAAAAAGCCGGTTTGGACGCCCTCGAGGTTTACTATACGAGTTTCAATGCCGACCAGACGGAAGCGCTGCAGAATTACGCCGCAGAATTCGAGCTGGCCGGTTCCGGCGGCTCGGACTTCCACGGCATGACCCACACCGAAACCCAGATGGGCATCGGCAATGGCGGCCTCCGGGTACCCTATGAATTTTACGAAAATCTCCGCGCTTTGGCCGAAAAATACAAAAGTGGACAGTTGATAGTTGACAGTGGACAGTGAAGACCCTCTAACACCTTTGGAACTGAGGTTGAATTTTGATAAAAGATAAGCTCTTCCCAAAACTATCCACTATCAACTGTCAACTGTCAACTAAAATTTACCCTGGACTTTTCATCGCGGCCGGGGTGATTTGTGGCGGCAATAGTTGGATTCTGTCGGCGGTGGTGGGGGCGCTGCTGATACCGTTTTTCCCAAGGAAACAGGTGCTGACGTTTGCGGTGGCGGCGCTGCTGGCACTGACGGTCGGTTTGATTTCGGACTACCGGCCGGCGTCTTCGTATTTGAATCAGCTTGGTGAGCGCGACGCCGCTGCCGAAATCAGGGTCCGCGTGACCGATACCACTTACGGCGGCGAGAAAATTCCGTGGTTGAACCCGCCCGTCTTTTTTCAGGCCCGGATCGTCGCCATGCGGCTGAACGGCGAAAAAGATTTCGTTCCGGCCGGCGGCAAAATCATGATTCGCGCGGAGGACGCCAAGCCGTTTTTCGGGGATTTCCTGCAGCTGAATGGCGTGTTCCGGCATCCGCGCAACGAGTCATTTTACCGCCGCCATATCGTTAAAGCCGATTCTGTGGAGGAACGCGAGGGCGTTTACGGCGTAATCGGGTTCGACTACGGCACTTATTTGAACAACCGGGGTATCGAGCGGATTTTCTACGCTTCGGAGTGTCAGGTGGCCGAGGGCGAACCGGGGATTTTTCAGAAGGGCTACCGGCTGATTTTGCGCGGACGCGAAGCGGCGCTGGCGGCGGTGGCCTCGCACATGCGGACCGACGAAAATAAGGGGATGATCGCGGCGCTGCTTTTCGGCTGTCCGCAGGGCGTGAGCAAGGAAATGCGCAAGAGCTTCATTTTCAGCGGCACCGTGCATGTTTTCACGGTCAGCGGGCTGCACGTCGGGATCGTGGCGCTGCTGGCCGGGCTGATTTTGCGTACGGTGCCGTTCCGCTGGCGCTACTTGCTGATTCCAGTGGCGGTGTTCGTGTATGTGCTGGCCACGGGGATGAACGCGCCGTCGATTCGGGCGTTTACCATGATCACGGTGTGGTGCCTGTGCCGTGCATTTCTGCTGAAAACGCCGGGGCTGAATCTGGTGCTGGTGGCGGCGGCGCTGCTGCTGCTGTTCAATCCCGGTTACCTTTTCGACATGGGGTTCCAGTATTCGTTCATCACGGTGGGGTTCCTGATTCTGTGCACGGGCATCGTCACCCGGATCAATGACGCGATTTTCGAGCGGCAGCGCTGGATTCCGGCCACGCACCTCGGCTGGCGGGCACGGCTGCTCCGCAAATGGGGCGGCAGTTTCTGCGGCACGCTCTGCGGATGCATCACCGCATGGCTGGCCGGGAGCGCCATCGCGCTGACGTATCAGGGGATTTACGTGCCGTTTTCGGTCATGGCGAACCTGCTGCTGGTGCCGCTGGTCTGGGTGCTTTATCCGCTGGCGCTGCTGGCTCCGCTCTTCGAACCGGTGGCGTGGCTCATGGAGTGGATACTGGGGGCGATGCGGACCATCTGCGATTTCTTTTATTACTGTTTCGAGAGCACGCCATGCGCCAAGCCGCCGCTATGGTCGATTTTCGTCTTTTTCCCGGCGCTGGCGCTGATGCTGGCGGTCAAACGCAAGGCTGTGGCGTTCACCGCCGGGGCGGTGGTGCTGGCGACGATCGGTTACTGGCACTGTCTGGCGCTGGCGCGGCCGCCGTCGGTCATGGTGATGCATGGGGGCGGCTCCAACGTCCCGGCGCTGGTTATCTCCGCCCCGGGCAGCGACGACGCGGTCATGGTCAATGTGCCCTCGTACGAGGCCGGTTCCGCCGCCGCGTATCTGTTGCGCTCGCGCGGCGTGCGGCACATCGGCAAACTGCTGTTTATCCGGGGCTTGAAGAACCACGTGGCCGGGGCCGAGCGGCTGCTGGACTCGATCGTGGTCGATGAAATCGTCGTGCCCGCGCATTTCTCCAAACGCGAATATCTTCACCGAATTCTGGCCGCGACGACGCAAAAAGTCCGCGATTCCAGCACCAATCCCAAATTATCGACTGAAAATCAGCACAGTGTCATTGAATATTCCTATGGAAGCTTTATTATAAAGGCGGATGTTTTGCAAACGGATCACGGAATCACCCGGATTGTCCTGACCGCGTCCGGCTACGAGCCGGTGTCGCTGGAACTGACAAACAGCAGTATATTGGAAATCGAAGAATATGAGTTCAGGTAAAAAAATGAAGATTTGCCACGTCATCACCCGGATGATTGTGGGCGGCGCCCAGGAAAATACCCTGTTCACGATCATCGGCCACCTGCAGAAAGGGCACGAAGTGGTGCTGGTGACCGGTCCCACCTCCGGGCCGGAGGGCAAACTGCTGCAGAACCCCGATCTGCCGGAATTCGAGGTCATCGAGATTCCGTCAATGATCCGTTCGGTGAACCCGCTGCGGGATTTCCAGGCGTATTCAGCAATGAAAAAGCTGTTCAAAGAACGCAAATTCGACGTTGTCCACACCCACACATCCAAGGCCGGGATCCTGGGGCGCGCCGCCGCGTGGGATGCGAAAATACCGGTGGTGGTGCACACTGTCCACGGACAGGCGTTCCACCCCTACCAGAGCAAATTCAGTAACTGGCTATACCGGACGGCGGAGCGTTTCGCGGCGAAGCGTTCGCACAAAATTTTCGCGGTGGCGCAGGCCATGATCGACCAGTGCGTGGCGGCGAAAATCGGCCCGCCCGAACTCTACAAAGTCGTCTACAGCGGCATGGAAATCGAGAAGTTCCTCGATGCCCGGCCCGAGCCCGAACTGCGCGATGAACTCGGCATTCCCGAGGGGGTGAAAGTGATCGGCGCCATCGGGCGGCTTTTTCCGCAAAAGGGCTATGAATACATGATTCCGGCGGCGCGGCTGATTCTCGACGCCCACCCCGACACCCATTTCCTGATCGTGGGCAACGGCACCATGCGCGAGGAACTCGACGCCTGGATCGCGAAGCTCGGCATGACCGAGAAGTTCCATTTCGCCGGGCTGGTGCCGCCGGATCAGGTCTGCCGCTACACCGCGCTGATGGATATCCTGATGCACCTCTCGCTGCACGAGGGGCTCCCCCGTGCAGTGGTTCAGGCGCTCGGCAGCGGCAAGCCCGCCATCGGCTTCGCGCTGGACGGCACGCCTGAAGTAATCATCCCCGGCGAGACCGGTTTCCTCGCCGCGCCCGAGAGCGATGCCGAAGCCGCCGCAGGCGCCATCAAAATTCTCGATAACCCCGAACTTGCCAAGCGCATGGGCGAAAACGGCCGCCGCCTCGTGGCCGACCGTTTCCCGTGGCAGAAAATGGCGGATATCCTTGAAAATGAATATGAACAACTCCTCCCGAAAACTAACTGAGGTCCTGCGCCGCTATGGCCGCATCGCCATCGCCTTTTCCGGCGGGGTGGATAGTACGCTGCTGGCCGCCGCCGCCATCAAGGCGCTCGGCCCCGGTAATGTGCTGCTGATCAACGCCGTCACGCCGTTCGCCGTGGACCCGGTCGGCGAATGGGACGCGCCGCTGCTGCGCTTGGAGCTGAACCCGCTCGACTGCGCCGAGGTCGCCGCCAATTACCCGGACCGCTGTTACCACTGCAAAAAAATGCTGATGACCGCCATCCGCCAGGCCGCCAGCGAGCGCGGTTTCGAGCACGTGGCGGACGGCTTCAACAAATATGACCTCTCCGACTACCGCCCGGGCGCAAGAGCCGCCAACGAACTCGGCCAGGTTCATCCGTTCCTCGAAGCCGACATGGACAAGGAAGACATTCGCGCCCTGAGCCGCGAATACGACCTGCCGAACTGGAACGCCCCGGCGGACGCCTGTCTCGCCTCGCGAATCCCGTATCACACGCCGTTGACCCCGGAGCTGCTCGACCGCGTCCGGCGCGCGGAAAAAAGCCTCTCCGAACTGGGCTTTCGCGGTCATCGCGTCCGCTGTTTCGGCAACGAAGCCCGTATCGAGCTGCAGCAAAACGATTACGCCCTGCTCCCCGCTCACCGCGAAGCCATCAATCAGGCCCTGCAGCAAGCGGGATTCAAGAAAATCCTCCTCGATCTGCAAGGTTACCGCCGCGGCTCCCTCAATAACTAATACCAATTCGCTTTCAGGCGAAGATATCGGTGGCGGCACTGCCGGGGGCGATCTGGTCGAGCAACTTCAGGTGCGGATAGAATTCGCCGACTTCGTAGAGGTTGTGCGAGTCGCTGCCGAGGGTGATTTTCACACCGTTTTCGAGGCAGAGACGGAAGAATTCCGGTTCGGGCTCGTTGGTGTGGAAATTGATTTCGGCGGCCACGCGGTATTTTTTCAGCAATAACGCCAGCGGTTCATATAGTTCCGTTGGCCTTCCGAGGCGGTTCAGGATACGGAAGGGATGAACCAGCGCATCGACGCCGCTTTTCAGGATGGACTCGCTGATGAACATGAATTCATCCTTGATTCTGGCCATATCGCCGGTGTTGAGCGAATTGAGGAAATGAACCGCGCCGTTGCGGAACTGTAGTTTGTCCCAGACCTCTTTTTCAATGACCGGGCGGCCGAGGTGGTCGAAATCGATTTCCATGCCGAAAGCATTGCGCGGCGTGGCGTATTGTTCGAACATGGTCAGATACTCGCCGATGCGGGATTGCGTCCGCGCGGCAACGCCTTCGCGGTAGTATTTCTTCTCCACATAAGTCGAGCGGTCGAAATACAGGTGCGCGGAGTGTTCGCTGGTGACGGTACCGGCCAGGCCGAAGGCGTCCGCCAGGGAGTTGACCATGGGGATGGACATGTTTTCATTGCAGTAGGCCAGCGGGGTATGAATGTGGCAGTCGCGAAGCTTCAGCGCGGGGTCGAGGCTCAGGGTTTCCTGCTGTACCGTGACTTTGCCGTCGTCACCGATTTCCATGATGCTGTATGGGAACGGCGTTTCGCAGGTGGCCGCGGCGGTCACGAGCGTGGTCGCGCCATGCTGCATGGGGGCGAGGCCGTTGTGATAATGCCCGGAAACGGAGGCGGTGTAGCCGCATTCCTCGAGCACGGCCAGCAGTTCGTCACTATTGTCGTAATTGTAGGGCGCGGTCTGGCGCGGCAGCAGTGGCACGTGCTGGACGGAAACCAGGGGACCGGTCCAGCCGGCACGAGCCCGGCGCATGAATTCGATGTCCGCCGGGGTGCGGAGAGCATTGTAGCCGGGCGTTTCGGGGTCGTCGAAGGTGACGAAACGGACCTTGCCGATGTCGGTGAATTGCGCCGGGCGCGGAAAAATCCGGTAAAACGCTTCGTTCTTCAGATCGTGATTGCCGGGGATGACGATGTACGGCATTTTCAACAGCGCCAGAATGTCGCGGAGCTCTGCGGAAAGCACATCGGCGTCGGGCGCGTCCGGCTGGTTGATCAGGTCGCCGGTGACCAGCACGATATCGGGTTTGATAAAGCGGTTGAAGCGGTGCACCGCGCGCAGCAGCAGAATGGCGGCGAGCTCGCCGCGGCGCTTCGGAATCAGCGGATTCGGCTCGGCTGCATAGTGCAGGTCGGAAACGATGGCAACTTTGACACTCATTATTCGCCCAGCACCTCGTCCCACGGACGCTTGTAGAAGGTGGATCTGTCGGTGAACAAATTGAATTTGATGATCTGCCAGATGGCGGATACGCCGTCCTTCCAGGTGATCTTTTTCCCTTCGTTGTATTTGCGCGGATTGTACGAAATCGGCACGTCCCAGATTCGCAGGCGGCGCGACTTGGCGAGCTTGGCGGTCAGTTCCACTTCAATGCCGAAGCGCTGCGAAGTCAGGTTCAGGTTCTGGATGACCTCGCGCTTGAAGCATTTATAACAGGTTTCCATGTCGGTCAGGTGGATATCCGAGCAGAGATTGGAGAAAAAGGTCAGGATTTTGTTGCCCATTTCGTGGCGGAAATAGCGGACCTGCCCGGGGGTGCACATGAAGCGCGAGCCGTAGACCACATCGGCCTTGCCCAGCAGCAGGGGGGCCAGCACCAGCGGGTAATCTTCCGGGGTGTACTCGAAGTCGGCGTCCTGAATGATGACATAGGGCATGGCGGCCTCGGGAATGCCGCGGATGACGGCGGCGCCTTTGCCGTGGTTCGTCTCCTGGAAAATGATTTTCACATTCGGGATATCCTGCAGTTTTTTGAGCTCCTCGCGGGTGTTGTCGCGGGAGCCGTCGTCGATGATGATGACCTCGCCGGTTTCGGGGCGCGCCAGAACCCGTTTCACCAGTTCGACCACCGTTTTTTCTTCGTTGTAAACCGGAATAATCACGCTGAGTTTGCCGGAAAAATCAAGTTCCATATTGTACCTCGATAAGTTATTTATTGCCCAGGTCACGGGATTTCTGCGCGGTGGCGATCACCGCTTCGATCACTGCACTCCGGAAGCCGCATTTCTCCAGGGTCCGGATCCCTTCGGCGGTGGTGCCGCCGGGGGACATGACCTGGTTGCGCAAATCGGACGGGTCCCCGCCCTGCAGCACCATCTGTGCGGCGCCCTCCACCGTGGCGGCGGCCATGCGCAACGCCTGCTGCATCGGCATACCGGCGGTCACGGCGCCGTCGGTCAGTGCCTTGATGAACTCAAATGCGAAGGCGGGGCCGCTGCCGCTGAGCCCGGTGATGGCGTCGAACAGGTTTTCGTCGCTGAAATATTCATAAACGCCGGTGGATTTCAATACTTTTTCGATGACGGCGAATTCGTCTTTGCCGACGGCGTCCGTTTTGGTCACGCCCGCGACCCCCGCACCGATGGTGGCGGAAATGTTCGGCATGATGCGGACGATCCGCTTCGACCCGGTTTTCTGCTGGAGCTGCTCGATCCGGGTACCGGCCAGGATGGAGACGATGAGTTTGTCCTTCAGGATATCCTTGTGCTCCTTAACCGCGGAATCGAGGTGCTGGGGCTTAACGGCCAGGATCACGATATCGGCGTCGGCCAGCGTGAACTCACCGACCGCCTTGGTTTTGGCGACGAAAGTCACGGCGGCTTCGGCGGATTTATCGTAAGCGCAGATCGCGGATTTATCGAAAACTTTGGTCATGCCGCAGGCCAGCGCGGAGGCCATTTTGCCGGCGCCGATGAAGTAGAATTTCGGATTTTTCATAGTTCATATCTCCTTAAAATAAATCGATGATTCCCCAGATGGTGACGGCTGCGCCGACCACGTACAGGTACCAGGAAAAATATTCGAGCTTGCCCTTGTTCAGCATCGTCACCAGCAGTTTCAGCGAAACCCAGCCGACCACCGCCGACAGCGCGAAACCGATCAGCAGTTCAGGGGTGAAGAACGCCCCGGCGGAAAACCCCTCTTTTTTCGTGGCCGAGAGCAGCTCCAGAAAGGCGGCCCCGCCGATGGCCGGAATCGCCAGATAAAACGAAAATCTCGCGCAGTCGGCTTTGGTCAGCCCGACCTTAAGCGCGGCGGAAATCGTCGACCCCGAGCGCGAAATCCCCGGCAGCACGGCAATCCCCTGGACAATGCCGATGATCAGGGCCTGTTTCCAGTTCATTTTTTCCAGCGGAATGGCGTTTTCGTCTTTGGTTTTCATGCCGAACCGCAGCAGCGTGGCGGTAATCAGGAAGCCGATACCGCTGACCAGTACGCAGGTGAACAGAAAATCGTCGACGCCGAGCTCCTTGTAAATAATCCCGATGACGCCCGCCGGAACCGTCCCGATGATGATCATCAGGATGGTCTTTAACTCTTTGTTGGTCAACAACTTGAGCAGCGAGTGGAAGTAAAACACCAGGATCGACACCAGCGTACCGGCGTGCAGGATGATGCCGGTGGTGACGACTTCGTCGGGATTGTAGCCGATGAGTTTGGCGATGACCGCCAGGTGTCCCGACGAGCTGATCGGCAGGAATTCCGCGACCCCCTGGAACACCGCCATAAAAATGATTTCGAGCAGATTTTTGATATCCATGATTTATCCGTTGTAATGAGCGATCAGGCCAACGATGATTCCGGCCACGGCCAGCAGGAACAGCACGAAGAGCGTGATCTTGATCGCACTCCACGGGCGCTTGCCCTGAACTTCGCCGGTACGGGCGTTGACCAGAAAGGTATAGGTTTTGTTTTGAAATTCGAAATGATTCTCCCACACCGGCAGCAGGATCAGTTTGTAGGAGATGTTTTTGTACTGAACCGAAGTGGAAAGAATCCGCTGCTCGTCGCCGCCGATGTCGCGGCGGATGGTATGGCGGATTTCCGGGTCCATCATGCCCTTGGCGCGGTCGAAACCCGCCGCCAGCGGCAGCGCGTAGCTCTGCTCCTGGTGCCCGCGGATGAAGTCCGCCTGATACTCCTGGAGCGCTTCCAGCCCCCACGGCGTGAGCTTGTCCACCAGGTCCTGCGGCAGGTTGTGATTGGCCGCCACCAGCAGATCTTTGAAGCGGTTATGAACCGTGCCGGCGGTTGGGTACCAGCGGGTGCGGCGCTCCTGACGGGTTTTGCGGACGGATTTGCCGTTTTCGGTGGCGGTATAGCTGACCGTGACCCAGTAATGTACGCCGCGCATACCGGTGTACCGGGTGGTGGTGTCGTTGTCATAGGTCCAGTGCGGCAGGTACATGCCCTTGAATTTGCGGATGCGCGCCTCATGCTTGACTTTGCCCGGCATGAACCAGCGGGATTTGAGCCACTTCTTGTATTGCTCGGTGGCTTCGTCGCAGTTGACGCGGAAGGGCAGCACGGCGGTGGGCCGGATCGGGCGCGTACTCAGCGAAATGGCGATGACCGGGGATTCGCAGTAGGGACAGCGGTCCGCCACGACATTTTCGGAGAGCTCGATGTGGGCGGCGCAGTTGTCGCAGTCGAGCTCGATGCGCTCCGCCGCTTCGGAATGATCCTCGAGCTTGGCGAGCGTCGCCAGATAATCGGCTCCCGACGGCTTGAAATCCGGGTCGCGCAGCACCGCCTGCTCGGTACCGCAGTGCTTACAATACAAACCGCCGTGGCTGGCGGAAAATTCCAGTTCGTTGCCGCAGTTCGGGCACGGCTTATGCTTGGCCGCCTGACCGGGGCCGGCGGGGGCCGGAGCGGCCTGCCCGGCTTCCTCGAGGCCGCAGTTTTCGCAATACGGTGCATTCAGTTCATCCGAAAACTGCATTTCATTGCCGCATTTCGGACAGCTTCCATGGTTACCCATTCATATCTCCAAAATTATATTTACTAAATATAAACCCGAAATGAGGTGTTGACAAATCGTTTTCAGCAGTTTATTATACAACAAACTCCATAAATGAGAGGTGTTCCGATGAAAGCAACCCTATATGTGATATCGCTGGCCCTGATAATGTTATTGACTGGCTGCAGCAATCCTGCCGTTCCGGACGGCAGCTTCGTTAGTGGGGAATTCATGACCGGGGATGGCAGTTACAACATCATTCATGTTTCCCGGCGGGACAAATACCACATGCTCGCCGTCCTCAGGACACAGCCTGGCGTCATGCTGTTTACTCATGTAACGGGCACCGGTGACAAAATTGCCATTTATACGGATGCTACTGACAAAGTCGAGTTGAAAAACAAGCATGGAATATATATATTTGACGATACGAACGGTCCGGTTGTATATTTTTATGAGAAAAAGATCACACCCGGGCAGTACGCGGAGTTCAAAGAAAAGTGTGGTAGCAAAAAGGATTTCGTCCTGGAGGACCTGATCCGTTACTTCGAGATTAACCAGAAACCGGTGATATATTACGGCAAATAGGAGATAAAAACATGGGTTTACTGAATATTTTCAAGGGACAGTTTATCGACGTCATCGAGTGGCCGGAGGAAAATCCGCAGATTCTGGTGCATCGCTTTGATCGCCATAACAACGAAATCAAGTGGAACGCCAAGCTGATCGTGCGGCCGGGGCAGAAGGCGGTATTCGTCAGCCAGGGGCAGATCGCCGATCATTTCGGGCCCGGCACCTATACGCTGGAGAGCAAGAATATCCCGATCCTGACCACTTTGTTGAGCCTGCCGTACAACTTCAACTCGCCGTTCAAGGCCGAGGTCTATTTCATCCGCACCACCGAGCAGCTCGACCGCAAATGGGGCACCCCCACGCCGGTGATGATGCGCGACGCCGATTTCGGCATCGTGCGGTTGCGTTCGCGCGGCAATTTCTCATACAAAGTGGGCGATTCGAACGACATGCTGGCGCGTTTCGTCGGCGCACGCTCGGAGTTCACCTGCGACGATATCGAATCGCAGATGAAGGCCAAGGTCGTTTCGGCCTTTTCCGACGCCCTCGGCGAACTGAAAATTCCGGCGCTCGACCTCGCCGCCATGTACAATGAAATCGGCGACGCCGTCCACCGCAACATGACGCCGTATTTCGCTCAGCTCGGCTTCGACCTGACCTCGTTCATCGTGGAAAATATTTCGCTGCCGGAAGAAGTCAATGCCGCCATGGACAAGCGCGCCAGCGTCGGCGCCATGGGCGGTATGGCCAGCTATACTCAGCTGCAGGCGGCGGACGCCATGAAAGCGGCGGCCTCGAACCCCGGCGGCGCCGGCAACATGGTCGGCGTACTGATGGGCGCCCAGCTCGGCGGCGCCATCGGCGGCACCGTTCAACAGGCGGCCGCGCAGCCGCCCCCGCCGCCGATCCCACAGGTCAGCTCGTATTTCGTGGTGGTAAACGGCCAGCAGGCCGGGCCGTATGACGTCAATACGCTGAAGGCGCAGGCCATGAGCGGTACCTTCACCCGCACCACCATGGTCTGGAAACAAGGCATGGCGTCCTGGCAGGAAGCCGCCACGGTGCCGGAGCTGGGTCAAATCTTCGCCGCGGTCCCCCCGCCGATACCATGAGTAAAAAGTACGTTCCATCCCGGTATACGCTTCTGCTGCTGATCCTGGCATTCGGGGCCGGCGCCGGGGTTGCCGTATTTTATCTTCAGATTCGGCATTTTATGAGAGATATGTTCGGTTATGAACTCAAACACGAGGATTCCGCCATACGTGAGCGGATTCGGTCCATGAGGATTGAGTTGCCCGAACAGGCGTGGAACATCAATCTCTTTTATCAGCAAGGCGGACCGGATGTCCAGTGCTGGGTAGCGTTTTCCGCTTCGCCGGAGGATATCAAAAAAACGATAGACACCCTGTATGAGTACTGCGGCGATAAAGAGTATGTGCGAAACGAGCCCTATCCCCCAAAAGATTATGACGGCAACGCCATCAAATGGTGGGATGAAATGCCGCCGGACGTGAAACCCTACAAAGGCACGCTCTTCTGGGCCGGTCACGACGAGAAAAACTCCCGCCTCTACATCTTCCGCATGACCATCTGATACCGAATTTTAAGTCAGGTTTTTGAGTTCCGCGAGGAACTCGGGGTAGGAGCGGCAGCGGAGCCAGGGGTTGACCCGGCGCTGATGTTCAAGGGTGTCGGTCGGGGTCGAGCCATAGTTGTGGCCGGAGTAAATGATGTTTCGTCCGTCGAGGCGGCCGAGCACTTCGTAAAGCGAGCGGTACATGGTTTTGGGCTCGCAGAAGCCGATATAGTCCACGAATATGGTGTCGCCGGTGAAAAGCGCCGAGTCATCCGTCAGATGGTAGCAAACGCTGTCCGGGGTGTGGCCGGGCGTGAAAATGACTTCGAGGTTCAGGTCGCCCACCGGCAGCAGTTGGCCGTCCTGCAGATGGGCGTGGTCCAGCACCGGGGCGGGGAAAAACTCGCGGACCTCATTCAGCGCCGAGAAATGGTCGCGGTGACGGTGAGTCAGCAGGATATAGCGCGGGCGGATGCCCGGCGTACGCGCCACCGCGCGGCGAATCACCTCCGCGTCACCAGTGGGGTCCACGATGAACGCCTCGCCATTACCGGCCACGCCGAGATAAGAAAAATTGCTGTCAAGACCGCCGACAGCGAGTTGTTCTATCTTCATGGTTTCACTCAAAAGTTACACTTGGTACACAGCGGGAACCCGAGCGGATGCGGATAAGGCAGGCCCTTTTCGAATCCGGCGGGCGGTTCGCTCAGTTTGACGGCTTCGCGCGACGGAGCTTCGTAGCCCGCGGCCCACAGTTCGAGCGCGGCAGGGTCGAACTCGCCGCCGCGGATTTCCAGCCGGTAATACGCCTCGCCGCCCTGCGGGGCCGCCGCCGAGAAGTAACGCATGAGCTGCTCCGGGAAGCCGTCCGGGTTTTTGTACTCGCCGTGGCCGGCTTTGCTGTACGGAATTTCGGTCAGCGGCATGGCATAGCCGGAGTATGTGGCCCGTTCATAGCGCGAACTGAAGATTTTCAGCTGCAATTTGCGCAATGGGTCCGGCAGTTTGAGCTGCAGTTCGAAATTGCGGACGCGGTACGGCACACGCACTTTGAAGTAAAAATCCACGCCGTGTCCGTCGACCTTCTCTACCTTCTGATCGCTGCACACAAGCTCGGGAATCTGATAAATGGCGTTGACCATCGGCCGGACGCGGTCGTCGATATTCAGCGAGGCGGGGAAACGGTATTCGAAATTGCCGGTCACCTGGAACGGCTGATCGAACGGCAGTTTGCGTACTTGCGTATCGAAAATCAGGATTTTGGCTTCATGCGCCAGCAGCGTGATCTCCTGTCCAGCTTGATACGAACGGAAATCGGGGTAGAATTGGGTGATGGACGCGACTTCGTGGCGGACGATGTTTGCCAGCTTCAGGCGCTGCGGAATGGCTAGCGGGTTGCGCAGCAGGCACCAGGTGGAACCTTGTCCGGGCTGGGCGAAGCCGTAAATCTCGCCCTTACCGGGGTGGCCGAGCACCATGTAGCCGCGACGGACGAAAATATGATCTTTGTAGGCCCGCGCAAACTCAATGATCGCGCCCATGGCCTCGACCTGCCAGTCCTCCATGGCCTCCGGCTGCTGCTTCCACGAGAGGTACGAACTGCCGCGCATCACCGCGTGATATGTGGTGTCCGCCCAGGTTGCGGGGTCCTCGGTGAAGGGGTTGCGCATGGCGTGCGGAAATTCGTGGTTGTCGAAGCTGTCCAACGGCATCATGCTGCGGTCGCGGCGCAGGACGTTGTAATACTGGACGTCGCGGTGGGTGGTGGAGCCGTTGCGCTGGTTTTTCGCAGGGAGCGTGGCGTATTCGGAGTCGCCGGAGTCCGGCAGGAAAAAGTGATTGACATGGCGGAGCCACCACGGCGAGGGCCACCAGCCGTTGCGGACGACGACCTTCGGATTGGCGCCGCGGACCGCCGCCGCGATCCGGTTCATGGCGTTCACCGAGGCCTCGCGAACATGGTTGCGGGTGGGATACTTGCCGTCAAAATCGGGGTTGGTGGCGCAGTCGTTGTCCCAGTCGATCTTGAAATGGATGGTGTTGAGTTCCGGTCCGACGAGCCGGCAGAAGCGTTCAGTGAGCAGTTTCTCGAGTTTTTCATCCATCAGCACGGCGTAATTGTTGCCGCAATAGGTCGAGCTCTGGCCGCCGCCAGTGGCGATACCGAGGCTTTTCAGGTACTCCGGGGCGATGCCCATCGGGCCGTTGTGCGAAACCCACAGGCTCAACTCCGAGCCGTACTCGTTCATTTCCTCGCGCAGTTTGACCAGCCCGGCGTCGCCGCCGATCTCTTCCTTGGCGTGAAAAATGGTCTGGCGGTCGTTCCAGCCGGCGTCCAGCGTGTACATGTCGGGGCGCAGCCCGAGGCGGTGAAACGCCTTCACATAAGTGCGGTAAGTGTCGATATGCACCTGATATTCGTAATTGCCGAGATACGGATCGGACCAGAAGGAGCAAAAGCCGAAAAGCGGACCGGACTGGTTTTTCAGGCGGATTTTTTCGATGTAATCATTGAACGCGGTTTCCGGGTCGTCGCTGATGCCGAACACGGCATCGACGCTCTCCAGTTTGCCGTCTTTCCACACCGGATGGTGGCGCAGGCGGTAAACGCCCGGCCCTTCGACGGTGTTGAAGGCGGCCTGGTGTTCGAGGCCGGTGAAATATTTCCCGCCGATCAGCGGATAGCCGCAGCCGGGCATCAGGCCGCCACCCTCTTCCTCCGGGCGGTCCTTTTTCGGCGGCTCGAAGGTCGCCATGTAGCCGCAGCGGGTAAGTGACGGATCATCGACCGTCTGGAAGTCCATGTCAACATAATCGGGAGTGGGCAAGGTATCCAACGAGGTGATTTCCACGTGTTTGACGAAATATCCGTCATTTGGAATGACCGTCACTTTGAAACGCAGGGAGCCCTCGGCAAACTCCTGGGTCAGCCCCTCGGGAGCCGAAACTGCGTTCGCGGCTTCGATGCGTTTGCCGCTGATTCCGACCGCTACCGCGGGCCATTTCAGAACCAGGGAATCAACAAAAAGAGAGCCGTCATTTATCCGTATATTCATGATTTAACCTCGAAAATTAACCCGTCACTTATCCGTCAGAGGGACCCTTTGGTGGAAAGGGTTCCTTCGATGCGGGAGTCGATGCGGACCGCCTGCGACAGCGCCTTGCTGAGCGCCTTGAAGACGCCTTCGAAGACGTGATGCACCTCTTCGCCGCGCAGCATGTCGATATGCAGGTTCATGCCGGACTTGTTGACGAAGGCGGTGAAAAATTCGTGGAAGAGCGCGGCGTTCAGGTCCTTGATCGTCAGCTGCGGCGGATTGACGTTGTACACCAGATACGGGCGGTTCGAAAGGTCGAGCGCGATGCGGATCAGCGTCTCGTCCATCGGCAGCAGCGCGGAGCCGTAACGGACGATGCCCTTGCGCTCGCCGAGCGCCTGGCTGAGGGCCTCGCCGAAAACGAGGCCGAGGTCCTCCATGGTGTGGTGGGCGTCGATGTGCAGATCGCCCTTCGCTTCGATCTCGAGATCGAAAAAGCCGTGGCGGGCAAAAAGTTCAAGCATGTGGTCCATGAACGGAATGCCGGTATTGATGGAGCTTTTGCCGCTGCCATCGAGATTCAAGGTAAGTTTGATGTCGGTTTCGCGGGTTTTTCTTTCAACTTTGCCGATTCTTTGACCGTTCATAGTGTTGCTTTCCTTGCGTTGATGTTTATATTAGGTAATATACCGAAGGTACATTTGATTTTCAAGTGAGGTGGCGATTAATGTGGTGGAAGCGGGATTCAAGACTGGCCAAATTCGTGCTGGGGCTCATCGGATTGGGGATTTGCGGCTACGGGGTGGTCTCTTTCTGGCGTTCGCCGGGGATTCTGGAGATTGTGTTCATGGCGTTTTTCGGCGCGATCGGCGGAGTGCTTCTCGCCCCGCTGATCGGCAGCTGGGCAGGCACCCGGCTGGGCACCGGAATTTACTTCAAAAACGACAAGCTGAAACGGGCCCCGGAGCGGCTGGACTATGTGCGCGGCCTGGTCGAAAACGGCAAATACACCGAGGCCGCCGCCGAACTGCGGTTGATGCTGGCGAAGGATTTCATGGATATCGAAGCACGGATGCTGCTGATGCGGGTGTATCAGGAAGGACTGAGCGATATGGCGGACACGGTGGAAACCGGACGGGAATATTTCGACCATCCGGGGCACAGGTCGAACCGCGAAAGCGTGGAAATGCTGCTGCACCTCAGTGATCTCCTGCCGCATGACGAGGCCGTGAAGTACCTGCAGAAAGAGCTGAAACGCGGCAAATATTCGAATTACGACCGGCAGATCGTCAAAAACCGTTTGGAGGCGATTCATTGAAAGATGTATTTTACTGGGCGGTTGCGATCAGTACGGTTATCCTGGGCGGATATCTTTTCGGCGCCGGCAATGAGGTTGCGCTCAAAACCGGTGGTATATTCATCATTGCACTCGGCGCATGCGGGATCAGCTGGCTGGCGGCGCCGCATATTGCCGGAGGGCTCGGCATGACGTTTTACTCGGGCAGCGGCAAGATCAACCGGAGTCCCGAACAGATGACCCGCCTTGAAGGCATGGCGATTTCCGGCGAAGCCGCCGAAGCCGCCGCCGAACTTCAGGAAATCCTGAAAAAGAGTTTCAACCTCATCGACGCCCGTACCCTGCTGGTCAATATTTACCTGAACCATCTGCATGACCGCGAAGCTGCCAAAAGCACCATGAAACAGTTTTTCACCTCGCCCAGACACCTTTCCAGCGGCGAGAGCCTCGACCTGCTGCTGCTCTACGGCGACCTGCTGGACGCCGACGCCGAGCGCCATGAAGCAATCCAGTATTTCGAACAGGAACTGAAGCGCGGCAAATATTCCAAAGCCGACAAAACCCTTCTGACCAACCGCCTCAACGCCCTGAGAAATTCCTGAAAACTTCTGGTGTGGAACAGCCCAAATAACCCTTGAAAATTACATTACGGTAATGCACGCTCAAAAAGCCTCACTTGCAACTTGACGGATGCGGACTTTCAGTGTATTGATTATTATACCCGCAATATTGTTGTGGATAGGGATTGGCGGATGAAAAATATTTTTCGTCCGGCAGTAAACATTGTGAGGTTGTGGTATGCATGGAAAAAATATTCTCGATTTGACCGGAAAGCTCGCCGCCGAGTTCCCCGGCCGGAAAACCGGCCGCAGGTCCACGGAGCGTTGCGCCCACAAAATCGCGGAATGTCTCGAAGCGGTCAAGGGAGTCCGTTCGGTCAAGGTAGAGACTTTTGTCTGCCATCCAAGCGCGTTTTTCAGCTGGTGCAAGCTCAGCACCGCGGCTTATCTGATTTCGGCGGTTTTGTTGATCACGCATCATCCTTTTGCCGGATTGCTGGTTTTGCTGGCGGCGGTGGGGTTCACGGTAACAGTTTTCGGGATTCACGACGATTTTTTCGACCGCTTCTTTCCTTCGGAAATCGGCAGCAATGTCGTGGCCGAAATCGAACCTTCAGGCGAGGTGAAGCAGCAGGTGGTGATTTCGGCGCATCATGACGCCGCACCGGTATTTCGTCCGCTGGAGCATAATCCGCGGCTTTATCCGTGGCTGCTGCGCGGGGCGGTGGCGGTGTTCGCGCTCCAGGTGCTGATCGCGCTGATTTCGTGTTTTGTGCTGCTACCGGGCTGGTTGTACTACCTGGTGCTGGTTGCGGTTATTTTCATGGCTCCGTTGACGTTTCTGACCGGATCGGCGGTTTCGCCCGGGGTCGGCGACAACCTGGTTTCCTCGTGCATGCTGGTGGAGTTGGCCCGGGAACTGACCGGCAAGCCGCTCAAGCATACGAAAGTGATTCTGGCTTCATTCGACGCCGAAGAATACGGCATGCGCGGATCAGCGGCATTTCTGAAGCGGCATTCACTCGCTGAGTTGCCCAGCAAGGCGATTGTGGTGGATAGCATTTACCGGCGTCAGGATCTGTCGGTCTTCACCAAGGATTTGAACGGTACGGTGCCGCTCTCAAATGACCTGGCCATGGACCTGCTGCTGCTGCAGCCGATGAAGCGATGCGTCATGCCGCCGGGCGGCGGCGCCACCGATGCCGCCAATTTCGCCGGAGCCGGCATCCCCGCAGTGACCGTTACTGCCATGGAAACCAATCCGGCCAACTGGCCCGTCGATTTCCCGTATCATACGTCCCGCGACACGATAAGCGCCGTTGAGGAATCCGCGGTAGACGCCATATTCGACCTGATCATCAACTATTTGAGGAAATAACCAAGCGACTGTTGCCCCTTATCTACCGAAACAAGCTGGCCCGCATCCGTGCCATCCCCCCCTTCCGGATGCCCAGCTTGTTTCGGCTTTTTTATTTTAATCCGTCAGATGGATCTCTTCATTGCGCCCCTGCCCGGGATTGAACTTGCCGAGGATGATTTTGCCGAAGCTGTCGGGTTCGGCATAGCGCCGGTCGGCAGGGCCCCAGGTGGAGAACTCCGGCGCCGAGCCCTGACGGGTGCGGCAAAGGTTGAATTTCAGTTCGATTCCGGGTTCCGCGAGTTGGATTTTCAGCAGTTTCCACGGGATTGCCATGAAGATGTCGAAGCCCTTGCCCTGCTTGACTTGAGTCTGAACGACCATGCCGTCCGTCGGCGCGGCGGTTTTCAGGTCCAGGTTGCCGCGCTGCTGGCCGCGGACATCGCCAAGTAATTGCAGGAGATGCCCGTCCGGGCGGACAAAATAGAGTTCGATGACATCGTTTTTCCAGATATCGTATTTCTCTTCGGCAAGGACCTTGCGTTGGGTTTCTCCGGCGGAAATCCCTATGTACAGATACTGATTATCGTAGGCCAGATATCCGTGTGTCGATTGAGTGAGTGGATTCGGGGTTGCTTTCAATTTTTGCAGATGGTCGATTTTCGCCCAGTTCCGCCATTCGGCAGGGTCGATGGATTTCAGGGATTTCGGCGGACGGGCGAGCTTCATCAGGTTCAGGGGGTCCGGGGTGCCGGATTTGCCGTCGGAAACCCGGATGAAGTCTCCGCTATCGGGGTTGTTGAATTCAAGGATTTCCAGCGTGAAATGACGGTTGGGATAAACCCGGTTCACGCCGGCGCTCAGATATGCGGTACCATCCCAGTTGGGCGGGGCGAATTGCTCGAGATTCAGCGAAAAGGTTTGTTCCGGGGCGGTATCGACCAGCGGCCCGAGGTCGAGATGCTGGTCTTGCGGGCGGGCGCAGCCCCACGGCGGCAGGGGATTGCGCAATTTGGAGTTATAGAGCCCGGCGGAGAGATTGATGCGCTTGGCATACTTGCCGTTGACCCGGTAATCGATGACCAGTCCGGCGAAGTCCAGCGACGGGTCCTTGTAATTATAGGTCACGTGAGTATTGGCCAGGGTCGGATTCGCGTAAAATGTATTGGTGAGCCGCAGGCGTATCTGCCGGGCTCCATTGAGTTCGAATCCCGCATATGTTTTCAGGATCAGCGTCGTGAAACCGGGTTTTTCGCGGTGACTGGTTCCGGCGATCAATGTCCTGGCCGCCGCATCGGCGGAAACAATATACGGCGGAAGGTCACGCTGCAGCTCAAACGCATCCACCCAGTCGCTGACATAAGTGGACCGCTGCGTAATCGTGACGTTTCCGAATGCCGCATTGACTTTTTCGATGTTCTTCTGTTCGGGATGAGTGATGCTGAAATCATCCTGTTTGACGGAGGTTCCTTTGCCGGGCGGCAGGATGAGCGTCTGCGAGTTGGCGGTACCGCCCCGGCGGACGGTGTATTCGCCGCCCGGGTGCTGCTCCGGTATCGTGATGGGAGCCTGGCCGGTATAAATGCTGCGCCCCTGATGTTCGAGGACATACAAGCCATCTTTATCGGCCTCGATTTGACTGCCGGATGAAACAACTTTAAAAGGGATGGTTGGGGCAGTTGTTCGCTGTATGGTTTTGTACTGTATTTCAAAATCACCTTGCCCCAGGGTTACACATTGGAAAATCAGTCCGCCAATATCGACATCCCGCACTTCAGCTTTGGCCTTATTCACCGTGATATCGGTAAATACGAGATCCTTGTCGGCCAGTAGAATTTCTACTTTTTCCCTCGGGTTATGAACTTTTGGACCATCGATTTTGATATCATGAAATGAGGTGTAAAAATAGCTCATCCCAAGATCGTTCACCGTGTACAGCGCCAGCGGCGACCGGGTTGCGATAAACTGTGTCATATGGTCCGGCTTGCAGTTCCTGATGGTGTATTCCAAGGCTCCTGCCGCATTGCCGCTGTAAATCAATTGCGGCGCGCCGATTGTACCGCCATTCCAGCCGTGTTTACGGTAAATTTCGCGATATTCGCGATTGCTCAAGAAATAATCCGGCACATCCTCGCCGAAACGGCGTACCGGCATGCTCCAGATATTGATGCGCTCATCTTGCCGGAAGCCGAGCGTGGAGAGATCAATTTTTACCGGGATATCGCCGGCAGTCTGTGCACGGTTGATAAAGGACATAATCACGTCGCTTGAATCCAGCCGACGCCCGGCGTAGGATTCCACTTCGGTTCGCGGGTCCGACTTCCAATCCGGTGTGTATTTGACGTTGACCGGGTCGGTGTTACCGGTTTCGAAACAGGCGCGGACCGCGCGCAGGTTACTACCTGCTTCGGAATATTGCAGCGTGGGCACCCAGCCCAGGGCCAGAATCCGGTTCGAATAATCGTTTTCTCTGGTCAAATGCCAGTAAAGCGGACTGATTCGGGTATGTTTGCGGTACTGGTCGAACAGTTCCAGCCCGAGGGCGATACCGGCGTATTCGCGCCAGTTGGCGGGCGACATCATCCGCGCGTTTTCCATGAAGTTGATGTCCGCGAACGGCTGCCCGCTGCCGTTGAAAAACAGGAACATATTCTTCGCGCGGGATTTCTGCCGCAGCAACTTCCAATAAAGGACCAGGTGATCATCGCGAATCAGTTCATTCTGCTGCCAGTTGATGGTGTTGTTCTGCTGGGCCTCGTCCACATACACGAACCGATTGCCGAGGCGCTCGGCCATTTCAACCAGCGTGGCGGCGGAATACTCACGGACCTCCGGCTTGTTCATCATGGACTGGTAGTTTTCCCGCAGGCCGGGGAACAGCGGATCTTTTTTCCCTTCGCGGTTGAAGATCCTGAACCATTCGGGGTGCTCCTTGAACACCGCGGCATTCGGAGTTACGGCTACGGTGATCCCGTACTGTCCGGTTTTAATACGCGGCGAAATATCGCGATAGCTTTGGGAAAACTTCCGGAGTTCATCCGGCGTGAACCAGCCGCCGCTGGCTCCGATGATTTTTTCCGGCAGTTTGTAATCAAACCACGTACCCAGCAAGCTGCTGCTGACCAGGATTTCACCCTCGTCCAGCATTTCCGCAATATATTTAAGCGTACCGTTGCCGGCGCTGTTGATGGTACAGAGGATATTTCCGGTTTCGGGAGCAACCGGTTCGATGGCGGCAATCGCATTCTGCACTTCACGGTCCTTGCCGTAGACATCGCTGAAAAAGGTGAAGAGATCACCGGGAAAATAGACGATGGCATCGGTGTACCGGATGCTGCCGCCATTGGGATTCAAGTCCAGGCAGCCGAGCGACATGCGCCAGCCGCGCGGGGTATAATAAAGACGGTCGTCGTACTCGCGGTAACGGCCGATGCTGGACTGCCACCACGGGTAAACCACTTCGTCATTGATTTTGACCCGGTAGTTGGTGAAACTGCCGAGCTTGGGATCGGCGTTGACCAGTACCATGCCTTTGCTGGTCTGGACGTATTTGTCAACCCGGGTCAGCGTGCCGACCCGTGGTGCAGGGATGAACGGCCCGAGGTAGCCCGCGCCGAAATAGTAGGAACGCTCCCGGAATTCCTGCTGAAAAGTACTTTCGGTAAATGGAATGATATAACGTTTTTCATGACCGGCATTCAGGAAAGTCAATTCCCGGCGTAACCCGTTGTTTTCGATCCAGTAGCGCTTGATGATCCTGAGGTCCGGCAAATCGGCATTCACACAGGTCAGGATGATCTCTTTTTTCGAGATTTTCCTGCCGGCGACCTTGTCCCTGGTTTCGTCCGATTTGAGGTCCCCGGACTTGGCCATCAGTTGATAGTAATTACGCAGCGAAGCGACCGGAGTCTGACCGGCGCGGACACTGACGGCGCCGGTGGCGTCGTCGATCAGGTAGGCGGCGCTGCCTGACTCCAGGAGCAGATCGCCTGCAATCAGGTTGAGTACTGCAAACAGGCTGAAAACAGCGGATATTAATTTATACATGCAAAGTTCCTGGCTCTTAGTAAGTTTTGCCCTGGCGGTAATCCATGAATTCTTCGAAATCGGTCATGATCGACTTCCAATTGGTATTGAGACGCATTGAGGAGTCGCTGTCCTTGTAGGTATCCACGGAGCCATCGCAGTAGACGACGTTGTAGTTGTCTTTGTGGTTGGCAATTGTATGCGGGGTTTCGCGATAAGGCGTGTCGGCGGCCAGCGGCATGGCGGAGGGGGACTTGGTGGAACTTTGATTTCCCTCAACGAATTTCGGGAAAGGGCCATCCATGCGGAATGTGGTCTGGGTGTCGGTCCAATCCCATTTCCATTCGACCACCGCATAGGGAAGAACACCTTGTCCGGAACGGTAGGTGCCGTCACTTTTCCATACCCAGTTCTGCTCCGCAGTAATCTGGTTGCTGCTCGGGCAATAAAGCGCCTTGGCGCCTCCCGGCGAATTGTAATCACCCATATATTTGTAAAAAAGCAGTTTGCCCAGGCTGCGCGGGCTTTCGTAATAACCAGCCTGATTGTACCTGCCGTTGTGAATTCCGGTGTGGTAGCTGTTGTTGTCCTGTCCGTACATGGACATGGCCAGCCCGATCTGCTTGAAATTACCGGTACAACTCGACATGCGGGCGCGTTCGCGGGCATTGTTCAGCGCCGGCAGCAGCATGGCCGCCAGAATAGCAATGATTGCGATCACGACCAGAAGTTCAATGAGCGTGAAATATTTCTTCATTTTTGCCTCCTGTTTTGTTAAAGATAATTGTTGGTTGGTAAAATATCAATATTGGTTTCGGATAATACCGGATTTTTTGGGGACAGCGGAAATTCCTGTGCTTCGGTGTTCCAGCCGCGGCAACGCAGGGCGAGGGGCTTTTTGCCGCCGGTGATCCGGGCGGTGACGGTGCGGGTGCCGCCGGGCGCCACCGCCACGTAATTGTCGAGCCAATACACTTTCTGATACGGGACGCCGGTGAATTCCAGCCGGACGCCGAGTGCCGGGTGCGGGCCGGGATTTTTGATCTGGATTTCGGCGGTGTGTTCTTGCTTGCGGGCCGTATCCAGCTTCACGGAACACTTGAGTTTCGCCTGCGGGAGTTTGAAAAGTTCTTTATAATCCGGCACTCCATAGAAACGCTCTGCAGCAAAAATGATATTACCGCGATCTGAAATCTTCAGGAATACCGTCAGCAGTTTTCCGGGCAGCGGCTCCGGCAGGACGCAGGCCAGCGACTTCACCAGAGTTGAACCGGTTTTGTAGCACCCGGTGATTTTTTCGCTGAAACAGAGCCGTCCATTCAGGTCGATCCCACTGACTTCGAGTTCGAGCTCCGGGGTGTGGTCGTCGTTGACGATATACAGATCGGCCTCGAAAACGCCGTCTTTGCAACTGAAGCTGTTGTCCTTGAGTGTCAATGCGACCGGGCGGTTCGCCTGGCACAGCCGGTAGTAGGCCATTTTCGGCAGGCTGTAATAGTCGACGATGCTGAACGCAAAGGTCGGCCACGACTCGTTGTACTGCCAGATGAAACATCCGGACGAGCGCGGATAATTGCGGCGGTAGTGCTCCATGATATACCCACAGGCATCCGCCTGCGCATACATCAGCGCCTGACAGTGTTCCTGCAGCGTTTCCGCCTCGAAATACTGCAGCGGGCGGGCAATGTCGTGATTGCCGCTGCGGAACAGGAAATGGTAGTTCCAGCTTTGACCGAGCGGAAATTTCTCGCCGGACGGTATAAAACGCGTGATCGAGTCCATTTCCGGGAAGCCGCTGCAGCCGATTTCGCTGCACAGTTGCCGGAAATGCCGGTTGTAAAACTCGTGCTCCTGGAAATTCCATGGGCCGTGGTCGCGTTCGCCCGGACGCGATCTGTCCGGCGACGAAACATGGTACGGCAAATGCGGCGCAAGCTTGTTCACGATATCCCGGTACTGCAACAGCAGCGGACTATCCGGTATTTCGCCGTAATACAGCACCTCATTGCCGCCGCAGAAGAGACTCAATGACACATGGTTGCGCAGTTTGCGGACGATCTCCTCGCCCTCGCGGCGCTTGAATGCCAGGTATTCGGGGTCCTTGCGGTACGAGCTGCAGGCGTGCATGAATTCCTGCCAGACCAGAATCCCGTGGCGGTCGCAGCAGTCATAAAAAGCGTCTTTTTCGACAAGGCCGCCGCCCCAGATCCGAAACAGGTTGAATCCGGCCTCCGCCGCCAGGCGCACCAGCCGCTCATAATGCTCCGGTTTGCATTGCGACATCATCAAATCGGGCGGCACATAGTTAAGCCCCTTGGCGAAAATCGCTTTGCCGTTGATCTCAAACGTCAGGTTGTTCGCGCCCTCCGGCGACCCCGGGTTCCTCAGCATCCGGATCTCCTTGAAGCCGACTTGCCGCCGGTAATCTTTCCCGTCCATGTTAATGGTAAGGATATAGAGATTTTGCGGGCCATGACCGTTGGGGTACCAGCGTTCGAGGTGGTCGGCCTGATATTTCAGGAACATCCGGTTATCGCCCGGCTGCAGCTCGGCGGTCTCGCGAAACTCAAACTTGGCGCCCTTGAAGTTCGCCGGGGCAAATGATATTTCCAGCGGCAGGGTCGTATGCTCAAACGCCATCAGCTCCAGTTCCAGACTGATGCAGTTGTCGCTGTGCTGAACGAAACAATCTTTCAGTTTGGCCTCGTGATAACCGGATATGCAGACCGAGTCCCAGATGCCGGCGGTGCTGCAGGCGCGCGACCAGTCCCAGCCGTAGCTCATCTGCATGCGGTGGTATTCGGCGAACTCTGCGGGAGTATTATCCCGGCGGTTCTGGTTCGGCGAGGCCTTGGGAACCGGGCGGAAAATCACCGCCAGCAGATTTTCCGACTCGCAATCGACCTTGTCGGTGATATCGAATTCCGCCTTGGCAAACATTCCCTGGTGATACCCGAGGTAATGGCCGTTCAAAAAGAAATCAGCCTCGTAGTCGATCCCGGCAAAGCTCAGCATCAGTTGGCGGCAATCTTTCCAGTTGCCGTTCAGTCGGAAACGCTTGCGGAATCCCCAGCAGTAATCTTCCACCCAACGGGTTGAGTCGAGGTTCCGCCCCATATAAGGATCATTGATCCGGCCGTTTTCCCACAGCACGGTCCGTTCGCAGCCGGGCACGGTACCCCGCATGGCGCCCGCGTATTCGGCGTCCGGCGTGACAAAACCCGAACTGGTGCCATTATCCATCAGCATCCGGTGGATCTGGCGACCGCACTGCTTCCAACCGAGATATTCCTCGGTACCGATAAAATAATCGACTTCCCAGTCGTTGCCATCCAAAATAATCTTCATATCATTTCCTGCTTGAAATTATTTACTGAAAGCTTTCAGTATCTATATTAATTATACAATTATTTTGTAAAATAGCAATAGCCGGTAGAAATATTTTGAAAAAATTATTAAATCTGCCGGACGCTTTGGCCTTCGACGAGATAGGGCGGCAGCTTAGTTTCGAGGTTTTTGACCGTGGCTTCAGGATTAGCGATCAGCTCCAGCAATTGTTGAGCCGCGAGCTGGCCGATCTTTTCCTTGTACTCCATGACCGTGGTCAACTGCGGACGGACAAATTCGTGAATTTTCGGTTGAAAACTGTAGCCGATAACAGAAATATCGTCCGGAATCCGGATTTGCAGATCCTGCAAGCCAAGGACCAGCCTGGCCGCCATTTCATCATGGAAACAGAATATGGCGGTAAACTCATGCACATACGGCAGAAAAGCATCGATATCATCAAACGAAGGGACTTCGATTCCTTGCGGATTCAGGTAATTGCACATACCGTTATAGCGTTCGTCATCGCGCTGGTCGCGTTTCCGGGAAATTTTGCCGAGATAGGCGATCCGGCGGTGCCCGGCTTTGTACAATGCCTCGCCCACCAGATAACCGCCCGCGGTATGGTCCGTGAAAATGCTGGGAATGCCGGGCGCGGGATGCATGATGCTGACAATCGGCTTGCCGCGCAGTTGCTTGGCGCTGTGCTGCAGGGCCGGCAGGTTGCCGTCCATCACCGGCGCATAAATATAACCGTCCACGCTGATATTGTCCATATAGTTGAACGCTTTGCGTTCGTTTTCGGGGGCATAGCCGGTTTCAGCCAGCAACATGTAGAAGTTGCGGGTGGCCAGCTCTCTGTTGATGCCTTGCAGGATGTAGTTCCAGAAACTGCTGGCGATATTGGATATGATTACACCCACTAAATACGTTTTTTGCTCGAGCATGGCGCGGGCATGAAAATTCGGCCGGTAATTCTGCTCGTCCACAATCTGCTGGATGCGCTCGCAGGTTTTCCGGGCCAGATTATATTCCTTGGCGCGTCCGTTCAGGTAAGCGGATACCGTAGTCGGAGAAACCCCTGCCAACCCCGCGATATCATGAATAGTGATGTTGCCTTTTTTCTTCAAAATCATCCTGCCAGCTTCAATCCAAATTTGCTTATTACATTATCTTCACAATGAGGTTTTTCAATCGTCAAAAAGCAAAAACAGTTTTATTCATGCAAAGTCCATGAGTTGAATAACAATGACAGCAATCCCGACCCACCGCAAAGCCTTCAAATCATTTTGCTGATTTTTGCTTATATTCGAGTAAGTCCGCATTCATCCAAATGAGTTCAAATTTGTACAAATCAGTGAATATTTGAAAAAGAAAAACCTGGTTGATTACATCAGACTTGAAATATAGACGACCTATCGTTATCACTTCAGTAAGATGAGCAAAAACAGGCAAACAAAATCGCTGGTTTTGAGCATGAGCGAAGGAACGCGGAGTTCCCCGTATTCATTTCACCATCGGAGCCGGCAATATTCATAAACCCCACAGAATTTCCGATTCGGGGTGCTGTTTTCCAATAAATCTGAACTTTTTAAAACGCTTTTTACAAATTACGGCTTGAATCTATCGAATTCGCTACTATAGTAAATACCCTGTCGAATAAAATTATTTGACAACCCAAGTCGGGGTGTGGCTCAGTCTGGCTAGAGCGCTGCGTTCGGGACGCAGAGGCCGGAGGTTCAAATCCTCTCACCCCGACCATCTCTTCTCTATAACCAATAAGGACTTACAAATAATCATTCTTTTCTAAATTGCCCGAAAATCAGTCAAACGCTCGGAAAACGTCCCTGATATTCAAAAAAAATCAGAAACTTCCGTGTAGTTCGTCAATGTTGTTCGATATAATATCATAGCGAATCGCACTTTAAATGCGTAAACAAGAACAACAACGACATGGAGGTCCAAAATGGGCAGACCAAGAAAAGAAAGACCTGTGCTTTTTCGCAAAGGGCAGGGCAACTACCGTTTCCGTTGGCAAACTGACGGCAAAGACAAAGAATACAACACCGGTACTTGTGACCGGCAGGAAGCCAATAACTTCCTTGAGGACTTTCTGACTGGAAAGAGTGTCGCTATGAACCAGATCAGGAAAAAGAAGAATCCGGCCGAAATTACTCACCTCGTCATGAAAGCGGTGGACTCTGAAATTGAAGTGTTCCCCTTGGAGGATGCGTTTGAGTTTTGGGTCTCACGTAGTCCGAATTTTCGTTCTAGCTCTACGGCTCACCAAAACAAAAGGAAAGCATGGTTCAAAAAGTTCTCCTCATGGTGCCGTTCTCAGGAAATAGAAAATATGCATGAAGTTGATGCCGATGCCGCCAATAGATTCGCTGGTGTACTTCATGAAGAGAAATACTGTCCGGGGAATATGAATGAGTATCTCAGGTTTCTGTCAGGGGTGTTTCGCAAAATCGGTACACTGAAATCCTTGTCGAGCCGGAATCCATTTTCCTCTGATCTGACGCCATATGCGAAAGTTTCGAAAAAACCGGAGGCGTCTCACATGGCATTCGAGCATGATATGATTCCTCTTATTCTGAATGCCACCGCTGAAGAGGGGGCAGACTGGCGAGACCTGTTTATGGTGGGGTACCAGACCGGGATGAGGCTGAAGGATGCGGCACTGTTTCGATGGGACGAAATTGACGGCGAGTATATTGAATATACCCCGGAGAAAACTATTCTTCATGGAAATAAGGCCCGCCTACCAATATCTCCCATGCTTGCGGTCATCCTGAATGAACGTCGAAAACAAAAACAGGAATCGCCATACGTTAATCCACTTATTGCAGAATTGTATCTGTCTAACAGGCTCAAGAAACGCTGTCAAAAAATAGTCGTCAAGGCCCTCGGCAAAGAAACAACGCAATTGTCGAAAGAGGGACGGCAACGGAAAATTAATGGATGCCTTTATGGTTTTCATTCATTCAGAACCACCTTCATGTCTTTATTGGCCGCCGAAAATACACCGTTTGCGAATGCAATGGAGATGCTTGGCTGGGAGTCATATGAAATGGTTCTGCATTATACAAAGCTACTAAAGAAGGTCCGTGAGGCAATGGATAAATCCAATAAGAATCTCTTGGACAACCTGAAAGGTCTACAGTGCGATATCCCTCAGCCATGCTCTAAATCCGAGCCATTTCGCCCTGATAAGGAGACCATGACACGATTGATGGAACAATACAGTGATGTTGCCATAGGGAAAATCTATGGCATTTCTAGTAAGGCTGTCGGTAACTGGTTGAAGAGATTCGGTCTCAAACGTGAAAAGCGGATTGAGTCCCCGATCACAGAAGAGGAGATCAAGGCAATCCGGGAAAAGCTGATGAAGAAGGCGGCATGATCCATGTCGAAATTATTAACCATCATCCCGGTGACAGAATCATACTGTTGCCGGAATGATGGTTCTTTTGGAAGTATTAAAAATCATGGTTCTGATATGACAAAAAGCAACAAAATTATATTTATTGAAATAATTTTTGAGAAATTTGAGTTTTCTTGAAATATCTCGTGTAACCGAGTACTGGAAATTGATATTATAATCAATACAATTTTATAATTCACTTAAATTTTACAAGTGAATGGATTGTAGGTAAATAATATCTGTTAAAAGCCTATAGGAGGTTACCATGACAGACACAAGAAGTAAAATTGTCAATGCTCTTTATACTGAGAAAATCAGTGCAGAGCAAATGGAAAGAGCTTATCTGCTCTTGACCACAGTCGCCCCAAAGTTGCCTGAAAGCCAATCATTGGGATTTCTCACGATACAAGAGGCTATGGAGTACGGAAAAATTTCCCGTAATACTCTATACCGCTGGCTGACCAAGGGATTGAAGTCATATCCAGTCGGAGGACGAAGATTGTTATTGGCAACAGACATAGAACAATTCGTCTTTTCCCAATCGACACCACCAGCCAATCCACCCCAAGGAGTATTGAATCATGAATAACATACTCAATCACGCTGAAAATGACCGGGAATCTATCCCGGTCACGCCTCAAACCAATAATGACTCTCAAATCAACAAGGAGCCACTGACTACGACTCCATACACAATACCCCATAGCGAATTGAAAGCCATGGTAATCCACTCTGCGGCCGAGTTGATGCCGAAGATACCGGAGAAGGAGTCCAAGCTCCTGCTTGAAGATATTAAGCTCAATGGACAAAGAGAGCCGGTCATCATGCACCAAGGGAAGTTACTTGACGGTCGCAACCGCCTGTGGGCTTGCTTGGAGCTTGGGGTTGATGTAAAAGCAGTCAATCTCGAAGGCGAGATAAACCCTGAAGAGTACGTCAAAAGCCTGAACCTGAAACGCCGCCATCTTCGACCGGCACAGTTGGCGACCATTGCCGCAAATGACATGGAGCATCGTCAGCCCCCGGCCAAGGGCAAACTCCGTGACATTGTTGCAAAAGAATATGGGATCAGTCCGAGAATGGTCCAATCGGCGAAAACGCTCAAGGAAAAGCGGCCTGATCTATTCGAAAAGGCTTTTTCCGGTGAAAAGAAAAACCTGTCCATCCCAGCGGAGGGGAAGCCGAAAAAGGTATCGTTGCCAGAACCGGAGTTCATCAATAAGTTGTTGGCATTGATTCCTGTCGAAATGAAAAGTCAGCTTGACCAATTTCGAGAGGAATTATCTGGAGATCAGCAGAAAGCCGTTAATGCACGGATATATGAACTTCGGCAACAGACGCTAAAAGCAACGATTGCCGGTTTCAGACCCTCGCCGGTTTCTTCGGATAGCGGTGCATGAAAGAATATGATGCTCTCTTATTTGACGTGTACCGATGGTCCGAGCATCCAGAACTGAATGAACTCTATAATCTCCTCTGGGGAGCGATCCCCAGAGGTAAACACCAAGAGCAAACACTTCAGAAGATGGGTGAGTACCTGAAGCCGTTCTTATGTAATCTTGCGACCTCGTACTATATTGGAAAGCCTGTGGCTGTACCGCTTCGTTATTCGGAATTTTCTTCCGGGCGACTCGGACAGTTGCACTTCGACCGTGTTCCTTTCCTTGCCGTCTTCGACTGGTTGAGCAAAAATGAACTTATCGAGTGCCGAAAGGGATATCGGTTGAAACGGAGGGTGGCAAATTTGCTACCGGGCGAGTATACCCGCATGTGGCCCGGTAAAGAGCTTCAACGGATTTTCGATGAATTTGACTGGGCTCCTGAAAGGATTATCGGCGATTGCATCGTACTCAAAGACGACCAAAAGAATGTGATCGATTTTGACGAAACAAAGTTTACTCAGGAGCTTCGAGCAGACATCGGGACGATAAACTCAATTTATCTTCGGCATTTATTCACGCATAAGTTACGAAATCGAACATATCTCTACAATTATTACTACTATAAAGGCATCTCCGAGTATAATGATATTCTTAAGAACAAGAATATATCCATTCAATATAATATCCATAACCATAAATCTCTCTTTATTTCTACACCATTACGGGAACCAACTCAAAAAGTGAGGCGTTTTGTGCCTCAGATAAAAGCGGTTTTTAACGGTGGCAATTTTGCCACCGGTGGCAGATTCTATGCCAATAACCTACTGGGGGAGAGCTGGCAGAACATGCCCTCCTCACAACGAAAAACGATTCTTATTGATAATGAACCTACCGTGGAGCTCGATTATGATGCCTTCCATATCAATATCCTTTATGCGGTAAATCGAATACAACTGCCGCCAGACTTTGACCCATATACCCGGATAGCAGGAAAAGAGATGCGGCCAATAGTCAAAGTCCTGTTCCTGACTGCGATAAATGCCAAAGATGATCTCGACACTATAAAATCAATGAACGAACAGATAATGACACTGAAAGGAAAAATAGCTTTAAGCGAAAGAGAATTGAAATTCTTGAACCTCTGTAAAGAGTACGATCCCGATTGGAAAGACCTGATTGGCAGACTGAAAAAAGCCCACTCAGCCATTCATGATTCCTTCTGTGGCCGCTTCGGGGTACTGCTCCAGAGGATTGATGCCGAGATCATGCGGTACATCATGTTGGAACTGGCAAAACAGAACATTCCATGCCTGCCGGTCCATGACAGTGCCATTGTCGCCGAACAACACGAAGACCTGCTTCGTGATATAATGGACAAAACATACCGCTGGAAGCTGAATGGCTTTTCCTGTCCCATATCTAAAAAATGATGCTGGAGCATTTGAAATCGGGGGATAGACTTCGAAGTAGTATGCACGGCCCACCTATCCTTGTCGCTCAATCGATACCGAATTGTAAAATATCATTTCATGCGGTACTTCGACAAAACCGAGACAGTTCCAAATCCGATCAGTGCAGATCGGTTTTCACACCGTAGCAGATCGGTTTTCATTTCCATTTTATTCGGTATTATACATCAATTGATTGTCAGGGGGCTCGACCAGTGTCCATGGTCTCGACTTTCGGAAAAACTTCGTGAACGATATTGACAATCGAACGATGGCCGTCTACATTATCAGTACAATAAATAATAGATGAAATGAATATATGGAGATTTAAGCAAGGACAATAGCAGAATAAAGTAACAATCGAATAAAGAGCTTTTTAGCTTCTCAGTTATGTCAATACCGAAAATACCGCCAGTGTTTCAGAGTGAAGATGTCAGACTGAAGAGTACCCACCTTGGGGCCTCTTCTCATTCTTCACGGGCCAATCTGGCGGTTGCCTCGGTATTTGAGATTTGGCCCCTCTTCGTTGTCAGCCTCCTCCAAGCCTTGAACAAGATTTCGCTCCGACCATCAATGGTCGCAATTGTGAAACTGCTATTACTCTTACCCCTGCTCCTCATCGGCGGCTGTATGGCCCCATCCCCGGAAGAAGTCCATGAACGCTATCCGAACGTGACCGTGTCCAGATTGATCCGAGTCATTGACGGTGATACTTTCGTCTGCGATATAGACGAGCTCTCAGCCCTCATCGGTAAGAACATCCGTATCCGGCTCAAACACATCGACACTCCCGAGCTACGGGCCCGAGACCCGGAAGAGCGTCAGGCCGCTCAGGAGGAGAAACAACGCCTGACCGAGCTTCTGACCGGGGCCAAGGTCATCGAACTAAAAAACGTTGACCGCTGTAAGTATTTCCGCATCCTCTCAGACATATATATCGACGGTGAAGACATCCAGCCAAGATTAAATCCGCAATATCTGACAAATAAAAAAATTAACCAACGGGAATCCAAAAAATGAAAATCACTTGCCTTGTTGCCTCTAAATGTATGAAGTATCGAACAATGTACCCATGAAAATTTATCAATCTTGAGAAAATCAGAAGGAGAACTGGAATATGAAAAAAATAACACCGTTTCAAATCGCAATCATCATCGTACTGGCAATTATCGTGCTGATCCTATACTTAATTTGGAAAGGCGGGGAAGATGCCAGATTCAATGCGGAAATGGAACGAAATCAACGTGCTTTGGATTGGGCTGATAGATTTTATGAAATGGGAAGACAAATGAGATAATCTCTGAAGAAATATACTCCAACCAGGTAAGTTATGGGGCGTAACTGAAAACGGACTCTTTTATTTTTCAAACAGAATTAATGGATGGTTTTATGGAAAATAGCAATAACAAGATGATGAAATGTTCAGCATGTGAAACTCCCATATCGAAAGAGGCACGAAATTGTCCGAAGTGCGGACAACCTACGGAAGAGCATAAGAAGTTTTGGTTTTGGGGTGCCATATTCATAATGGGAATTTTCCTACAAGTAATAGCGAAAGGGTGTTGAAATTCAATGTTTTGCTTGAAATGCAATAATTGTTGTACTGAGAGATGGTAAAGAATTGTCATCTTTGCGGTGCGGAACAAAATAAAATTAAAATGTTAGGGAGAATTGGTGTAATGAAAGATAGAGAAGAAGGGCTATCATGGATTTATCGAGTAGGGAAAATGAAAATGCTGATGCTATCGCTATTTGGGATGAACTAACATGAAAACGATCTGCTCCAAATGTTATCAATTGTGTGATGTTGACAATAAAAATTCTCATGACAAGATCATCTGCCCCAATTGCAGTAATTCTTTCAGGCCGGAAAAAGTCAAATATTGCGTCGAGTGTGGAACAGCCAACCTTTCTGAGATATCAAAATGTCGAGAATGTGGAACCCTGCTCAAAATGAAACTTATACCTGTTGTTTCCAATGTTCCTGAAGAATCTTTCATAGAATATAAACAACACCCCAGCCGTAGCCATATCGATACCACCCCATTTGTGAATATCTTCAGAAAGATAAACTCGCTCATTGATCGAGCAAAGGACTTATATCATCATTCAGGGATGGCGACGAAAAAGAAAATAAAGGTCGTGGTTTGTATTTGTATTGCCGTGTTACTGATCCTTTGTATCGGAATTCCTGCCATAAATTCGGCACGTGCCGCTTATTGGGATAAAGAAGCTTTTCGAATAGTCATGGCAATAGAGCCATCCAGAGATGAAAATTTTATGACGGCCATGGAAATTATTGACGATTGGCGGCGAAATATGTCAAAATATACTTCCAGAGGACCTACCTATTCCGAAGAGGTCCAAGTACCATTTAGACGTTACCGAACTGCAAAGGAATATGTTTGCAGGAGGATTCTGGCTATAGCACCAGAGCATGGCATAAAAGGAAAATATGGGATGGAAGTAGAGACGGAAATTTATTTCCGGGTGATTCGATTATGCGGATCATATTGAATGCGAACCAAAAATAAACAGCCAACTTAGGGGTCATATGAAAACAATCTGTCCGAACTGTTACCAGAAGTACAATGTCTCTGATGAGGATCAGGGAAAGGAACTGACTTGCGAGAAATGTCAGCGGGACTTTGTCGCCGGTAAGGCCAAATTCTGTCCAGAGTGCGGCATTGCCAACACGGATTCAGCCGCCAAGTGCCGGAAGTGCGACAGCGTCTTTCTGGTTCAAGAGGGAAAAGACTGCTTGACGGTCTGTCCCGGTTGCCATCAACAATATGAAGTACCGGAGGAGCTGTTGGGAACTGAAGTCACCTGCGAGAAATGTCAGCATGGTTTCTTTACCAATAAGGCCAAATTCTGTACTGAATGCGGCACAGCCAACCCCGCTCAAGCTTTCCAGTGTCATACCTGTCAGTACACATTTCAACCTCTGATCTCCACCACTGAAGAAGAAGCTCCACAGTCAGATGCAAACGATCGATCTAGAGCAAAATTAAATTTACTGATGTATATTTTGATATTAATTTTTGGGGTTGGCTGCGGATTTAGCGCATTGCGTGGAATCGGAATGGTTATTGCCGGTTTATTTCAGGGAGATGATAAATTTGGAATAAGGCTGTTTTCCATCATATTTGGAGCCTGTGCGGTGGCCATTTATGGAAGACTGACAATTCTTATCTCTACTCTGATCCAACCGAACAAAAAGGCAGTACAAACCTCTTATGATCAATTATCCATGGTTGGATGTGGCATCCTGTCTATAGTCGGGCTGGTCTTTTCGGTCATAACGTTTACCGGCACGATGCAAATAGTATATATTGCATTGAACCTTCTCACTCTTCTTTTGATTTATAAAATATACCGGCTTTGGACTGAACGATGCATCATGGATGAGAATTACGAGGTGTCAGAGGAATCATCAATAAAAGTACGAAAGTCCAGCCTTGCTCGTATCAGTATTATTCTTGGCATTGCAGGGTTGCTTCCAATGGCTGGTTTCTTCTTTTCGACTCCTGCTATGATCATTGGCATAATCGCAAACCGCAGAGGAAATAAAATCGGATTCGTTGGGATGCTACTGGGCATCATCGGTTTTATTGGCAACATTATATTCTGTGCTGTAGTTTTGGGAGAATAAACAACAACAAACCCTATCGTTCACTTTTCTCTAACTATGCCATCCGGGATTTCCGGGTGGCTATTTTTTTGTCCTGCTCCGGTGTTCACTATTTGTAGCCGAAGCATATAATTCGAGCGCCCGTGGGGCTTGCGGTCTGCCGATCCGAGGCGAAATTTAGAAGTGCCCCACCTTTGACATAGAGTATTACCCGTCAGCCTCTGTTGGAAACAACAACCAACGGAGGTTTATATGTGTATCGTGGCGAATGATCTGTCGGGCATTGAGCAAAAAACAGCGGTTCTGGAGGATGTCGCCTGTCATCTTTGTGGCACGGTCGAGGAAGTTGAATCGTTCGAGGTTGACGGCGATATGGTCGAATTGTGTCCGGATTGTCGGCAGGAGCATCTGCAAGAGTGTAGCTGTTGCCGGGAGTCGTTTATCGATACGGAAAACGACTATGTTGTTGACCGTGACGGCGAGGTATATTGCAACACCTGTCAACTGGAACACTTGTCATATTGTCCCAGATGTAACCAGTATTCCGCTTCTGATGACTTCAATCGGATTGACGATTTGGATGAATATTGGTGTGATTCATGCTCAGATGAAGCCTATCAGTGCCTTGAGTGCGGGAACTGGTCTTCAGATAACCACGGCGATGAAGATGCCCCCTTATGCGGTCGATGCTTTGAAAATTACTACTCTATATGCAATGATTGCGATTCAGTTGTCCATAATGATAACGCCTATTACCATGACGACGGGACCTATTGCCAATACTGTTATGACCAGAATCATTCGAGCAACGTTCACGATTACAGTTATGAGCCTTACCTCAATTTCCAGTCCTCCGACAAGGACGATGAAACGTGTTTGGCCTACCTTGGGTTCGAGCTTGAAGCTGGTGGTCTGTCCAGCAGTTATGACTGCAAAAATATTGCCGAATCCATTTCAGATGGTGAAGAGACTTTTTACCTGAAAGAGGATGGTTCAATACCCGAGCATGGATTTGAGCTTGTCAGTCATCCGATAACGCTCAAACGGCATAAGGAACTCGACTGGGCCGATATTTTACGGCAAATGTCTTCAGCCGGTATGCGGTCCCATGATCTGGGTACTGAATCCTGCGGTCTGCATGTTCATGTATCGAGGAATTATCTTTCAAGTTACAAATGGCTTCTGATTGACTGGTTCATATCCAAGTACCAGTCAAATTTTGAAGTTATCGCACGTCGTAAGGAAACGCACTGGGCTTGCTTCAAGAAGAGCAACGGCCAACCAGTGAAGGACGTTTACGGCAAATCTTCCGGGACACGTTATCAGGCCGTGAATTTCGAAAATACAAATACCGTCGAGTTCCGGCTGTTCCGTGGGACGTTGAAGTTTACAACATTCATAGCGATACTGGAAATTGTTGACGCTCTGGTCCACTGGGCAAAACAGCTTTCAATCAGTGATATTCTCGCCGCTGGTGATGCTTTTGGCGACTTCACCCGGTTCATCCAGAATAACGGCGAGCTCTATGTCAATGCCGTCAACTATCTCACTGAAAAAGAACTGATTTGAGGAGGTCAATATGTGTGTCGCAATCTACAAGCCAAAAGACGTTCAAACCCCGCCGTTGGCGACATTGGAAAAATGCTGGACCGCTAATCCAGATGGAGCAGGATTTGCCCTGCTCACCGGAGCTGAAAAATATGCCATTGAGATTCATAAGGGTTATATGACGTGGGAACACTTTGTCACAGCTTATGAGAAGTATCATCTTGCCGACTTTGCCGGAGATTTGCTCTTACACTTCAGGATAGCCACGCATGGCGGTATTTGTCCGGGCAACACCCATCCATTTGCATTCACACGGTATATACGGCTCTTACAGCATACCAACGTATTGACCAACTATGCCCTGATTCATAACGGGATGTTGCCTCTAAAGCCCGGAAACGTGGATATTTCCGACACTATGGAGCTATGCCGGGTAATTGCCGGTAAAAGTCTCTTTCGTAACGTGACGGCCATTCCAGACTTGATTCCGGGCATGGTGGATGATAACCGGATTGCAATCATGACCAGAGACAAGGTCCATCTATTCGGGCAGTGGGAATGCATCGACGGCGTATATTATTCAAATCTGCTCTGGGACTGGCCGAGCGACGATTACTACTTCATCCCGACATGGAAGGAACTTCGCAAACTCAACCGGGGTATTTGCCCCTATTGTAAATCTCAAGTCGGGAGAGAAGACGGTATGTATTACTGTTTTGGATGCGGCGATGTCTGGGCCGACACGAAAACGCCTGATATAGCAGATTTTATCGACTTTTAAGCCGTTTTATCTCCACTTTCAGTCATTTTTCCGCCATTATAGCCAATTTTACGAGTTTCTATCCACCGCCGCCGATCTGGCGGCATTTACGGCAACCGCCAGCCCGGCCCACGAAGTGAGAAGGGATTAACCGGTCCTGTCCATAGGAGGTACGACAGGCCGCAATTTTTACTCTGCTCGATAAAGGGACCGTTTTTCCGAATAGACATTTTCTGAAAAATTCACCCTGAAAAAATTAACAGTTTTTGAAAACCATTTTCCGAACATAGGAGGAAAAACCATGCGATGCATCATCTATGCCCGTGTCAGTACCGAAGACCAGACCGTCGAAAACCAGCTACTCGAATTGAAAGAGTATGCCAGTCGTCAGAATTGGTCCATCGTTGAAACCATAACCGATATAGCCAGCGGCGGCAAGTCTGCGGAAGAGCGCTCCGGCCTTAACCGGGTATTCACATTGGCTCATAAGAAAAAGTTCGATGTTCTGTTGTTCTGGTCTCTTGACCGCTTAAGCCGTGAGGGATCGAGAACAACATTGGAATACCTGACCAGATTTGACAAATACGGAGTCGGCTATCGCTCCTACAGCGAATCCTATCTCGATTCTCTGGGGCCGTTCAGTGACGCAGTGATCGCTATTTTAAGCGCACTGGCCCGGCAGGAGAAAATCCGCATATCCGAACGAACCAAGGCCGGGATGGCACGAGTGAAAGCCAGCGGCAAAGCCATAGGCCGTCCCAAAACCGATCCGGCAGTCATCGACCATGCCAAACAGCTCCGGTCACAGGGCCTGTCGTTTGCCGCCATAGGCCGTGAACTGAACCTGTCCCGAGTCCGTGCCTTCGAACTTTGCCGATAAACACCAACTGAATAATAGGAGAACACACCATGAACACCAATCTTGCATTTGAACCCGATTACACCGACTACGCCATCAAAATGGGCGAAAGCGACATCTTCCAGACCATCCTCGACGATTATGAAAAGCTCGGCCTCGTCGGCGAAGAAACCAACAAGCTCATGGCCTATCTGGCCGCAACGTCACGCCTGCTGGAGAAACCGTTGAATATCCTCGTCCTGTCATCCTCGGGCGCTGGCAAGTCGACCTTGCAGGACAAGACCCTGAAGCTCATACCGCCCGAATCCGTCATCCGTGCATCAGCGATCACCGACAAGGCACTGTTTTACATGAAATCGTTGAAAGGCAAACTCCTCGCTCTGGAAGAGACCGCAGGGGTCAAAGACACGTATGCGATCAGAACATTGATTTCCGAGGGCTATCTGGCCCAAGAAACGGTATCAGGCGGCCACGGTCAGACTCTTCACGTCGAAGGTGGCTGTTCCATCTTCCAGACGACTACAAACCCGGAGATCAACCCGGAAACGAAATCCCGGTTCTTCGTCCTCGGTGTCGATGAAAGCCGTGAGCAAACCCGCCGCATATTGGAATTGCAACGCAGGGCCCATACTCTCGCCGGGCTGAAGACCAACGCCGAAGTAGACGGCATCATCGGCAAACACCAGACCTTTCAACGCCTACTCGAACCCTATGCCATAGTCAACCCCTACGCCGATGAACTCTTTTATGAAGACGACCGCTTACAGGCAAGACGTGACCAACCGAAATTCCTCCAACTGATCAACACGGTAGCATTCCTCCGACAGATGCAGAAACCAGTTAAACGCTACGAGGGCATCGAATACATCGAAGTGGACCGCACCGACATCGACATGGCCGTGAAACTCACCTCCGAGCTACTCGGGGTCTCACTGGACGATCTCTCCCTCCCGGCCAGAGACCTCCTCCATCAACTACTGGCGATGGACCGTAAAATCTTCACCCGTAGCGAAGCCATGCAACACACCGGCTGGGCTAAGACCCGCCTCCACACCCACCTGACCGAACTCATGGACATGGAACTGGTCGTCAAGCTCACCGGCAAACAGAACTGCCTCCAGACCTACAAACTCCTATACAACGGCGAAGGCACCGATGGCCACAAGTTCTGCATCGGTTTGCATAGTGTTCAGTAGGTGTTCAGAATAGTATTTGCGACTCTTCCAAGGACATAATTTAAATTTGGCTCTTCTATAAATTGAGATGATATAGTAATTTGTATTATTCTTAAATACATCTATATTTTTCTAAAAGAAATTTATTTCAAGGGAGCTTAGAATTTATGAATGAGCAAAAATCAACAAATCTTCCAGTTAAGCAGATAAAAGACATTATGTACGAATTATTACAGGAACCAACCAGAGAGAATTTCAGAAGATTCATGAAAGGAGATACTGGTGAATATGATAACGTGGATTTTAAATCTAAATGGATTGAGGGAGAAAAATTAGCTAAGATTCTACTCTCCTTTGCAAATAGCGGCGGAGGAATAATAGTAATTGGAATTTCTGAAAGCGATGATGGAATGCATGTGCCTATTGGCATAGATGCTTTAAGGGATAAAGCAAGTGTTGATGATAGTGTAAGAAAATATATTTCTTCAAATTTGAAGTATGAAATACTTAATTTCTCCTATAAAAGTACTGAATATCAACAGCTTGAAGGGAAGAATTTTCAAATGATTATTGTTGATGATAATCCTACACATTTACCGTTTATATCCCAAGCCGATGGGAAAAATATAATTCAAGATACTATTTATATTCGTCGTGGAACCAAATGTGAAAAAATTAAAACAGAAGAATTAGATAAACTTCTTCAACGAAAAATTGAGGCGATATATCCACTGGTTTCATCAACTGATTTAACTTTACAGGAACATTTAGATCAATTAAAACTATTATACAAGGAAGTTCCTGAATATCTTAGGTCCAATCTTTTTCATACCGCCCAATTATTCTCACAACTGATGGAGGATGTTTCCACTAAAAGAAGAAATCCACATGCTCCAAAAGAAAGCTATGAACAATTTATTAATCGGATGGTTGAAGTAAAGAAAAAGAGAATTCAAAAGTTGCTTGAGGAATAAATCTTTTTACCAAATAACCGATAGGTTCACTCCTGGCAGTCAACCTCGAAGCTTAATTAGTCATCCTCTGGAAATCGCAATAAATGACGAGGCGGCTCAGGTTCTTTATCCATAAGCACAACAGAACCATATTCCTGCTTATACATACGAAAGTCCTGATATCCATTCAAATACAATATATCATAGAACGCAATCTCATACCGCTCAGAGCCCCATAATTCATTTACTTTACCTTGAAGCCTACTCAAAAAGGCTTCTCGCATTCCTTCTTCCGGAAGAATATCATAAACTGCTTGCGAAATGAAAATGGGCTTATTAGTTATTCTTTTCCGATTAATTAATTCCGGGTCAGAAGAATAACTTCTCTGGTATTTCAATAGATGCGAGATTTCATAGAAATTTTCACTTCTGTCCATTTTGATTTCCTTGATGTTGAATGTGAAGACATAATTCAGACGAATTGTTTTTCATAAATAGAAATATCGTCAACTTAATCATTTCAACTATCATAATAATAAATCTTTACACCAGACGAAACATTTTTCTTATTCTTCTCACCCCATTCTTGCAAATTCGGATGCCCTGATTCTACCCAGTCAGCATAGTTACTGATCAATTCGGCAACACTCTCAAGTCTTTTGGTCCAATATTCTTGCCGTTGAGAGTCGGCCAATAACTGAATATGTGCTTCCACTTCCTTAATGAGCAGTAAATCTTCTTTATAATCGCCAATATAAATATCCGGCAAATGGTGGACTGAATAAAACAGACCGTCTATTGACCATTCGGTCAAGATTTCTCTTGCTACATAGTCGACAGGGTTGATCGTCAATGCTTTGTCGATGTATCCCCTTCCTCCATGGCAGTATTTCCCATACCAGCGGAATGGAGTGGAATCACCGGCCTCTTTGATGCACCATTCTTCCAATACCGGCTTGATGAGCCTTTCCATCAGAGGATGTGGCAATGGACCATAATCGGCGTTTGTAACGTTTTCACAATAGGGGAAAAGAAATCTCACAAACTCGACCTTCTCTTCAAAAGTCCAGTCATCGGCAAAGTCAAGAAACTTATTCAGATGAGTGAATGCGTCTCTTCTTAACCCCTTCTCCCGATCAAAACAGTATTGAGCATATTCAGTCCATTTGGAATTCAACATGGCCTCTTTGCCGACAATCAACAGTGCCTCGCTTTCTGAACCAGCTATCATAAGTCTTCCTACTTAGATTTCTTCTTCGTTGGAGGAGGCAGTTTTTCAATGACCCTGTCGAAATCGCTGAGGGCTTGGGACTGGGTGGCGATGCGGAGGGTATTGTAGATGTCGTATTCACGGTTGGCCGTTTCCAGCGCCAGCTCGTGAGAGATTTTTCCGGCATTGTCGAGGATTTGGCGGTTGTTGATGGAGATGAAAGCATCGAGCTTCTTGATCCAGTCGGTCATGTGCATCGGAATCCGTTGCATGGCCTGTCCTTGAGCGAAGATCAGGTATTGTTCCGTCAAGTTGTTAAGGGCGGAGATTTCCGGCTCGTTCAGATAGTTCTTGGCGATACCCACGTCTGACTTCCGTACCTTGTCGCCCCTGAAAGATGTAAGGCCCATATTCGGTAGCTGATGGTTGGCTCTGGTGGCGACGATTTCGGCGGCGGTCTGGCCGGTAATGGCCCAGTGCATCTTGTTCTGAACCGTTTTGAAGAAGTTTATGCTTATGTCGGTAGTCGGGTCATAGTCGATGCTGGTGGCGTAAATGTCGGTAATCTTTTGATAGAAGCGTTTCTCCGATGTCCGAATATCCTGAATGCGTTGAACCAATTCATCGAAATAGTCGAATGGCAAGTCCGGGTTCTTCAAGCGCTCATCGTCCAATACAAACCCTTTGCGAATGAACTCGCTCAGGTGTTTGGTCGCCCAGATTCGGAACTGCGTAGCGACTTTGGACTTGATCCGGTAGCCGACCGAGATGATCATGTCAAGATTATAGTAATTGGTCCGGTAGTTTTTCCCATCACGGGCAGTTGTCAAGAATTCCTTGACAACTGACTCCTCATCCAATTCCCTCTCCTCAATAACATTGTTAATGTGCAGACTGACGTTCTGTTTGGTGGTCTGGAACAACTCGGCCATGAGCTGTTGAGAGAGCCACACTGTATTATCGTCAAAACGGACATCCAGCTTTATTTTTCCATCCTCGGTCTGATAGATCAGGAACTGACTCTTCTGTGGTAAATGCTCTTCCATAAACAATCCTTCAATATATTTGACGACTAATATAGACGGACGTTATTCAGATTCAAACGGATTGTTCATTTTTTCAACGATAGGGCTTGAAATCGTTCACTTTTTGGCTTACTTTATTATTGCAACAACATTGTTGAGGTTGATTGATTGACGTCAATTATGGAAAAATGTTTATTGTGAGCTCAAACAGCCGCTCGGAAACCGTCCCTGAAACTTGCTGTTTCATAGGGTATACTGATGTCACGTTTTGAGCTTATAGAGGGTCTTCGAGGGGACCAAATCTGCGTTCGGGACGCAGAGGCCGGAGGTTCAAATCCTCTCACCCCGACCATTTCTTTTTTAACCTCTTTATTTCCAGTCATTAAACCCAATATTTCCACGCTGTTTTCGGTGACTCGTTTCGTGTCACATTTTTTAGTGGTTAAATTGTAACTCGCAATATATCACTGAATTACAAATAAGTCAAGTAATGGACTGCGATTCGCGGCATAGCTGGAAAGCTCTGGATTTCGACAGCCCCATTTCTTTGGCAATCTCGGAATATGACAGGCCGGATTCCTTCAAATGAAATGCCTGATTGATTAACCTTGAATCGGTTCTTGGCCGTCCCAGTGATTTACCTTGTGATTTTACTCTGGCTAACCCCGCCTTGGTTCTTTCGGAGATTCTGATACGTTCCTGTTTTGCAAGACACGCCATGAGCGATATGATAGCGTCTGCGAATATCCCCAGTGAAGATATATACTCCTCGCTATAGGAGTGCCATTTCACCTTGTAAGCATCGAGGCGAGATAGGTACTCCAGTGTTTTCCGTGTTCCTTCACGACTGAGACGATTCAAACTCCAGAAAAGCAGTACATCGAACTTTCTTTTTCGGGCGAGGTCAAACACTTCTTTCAAGCCAACTCGATCATCAGCCGACTTACTGCCAGAACAAATATCAGTCTTGACGGCAACGATCTGCCATTCTTGCCTGTCGGCATATTCCTGTAACTGGGCTATTTGATTCTCCGTGGTTTGGTCTTCTGTCGATACCCTTGTATAGATGATACATTTCATATTGTTCTCCGTGCAGAAATACGTTTCTTTTTTTTGAGCATAGAAATCATTGATTTTGGCCGTGCAGTACAACGAACATTTTATTGAACGGCAGGGGCGCGAAGAATGGAGTTCCCTTCCTCCGGCAGAAAACCCCGGTTAAATGCGCTCTGGCGGGCCTTACGCAACGTTTGTATGTTGCGGCACAATCTTTACCCGGACGGCTTCAACTTCATCGAGAAGGCCGTTTGCGGCCAAAATCTCAATAAGCTGTTCCAATTCGCGTTCATCGTCGATGTAGCCGCCTTGAAACAAATCGTAGAGTTCATTGGCAAAACCTTCTTTACCGGAAGGGAGCGTATAGAACGACTCCAGCTTGCCGCCGTTCATCATAGCAACCTGATATTGAGCGTTCGACAAGAAAACATCACCGGAGCATTGATTCATCACTGGGGTAACTTCGCAATCCTCGAAGTCATTTGGCAGTCCTTGCGTTCTCATGGCGCAAAGCAACTTTTCCAGCATCTCTAATTCCCGGTGTCCGAAGTCTGATAAATCTGTCGTTGTCATTGGCAACCTCCATGTGTTTTGGTTCTACACATAGGGGCCAAGAGAAGATTTTAGTAAGAGCCTGCAAATATACCCCCCTGCCTTCTAAAATTCCTTGCTCAAAGAGTAGTTCAGTACGGTAGAGGGCGGCTTATTTTTACCATTTGCGCCCCAAAGTGAACGTTCTACTTCGTGCGCGCGCACGCGATCACACGCCTGATCGCACACGCCTGATCGCACACGTGATCGCACACGTGATCGCGCGTAAGGAAGCCAATCTATGATGAATAAGATAAAAAAGACCGCCTCGATAAAACTCGAGACGGCCAGTTCAGAGAAAAAGTGAACGATTTAGCGATTAGATTTTTCCGGTGCCCTTGCAACGTACACAAGAGAATTTGCCTTTCCCTTTTTCCCCTTTGCCATTCGCAGTGAAACCGGTCCCGTCACACATAGAGCAACGAATCTGAACCTTTTTTGAATCTGAGTTAGAAATGGTCATTACCTTAAAATCACTTTGGACATAAGTTACACCACTAAATAATCCAAGACTGCCGACTACTGTGATCAGAACGATTGTTTTCATGGATTTCATTTCCTTTACTGTTGGAGTGTTTCAAGATTTCGAGGGAAAGAACGAGCAAACAATTATCCCAATACCGGGTAGAATTGTCAGCAAAATCATTTTACAGATTTCATTTCGCCGAAGAACCGAACCTACATAAGTCAACCATATGCAGGCATAAACAATACCGGCAATGAGTCCCAGAAATATTCCGGTGATTACACTTTCAGTGCGAGAGCTTGGATTTGAAATAACAATCCAACACGCAATCAAAACACTGAATATAACCAACATGATAATTGTCATGACGATTCCCATACCCGGATTCACTTCCAATGGCTTGGGATGTCCGCAATGAGGGCAGGAACTTGCCAATGGTGATACTTTGCCTTCACACAATGAACAGATTGCCAATTCCATTTTTTGAGGCTCTGTTTCTATTGATGGACCCGCAGTACAATCGATGGACCGGTTTTCTCGTAAAGACATTCGCCGGAATCCCGGTGGTTCTGCTGGCGGTCTTTCAGTTCTTGTGGCAGATGTGAGTGGTTGCCCGCATCGGAAGCAACTTTCATCTTTCTCGGAATTGGATACTCCACATTCAGTGCAGAATATTGCCGGTTCTATGATAAAGTTTTGGTGACATTTCTCGCACGTTGTTTCGGCGTGAAGGTGTTCAGAAGTGATATCATACTTTTGATGGCAGTTGGGACATACTGTTTTCATGTCGGGTATTCCTTTTTAAACTTATTTTTATCTGGGGATTATGAATAGTAGCTGTAGGGGCTGAAAGCAATTAGCAGGCTCGACAGCATACCCGCCAACACAATCAAGATAAGAAAGAATATGGCAATCCGAAATCCTTTTTCGTTATTCTCATGATATTTTTTTACTCCATAGCATACGGAGTAGACGAAAAATAACGTGGGAATCAAGTCAAAAAAAGGTGACAGTAAATGAAAACATCTTAATGAAACCCCCAAGCGCGCTATAAAGAAAAACAGGGAAAATCTAAGGGATATAACAAACAGCCCAATAAGGATAGGAATCAGCAATAGCAGTTTATTTTTCTCTTCCCAAGCATAGTTCATCATCTTGCCGTTTCTCATAAAAGAGTCGAACCACTTCAAACATATCCCGGAGGGAGGTGCTGAACTTACAGGTATACAATGAATGAGAACACTTCCGCATACGGGGCAATACTTCATATCGCTTTGTACGCTTGTTTTGCAATCAGGGCAAGTCATAAATTTTCTCCTATATGAACTGCGTTTAAAATAGAAAGAGGCCATTTTTATTGTGCTTCATACGTTACATATTGCTGGTTTAGTTTCGGATGAATATCTTCACCGTCAATATAGACATCGGCAACGATTCGAAAATATTTACCACGGGCGATATTGCGGAGCTCAATCACCTTAGCGCTGGTCAACAATCGCTCCAGGCGTTCCTTCTCCTCATAGGCAAATTTGCGTAGCTCCGGGTCTTTATCTCGAAGTTCGGGCGTGTCGATTCCACGGAGACGAATAGAGATATTCTTACCGGCGATGGGTGAGTGGGTATCGATGTCACAAGCGAAAGTATCACCATCGATAATACGCAAAAGTCGGGAAACAGTCACGTCGGCGTACTTTTGGACAATTTTGCCCTCAGTGGTTTCCGGCGCTGTTGCGGCAGGTTCCGTCACGGTTGAGCAACCGCAGATAAGTAGCAGTCCCAATAATAGCAGATATTTCATTTTTTCGTCCTCCGTTTCTATCTTATACTGTGATAATTCAACAATCTTACGGCAGAACGAAGAATCGGGACAAAAAAGAGGAGGGTCCACTATCCCGGTTACACTAGCCACGGCCCGCCAGAGCCTGTACAAGACGCAACGAAGGAAAGCTTCCCCTCCAAAAAGGTAGGGAAATTCCTTCAGCGACGGTCTTGTACTTAAAACTGGCGGTTTTGGCATAGTCGTCTGCTGAAAGTCGGAATGACTTATCAATAATTATAATTCAAAATCTATATTGTCGTTGAAAACTCCTTTGTTGGTTCAACTCTCCCTAATGTACGATTATTTTGATGAAAAATCAAATAACAGTTACAAATAAGGCTTGACATTCTTTTAAGCTATCCCCATGTTTTGTCGGAGCCAATCACCGAAGCAATCACCGACAACCATCGAGCAAAAAACGAAGTCGTTTTTTATCGGTATCGAACGATCATCATAACTGCTTTTATCCGATTTTGTGCTTATTTTAACAGGATATAGCTGTTTTTACCCGGTTTTCTCATACTATTTGATTCTTTTTCGCCGATTCAGGTATTTTCCTTACTTCTTTTCGACGATACACTGGAATCTATAATCGAACTTACGGCTGTATTCTTCACTCATTACGTCCATCAAGATTGATTCATGGTTCGCCGCGACAACTGCGCTGTCATGTACTGGAAGGCAAGGTATATCACGCTCCGCCATCGTCAAGAGAATATTTCTCATGATTTCGGAGTCCAACCGTTGCAACATCAGCCCGGCCCCGGAGCAAAAGCAATGTGCGATATGGGAATGCGCGGCGCGTAAAGCATCAATCCACTCCTGCCAGTATTTCAGGTTATTTGCCTCGTACCTGTCAACGGCATTTAAGAACGCCAATTCTTTTTCATCGACATACTCTTTTGCCATTAACTTACGCCATTGTCTTTTCATCGATTTTGCCGCCGCTTTTTCAGAATCGGCGTTAATGACGGTCAACAGCAGTTTCTTGATAACGGGACGCATTTCCCTTGACGCGACAGCATCATACGGATCACCCACCAACTGTCTGCCTTGCAGGGCGTACAACAGGGCGATATGAAACGCTTTGTAATCCAGCTCCACCGTTGGTCTGCCGTCAATCTGAATCGTCTGGCGCTGTGCAAACGGCATCGATAACCAGTTGCCGATACCATCCTGATTAGCCGAATAAAGACGACCTCCCTGTCCAAAACTAGCATTAGAAAATATTGCATGAATTTGAGGCAAAAAACGCAGATTTTTTTGAATTATTTCCCGTGATGGATTAATACCGGAGTAGGTATAGTCATAATCGTTATAATGAATATCATAGTCTCTGTTAAGATTATCATAGTAGGGATTACTAGTTTCTGAGCTCGGAGTGTTGAGGTTAAATCTAAAGTAGTGACGAAAAAAAACGCCGTTAATTTTTTCCAGCTCAAGCCGCAACCCTCTGGTAAATGAACTTTCAACGAAGGGAATATCAAGCTTATCCGTACCTAGTTTTTCCCTCACTACGATGGTTTCGATTGCCCCCTCCGGCAGACAGTCGGGTAACAAATCAAATTCCCGCCGCAACGTATCCGAAGGCCAAATACGGCTCAAACGGCCTTTTTCATACAAGGGATAATAAGTCATTTCCATTGTTACTGGATTGATTTCACAACGTGGAGAATATGGCATCTTCCCCCGACAGCGAACAAGAATACCCTTGCTTTCAAGAAACTTGAAAACTTTGACAAATGGAATTGCTTTGAATCCAAGGCTGTGATACCGCTTCCCCGGAGAAAAAGACTGCGTCTTAAACGCCGTGGCAAGCATCTTCTCGTAGTAGTGCGAGATGTATAGATTGCATAGAAACTGCTCCAAGTGCCACTTCAAATCCTCTATCGTTTTAGGACGGCCCTCTTTGGGGATTTCGGCCCAGAGCGGTTCAAAAATCTTTTGTAGCTCCGAATGTTCTTTCCAGCGCTGAGCATTGAACAGAATAGTATCTTGTAGGTTCATGCTTCCACCTCCTCTGCCCGCCGCTGTTTTTCCTCAAGGCGGCGAGTATCTTCCATAATCATTTCCCGAAGTGGGTCAAGACACTCCTGCCGCTTGATCTCGTCGATTCTTTTCAGAAGCAACAGTTGATTGCTTTTGTTGAGTCTGCCGCTGATTAGTTCCAGCTTGCCGACACGATAGCCGGGAATCAGTGCAAGCAACTGCTTGATAAAGATTCTGTCGGACATGTACTTGGGCTGGGATTCGGTTGGAGCTTGAGTTGTTGTTTTCATCTTCATTCCTCTCGCGTAAAGGCACAATGTGCCTAAGCCAAGAGAATAAAGAGAAAATGCTCCAGGTGGGGCGGGCGGCGATCAAATCTCGCCTGACACTGCTCTATTCTACAAACAATTGACGATACAACATATATCGCCGATTGACCTTTACTATAGCATAAATCCCCATTTTTTCAAGCCGAAGTTGTCCTTTCCCTGATACCAAGCAGATACTCCAAGCGGCGCGGCAGCGCCGCTATGGGCGCTTCCGCTACACCTTCGGCAACTGCTCAATCTGCCGTTGAATCCTCTCTGCCGGAAGTTCTCGCTTCCCCAGTATCTCAAAAGGATTGAATCCATAATCCAGTTCATCCAAGGCTTCCTTAAGAACTTTAGGCTCGAATGCCTTGCCATACCTGCCGAAACTCATTCCCGGTATGGAATGGCCCAGTATTTCAGCAACGATACTTTCTTGAACCTTCCGCTGTTTTAAATTATTGGCGAAGCTATGGCGTATGCTATGAAATACCTTCTTCCCATCCGTGGTGATGAACTTTTTATTGAACAGGCCATAGGATTTTTCAAAAGAATGGGAGTAACCTTCTTTTGGCGAATAGTGCAACGTGTTCCAAAGTCGGCCATCTTCCACCTTCCTACCTCGCCTTGCCCGCGCTCGTCCCAATACGAAGTCCAACAGGCCAAGTTTTTGAAGAACCGGATGAATCGGAACAATTCTTGTTGCGTTTGCATTTTTCAAGTTGGCCTTGCGCTCTTTACTTTCTTTGATATCGAAGCAGGGAATCCCTTGGATGTTGACGATATTGTCCGGGTAAAGCTGGCATATCTCCGCTTGCCTCAAACCGGAGAACAGGGAAATCAAAGGAATCCAATACTTATGCGGTTTCCATGCGCTCAACTTGTCTTCCCGAATATTGAGCAAAATGAGTTTCAAATCATCAGGATCATAGGGCTTCCGTTCGTTGCTTACCCTGCCTTCCAGCTTTATCAGAAGTTTTGTTGCCGGGTTACGATCAATATACTCATGGTCGTAGCACCATTTAAAAAATCCCCCCAGTCGTACGCAGTTATGATTAACCGATTGAAGCGCCAAGAGCGGCTTGCCATGATCTTTCGTCAACTCAGAAAGCGACAGATTACGGAGTTCAGGGAAAACCGCACGTCTGGCCGGGATTTTCATCAAAACATCATTACGAAATGACAACAGGTTTCTATGATGTATTGCCTTAATATCCGTGTTTGGCGACATGAATTGCAAGAACAGGTCCAAGGTACTCCTGACATCGGCCTCGGTTTTGGGTCTCCATGTCGGATGGGGGGAATTCAGATACTCTTGAATCAATTCACCTACAGGATGAATTTTCTCTGCTTGCATAATTTCTGCCGCTGTACGGTAACGGCCGCTCATGACTTCATTATAATCCTGCTCACTGAAACGAAGCGAAAAACGCTTCCCCTCCCAGTATTCACTCCGAACTCTGGCAAGATAAAGTTGAGCAGAAAGATATTCCATTGCCACCATATTAAAATCAACAGAATCATGAGGGATATCTTGAAGATATTTTTGTGTTGAAAGCATAGCTGTTGCCGCGCTGAAATCGCTATTATTAATCGCGTTCTCCAAGTAGTTGCTGAACTTCAACATGTCTTTTCTGGCCTCCCGCCGCGACTCTGGACATATCGGCCCTTTTTCGGCGATAAGCCGCGCCTGTGATTCGAGACTTTCTTTGATGAAATCTACAAGTTCGCGGCGAATTACTTCAATGTCTACCATCTTCATAGCTCCTGAATCGATCAACGATTTTACTTTTTCAGAGGCTAACTTACAGCAGACTACCGCCGTTTTCAAGTCGTTGGTTCGCAGGGAGATTCTTATCTCACGGATTTTTCCCGGCAAAAAGTTGGCAGGGAGGCGATAACGGAACTGAAATTTTCCGTTTCGGGTGACTAAATGAGCTACCGACACATCCATTTTTTGACCTCGCCGTGTCACGAAGCAAGTCACACACCGGGGAAAAACTGGTGAAAATTGCGTTTCTGTAACTATATGAAAATAAATTGATTAAGTAATAACTAGTCGAAATTCCTCTCACCCCGACCATTTCTTTGCTCTTATTCCAGCCGAATTTACAGTGAGACGTATCCGGATTTCCTTGTTGCCTCAGCAGCGGATAAAGGTGTCGCGCGGGCGCTCTTTGATCACTTTGCGGAAGGCTCCGGGGGTGCATTGATGGACCTTGCGGAATAGACGGGTAAAGTAATTGGGGTCTTCGTAGCCGCATTCGGCGGCGACTTCTTCCACGGTCAGATAACGGTTGCGCAGGGCTTCGCGGGCACGGGCCATGCGGAAGTTTTGCAGGTACTGCTGCGGTGAGTAACCGAATTGGGCGATGAAAAGTGTCCGCAGGTAACTTTTGCTGACGCCGGCGGCATGGGCGACTTCGTCCATGGAGATCTGGCGGGCGAAATCTTTTTCGATCAGGAAAATGGCTTTGACGAGGGCGGGGTGCATCTCGCGCAGGCCCTCGATCCGTTGTTCGCGGCGGACAATGGCCTTCAGCAGCGAGTAAATCAGGCCATCGCAGAGTTCATAGCAGGTGGCCTTGCTCATGCGGCAGATTTCGCGGACCAGGGGTTCGATCCACGGGTCGTCGCCCAGCTCGATCAGCCGCAGTGATGAGTCGAACATCATCGGTTCGGCGTGAAAAACGAAGAAGAAGTTTTCCACCATGCCCAGGTTGTGCTGATTGTGTTCCACCTCGGGCGGAACGATCAGGAGATTGCCGGGATGGCAGAGGTATACCTTGTTTTTTATTGCTATTTCGCAGCTGCCGGAAACCACCAGCAAAAGCTCGGTTCCCGGGTGCGAATGGAATCCGACATCCTTGGTATCGGCGAAAAACGCCGCCTGCGAGAAAATCGGCAAAAGATTGTCGCTCATCGTCTTAGTCGCTCCGGTTTGTTATTATTATAACCGGAATCCTGCGGAAAAGCAAACGGAAAGTTGATTTGTGCTGTTTTATTATGAAATTATCCAGTAAAAATGCTATTGCATAATCCGGGAAAAACAGTATATTCGAATATAGGAACAAACCGGAATAAACAAACAGAGGAAATGGATATGAATATCCGCAGACAAAGTTTCACACTTATTGAGCTCCTTGTCGTGATCGCAATTATTGCCATTCTGGCGGCGATGCTGCTGCCGGCGTTGAACAGAGCCCGCGAGAAGGGGCGCAGTACCAAATGCATATCTAATTTGAAGCAGATCGGCATGGCGTTTCATATGTATGCCGATGAAAACAATGAATCGTATCCGGGCGCTCAGAATGCTTATGCAGGTGGCTATCCGTGGCCGGAATTGCTGCTCGACCTGAAATATTTATCTTCTTATCAGGTGGTTCAATGCGCATCCGCTGCAGTGCCAATGGAAAAAGGGGATGCAAACCATACCGATTTCCTTGCTGGGAACAACAGCAGTTATGGGTTGAATTTCTGTACCGTTGGCATGAATCCGACCTGGCCCAATCACTCATTTGCACCGCCGCACGGGCGCTCAGAGATCAGCAAATGGAATAACGACAGCCGTCTGATATTGATCGGTGACGTCGTCAACAGAAAGACGATTCCCGGAAACAGTGATACCGGTCACACCCTGGCCTATGGCAGCGTTTATCCCGGATATATCACGGTGAAGTGGAACCCTTCTTTCGTCAGGCATCAGAATAAGGCCAATTCAGTGATGGCGGACGGGCATGTACAGGGCTTGTCAACGACAGAATTGCTTGATATCAACCACTGGAACCCAATAAACACATCCGGCCGCGTGCTCGGCTGGGCCAATTAAGAATCCAAGGAGAGCGGAACATGATAAAACATGCAATCATATGCACCATATTGCTGACCACCATATTCTGCCACGCTGCGAAACCAGCTACAGCGGCCTGAGTTTCTTTGATCCGGCGGGAGTGACCGGACTGCGTAATCCGGAGCGTGGGTTCCGGCTGGAAAGCATATTCGGTATGGGAACGCGGCAGGTACCTTTTCAGAACCCGTCATTGCCAAAACAGATTCTCGGACTCAACTACAGTGAAAACTGGCAATTGTTGAATTTTGCTTATTTTGATGGATGGGGTATTACCTTGTCCCAGCACTATTGTTATCTGACTGAATATTCGGAAAGCATGGAATTACCCCGGGAGGTGTTGTCGGATGTGGAACGTTCGTTAGCCGGATTGCGCGGACTTGGAGTAAAAAGCGTGTTGCGCTTCGCCTATGAAACCGATATTCCGCCACGCCGTGGTCCCAAGCTTGAAATATTGCTTTCTCATATGGAACAGATCCGGCCGATTTTGCAACGGAACATCGATGTCATATATACCTTGGAAGTCGGATTCCTCGGCGCCTGGGGCGAATGGCATAACATAAAGGAAATCGCCTGGAATGATTATGATGCCATATCGCAGGTACTGGTTAAATCTTTGGATATATTGCCGCCGTCGCGGATGATTTCGCTGCGTTCGCCGCGCTATCTTCAGGTTTTGCTCAAACAGCCGCTATTGAAAGGATGGGCGGAGACCATTTCCCCGGACAAAGCCTTCGACGGTTCCCCGCGGAGCCGGATTGGCATGCATAACGATGGCTTTATGGTCGAAAAAGATGAAACCCGTTGTTTTCAGGGACCGCCCCAGCCGGGAACCTTGTTGTTCGACTGGATGTTGAATGATTTACTTTATACCCCGTCCGGCGGTGAAATGTGGTGGCGCATGGAGGGAGGCAAGATTGATGGGAGGGAAGCCATTTTACGGTTGCATCAACTGCATTTTGATACTCTGAGTATAATCCACAGCTTTAATCTATCTCAGAAAAACATGGAAAATATCAACCGGTGGCAGCAGGAAACCATTTCCGAAGACTGGGTCAAAGCAAACAACCTTCCGCTGTCGGATCAATATTTTTCCGGACCGGGTGGACAAAAAATCGAAAGAACGGTTTTCGATTATATCCGCGATCATCTTGGATACCGCTTTGAAATGCGCCGGGCGAATTGGCCGGATCAGCTTGTCCGGGGAGAAAAATTCGCCTTGGATGCAGCGTTGGTCAATCGCGGCTTCAAGGGGTTGATCAACCAGCGAAATGCATATATCGTATTCATCTCAAGCGCTGGAAATGTGGTTCATTCCGAAAAACTCAACTGTAATCCCCGGCAGTGGTTGCCCGGAACACGGGAACACCGGATATCTCATGAAACCTCCTTGTCCCTGCCGACCGGTGATTACTTGGTCGGATTGTGGCTGCCGGACGAAAGCCTGCAATTGCAGAAAGACAGCCGCTACGCGATCCGTTTCGCCAACCGGGATTTTTTCTGGTGGCAGGATATCGAACGGCAATACGGGGTCAATATCTTCGGGCGTGTAATTTTAATGGAATCGAAATGAATCTGCTAAATCCGATACCGGTTATCATTGATAGCGATACCGGCAATGAGACCGACGATCAGTTCGCGCTGGTCTACGCTTTGCTGGCGCCGGAGGCGGTCAAAATCAAGGCGGTCATGGCCGCGCCGTTTCTGCACTACCGCGTGAATACTCCGGCCGAGGGCATGCAGCTGAGCATCCTTGAGATCAAGCGCATTCTGAAGCTGCTGGGCCGCGAGGATATCCCGGTGTGGGAGGGTGCGCGGCAGTTCATGACCGCGAATCTGCAGGTAGGCAGCAGCGGCATCGACACGCTGATCGAAATGGCCGAGAAACACAGCGAGGACGACCCGCTGGTGATCGTGTCGATCGCGGCACTGACGAACGTGGCGGCGGCCCTGCGCAGCCGTCCCGATATCGGGCGCAAAATCGTCCTGGTCTGGCTCGGCAGCCATTCGTATCATCAGTCTCCCGACGAATTCAATCTGGTGCAGGATTACCTTGCCGCGTCGATCGTTTTCAACTCCAAAATCCGCAAGGTGATTTTCCCCTGTCACGGCGTGGCGGAAAAACTTGCCCTGAGCAACACCGAAGTCGAACAGCAGCTGATGCCCTGCGGGGCGCTCGGCCAGTTCCTGGCGAACCGCTTCCGGCGCATGTTCAACGGTTCGCTGAAGCCGGAGAGCCGGCTGCCGATCTGGGATATCGCCCCCTTTGCCTGGCGGATTATCCCGGACGCGGTGACGATGGCGGAGGAAACCGCCCGTGGTTTCTGTCCGCAGACCATCGCCTGGCTGCCCGGCAACGGCCTGAAGGACCTGGTCTGCCAGGCACTCGACCGCGACCGGATTTTCGCCGACTTCTTCCGGCGCTTAAACCAGTTCCATCGCGAAAACCCGGACCTGAAACCAAACGATTTCTGAATTATTTCCGGTAAAGGATATCGCAGGAAATATCATTGCCGGTGAAATACCATTTTCCATTTTCATGTTTCGTTCTGCCGCAGCGGCTCTCCCATTCGCCCGGCAGCTCAAATACTGCGGAAGCACTGCCCGGCCCAACCGCGACGATGACCAAAGCCTCCCGGCCGTCGTCAGCACGGAATGTACCGGTTTTGACGGATGCATCTGTTTTCAGCGGTTTTAATGGCGTCGCCGGCTCATCGCCCAGCAGAAAAGGCGCCAGCTCGTTCAACTTTTCAGCGACGCTGCAGATTTCCGGCCAACGCTCAGCGAAATCGTTCTCCCGGCCGCTTGTAAACATATCGAAGAAACTGTAGAAAATAAAACCGCGCGCTCCAACCAGCGCTCCGCCGAGACACATCGTCAGCGCTTCCTCCGATGACGGCCAGCGGTAAAGCCGGGCCCGTGCCGCCTCCGGCGCCGATTTATTATAGCTGCCCCAGTTCATCCACTGCGGAATAATCCAGTAGGAAGCCTGTTCATTGCTTTTCACCGCGTCCCTGGCCTGGGTGACTGCTCCGAGCCAGGGCTCGATCGAGCGGGTTCCCCCATAAATCGGATAGGAGTCGAAACCGTAAATATTGCAGGTATTGCCGTACTGCCCCATGCCGTCCGGCTGCAGGTATACGGCCAGCGTCGGATGCGCGGGATCGCTCTTGTTGATTTCGCGGTTATGAATCCGCATGCCCGCGCGCTGCTCCACCGGCTGTTCGTCCGACACATACCAGGTCAACAGTGCGGGATGAGCGGAAAAGGTTTCCACGTACTTCTTGCTGCCTGCCGTATCGTTCCGGACAAAATCGAGCGAGGGAATGATTTTCTTGCCGTAGCCGTCAAAGCGGTCGAGCACCTCCGAAACTGCGGCGAGCCCGTTCGCTTTCGAATCCTTCAGCCGCCATGTGGTCCAGTCATACGGCAGGAAACTGTTGAACGGACTTTCGCCCAATATCCGGATTTCTTCCTCCATCGATATCCGCCCGGATACGGAGCCCCGGAGCAAATACATCCCTACCGGCATGAATTTTTCGCCATTGACAATGAGCCGCCCTCTGGCGTCGAGCGTAACCGCCGGAGCGACGTTTTCCGCTGCTACGCGGAACGGGATTTCATCCGTCGCAATCCGGGCTCCCTGTCCGTCCACCAGCGTACAATTCATACGGTAATCGCCCGGTTCCGGCAACGTCTGTTCGAAAGAAATCCGGTTACTGAGCGGCAGCACCTGTTTTTCCGGTTTGGCAATCGCCTTGTTTTCCGGGGTAATTTCCACCTGCAGCTGCAACCCCGTCTGACCTTGTTGGAGATTCAACGCCTGAACACCAAGGACAAACCGGTTCAACCCTGCCGGAACGGCATTGCTCATGCGCGGTTCGAGAATACCACAGTAAAGCAGCGGCGACTGCCTCCGGATAAAAAAATCGGAAAACTTGATCTTTCCCTCGTGCCCCTTCAGCATATAAGGGACGAATTGAATTGACACCGGTCCGCCCTCCGGCACAATGAGCACGCCCGACATCTTCCGCCAGTCCCCCGGCCCAATCACCCGAGGCACATAACTCCCCCCGATGTGTTTACCCTGGCGCGACATTTCCATACAGATGGTGGCACTTACCTCGCCGGAAACTCCAAGCTCGGCATAGGCCCAGCCGCCGAATTCATAAGTGCCGGGCTGGAGCTTGACGCCAATCGCCGCCAACGGATATTCCGACGCGTTTTTCCGTTCATAAACAATCGCATTCGCCCCCTGCCGCCCGGCCCCCTTTTCAATCGAATACCCCGCCGGAAGCCCCCACAAATTCGGCTTCTGAAGGTTGATATCCGGAAAAAGATTCTCACTTTCCCCATAAAGCAAACCGCAAGTCAAAATACCCAATGCGAAAACAAGTCCTTTTAAGCTCTGAAATCCCGTCATCTTTTTAATCTCCTACCTGAATCCAATTTTCCAGGATACCGAATTTGACCGCTTCCGGCACCCCGACCGATTCCGAATGTCCGTCCGCCATGGCGAGGTTGCCGCGCCCGATATGCCGGAAGTGATTCTTGTAAGAGGCGCCGCCGCCGATGTCCCACCGGCTGATCAGGGCCCCCGCACCCTCGCCGAAAATCGGCAATTGAGAGGGTGATTTCGTCTCGAGCCCCGCCAGGAAACCGGAAGCATGATACCCGGTCTTTTTATTTTTCAGCGGAGAAAACTTGAGCGAGCCCCCGCCCGAACCCAGGTACATGCCATATGTTTTCCCCACCCAGCCGTCATACGGAACCGCTTTCATGGCCTCGTAATTGCCGGTCAGCGGGCAGAACATCGAATAAATGAACTTGCCGAATTCGCTGGCCCGGCATGTGTCGATGCTGTAGACCTTCCCTCCGGTCATCAGCCGCGACCAATACCATGGATAGCCCTCATCTTCCTTCACGATTTCGCCGTCATAGGCATCGGCGTACAATTGCACGCCCAGCATCAGGCTCTTCTGATTGTTCGTGCACGAAATAGCCGTAGCTTTCGTTCTTGCCCGGTTCAGCGCGGGCAACAGCATGGCGGCCAGAATCGCTATGATAGCGATAACGACCAGTAACTCGATAAGTGTGAATTTTGTTCGATACAATGTTCCTGTCATGATTACACTCCTGTTGTTTCTAGGGTTGTATGTTCTTTCGGTAAATGATATACGCCGCGGCATTTCCTCGGTTCATCCGGATAGAAGAAAAAATGACGCGCCATCAGCGCGGCCCCCAGCCGCATCTTGGTCGTGGTATCGGTTGAGGCCCGCACCTGAATTTTGTCCAACGCTTCCTGTTTACGCATCTGCGCCAGTCCGCGCATAAAAGAATCTTTGAATTTGTCGAAAACCACGCTGAAATCGCAGAGGACGACAATCGTATCCACCCCGAAAAGCTCGATCATCCAGTACAGCGAAGAGGCCAGCAGTTCCGCCGCCGCATTGACCACTTTCAGGGCCTGCGGGTCGTCCTCCTGGATTTTCCGGATCAGCTCATTGAGCTCCCGGCACCCGGCTTCATCCATCAGGGCGCGCCCTCCGGTATAAGCTTCCAGGCACCCCTCCAATCCGCAATAACACGGGCGCCCGTCCCGGACAATCGGTATATGCCCGATATTCCATAGCCCGCGATTGCGCATGGCGGGAACCCCGGCCCAATTGAGCACCTGGCGGTTGGCGCTGATGACGCCGCCGACCCCCTCGTCCCAGTTCAACAGCAAAGAAGTCGCATTCGGCGGCAGGTCCCGGGTCACGCCCTGCACCACGGTATAATGGCACGCATCGCAATAAGTATTCAACCCGAAAAGCCGGTACAGCTCCTTTTCGAGATTCAGGCCGTCAAGCCCGGGTAAGTGATGGCAATGCAGGCAGGTTCCGTCGCTCGCCAGCGTCCCCATCACCGAAACAAACGTCTGGAAAATCCGCCCGTCCCGCCGCCTCACTTCCCGGTAGACTTTGTCCACCACCCATTCCAGCTTGGCCAGGATTCCGGCAGAATCCGCAGGGTCGGATATTTTGGCGCTCTCGTCGAGGACAATGTTATCGGAAAAATCGATCACGGTTACCGAAATCGTCCGACTGGAAAAAAGAATCCCCATGAAATAATTGTTGGCGCCGCGCAGCTTCCAGACCTGCGACGGTGCGCCGCGTCCGTTGATCAGTTCCTCGCTCACCTCGATCAGGGCGTCGTCCGCCAGTTTGCGGAAATGCTGATTGCACGCGGCCTTGCTGATTCCCAGGTGACCGGCGATTTCGCCCTGTCGCTGGGGGCCGTGTTCATGAAGCAGCCGCAGCACATCGTGAGTACTGCTGCCCGCGCTGATCAGATTCGGTCGGACGGCGATCATAATCGATATTCACTCCTGTTTTCTTTATAATAATTATAATGCCAATATTTATTTAGTCAACCATGCTTAATAAAAAATACCGCAAATTTTACACATCACAATCCAGTTGGCCCGAAATAGCGCTATCTCATGTTTTTCTGCGCAATGATATTTGCAATGCATGGCAACGCGTTTATTGTACAGCATCATCCATAACGGGTAAGGAGGAAATCATGAAATTCAGCAACGAAGAATTGTATCAGCTCGGGTGTAATCAGAGGAAAATGATTTTTCTTTTTTTGTTTGCACTTATCAGTGGATTTTTGTGGATGGTAACTGGAATTCTAGTTGGAATTATTCAGCTGATATTTACTGTTCTCATGCTTGTTTTTCTGTATCAGGTTGGATGTTCTCTCAAAATCAGGGGGCCGATTCTTATTGTTCTTTTGCTCCTGATGTTCGTACCGTTGATCAGTCTGATCGTACTGGTATCGGTGAATGCCAGAGCCTCCGGGATTCTGCAGGCAAACGGTATTTCCGTCGGGCTGATGGGAGCATCCAAAACGGAGCTGGAAAAATTGAAAACCCCGGAGGAAGCCGCTCCGGAGCCAAATATTTGAATTCGATTAAAAATTTCCTTTGCGGTTGAAAAAGTCTTGCGGAATAGTATATTTTCTAAATACTCAGGAGGTTATGGAAATGAAACTGTTTCGTCTGATGTTGGCCGCAGTGGCGGTTTTCTCACTCGCTCTGGCCGTGGCCGAAGAAGTCAAGCCGGTCAAATATGTGTTCCTGTTCATCGGTGACGGATTGTCGATTCCGCAGCGGATGATGACCGACGAATACCTCAAGCGCACCGAGGACCGCGCCCTCCTGATCAATCAGATGGACAACCAGGCCATCACCAGCACCCGCGCCGCCAATGCGTTCATCACCGACTCCGCGGCCAGCGGCACCGCCATTGCCTGCGGCGAAAAAACCAACAACGGCTACATCGGCATGGACGCCACCGGCAAGCGCCGCCTCGAATCCGTGGCCGAAGTCGCCCGCGACAGCGGCCGCAAGGTCGGCATCATCTCCTCGGTGACGCTGAACCACGCCACCCCGGCGTCGTTTTACGGCCACAACATCAGCCGCGGCAATGACTATCAGCTCGGGCTGGACCTGATCGCCTCGAATTTCGATTATTTCGGCGGCGGCGGCATCAGCAACCACAATCAGCTCAAAAATAATATGTTCAAAGGCGATGTCTACGAGCTCGCCGAAAAAGCCGGTTACACCGTCCGCCGCTCCGTCGAGGGTATCCGGGCGCTGAAGCCCGGCGCGGGCAAAGTGATCGCTATCGGCGCATCCGGCGCGCTCCCGTATGCCTTGGACAAGACCGATGCCGATATGAAGTTGCCCGAATTCGTCGTCCAGGGCATCGAAATGCTGGACAACCCGAAGGGATTTTTCATGATGGTGGAGGGCGGCGCGATCGACTGGCTGTGCCATGCCAACGACGCCGCCGGCTCGCTGGCCGAAGTCATCGAATTCGACAACGCGGTCAAGGTCGCCTACGCGTTTTACCTGAAGCATCCGGAGGACACGCTGATCGTGGTCACCGGCGACCATGAAACCGGCGGCCTGACGCTCGGCTTCGCCGGTACCGGCTATTCCTCGTATATCGAGCTCCTCGGCGCGCAGAAGTGCTCTTCATCCAAGATGGCGCAGATTTTCCAGAAGCCCGGCGCCGACGATAAAGTGGTGACGTTCGACGAAATCAAGAAGCTCATTACCGAAAACACCGGGCTGATTTTCGCCGCGGACGGCAAGCGCGAAAAGGGCGGCCTGAACCTGACCGAAAGCGAAGAAAAAGCCTTTGAAAGCGCTTTCAATGCCCAGTACCCGGACGGCAAGCTCAACAAAAAGAGCAACAAGATCCCCAGTGAAGCCATCCGCATCCTGAACAACAAAGCCAGTGTAGCCTGGACCTCCGGTGCTCACACCGCGCTGCCGGTCAGCACCACCGCCGTCGGCCGCGAATCGAAGCTTTTCAGCAATATGATCGACAACACCGATATCGCCAAGCGCCTCAAACAGGTCGTGCGCTAAACTTATGAAACTGCCGGTCATTGCGCGGCGCGACGCGATCATGGTCGCCGTGATGCTGGTGCTCTGTTTCGCACTGGCATGGGTCAACCTGTTCCCGAAACCGGACCCCGAGCCCGGCAGCAAAGAACGCGCCCGAATCCTCGAGGTCGACAATTCCGGACTGGAAACCTTCGGCCTGCTGCAGAAAGGAACCCAACACCTGAAGGTACAGGTGCTGAGCGGCAAATGGAAGGGACAGAGCTTCAACGCCGTGAACGAGGTCCGCGCCCAGATGGAACTGGACAAAATCTTCGTCCCCGGCGACGTGGCGCTGGTGGCGGTCCTGCACGACGCCGACCCCGCCACCCATACCCTGAACGCCCAGGACCACTACCGGATCGGCTATACACTGTTGCTGTTCGGGCTGTTTGCCGTCATGCTGATCATTTTCGGCAGGGTCACTGGGTTCAACGCGCTGCTGTCGTTCGTTTTCAGCTGCCTGGTGATCTGGAAACTGGTCATTCCGCTGTGCCTGCTGGGGTACAATGCGCTGCTGATTTCGTTCGGGGCGGTCACACTGTTGTCGGCGGTGATCATTTTCCTGGTGGCAGGGCTGAACCGCAAAGGGCTCACGGCGTTCAGCGGCTCGATCCTCGGGGTGCTGGCAAGCTCGGTCATGGCGTTTATTTTCGCGCATCTCTTCAAAATCACCGGGGCGGTCATGCCTTATTCGCAGGCGCTGCTGTACTCCGGGTATGAATTTCTGAACCTGTCGGACATCTACATCGGGGCGATTTTCCTGTCGTCGTCCGGGGCGGTCATGGACCTGGCCATGGACGTGGCGGCCGGCATGGAGGAAGTGATCGAAAAGCGCCCGGAACTCTCGCGCCGCGAACTGATGAACTCCGGCCTGCGCATCGGCCGCAGCGTAGTCGGCACCATGACCACGACGCTGCTGCTAGCATATTCTGGCGGCTACCTGACGCTGATGATGACTTTTGCCGCGCAGGGCACCAGCCCGGTGGACTTCATCAACAACCCCTACGTGGCCTCAGAAGCGGTCAAAACGCTGATCGGGAGCTTCGGCCTGGTGCTGGTGGCCCCCTTCACTGCGGTGATCGGCTCGATCGCCCTCCGCACCGCCCGCCCGGAAAAATAATTCTCAAGGTTATTTTTTCTGAAGCTGTTTTCTCAGGTCGGAGGGAACTTTGGCTCCTTTTTCGATCAGGTAGTCGACGACTTCGGTGTGGCCGGCGGCATGGGCCAGTTCCAGCGGGGTTTTGCCGAGCTTGTCCTTTACGTCCAGTTTTGCCGATTTCTCCACCAGAAATTTGACATTGTCGAGATTTCCCTTTTCAGCTTCCAGGTGCAAAACGGTCTTTCTCTTGAAATTGTCCTGATTGTTTATATCCGCTCCCACCGCGATCAGGTATTCACCGTATTCCTTGAAATGCCCCTTGTCCGATGCGACATACAGCGGAGTCTGCCCGTTGTTACTCTTTGCATTAATGCCGCGAAATTTTTTCTTTTCAAGCAGATATTCGAGCATTGTCATGTTGTTTGCGCGCAAAACGGCGAAAACAAGCACATTGCGGCCGTTATTGTCCGTGGCGTTTATGCTCATTCCTTTGTTCTGCCAGTATTCAACAACATCGATATAGCCATTGTAAGTCGCCCACATCAGCGCCGTCTCTCCCCATTTGTTTTTGACGTTGGTTTTGGCACCTTTTGAAATTAAAAATTCCACCATTTCGATATTGCGGCTGAGCATGATCGGAGTATATCCGTCGATGTCCGGCTCATTTACATTGAGCCCCAGTCCGATCAGATATTCGGCTATTTTCTGGCCTCCTCGCGGGTTATTGGCCGCCAGGTGCAGCAACGTACGCTGTGATTCCGGATTGATATATTTGGGATCGCCACCGTTTTTGACCAGCAGCATAAATTTATCGTAAGTTCTGTAAAAAGCGGCATTTCGCATGACCAGGCTGTTGACCCGGGCACCGCTGTCGATCAGCAGTTGACTGATTTCGAGATCCGAGGTATATGACAGCGGATAACCATCGCCCATAGGAGCATTGACATCGGCTCCCTGTTCGATCAGCTTCTTGATCGTGCCGTAATCCTGCCTGCTGGGCGTCAATGCCTTCTGCAGGGCATCCTCCAGCTCCCCGGCGGAAATGTTCAACGTGGCAGCCAGAAACATAATTGTGGTCAAAAAATATCTCATTCTACGCCCATTCCTCCTAAAAAAAAGCACCGGAGATTGCTCCCCGGTGCCGTTGTTCAGCGGATGATTATTCTTCCGCGTTGTCTTCAGCAGTGGTGATGATGTCGCGGAGCGGCGTTTTGTGGCCGTGGTCCTGGACCTTGTCGACGAGCTTTTCGATCTGGGTGCCGATCTTGCCAACGGCGGTATCGATCGACTCGTACATGTCTTTGGTTTCGCCTTTGGCTTCAAACTGATGATTCTTCAGGTTGACGCTGATTTCAACGATGTTGCGTTCCTTCTGGATTTCGATGACGACGCGGGCGCTGGTGATCTTGAGGTTCGGGCGGTTGAGAACCGCACTGAGCTTCTCCTCCACCTGAGCCTTCAGGGCATCACTAACCGAACAATTTCTGGCGCTGATAATAATCTGCATAGTACTCCTCCTTGGTTACATGGTGAATTGCGGACCCAGATAAACTTCCTTGGCCTTTTCGTCATTGGCCAGGAACTCACTGGGCCCCTCAAGTAAAATCTGTCCCTGCGTCATGATATACGCGCGGTCCACCACCGACAGCGTCTCGCGGACGTTGTGGTCGGTGATCAAAATTCCTAAATTCTTCTCTTTCAGCCGGTAAATAATCTGCTGCACGTCGTACACCGCCAGCGGGTCCACCCCGCTGAACGGTTCGTCGAGCAGGATAAACGACGGATTGGTGACCATGGCGCGGGTGATTTCCAGCCGCCGGCGCTCGCCGCCGCTGAGCGTCATGGCTTTCTGCTTGGCCAGGCGGGTCAGCTCGAGTTCTTCGAGCAGCTCGCCGCAGCGTCTCTTGCGCTCGGTACGGGTGATGTCCAGCGTCTCCAGGATCGCCATGATATTGTCCTCCACCGTCAGCTTGCGGAAGATCGACGGCTCCTGCGAGAGATAGCCCATCCCCATGCGGGCGCGGCGGTACATCGGCACCTGGCTGATGTCGTATCCGCGGAAATGAATCTGGCCGCTGTCCGGCCGGATCAGCCCCATGATCATATAAAAACTGGTGGTCTTCCCGGCGCCGTTCGGCCCGAGGATACCGACCACTTCACCGGCGTTGACATGGATGGAGACCTCGTTTACCACGCGGCGACCATGATATGCCTTGACCAGTTTTTCTGCTTTAACCAAATAATCCATCTATACTGCCTTTGTCTTGTGTAATACTACTATCATAAAAATCGGTGCCGTCAAGCCCGGATTCAATAATTTTTAAAATGTCCCGGGTGGAATCTTCCCTTCGGCGACCTTGCCGTTGCGTCCGGACATCATCCCGCTTTCCGGGTAATACTGGACGATATCGTGCTCGGTGACGTGCGCGTTATTCTTCAATTTGACCTTTTTGCCTTCCATGGGCAGCAGGTCGAACCGCTTGTTGCTCACGATGTATTCGCCGTAATCGCCGACTGCGGAGGTGCGGTCCTTGCCCTCGACCTTGGCCAGCCCCACGTTGCGGATGCAAACGATCTTGTCGAGTTCCTTGCCGAAGCCGAGGCCGACCTGCTGCGGCATGGTGGTCTGGCTCGGGTCACGCGGGCGCACCGGGCCCTTCGGCGGCGGCATTTCCTTGAAATCCTTCAGGTAGATATCCATTTTACTGCAGGTGAGGCCGCTGACGGCGTCGAACATCCGCACGTTGCCGTCGAAGAACCCGAAGTTCTTGCGCAGGTCCATTTCGCCGTAATCGGACTTGACCTGCGATTTGCTGTTAAACGTGGAGTTGGAAACGAGGCCCGGGCCCTTCGGGGCGGGCGTATCGTCCTTCGGCGCATCCTTGCCGCGGAAATGAACGTTGCCCACGCTGACCAGCTTGGCGACCTCGCGGTTGCCCACGCGGCCCTCGGTGGAAACTTTGCCTTCCGGGACGGGTTCGAAATAGACGGTCAGGTAATCGCAGTTCAGCTTGCCCTTCGGGTCGTCGACCTTGACGTTTTCTTCACAATAAATCTTTTCCAGCTCCTTGTTGCCGTCGTCGCCGAGCGAATTGATCGTGCTGTCGCCGCCGAGGAGGCTGGTTTTCTTCTTTTCAGCGGTGGCTTCGCCGGGTTTTTTGGCTTCTTCGATCAGGAACACGGTCATTTTGCCGCAGTCGAGGTTAAGCTTCACGTCGCGCACCAGGACGTTGCCGGTGAAAACCAGGAGGCTCTTGCCGTAGTCGAGGTCGGAGTAATCGGATTTGATGAAGGAGCGGGTGGTCTTTTCGTCTTCGCCCTCGCCGGAAACGGTCAGGATCTCGGAGTTCTGGTCCACGATCATCTTGCGTTCATCGACCCAGATGGTGATTTTGTCGCCCTTCACCGAGTCGCCGCCACGCTTCATGATCGGGTTGTCCAGCGTCAGGACCACGACGTTCTTTTTGGTATCGTAATCGAGCTGGCCGGAGTTGGACTGGGACTGCGGGGCGCGCTTGCCGTCGTCGCCGATTTCACCGTCGCGGATCACGACCACGTCGCCGGTACATTTAATGGCGGCGATTTCCTTGCTGCCCGCGATATTGCTGTCCAGCGGCAGGTCGCCGGTCTTGACCGTCGGGTCCACGTCCTTCGCGGCGCGGTCGGCGAAGGTCAGGTCCATGCGGTGACAGGTCAGCTGCATGCTCTGGTCGTTCACCCGCACGTTGCCGGTAAAGAGTCCGGCATTTTTCGCCATATCCATATCGAGAAATTCGGAGTTCACGGTGGTGGGCGCCAGTTTCTCGCCGGTATCGGATTTCCGCTGCATGACGATCTGGCAATTGTGCTCGGCGCGCAAACGTTCGGTCTCGCGCCAGATGGTGATGATGTCGGCGGTGAGCTTGTCCTCGCCGCGCTGCATGACCGGGCGGCCCTCGCTCAACACGATTTCGCCCTTCTCGACATCGTACACGGCTTTTTCCGACGCCGCTTTCTGCTCGCCGTCCTTTTTATCCGCGTCGCTCAGCTTGCGCTCGATGCGGACCTTGCCGAAACAGGACACTTTGGACACGCCCAATCCGCCGCCAAAGGCGTCCAGCGACACATTTTCTTCCTCGTCCTCTTTTTTCGCGCCGTCCTTCTTGCTCTTGTCGCTCAGGTCGAGCTCGAGGCGGTCGCAGGTCAGGACGAACTGGTTGTCGTCGACCTTGACATTGTCCCGCAGGATCGCGACTTCCTTCTCAAAATCGAGATAAAGCGAGTCGCCGTAAACGCGTATCGGTTCGCCGGGTTTGTCCTTGCCGTTTTCGTCCTTGCCGCCCATGCGGAGACGGATGACCACGTTGCTTTCCACGGTCACGTTGCGCTCCTTGAAATTGGCGCGGAAGCCGACGCCGTTCAGGTCCATCATCGGCGAACGGAAATAAACCTTTTCCTTGCCGTATGCGAACTGGTCGTCGGTGTCGATAAATGCTTTGTCGGAAAGAATCAGGCCGTCGCTGTGCAGCATACCGGCCCAGAATTTGAGGATATCCTCGATGGGGGTATCCAAATCATACGCGCGGTAATTGTCCAAGTACTTGATCTGGTCGATATCGACGCCCTTGCGGACCAGGTCGATGATCGGATAGTCGAGTTCAAGCCGGTCGGCGTGACGCTGGGTCCGCCCGCTGTAGACGAAGGCCTGCAGCCGGCCGTCGCGGTAAATCGGCAGTTTCGAAATCTCGCCGATCAGATTTTTCAAGGTTTCGGCCTGCTGCGCGCCGAGTACGGCGGCGAAAGCCACGATCAACATTAACAGTATTTTTTTCAAGATAAATACTTCTCCATTTGCTGTTCCCATTTGCCCTGCTTCAGCAGCAGCCAGTCGATCACCTCGCGCACGGCGCCGTGGCCGCCCTCGCGAACGGTGCGGAAGTCGGCGAATTCATCCATATACGGCATGGCCCCGGCCACCGTCACGGCGATTCCCGCCGCCCGCAGTACCGGGATATCGACCACATCGTCGCCGACAAAAATACACTCTTCATCCTTCAAGCCGTTCTCCTCCAGCAACTGCCGGAACCCGGCCCGCTTGTCCTTGCACCCCTCCAGGGCGAAGCTCATGCCGAGCTCCTTGATCCGCTGGCGGTTCGCCTCGCACGAGCGCCCGGAGAGCACCCCGACCATCAGCCCGGCGCGGAGCGCCATCTTGATGCCGTGCCCGTCGACCGCGTTGAAAAACTTGATTTCCCCCCCGGCGCCGTAGCCGAAACGGCCGTCCGTCATGACGCCGTCAATATCCAGCACGATCGCCCGGATTTTATCAATTTGAGCCTGACTTACCGAGTTCATAAATCGCTTTTACTTCACTTAAGACAATTTTTATATCGGAAAAGTTCAATGAATTGGGACCGTCGGACAGCGCCTTCTCGGGATTCGGGTGAACTTCGGTGAACAAAACGTCGATCCCGGCGGCGGCGGCGGCGCGGGCCAGCGGACGGATGAATTCGCGCTGTCCGCCGGAGGCGTTACCGAGCCCGCCCGGCAATTGTACCGAGTGCGTGGCGTCGAACACCACCGGCACGCCGAGGCTGCGCATGATCGGCAGCGAGCGCATATCCACCACCAGATTGTGATAGCCGAACGAGGTGCCGCGCTCGGTCAGCATGACCTTGTCATTGCCGCTCTGGCGGACCTTTTCCACGGCGCCTTTCATATCTTCGGGGGCCATGAATTGGCCCTTTTTCACATTGACGACTTTGCCGGTGCGCCCGGCGGCCAGCAGCAGGTCGGTCTGGCGGCAGAGGAAGGCGGGAATCTGGAGCACGTCGACCACGGCGGCGACTTCGTCGACTTCGACGGTTTCGTGAATATCGGTCAGGACCGGTACGTCGAAGGTTTTGCGGATTTCGGCCAGCATTTTCAGCCCTTCGGCCCGGCCGGGGCCGCGCACGGAACTGCCGCTGGAGCGGTTCGCCTTGTCAAACGACGCCTTGAAAATGTATTGTACGTCCAGTTGGGCGCAGAGATCTTTGAGATAAGCGGCGGTTTCGCGGCAGACTTCGATGCTCTCCGCCATGCAGGGGCCGCCGATCAGCGTCAGTTTCTTGCCGATGAATACTTTGTCGATGATATTGATCATTTGTTCTCCTTGATGCGGAGCTCGGCCATGGCCAGGTCTTCCGGCGTGTCGATGCCGATGCTTTCGAGGTTGCTTTCCAATACGTAAATTCTGATGCCGTTTTCCATGGCGCGCAGCTGCTCGAGTTTCTCGCAGTTTTCCAGGCGGCCCGGCGGCAGGGTCACAAAACGCTCCAGCGTGGAGCGGCGGTAAGCATAAATGCCCCAATGCAGATACGTCTGCGCCTCATCGCCACCCTCGCGCAGAAACGGGATGGGGGCGCGGCTGAAATACAGCGCCAGATGGTCGGCGCCAAACACCACTTTGACCCGGTTCGGGTCGTTGGCGATTTCGGCGCGCGGACGCGGCACCGCCACGGTGCCCATTTCCAGCTCCGGCTGCTCCTGCATGCGGGTGATGAGTTCGTCGATGACGCTGGTCGGGATCAGGGGTTCGTCGCCCTGCACGTTGATAATCAGATCATAATCGGTACCCTGTACGGCTTCGCGAATGCGGTCGGTGCCGGAGGGGTGGTCCGGCGAGGTCATCGCCACGGTGCCGCCGAAGGCCTCCACGGCCTGCTTGATGCGCTCGTCGTCGGTGGCCACAATCACGGCGTCGGCTTTGGATGCTTTGCTTTTTTCATAAACCCACTGGATCATCGGCTTGCCGCCGAGATTCGCGAGCGGTTTGCCGGGAAAACGGGTGCTGCCATAACGCGACGGAATCACGATGGCGGTCTTGCATTTATTCATAAATCTACCTCACTCGGTCTGAGAGAAACTCTTGATCAACTCATCCGCGCTGACCGTGGCCGTGCCGACCCGGCCGACCACGATGCCGGCGGCGAAATTGGCGATATGCGCGGCGGTGGCGATGTCCGCCTTGGCGGCCAGTCCCAGCGTCAGCGCGGCGATCACCGTGTCGCCCGCCCCGGAAACGTCGAAAACCTCGATCGCACGGGTCGGAATCACCAGCATCGGCCGCTCGCGGTGAAACAGCGCCATGCCGTGCGCCGCCAGCGAAATCACCAGATACTCCGGTTCCCATTCGTCGAGCAGGATTCTGGCCACTTCATGAAGCTGGGTGTCCTTGTCCGGCGTCAGACCATGGTCGCGGGAAACTTTCCCGGCCATGCCGAAGGCTTCGCTCCGGTTCGGCTTCATCACCGACAATCCCTTTACGGGGCGCAGGTGCCCCGGCTTCGGGTCCAGCGAGGTCACGATGCCCTTGGCACGGGCCGCCGGAATAATGGCATTGAGCATATCTTCGGACAGCATGCCCTTGCCGTAATCTTCAAAAATAACCGCGTCGATCTGGTTGCCGTCGATCAGTTCCAATACCTGTTTGACGATCTTTTCGCGGCAGTCGTTGTTCACCGGGTCGATGTCCTCGTAATCGACGCGCAGCAGCTGCTGGTTGCCGGCGATCACCCGCTGTTTCTCGATGGTCCGCCGCACGGGGTCCACGGAAACGCCCTCCGCCCGGATGCCGAAGCTCTCCAGCTGGCGGTTCAACTCGTGCCCGGGCCGGTCGTTGCCGACCACGCCGAACGCGCGGACGGAGCCGCCCAGCGTCACCGCGTTGCGCATCACGTTGGCCGCGCCGCCGAGGCAATTGGTCTCGCGCTCCACGTGGACGATCGGCACCGGCGCCTCCGGGGAGATCCGCGTGGCATTGCCCCAGACATAAAGATCGAGCATCAGGTCGCCGACCACGGCCAGACGGCAGCTGCCAAAGGCATTTACCGTGGCGGTCAGTTTCGCAATATCAAAATTCATCATTTTTTACTTTCGCTGTCTTTGAGGTATTGTTCTTCCAGCTTTTTCAGGAAATCACCTGAATTCAGTTCCTGCTGGCTGCTGTAGGATTGCTTTGTACTCTCATAACGGTTTCTGAAAGCCGAGATCCGGTCGAGCTCGCCCCGGATCATATCCATCTGCGGCCGCTCCATGAAATCGGCATTGTCATGCAGGTAAATCGCCATTTCGTCCAGCGCAATCACCACCAGCCCGGACTCGCCGACGATCCGGTCGTTCTTGCTGCCCTCGGTAATATCGCGCATTCCTTCGCGGACATGGTCGAAATACTTCGTCATCTCCTGTTTGCCCGCCTGCTGGTCCCACAGATCCTTCTGGCGCACCAGTAGCGGCAGCGACACCGCCATCGTCACCTCGCAAACCACGATCAGCAAAAACAGCACCACCGCCAGATAAGCCACATAATCGCGCTTGAATTTGGCCGAAAATAATTTTACTTCCGATTCGTTCTTATTCACTATCTTTAAACTCTTAACTCTTAACTCTTGCCTAATTTACTTCCGGTATTGCACATTTACAATCAAAGTTGACCCAATAGCGCGTTCATTTTGTCCATCTGCTGCTCCATGGACTCCACCAGTTTGAACTGGTTGCGGCAGCGCTCGATGTTGTGAGTCGGGCGCTTGGTCTTGAAATAGACGTCGCCGGCGATGTAGTCGGTCAGGAACCGCACCCCGATTTCCAGCGTGATCAGTTTGCCGGAAAACGGCAGGTTTTCTTTTTCCGCCGGCGTCAGAAATTCGCTGCTGCTGCTCCAGAAGCCCCGCAGCATCGATTCGAACATTGAAAAATCCATGAACACTTTGCGCAGGTCCACCTCGTCCTCTTCCGCCGGATTGGTCCCCGAGCGCATCATGTCGCCGAAGTCGTACAGCGCCAGCCCCGGCATCACCGTATCCAGGTCGATCACGCAAATGCCCTCGCCGGTCAGGTCGTCGATCAGGATGTTGTTGGCCTTGGTGTCGTTGTGGGTGATCCGCTCCGGGATGTCGCCGGTTTTGTTCAGCTCCAGCAGCTTGCCGGCGTCAACCTTGCGGTTCAGGGCAAAATCGATTTCGCGCTGGGCGGTTTTCACCCGGCCGAGCGGGTCGGCCTTCACGGCCTGCTCCAGCGCTTCCAGGCGCTTCGGCGTGTGGTGGAAGTCGGGAATGGTCTCATGCAGCCGGTCCCCCGGCAGGTCCACCAGGTCGTTCTGAAAAAGTCCGAATGCGCGGGCCACGTTGTACGCCTGCGTCTCGCTCTCCAGCACTTCGTAGGAACGGGCGTTTTCCACGAAAATATAGGCGCGCCAGAAGTTGCCGTCGTCGTCCTGTACATACGGTTTGTCGGTGAACGAGCGCAGCAGTCGGACGGTGCGGTATTTGGTTTCGCAGCGGCGGCAGCGGATTTTGTGCAGCAGGTGCTGGGTCACGCGGTCGACGTTGTTCATGACATGGATCGGATTTTTGAATACTTTGCCGTTAATGCGCTGCAGAATGTAGTGGAGGCGGGCCCCGCCCTGGTCGTAAGTCACCTGATAAGTGTCGTTGATATTGCCGTTGCCGAACGGTACGGCCACCATGAAATCGCCGTAAATAAAAAATTTCGAACAGATTTCCTTGATCTCTTTCTGACTCCTTGCAACCCGGTCCATTTATTTACCTCTGAATTTCTTGAATATAAAGCACATAATATAACATACCGTATACTTATTTTCAAGCAAAACCCCACCTTAATTATCCGAAAATAATATTGTGCCAGGGCCACCACGAAAATCTGCAATCATGGAAAAATCCGGAATCTGGCACAAAGAAGTATTGCAAAAAAACCAAATGGCAGTATATTATGCCTTGGAGTGGAAAAACTGAATATATTGGGAGCTGCAATCATTTATTGATTTGAAGCATTTCCGTGTGTTGTCGCAAAATCGGGGTCTTTTTGCCCTCAAAAATTGGGATTTTTCTCTTTTCCGGTGAAAAATGCCAGGGGCGCATTGTCTGGATTTTTTGGTCTGCCGGTTGGCGGAGGGGTATTCCCATGGGAGAGCTCCACGACCGGCAGACCTTATTTTTTATCCCTGACAATGCGGTAGGTCCAGCCGAGCGCGATGGCGGCCATGATGGCCAGCAGCGGCAGCGCCGGGAGCTGGTAGCGCGGCACCGTGATCGGGCCGGGCAGGAACAGAAAATATTCCACGAAAGCCAGGAAAAAGAAAAACAGGTAAAAGTTCTTTTCGATGAGCCAGCGGATCAACTGGCAGATCGCTCCCGCGTAGGTAACCAGCGAAATCAGCAGCAGCGGAACCAGCAGCAGAATCACGCTCCAGTTACCGTCGAAATAATGGTTCACGGCGGCGAAAAATCCCCGGGTTTTCAGCACATCCAGCGTGCCGCGGTCGCTCCGGGTAACGCTGAGGAGTTCGAGGAAGGTCGGGGCGTCCGGCAGCAGCACATACGGCGAGAAATGCATGGAGAAATAAGTGACCGGATGCCGCAGGATCAGTTCGCGGAATTTTTTGATGCGGTATTTCTGCTGCGAGGCCACGTTGGGGTACTTGATTTTGTCGGCGAATTCGATGTCGAGTTGCGTCAGGATACGTACTTTTTCGTCCTCATATGAGGTGCCGTTGACCCTGGCCAGCAGCATGGCGCCGTTCTGATGATACATGGCTCCGGTGTTGGTATCGACCGTGAAGCCGGCGCCGGCGCAGTAATTGCGGTACATCCACGGCGTGATGACGGCGAAAAAGATCAGGCTCGAAACCAGGATGCCGGTGAGCCTGGGCCGCCATTTCAGCCCGGGCATGATGGCAATCAGAAACGCCGCCGGGAAAATCCACGCCACCGCGATCGGCCGGATCAGCGCCGACAGCGCCGCAATCGCAATCGCGATATAGCACCAGTGCAGTTTTTTGCGGAAATAAAACAGCGTGAAAAAATACAGCTGCCACGCCACGAACAACGTGAAAAACATATCCGTAAGCAGCATCGGCGCCTGCGCGATGGCGGTGATATTCAGCCCGGACAACGCGGCGGCGGCCAGGGCGATATTCGGCGATGCGAACTGACGCGCCGTCAGGTACACCGGAACCACCGTAGAGGCGCTCAGGAAACAGAGGATGATAGCGATGAGAACGAAGTTCCCGGCGGTCAGGCTCAACAGCCCCGCCAGCAGCAGCGGAAAGAGCGGGGGGCGGGTGGTCATGGGCTCGCTCGAATCCGGCGACACGTTGAAAACGCCGTTTTCGACCAGGGCGCGGGCGGGCTCGAGGTATCCGCCGGTATCCGGCCGCGTGTACCGGGCGGGCGCATCGCCAAAGCCGAACGCGGCCGGCGTCAGCTGCGCCGCCAGCACCACGGCAAACAATACCGCCACCGACCAGATTTCCCGGCGGTATTTCCTGTAAAATTCTTTGATCATAAATCGATTCCCGGACATTGTCGTTCATAAATTTATACCCGTCGTGTGTTCAAGTCAATGCAGGTTCGGTTTATTTTTGGGCATGATCCGATTTTTCAGTTTTTTCCGGAGGGGGTATTGACAAATAATGTATATTGATGTATACTCTATATATATCAATAATAATTCAGATGAAATATGCGATGAACTATCATGGTTTGATTTTGGATGACGCCGGGGCCCAGCCGCTTTACAAAAGAGTGGCCGAGGGATTGCGGCGCAGTATTTTGAATGGCGAACTGCCGGACGGCACCCGGCTGCCGCCGGAAACCGAGCTAGCTTCGAAAATGGGCGTCAGCCACCTGACGCTGCGCAAGGGGCTGAAGATCCTGTCCGAGCAGGGGTTGCTGGCGCAGCGGCAGCGCTGCGGGACATTCGTCACCAGCGGGAAACCGGTGCACCGCCGGATCGGGCTGGTGATCAACAGCCTGGATGCCAACCACGACCGTTATATCCAGCGCCTGATCTCCATTCTCAGCAAGCGCTTCTTTCAGAATCCGGACAGCGCGGGCGAGTTGGTCCTGCTGCCGCTCGAGACTCCGGACCCCAAATTGCTGCTGAACCGGATCAATCAGGCCGAATGCGAGGGGCTGCTGGTGGCGCTTTATCATCAGGAATACCAGAAAATGCTTTGCGAGCCGCAATTCAGCCATATCGACAAGGTTTTCATCGGCAACGGCTTGAATATTCCGGAGGACCACGGGTGTTTCGTTTCGCGGCAGGCGCCGGGGGCGATCATGGCGGGGGTGGAGTATCTGCGGAGCAGGAATCATCACCGCATCGCTTATATCAGCAGCGGTCTCGAGTACGAATCGCTCATGGAGCGAAACCGGGAATTCCTGAAGGCCCGCAAAATGTTCGGCCTCGACGAGTCGCCGGAATACTATATTCTGGACAATGCCACGCTGGAGTGGTACGCCATGGCGCGCCGCGAGGCAGCCAGGATCTGCCGTTTGCCCAACCCGCCCAGCGCGATCATCTGTCCGGGCATCACCTTCGCCTATGGCGCATGGCAGGGCATCATGGACGCAGGGCTGAAAATACCGGAAGATATTTCTTTTCTGGGGTTCGACGGCGACCTGGCGACCAATCCGGAGATGTCGACGATCGAGCAGCCGCTGGATGATATCCTGGACAAGGCCGTGACGCTGCTTTTCAACCAGTTCCGCCAGGGGAAGCATTTGAAACAAAAAATTTACGAATTTCCGGCGCGGGTCTGCGAAAGGGGCAGTTGCCGGGAATTGAGAATCGTTTAAAATATTATATGCTTAAGGAGAATTCAGAAATGCGAAAATTATTTACACTGATTGAACTCTTGGTCGTTATAGCTATCATAGCGATCCTCGCCGCCATGCTGCTGCCGGCGCTGAACAAGGCGCGCGAACGGGCAAAAAGCTCGAAATGCTCGTCCAATTTGAAGCAGATCGTCACCGCCACGCTGATGTATGCCGAGGACAACAAGGCGCTGATACCCGGCTCGGGCACTTATTACCCCAGCCCCAAATTCCGGAGCCACATGTGGTTCATGATGGAAGAAAAATACCTGCCGCTCCCCGGCGACACTTACATGCAGTCGACCGAGGCCAAGGCGCAGGCGCTGCAAAGCATCGTCACCCGGTGCCCGGGCAAAACGTATGTCCAGACGATTTCCTCCGAGTACGAGCCGGCAAGCTATACGATGTGGATCAATTCCAGCGCTTACAACGGCGGTGTTTCCATCATGGGCGCCACGGGCAGTTTCAACACCTTCGGCACCCTGGCAAAAATCACCCAGCCCTCCATGACCAGCGGCATGATGGATGACGTCCTCATCGGCAAGAGCCGCTGCTATATCAGCTCCCCCACCGACGCCACCAGCGCCGACGACGGCGACAAGATCTGGACCGCACGGGACGCCGCCCTGGGCACGTACGGCGAAATCCCGCACGGCAACTGCAATGTCAGTTTCCTCGACGGCCACGTGGGGACGTATCAGGGGCTTTATTCGGGCTGGATGAATCCCGTTTACGCCGTTCAACCCGGAAACAAATGGCCGCTGCCCTAAGGAATACCGATCATGAAATTTGTACTTTCTCTCTTGTGTTTGTCCCTCCTGCTGCCGCTTTTTCCGTCCTTCGTGGCGGTTCCCCGCATCGACACCCCGCCGGTCATCGACGGCAAGGTAGACGATCCGGCATGGAACCGGGCCGCCGGCTCGATCCTGATCAACAACGAAAACAGTTATGCCGCCAAGCCGGAAGACTGCTATTTCCGGATCTGCCACGACGGCAAAAATATTTACCTTGCAGGCACGGCGGCGCAATCTTTTCTGAACCCCGTGATGAACCGCCTCGATTCGGTCAAAATCAAGGCCGCCGGTGATAATGACATGCAGATTTACCGCGATGATACGGTTGAATTTTTTCTGAAGCCCGACGCCGCTCCCGACTATATCCACCTGGCCGTCAATATGGCCGGGAATATATTCCTCTCCCGGGGAACCGCCCGGGGACAAAGCAAGCCCCTGCCCGCAGGAAGCATCAAACGGGCCGCCGTGCAGGACAAAGAGAGCTGGAGTTTCGAGGCCGTGATACCGCTCGAGCTGCTGCCCGGCCTGAAGGAGGGCGAAACGTTCTCGCTCGGCGTGTTCCGCAACAATATCCCTAAGGATGAATACGCTGCCTGGAGCCCCTCGCCCGGCAACTTCCATGTCCCGGAAAACTGGGGCAAAGCCTGCTTGAGCGGCAGTATTCCGGCGGTGCAATGCGTCAGCGCCGACATCACTCCGGGGTCCAGCACTTACCTGATGCGCTTCGGCGCAGGAAATTATCAATTCGGCGGTGTCATCGGAGAAACGAAGTTCGAGGTCAAACGCGGACGCCGTACCTGGTCGCTGCAGGGGAAAGCTTCGGCGGAGGGCGTCATGCAATCATCCGTCATGGATTCAAACGGCGGCCTGCTGTGGCGGTCCGGCGCGATTCAGATGCAGGCCGCCGCCAAGGCTGAATTTGAGCTGGAAGCGGAGTCCTGCCAACTGTTCGTCAATGGCGAGCAGATCAAGTCCGGTACCGGCAGTTTGAAAACGGATTTTATCCTGCCCGCCAAAACCAATATCATCGTGGTGGAGGCCGCCGGTAAATTCGCCTCGCGGCTGACGCTGAACGGGCTGACCGTGGACAGTACCGCGTGGTTGACCTCGGATTCCCCCGCACCGGGTTATCACAGCGAAACTTATGAGCCGAAAGGCTGGAAGCCGTATGACGGCGCGGCGTTCAGCGGAAAGCGTTTTTTCCGCCTGGCCGTAACCGGCGATCACACCCTGTTTGCTCCTCAGCGCCCCGACGGCAAGCTGTATCTGGCGAACAACATTTACAGCAGCTGGGTACTGCGGATCGGGTCGATGACGGAGAAGCCGCTGGCGGATTATGAAGTGAACGTGGAAATGCCGCTGGAAATTTCCATTCCCCTGTACGATTTCAAGAACCGGGGCTACCAGCGCTATCCGCACGAGTTCACCGATACGCCCGGCGAACAATCCCGGACACTGAATTTCAAGTTCAAGGACCCTATTCCCAAGCTCGCGTACAACTGGGGGTTCCATGTCGTCAATTTCATGATCAGCCCCGAGTTTTCAGATTTGAACAAAACATATCCGGTCAAAGTCTGGGCCAGGGGCCGGGGCATTGTCGAATACCCGCGCACCTATGAACTGCATGTACTGCCGGAACTCAAGGCCGGGAAAATGACGAAATACGACCTGCGCCTGTGCGATATTTTCCGGGGCAACAGCTGGACGAATGCCGAGATGGATATGGCGGCCCGGATCTTCGCCGCGGTCGGCACGACCCTTTTTGACGTCATCGACACCGGAAACAAGGAAAACGATTTCGCCATGGAGCGTACCGCCCGCGAGCTCGGCATGCGCACCAGTTTCATGCATTTCGCCAATTACCGCCGGTTCGCGAGTAAAATATTGGAAGGACACCCCGAATACGCGTATGAAAACCCCGTCCACCCCGCGCCGGTGTGGCTGAAACCGGTTTGTCCGCTGGCTTATATGCAGCATCCGTATGTGAAAAATTACCTCGAAGACGCGGCAAAGGTTTTCGACATGATTACCGACGACCTGGAGCGGGGCATCGAAACCGTTTGCCTGTGCGAACGCTGCCGCAAACTCTTCGCCGAACGCTTCACCTTGCCGGAAGTTCCAGACGCCGCCGCAATCTACCGCCGGCACAAGGATAACCTGATCATTTTCCAGGTGGAAATGAACCGGAAGCTGATCGATTTCCAGATCGCGGTATCGACGGCGGTGAAACCGGACATCGTCAACGGCATTTACTGCGCCTTTGAATCGCTGGCCGACCGCGAGCACTACGGCATCGAATGGGCCCGCTACAAGGATATTCGAGGCAATGCCGGGTACGACATGAATACCGAGAGCATCCGGAGAACCCGGAGGGCCCTCGGCGGACTGCCGCTGATCTGCGGCTATCTGCTCAACACGAATCTGTATGAGCGCGCCATTGCCAACCAATCCATCAAGGGGGCGTGCTTCCACCTGCTGCGGGCGGGCGGTTTCTCCGGCGTGCTGATCTGGGAATGGCGCGAGCTGGACGGGCGCGGTTATCATGCGCTGGCCGATTTCGCCCGGGGAGCGGCGGAATTCGAGGCTTTCCTGAACGAATCGAACCAAGTCAGTGCCAAGGGGTTGTTCACCGGGCTTCCCGACGGCGCCGTCACGCTCTACAAACACGGCAATCAATATCTCGCCCTGGCGGTAAACCTGCAGGGCAGCGCCAAAACCCTGACCGGCAAACTTCCCGCCGGGGTCCGCCGGGCCGCGGTTGCGGAATATTACAGCGGCACTAAACAGGAATCCGGCGGCAGTTTTAAATTTACCGTGCCCCCCAACGACGCGGCACTGATCCTGATTACACCTCAACCATAAGGAGATTTGAATATGAAATATCTGGTCCTGCTTTTGTGTATAACCGGAATCCTGAATGCGGCGGAATCACCGAATCTGCTGAAAAATTCCGGCTTCGAAAAAGTGAAAGACGGCAAGGCCGCCGACTGGGAATCCTTCAAGGAAGGCTATACCATATCCGGGGACAATGTCAACGACGACGGCCAGTATACCGTCATGTTCTCCGGCACCGCCTTCACCGGCGGCATCGCCCAGTACATCTACACCAAGGACACCAAAGCGAAGTTCGAGCTGAGCATGGATTTCCTGGCGGTGTCGTTCACGGCCGGGAAAATCCTGCCGTTTTACCTGACCGTAATCTCCGCCGACGGCAAAGTCAACTATGTCACGCTCCTGACCCTGACGCCGGACAAAGTCAAGCCAAACGGCGAATATACGAAGCTGAAAGCCGTGTTCGACCTCGGCAAATACCACACGAACGGCATGTTCCGGGTCTGGTGCCTGGCGCAGGATTTCACCGGAACCTTTTACATTGACAACTTCGAAGTCCGGAAGGTAACCGAGTAACAAATAATCGTCTGAAAATCGTTGCCTGATAATTGTTTTTTCGACTTTCTGTGCCATATTACTTAATTCATTAATCGAGTAAAGTTTAAAACACAGGAGTTGCCATGTATATTGGAAGAATCGTTGCTGTGGGGCTGACGCCCGCCGGAAAAGCCGCCGCCATGTATCGCGTTTCCTCGCGTTCGTTTCCGAACCGCGAATGCGCGCTGACCGGCAACACCGTTTCCGTGCGCCCCCGCCCCGGCTTTGAGGGCGACCTGATGAAGAGCCCCTACATCACCTACAACTGCATCCGTCTCTGCGGCCGCTATGCCGTGGTCAGCAACGGTTCCCATACCGACCCGATCGCGGAAAAAATCTGCATGGGCATGCCCCCCCGCGACGCCATCGCCCTCGGCCTCCTCGCCATGGATTATGAGAAAGACAGCTACAACACCCCGCGCATCGTGGCCGTGGCCGACGCCCGGTCCAACCGCGGCTTCCTCGGCATCATCCGTCACGACGCCGTGCTGGTCAAGGAGCTGGAGCTCAAGGAAGGCGAGGTCTGGTACCTCAGCACGTACGAGAAAAACGAAATCTGCAAGCAGAATATCGACGCCGCTTTCGACGCCGCCTCGGCGGAGGGAGCCTGCGCCCATATCATCGGCGGCGGCGCTTTCGCCGACTTTGAATTGCCGGTAACCGCCGCCGCGGCCGTGGCCGCCGACGATACGTTTGAGCTGGCCGTACGCACCGTATGAGTGACTGGCAGAACATTCTAAGCAGCCTGAACAACGAGCAGCGCGAGGCCGTCAAGACCATCGAGGGCCCGCTGCTGGTGCTGGCCGGCGCGGGTACCGGCAAAACCCGGGTGATCACTTACCGCATCGCCTGGATGCTCGAGCAAGGTGTGCTGCCGGAAAGAGTACTGGCGCTCACCTTCACCAATAAAGCCGCCCGCGAAATGAAGGAGCGTATCGCTGAGCTCGTTTCGGAGGCGCAGGCGAAGAAACTTACTGTCGGCACCTTTCACTCGTTCTGTATCCGGGTGCTGCGGCAGGAGATCAAGCGCTTGAATTATCTGCCCACATTTACCATTGCCGACACCAGCGACCAGGAAGGAATCATCAAACAGTCGCTGGCGATGGCCGGTTACAGCACGCTGGAGTCGATGTCGGTGGCCCAGATTTCCGCCTATATCAGCAAACAGAAAAACCAGCTGGTCGACTACCGCGCCGCCCGCAAGCTCTCCGACAGCGAATACGAGTCGCGCATGGCCTATATTTACGAGCACTACCAGACGCTGCTCGAGACCCAGAACATGCTCGATTTCGATGATATGCTGTTGTTGACGTACGAGCTTTTTTCGCGCTTTCCCGAGGTACTGGAAAAGTATCAGGAGCGCTATCAATATATCCTGGTCGACGAGTACCAGGACACCAACTACGCGCAGTTTTCGGTGGTCAAAATGCTCTGCGGAAATCGCAACAACATCTGCGTGGTGGGCGACGACGACCAGAGCATTTACGGCTGGCGCGGCGCCGACGTGGGCAACATCCTGAAATTCCCGGAAATTTTCCCCGGCACCGTACAGGTCAAACTCGAGCAGAACTACCGCTCCACCAATAATATTTTGAAGGCCGCGAACGCGGTAATCGCCGCCAACGCCGAACGTTTCGAAAAGAACCTTTGGTCGGCCCACGGCGACGGCGAAAACATCCTCGTCGTACCCGCTAAAACCAGCGAGGACGAAGCCTCGTTCATCGCCGACTACATCCTGCAGGAGCAGAAGAGCGCGGGGCTCGAATTCAAGGATTTCGCGATTCTCTACCGCTCGAACCATCTCTCGCGTATTTTTGAACTGGCATTGCGCAAAGCGGGGGTGCCGTACCGGCTGGTCGGCGGACAGGAATTTTTTCAGCGCAAGGAAATCAAGGACGCCGCCGCTTATCTGAAACTGCTGGTCAATCCGCTGGAGGACCAGAGCCTGCTGCGCATCCTGAGCGTGCCGCCGCGCGGCCTCGGCGAGAAGGCGGTGAACCGCCTGAAAGAGCTGAAAGCCGCCGCTTTCCTGCCCTTCACCGAGCTCCTGACCGAAAGCACCTTTCTGAAGTCGCTCCCCTCCAAGGCCGCCGAAGAAGCCTGGAACATGGCCCGCTGCATGGAGAAATACCGCAAGGAGTTCGCCACCGCCGGCGACATCGCCGAAAAAGCGCGCAACTACCTGATCGACATCGGCTACTACAATGGCCTGCAGAAAGTTTACAAGGACATCGACGACGCCAAGAAGCGTCAGGAAAACGTTGAAGAATTCCTGAACGCCCTCGCCGAATTCGAATACAAATCCGAGAACCCTCCGACGCTGATGGAATATCTGGAAAGCTATTCGCTGCTCGAGGAAAACGACCGCACCGAGGAGGCCAACGACGGCAATGCCGTCACCCTCTCCACCGTCCACGCCTCCAAGGGGCTGGAATATCCGTTCGTATTTCTGGTGGCGCTGGAGCGGAACATTTTCCCGCATGAGCGAGCGATCGAGGAAGGGAGCCTGGACGAAGAACTGCGTCTTTTCTACGTAGCGGTGACCCGGGCCAAACTGCGGCTGATTATCACGTTCTGCCGGATGCGCGCCATGCACGGCCGGATCAACAACCAGACGCCGTCGCGCTTCCTGAACCTGCTGCCGGAAGACATTGCCGAAGCCAAGGCCCCCGAAGACCTCCTCCGCTACGCCTCGGCCGATGAAATGGAGCAATTCTTCGCCATGTTCAAAAAGGACTGACCGCCCCAAACAGGACGCTTGGAACTGAGTTCAAAGCCCGTCCGACTTGTCCGACTCGTCCGACTCGTCCGACTTGCCACAAAATTCGACGAAAAAGTATTAATTCCGTTGAATTTCACGCTAAATACGTTATAGTGTGATAAGAAATAAAGGGTAAATAATTATAGGGATACACTATGAATAGAGTTTTTATTACCGGCCGGGGCCTGATTACTCCGCTGGGGACAGGACTGGCGGTTAATGAAGAAGCCTTGAAAGCGGGGCGGTCCGGGACCGTGCTGATGAAGGAGTGGCAGGCGCGCGGGCTGGAAAGCCAGGTGGCAGGCGCTGCCGACGAAAACCCCGAATGCCCCATGCTCGACAAGAAGCGCAAACGCTTCACCCCCGCCAATGCCCGCATGGCCGTGGCGGCCGTTTACCAGGCACTGCAGGAAGCCAATCTGACCGAAGAACAGATCAAAGCCGAACCGATCGCCGTGATCGGCGGGGTGGCGGGCAGTAATTACGAAGAAATGTACTCCAACGCCTCGGCATTTATCCGGACGGGGCGGCTGCGCAGCGTGTCGCCGTTTATCGTGCCGCGTGTCATGCCGTCGTCGTCGGTGTCGAACTTGTCGCTGATCTACGGTTTCCGTGGGGAGAGCTACGACATCAGTTCGGCGTGTTCGAGTAGTGCGCATGCGATTCTGCAGGGCAGCCGGCTGATCATGTCCGGCCAGTACGATATCGTGGTATGCGGCGGGGCCGAAGAACTGAACTGGATCCATGCGCTCGGCTTCATGGCGATGCGGGCGCTTTCGCACAAATATAACGACCGGCCGTCGATTGCCAGCCGTCCGTTTGACGTGGACCGCGACGGTTTCGTCATCGCCGAGGGCGCGGGCTGGGTGGTTCTCGAATCCGAGGCCAGCATCCGCCGCCGCAACGCCAAGCCGATCTGCGAAATCACCGGTTCAGCGGCGAACAGCAACTGTACCGACATGGTGCAGCCGGACGCCGCCTCCACCGCCGAAGTCATGCGCCTGGCGCTGAAAGCGGCCAATCTGAAGGCCGAGGACATCGCTTATGTGAACACTCACGGCACCGCCACCGGCATCGGCGACCCCGAGGAAATGCTGGCGATCAAGAGCGTTTTCGGCGGCGGCCCCGCGATCAACAGCACCAAGTCGATGACCGGTCACATGATCGGGGCCACCGGCGCGGTGGAAGCGATTTTCTGTTCGCTGATGGTGGAGAAGAATTTCATCTGTCCGTCGATCAACCTCGACAATCCGGAGCCGGATTTCGCGTGGGCGGACCTGGTGAGGAGCTGCCGCAGCGATGTCAAAGTAACGCATGCGCTGAGCAACAGTTTTGCATTCGGCGGAACCAACGTTTGTTTGATTCTGTCTTCAATGGAGCGTTGACGGTCTTATGGCGGACAAGGGTACACGCGCCAAACTGCCGCCCTGGATCAGGATCCGGGTGAATTGCGGCGGGGCCCGCGAAGAGGTCGATTCGATTCTTTCCGGGCTCAAGTTGAACACGGTTTGCGCCAGCGCCAAGTGTCCGAACCTGAGCGAGTGCTGGCATCACCGCACCGCCACTTTTATGATCATGGGCAACGAATGCACGCGCAACTGCAAGTTCTGCGCGGTGGAGCACGGCGCGAAACCCCTGCCGCTTGATCCCGACGAACCGCGCCGCGTGGCCGATGCCGCCGCCAGAATGAATCTGAAATTCGTCGTCGTGACCAGCGTCACCCGCGACGACCTGCCGGACGGCGGAGCCGCCCATTTTGCCGCCACCATCCGCGCCCTGCGTGAGAAACTGCCGGAGGCCGGAATCGAGGTGCTGACGCCCGATTTCAACGGCAACCGCGAGCATTTGAACCTGGTCCTGGCGGCGCGGCCGACGGTGTTTAACCACAACGTGGAAACCGTGGAGCGCCTCTCCGATTCGATCCGCAGCAAGGCCACCTACCGCCGCACGCTTGAAGTGCTGCGCATGGCCGCCGAAGACGGCAACGGAATCCCGGTCAAGTCCGGGCTCATGGTCGGCCTGGGCGAGACGGATGACGAAGTACTGCAGACGCTGCGCGATTTATACGGAGCCGGGGTCCGCGTGCTGACCGTAGGGCAGTACCTGCCGCCCTCGGGCGAGCACTGGGCGCTGGAGCGTTATGTGGAGCCGGCGCTGTTCGAAGAGTGGGGCCGTTACGCCCGCGAACTTGGTTTTACTTCCGTGGCCAGTGCGCCGCTGGTGCGTAGTTCGTACCGCGCCGGCGAATTGGCGAAATAAATTTATGAGGAGGAAGTTATGTATACAATCGTGATTCTGTCGGCTGTAATTCTGGTACTGCTGATCGGGGTGATTCTGCTGTATGCGAAAACCATCATCCTGAGCCGGATCGACCGCGGCCTCCGCAAGGGCATCAACAAAGAGCGCGCCGCCGCCACCGAAATGCTCCGCAGCTCCCGCGAGATGATCGCCCATCCGGAGCGCGAGAAGGACTTTCTCCCCACCTTCATCGCTTTCGTAGTCAAAACGCTTAAGGTCGACGGCGGCGCGGTACTGCTGTGTGGCGACGACAATTATCTCTACGGCTGCGTTTCCGCCGGCGCCTTCCCGACACTGAAGGAAAATACCACCACCGAAAACGTCACCGATGTGGAAATCGACGAGGAAGACTCCGAACCCGTCCGCGGTGTCAAAACCAAACTGCACGCCGAAGAACTGGAAAAAATCTGCGCCAAGGGCTTTGCCGCGTTCAAAAACCAGAGCCCCCCGGGATTCCCCGAGGATTTCCACAAAAACGCACCGTCGCTGGTCATGGTGCCGATCAAATTGCGCAACGCCATTTACGGCTGCATCATCATCCTCTCCAAAAAAGCGCCGCTGCTGAATTCCGACGGCTACTTCATGATCCGCCTGGCCGAAATGATGTCGCTCGAGCTCGAGGTCATCAAAGCCGCCCAGTTCCGCCACGACTACGAACTCCGCTTGCAGGAGGCCCGCGAGGAGGGCATGTCGCAGGTCACCACCGGCATCATCCACAACATCGGCAACGCGATCACCATCGCCAAGCTGACCATTGCCGGGCTCAAGGAAAAACTGAACCTGGGCGCCACCGACCGTCCGGAGCGGCTGATCCTGCACGACATGCTGCCCAATATGGAGAAACACCTGGAGGACGGCACGCTGCAGAAGTTCCTGACCGAGGACCCCATCGGCCGCCAGTATCTCGGCATGTTCCGCGAGCTGATGAAGTGCCTGGACCGCAGTTCGCAGGAAGCGCTCGGCATGGCCAACTCCATTTCGTCCAAGCTTTATCACATCAGCGAGATCATCGAACTGCAGCAGCGTTTCATGGGCGAGCTCGGCACCGAAAACATGGTCCAGCTCGGCAGCATGCTCGACGCCTCGATCCTGATTTTCGAGGAATCCTTCAACAAACGCAATGTCGCCATTATCGAGGACCTGAACCGGGAACTGCCGGAAATCCTGATCGACCCCTCGGTCATCATGCAGGTTTTCATCAATATGTTCAAAAATGCGGTCGAGGCGATTTCCGAGGAAAATATCCCCGGCAAGAAATATGAGCTCCACCTCAGTTTGAAACGTGAGGTCCATGAGGGCAAAATCTACGCCGTGACGACTATTCGCGACAACGGCCCCGGCGTGCCCGCCGACCTGCGCGAAAAGATCTTCTGGTTCGGATTTTCCACCAAGAAAAACGACGGCAGCGCCGCGCACGGCGTGGGCCTGCATTTCTGCAGCAACAGCATCTACAAATACGGCGGCCGGATCGAGCTGGTTTCTCCCCCCGAGGGCGGAGCCGAGTTCCGCATCCTGCTCCCCTTGCCCGACCGCAACACGCATTCGGCGAAACTGCAGAAATTATGACGCTCCCGAACCTCGAAAAAATCAAATTCTATTTTGACGAGGGCAAACGCCTGTGGAAGGCCATGCCGGACAAGGTCACTTCGCGCGAATTTTACGAACTGTGGGAAAATATCCAGCAGCCGCAGCCATTTCAGATCGACGGCAACTCGTTCAATCTGATGGGCTATTCGTTTGAACTGCCGTCCGCCGACAGCGGCAAAATGGGCTGTTTCGGCTGGGACCAGCGCAACGGCTGCGCGAGCCTGACCGTGGAGTGCACGGAATGGGCCAAACGGTATCTGCTCTTTTTCAGCGACGGCGAGCCGTTCATCAGCGAGGACGAGGTCGAATTTTTCAGCGACGACGAGCTCAAACACGGCGAAAAACTCGAGATCATTTACGACCTCACCGCCCATATCCGCAAGAATTATCCGGCTTGCGACATCCAGAAACTGAAGAAAAAAGAATTCACCGACTACCTCGACCAGATCGCCGGCAACTACGACCGCAAGATCGTTAATTCGATGAAGCTGATGTCGCTGTCGTTCATGCGCAACCTGTTCCAGCAGGCGCTCTCCGACCAGGCGTCGGACGAGGTCAACCAGCAGTTGAGCCTGCCGCTGGACGGCGACTATGCGCAGGAGGCGGAGGAGGATTTCAACCCGGCCTTTACGGTGCGGAATTTGCGCGATTCGATCCCGGCGCAGACGCGCTGGCAGGTACTGCGCAATTTGCATTTTCTCTCGAGCGGCTGCCGGATCGCCGCCGAAAACGAGCGTGAATTCCTGCTGATTTTCAAAGATGCCGAGATGATCGGCGAGCCGTCGGAGCGCGAGCTGGCACTGCGGATGAAGATCGACCCCGATACGCCGATCGGCGAGGGGGATATCCTGAATGTTTACGTGCGCGGCGAACGGGATATTTTCGGTACGTTCCGGGTGGATATTTATGACGACGACGTGATTTTCGGGCGGCTGCGCAGCGATGATTCGACGCGTTTCGACCAATACAAGGGCCAGATGTTCGGGCGGCTGCAGCGCAGCCCGCGGACGTTTATCGCCAATTTGATCGACGACCTCTGCCGCGCCATAGCCGACAAGCCCGCCGATCTCGGCGCACTGGATTACGTGCTTGGAATCAAAGAGCTGACCTTCGATTTCGCGCCGCTCCACGACGTGCCGCAGGACATGGACGCCTCGCAGAAACAGGCCTGGTGCACTGCCGTGAACCCGGCCAATCCGCTGGTGCTCATCCAGGGCCCGCCCGGCACCGGCAAAACGCATGTGCTGGAGCAGGTGGTCCGCAATTTGTGCAGCAAAAACCTGCGCATCCTGGTCGCCGCCCCCTCCAATACCGCCGTGGACAACATCTGCCGCCGCATCGCCGATTTGCCGGTGCTGCGCTTCGGCAAAACCACCTACAGCATGGCGCCCGACGTGGCGGAAAAATGCTGGATCGGCGAAAGCTCCAACGTGGCGCGGTTCATCGAGTTGCGCCGCCGCCACGGCATCGGCGGCATTTACGCCGGTACCCACGTGAGCTTGCTCAAAGACGAAATCGTGGTCGACGACATGCTGCAAAACGGCCCTTACGACGTGATTATTTTCGACGAAGCCGGCATGTCGAACCTGGAGGAATTCCTGTTGTGCGTGAAGCTCGGCAAACGGGCGATTCTTTTCGGCGACCACCAGCAGCTGCCGCCGTTTCCGCTGCCGCAGGCCGTGATCGACAAACTTTATGCGGAATGCGGCCCGGTCACCCACGAACAGAAATACATGATCACCCGCAGCGCGCTGGAATGGCTGATCGAGGCACGCGGCTGCCCCGTGATCATGCTGCAGCGTTCCTACCGCTGCCAGAACCCGCGGCTGCTGCGTTTCGCCTCTACGCTGTTCTACGACGCCGGGGTCAAACCGAGCCGCCGCGCCGAGTATTACCGGCTGTCGTTTTATGAGCGCAACCAGAAGTACCCGCCGCAGACGCTGTTGTTTTATTCGACCTCGGCGCTGCCGCCGGAGAAACGCTCCGAATGCCTGTCGCTGGAGGGCAGCAAGCCCGGTTTGTCGAACCAGACCGAGGCGCAGATCTGCTGCCTGGCTTTTTACCGCGCGCTGCAGCGTTATGAACTGGACGAAATCACCATCATCGCGCCATACCGCAAGCAGGTGCAACTGATCCGCAAGCTGATTTCGCTGGAAAAAGCCAACGAGGCCGCCGGCAAAGAAATCGGCGAAAAGAACTGGGCGCGGTTCGTCAATTCGCGCATCGCCACCGTGGACAGCTTCCAGGGCGGGGAGAGTGACATCGTCATCATCTGCTATGTCCGCAGCAACGACGGCGGCGGCATCGGCTTCATCGACAACGCCAACCGGATCAACGTGGCGCACACGCGCTGCCGCCGCGAGATCAATATCATCGGTGATATCGACTGTTTAAAACGTCAGGAAAGGCACAACATTTTCAAGCGCATGGAGCGCGCCTTCCGCCGCGACGGCGAGGTGATCCCCGTCTCCGAAGCCATGCTGGCCGAGTAATCCTGATCTCGTATAGAAATACCAAATACGACAATTTTCTTGTCAATGTGCTTCATAATCTTCTTCTGTGTTTTCTCGAAATAATCTGCTTATAACGTCAATCCTAATATCAATTCAGTAAAAATAAATACCAAATATGTAAAAGCTTGTTCATTTGACCTGTGGAATTTTTACCGCCAATCCCATATAATAATAAGTAGATGTTATCAGATTAAAAAAAAGAGGTCATGATGAAAAATCGTAATGTTTTCAGAAAAGAGAATTTCACCTTGATTGAGCTCCTGGTCGTGATCGCCATCATCGCAATCCTGGCCGCCATGCTGCTGCCGGCCCTGTCAACCGCCAAAGCACGCGCACAAAGCGCCGGCTGTATGAGCAACCTTAAGCAATTGGGTACGCTGACTGTTTTTTATATGGATTCTTATAACGGCTGGATTCCCGGCGGCAAAAATACGTCCGCCCGCTGGCTGGAAGTGTTCTGCTGGAGCGGCATCATCAGGGGGAGCGCGATGTATGACGACGGTACCGCAAACAATTGGAACAGCGCCCTGGGCAACCCGGTTCTTTCGTGTCCCACCGCCAAAGGGCTCCCGGACGGCGTTGTCGGCGGAAATTGGCTGGCCAATGATTACGGCATCCCGCAGTTTCGCTCCGGAGGGGCCGGTGGCAAGGCCTCCGGCGGCATTATCACCGGCGGCGGCTACGACGGACCGTCCAACAGCATTATTTCGGAAATCAGAAGCTCAGTATCCAAAGTCCCATACTTCCTGGAACTGGTTCCCGATTTCGCCCGCATCGGCGGCGGCGGGAGTACGCCCGTCAACGGTACGGCGGTATTCGGTACGGACGGTACCTGCGGCGGGCAGGTTTATCCCTCCGGAATTCACGACAATCGCCACCGCGAACAAAGCAATGTGCTGTTTTTGGACGGCAGTGCCCGGACAATCAAACAATCCAGGCTGAGGGCCACGAACAGTGGCGAATGGCAGAAGCGCTTCTCCGTGCTGAATGCCCCCGACAGTGATCTCTCGCCGGGTACTTTCGACTGGTATTGACGACCAAATGAATAAAAAGGATCGAGAATGAAACGTATTTTGCCTGTATTGTTGCTGCTGTTTTCTCTATGTGTTTGTGGTGAAGAAATGAAGTTGTTCAATTTCGATACGGCGGAAAGTATCAAACTCTGGCGGCTCCGGGGGGCGGAGCTGTCCATGGGGGCATGGCCGGACCATCATCCCGGCAGTTGCGCACGCATCCTGATGAAAAAGACGGTGAAAGACGGCGAGCGCTGGCCGGCGATATTGCTGGACGCCCCCAAGCTGAAGGCCGACTGGTCAAACGCCAAAGAGCTTGTGTTTGAAGTTTATGCCGGGCAAAAGGGAACTTTGCGGCTGTCGCTGCACAGCAAGTCCGGGTTCATGCAGCCGGAACTGTTTCTGGAAAAGGGACGTAATTATGTCCGGGTACCACTTCCGCCGCAGGCTGTGGATTATAGCGGCATGACCTGTTTTCAATTTTATATGGATGATCCGGTCCAGGATTATGTCTGGTACATCGGCGAAGTCACGCTGGTCAAATACGACCTGAAATCGAAATTTGAGGCCGCCGACCGGAAGTACCGGAACATCAAGACCCTCAAAACAAAAATCACACCGGAAATACAGCAACTGCGCCATGAAGTCGACCGGCAGCGTCAAGGCCTTGTACAGACTTTTTCCTCCACTCAAACGGATTCCGCCCGTTTAAGCTCATCGCTCGATTCCTGGGAGGAAAGTATCAATTCCCTGGAATTCATGCAGCAGGAAAATACTTTTGCGGAATTGTCAAAAGGCAGCCTTCTGGCATTATTCGCGACAAGCCAGGAGCAGGTTCACCGGGAAAAAATGGTTTTTATAAACCTCCCCGCCTCCAAGGGAAAAATCAATGCGGCCGCCAATGAAGCCGAAGCACTTCAACTGGTACTGCGTTCTTCCAAAGCCCTGCCGCAAGTCGGCGTTTCATTGAGCCGCGTGCCGGAAACCGCAGACGGTTCGGTCCTTCCGCTTGAAACCATGGAAATAACCCCGGTCGGATATCTTTACTGTGAAAAGCCGTGCTATGCAGTTTCCCGTACCGGATGGTGGCCGGATTTGTTGCTGTCGTATGTGGACGCGATCGATCTGGAGGCAGATAAATGGCAACCGTTCTGGGTCGAGGCCCAAATTCCGGCCGGACAGGCCCCGGGGGTATACAAGACGGAATTGGAAGTGAAATCGGCGGGGCAAACGGTGGCTGTTGTGCCGTTGGAAATCACGGTTCATAACTTTACCCTGCCCGTCGGGACTCCTTATCCGAATGTCTTCGCTGTCTTTGAATCCGGCAAGCCCGACCCGCGTACGGCAGACTCCCCGAAGCGCTGGCGGCAGGAAATCTGGGATATCCTCCTGAAGCACCGGATGAACCCCGCGCCGTTGTACGTGAGCTCACCCTTATCGGTTCCCGACGCCCGCAAACTGATCGATTCGGGTATGCGCAACTTCAATGTGCGCTATGGGATCGGAGACCTCAACCAGTACATCGGATCACTGAAAAGAATATACCCCGCCTATAAAGAAAATGGCCTTGCCGACTACGCGTATTGTTACACTTTCGATGAAACCCCTCCTACTCGTTTCAAGGAAATGAAAGAAAAATTGCTGGAGGTGAAAAAACAAATTCCGGAAGTGAAGTTCATGACGACCGCTTATGATTATACCCTCGGCGGAGAAGACTCCCCCTTCGCCGGTCTTGTCGACATCTGGTGCCCCATGACCGACCGGTACGAAGTGAACACAGCTCATGTTCAGGCCGCAAGAAACCGCGGCAACAAAGTATGGTGGTACGTAGCCAACAAGCCTTTGCCCCCGTATGCCAGTTTCGTCATCGAAAATTCATGGGTCGGGATGCGGCTCCTGACCGGCCTGAAGGCCTGGAAGTTTCAACCGGACGGCTTTCTCTATTACAGTTCGACTCTCTGGCTCGACCCCGCGATCTCCAACCTGAAGGACCTGCCGCCGGTCTCCGGTGCACCGCTGGCCAACTGGCCCGGACGTTCCATGGGCAGTTACAATGGGGACGGCATCCTGGTTTATCCCGGCGAAAAGCATCCCGTTCTGTCCATTCGCGCCAAACAGGTACGCGACGGCCTGGAGGATTTCCAATATTTCGAGCTTCTGAAAAATGCCTTGGCCAACTCTGCAAAGATGTCCGGGGAATGGCAGAGCGCCGCCCGCAAGGAACTTGAAATCGAACCGGAACTCGTCACCAGCCTCACGGTCTATACACACGACCCCGCGGTATTGCAGCATAAACGCGACAGAATCGCGGAATTGCTGAACACCTATTACCGGAAATAATACCAATTTGGTATAAGTTACCTCATCCTGATCCGGGCGAGCATGCGGTTGTAGCCGCGCAGCACGGCGGCGTTTTTCTGCGGCAGAATCAAATTGACGATGCTGATGGTGAATAATCCGGTGACGAATCCCGGCAGGATTCCGTACAGGTGTTCATTGTAGCCGGCGAGGCGCCAGAAGACCATGACGGCGACTGCGGCCAGCATGCCGCACAGCGCCGAGATCCACGAAGTCCGGCGCGAATAAAGCGCCATCAGCACCACCGGGCCGAAAGCTCCCCCGAGGCCGCCCCACCCCAGTCCGAACAGGTCAAAAATGCCCCTCTGCCAATACAAGGCGATAAGCACGGCAACCACCGTAACCAGAATCACGGAAAAGCGGGCCGCACATACTTGTTCATCGTTGGAGGCGCGGCGGCGCAGCAGGCCCTTGTAGAGGTCCTCGGTCAGTGTGGAAGTACAAACCATGACCTGCGAGTCGATGGTGGCCAGGATCGAGCCGAGAACCACCGCCGCCAATGTTCCGCTGATCCACGGGTAAAGCTTCGGGTCGAAGAGCCGCCGGATCATGTAGATAAACGGTTCTCCACCTTCGTCCAGAATCGTCTCTCGAAACATGGCGATGGCCAGCAGGCCGATGCCGATCGCTCCAGCGAGCGAAATCAGCAGCCAGACCATGGCGACCAGCGTACTGCCGGAGAGCTTGCCCGGTTTCGCGCCCATGAAGCGCGTCAGGATATGCGGCTGCCCGAAGTAACCGAGCCCCCATACCGTCATCGAAATGATCGCGATCGTGCCGCCGGGCGGTATCGGATTCATGATCTGAGTGTCGCGGGAGGCAATGGCACTGGCCAGCGCGCCGGGCGGCAGTGAGATCATCGCCGCCACCGGCACCGCCACAATGGCGATGAACATCAGCAATCCCAGTAGAAAATCCGTCCAGCAGACCGCCGGATACCCGCCCATCATCACATAAAGCAGCAACGCCCCGCCACAGATCATCACCGCCGGCTGGTAACCGATGGACTCCAGCATTTTGCCGGTAAGCATCAGCCCCACCGCCGCGTAAACGGTAAAGAAAAACAGCGTGCCCGCCGCCGTCAGTATCCGCAGCAAGCCGCTCGGATCGCGGAAACGGCGCTGGAAAAATGCCGCCAGCGTCAGCGATTTGGTCTGTCCGGTGTAGGCGCGCAACCGGGGCGCCACCAGAATCCAGTTAAAGAGTGTACCGGCCGCCAGTCCGGCCGCCAGCCAGATATTGCACAAGCCGGTGGTATAAACGAGCATGGGGAGCCCCAGCAGCAGCCAGTAGCCCCGGTCGCTGGTCTGGGCGGAGAGAGCCGTCACCCATCCACCCATTTTGCGTTTACCCAGCAGGAAACCCTCGACATTGGTCACTTTGAGGAAGAAAATAGTTCCGATGAGGATCGGCACCAGGAGATACAGGCCGAAGGTGATGTATGTTGCGGTCATCGACCATCTCCTTTCGGGTTAAAGCAAAGGAATCCGCGGACAAGCCTCGATAAGGATATCAGGGATACGGCACGGACGCCCTTTGGTGTTGACACAGGCCAGCGTAACGAATCCGCGGACCAGCAGTTTGTCGCCGCAGTAAATCTCGGTGGCGACTACCATCCGGACATTGCCCAGCTCTTCCACCCAGCTTTTGAAAACAAGCAGGTCGTCGTAACGGGCCGAAGCGAAATATTTGCACTTGACCTCCGACACCGGCAGGAAATAACCGATTTCCTCCAGCTTGCGGTAGGGCAGCTCGGCGTCGCGCAGCATTTCGGTACGGCTGCGCTCGAAATATTCCAGATAGTTGGCGTAATACACCACACCCATCTGGTCGGTATCCGCGTAACACACGCGGTAAGTGGAAAAATGCGAACGAATCCGGTCCAGGATGCAATTGACCGACTGCGCCACATCCATGCCGGTGGAATCGACCTTGATGGCGTCCTCGGCCTGCTTGAGCGGGGCGATCGGACGGGTCGAATCCTGCAGGTCGCGCTGGGCGATCTCACGGGCCACCGATTCCAGCGTGGCGCCGTCGACGACTTCGCCGTTCTGGCACAAGCGGCGGCGGGCGCGTTCTTCGGGGGTAGCAGTCAGAAAAAATTTATAGCGGGCCTCGGGGAAAATCACCGTGCCGATATCGCGCCCTTCCAGCACGACCAGGCCGAGCTTGGCGAAATCGCGCTGCTTGCCCAGCAGATATTCGCGCACGACGGGCACGGCCGAAAGGGGACTGCTCAGCGCAGTGACCTCGGGCGTGCGGAGCTGCTCGCCGGGGAATTCGCCGTTGACACGGATTTCGTATTTACCGGAGGCTCCGGGGACGTATTCGAGGTTCAGGGTATCGAGCACCGGCTTCAGGGCTTCGGCGGTCAAATTGTTCGCGGAAATGCCGTTTCTGGCGGCATACCAGGTGACTGCCCGGTACATGTTGCCGGTACTGATATAAGGGATGTTCAACCGTTCGGCAATCGCATTGGCAATGGTACTTTTGCCGGATGCAGCCGGTCCGTCAATGGCGATTACCCGGTCTTTCATCAGGGCGGTCCTCAAGAAGTGGTGCCGCGACGTCCGCGCAGCCGTCCGTTCTTCAGGAAACCGTCATAATTACGCATGGTCAGATGCGATTCAAGCTGGGTGAGTGTATCGAGCACCACCCCGACCATAATCAGCAAGCTGGTACCGCCGAAGAACTGGGAAACCAGCGACGGAACCTTGAAGCTCTGACTCAGGATCATCGGGAAAATCGCCAGCGCCATCAGGAAGAGGGAACCGGCAAAGGTGATGCGGGACATCGAGTTATCCAGGAATTCCGCGGTGGGGGCGCCGGGGCGGATTCCGGGGATGTAAGCGCCTTCCTTTTTCAGGTTTTCGGAAATCTGGATGGGATTAAATTGGTTGGCAACCCAGAAGTAGGAGAATGCCAGAATCATCAGCGCATAGATCACGGTGTGCGAAACGGAGCTGTAGTTGAACAGCTGTGCGATGAAGCTCGTGACGCGGTTCTGCGGCATGAAGCCGAGGATGATCGGCGGGATCTGCAGCAAAGCGCTGGCGAAAATGATCGGCATGACCCCGGCGAAGTTGACCTTCAGCGGCATATAAGTGGTGCCGCCATGGATCTGGCTGCCGACGGTTTTGCGGACCATCTGGATCGGTACCCGGCGCATGCCCTGTGCCAGCATGATGGTAGCCGCGGTGACGATGATGAAGATCAGCAGCAGGATCAAGAGTTTGACCGGGCTGAAGTTCGCGGTGCCGGTCTGGCCCGCGATGGCCATGTCGATGAGCATCTTGACGGCCTGCGGGAGACGGGCGATAATATTGATGGTGATGATCAACGACACCCCGTTGCCGATACCGCGCTGGGTAACCTGCTCCCCTAACCAGGTCAGTACCATGGTGGCGCACGTAAGCACGATCACGGTCATGATGACAAACATGGTGTGGTTGCCGACAACCAACGGCATCGAAGGCGCCGGCATATGGAGACGGGTCGGGTCGATCATCGCCATCGCCGCCATGCCGCCTTGCACAACGCAGACGGCCAGCGTAAGATAACGGGTATACTGGGATATTTTCTGACGGCCGGCATCGCCTTCGCGCTGGAGTTTTTCCAGCGAGGGGATGACCGGCGTCAGGAGCTGCATGATAATCGAAGCGGTGATGTACGGCATGATGCCGAGCGTGGCGACTGCGAAGTTCGCCAGCGCACCCCCGCTGAATATGTCGAGCATCTGCATGAGCTGGTTGTCACCGGCGGCGGTGGTCAGAGTATGGACATACTCCTGCAGGGCCTTGGGGTTGATACCAGGACATGTGATATTGGCGGCAAACCGGTCAATGACGACGATACCGGCAGTGAACAGCAGCTTGGCGCGCAGTTCTTTGATTTTCAACATATTGATAAATGCAGCAAACATAAATACCCGCTGTTTTTTTAGAGGTTAAACAATTTCACAGGCTCCGCCGAGGCCTTCGATCTTTTCCTTGGCCGTGGCCGAGAATTTACTGGCCTGAACGGTCAATTTCTTGGTCAGATCGCCATTGGCGAGGACCTTGATCGGAAATTTCTTGGCCGGCAGCAGAGCCTTGGCGCGAAGCGTTTCATCGTTGACGACATCGCCGTCATTGAAGTTCGCTTCGAGCAGCGAAGTATTGACCAGGTTGTAGTCCACTTTGCTCATGCTCTTGAAGCCGCGTTTGGGCAAACGCCGGAAGAACGGGATCTGACCGCCTTCAAAGTACGGGCGATATTTGGAACCGGAACGAGATCCGGCGCCCTTTTCGCCCCGGCCGGCTGTACGGCCCCAGCCGGAACTGTCGCCGCGTCCGACGCGGTGACGTTTCTTCCTGCTGCCCGGTGTGGGTGAAAGTTCGTGTAATTTCATGATAATTTATCCTGAATTAGTTTTGTTATTTGCTCAGACCGCGCTTGGCCATGATGTCCTCGCGGGAGGACAGCGATTCGATGGCCCGGAAGGTGGCTTTGGCCACGTTCACGGGGTTGTTCGAACCCAGCGACTTCGCCAGCACGTCATTGACTCCGGCCAGGTCGAGGATGGCGCGAACAGCGCCGCCAGCGATCAGACCGGTACCGGTGGAAGCCGGCTTCAGCAGGATCTTGGCCCCGCCGAAACGCGTTTCCACTTCGTGCGGGATGGTCGCACCGTGAAGCGGAATATCCATCAGGTTTTTGCGTGCGATTTCGCCGCCCTTGCGGATGGCGTCGGAGACTTCGTTGGCTTTGCCGTAGCCGTAACCGATCTTGCCGTTACGGTTGCCGACGACCACGAGGGCGCCGAAGCTGAAGTTACGGCCGCCTTTTACGACCTTGCTGCAACGATTGATACTGATGATATTTTCATCGTATTCGTTGTTCATCACTTCATCGTTCTTGAATTCTTCATTTCTTTTCGCCATACTGAGCTCCTAGAACTTGAGGCCGTTTTCTCTGGCGGCATCGGCGATAGCCTTGATGCGTCCATGAAACTTGAAACCGGAACGGTCGAAAACCACATTGCTGATGTTAGCAGCAACGGCTTTTTCCGCGGCCATTTTGCCGAGCACCTGGGCGCCGGCCATATTGGGCAGACCTTTCTGCTCCTTGAATTTCTTATCCAGCGTGGAAGTCGCCGCCAGGGTTACGCCGCTTTCGTCGTCAATGAACTGCACATAGATGTTGCTGGCAGTGATGCTGACGCAGAACCGCGGGCAGGCCGCAGTACCGGAAATCTTCGAGCGGATACGCAGATGGCGCTTGGTACGCTGTTCTTTTCTAGTTTTTACCGTCATTTTTTATCTCCAATTACCCGACCGATTTGCCTTCCTTGAGCGTGATCTTTTCGTCGGCATACCGAATGCCCTTGCCCTTGTACGGCTCGGGTTTACGGAAGCGTCGAATCGTCGCCGCCACTTCGCCGACAATCTGCTTGTCAGCACCTTCGACAGTGATATTCGCATCCTTGACCGTGAGTTTGATGCTCTTCGGCACTTCAAACACGATCGGATGGGAATACCCGAGGCTGAGGGTCAGCGTGCTGCCCGCGAGACTTGCGCGGTAACCGACGCCGACGATGGTCAGCTCTTTCTTGAACCCGGTCGTCAGCCCGATCATCATATTGTTGATCAGGTTACGGGCCAGGCCCTGCATGGCGCTCGAACGGTTCGACTCGTCATCGCGCACCACACTGAGAACATTATCCTTGATATCCACCGAAACCATCGGCGGAATTTTCATGGAAAGCTTTTCTTTGCCTTCCACAGTCACGGCGCCGTCCGCCACAGTAACCT